>CAZYHV010000006.1:0-141075 GCA_964647485.1 uncultured Chitinophagaceae bacterium | reverse complement strand
TTCAACTTCTTGAAATTTAATGTCTGCATCATCCTTTTCAAATCGACCTATTTTTACAAAAATATTTGGATAGAATTTTCCCAGATCTTTCCCAAACAAAACAATAGCGGCACGCCTTAAATTTTCATTTTCAGTCAACCGCAATTTGTCGAATATCTCAGGAACGGATAATCCTGTTGTATCTGGTAAGCGACCATTATTTTTAGACGATTCAGTAAAGGAATTTACTGTCTTCTCATCAATATCGTCAAACGTTGCCCTAGGTTCAATAACTTCATCCCAAGTTCTGCCTGATTTCCTTAACAAGAATTCGTTTAATGATGTTCCTTGTCAATTCTTGTTTGGTGCTACCACTTCGGTAGTAGTATTTCCCACGAATTGAAATGGGAACAGAATAGGGCTGTGTGATTATTTCGATGAAGTATTTGCCCTCTTTTTCGTGTAGATTGACCTCTGACGTAATTCCCAAAGTGTTGCGGATTTTGTTTGGGATGTCATCCATTAATTTTTTGTAACTTTCAACGCCTATAATTTTTCCGCCATCATCTTTCCCGATGACAATCACACCGCCTTGGGCATTAGCAAATCCGCATATCCATTTGAGATATTCGTTGTGCCAACTACTTTTATATTCTATATTCTGTTGTTCAGGCATAATGCCACAAACTTGCGAAAAATTACTTTAAATTTCATTACTTTATTGCAGTTATTTACTTAGGAATTTTCTACTCGGCTTGCAGACAACGCATAAATAAACAGAACAAAATACTACTTTCAATCGTCTATAAACGTTTTCCAACACTTATAAGCAGTTAAATAGGGTATTATCTCATCGATTTATCTTTATCTCAAACCCAACTTAATCGTTCATGGTTCATGATAGCGTACAGGATAACATATCAAGTAGAAGCATTTCCAGTTAAAATAGGTTTTCATCTGCTAACATACATAACTTATTTGATAATACATGCTTTTATTGCATAAAAACGAAGAAAGTCTCTCACAAAAGGGAGCAATGACGTTCAGGACATCCAGTAAATGTGGGCGATTCTCCTTGCAAGATTAAAATCACAAAAAGTGACACTATATCACCGGAATCATTGGTACTGTATTACCGGAATACACAGTATGTTAGAGGATTTTGGTATAGATATCTTCCAATGTCCGAAATGCAAACATGGACGGATGGAGATGGTGGCGACCTACCGGCGAGGGTTTTTAGTCAAAACGTATGAAGATGAAAACACAAATATCCGGAACAAGGATCCGGCAGCCTAAAAGCTGCAATCTTCCACCTCCTGCAAAAAACACATCCGAGTTACAATATACCACCCCAAGTTGGGTAAGGGGAATTGTGTCTCAATATGAAAACCAATCTCCGGAAAAGTCTCCAATAGCCAACGAAAACCGGGTTTAAATCCACCAACAGAAAAAAGCCAGTCTACGCTTAACAGAGCATAGCCAAAAGTCCCCCTCTGGAGGAAGCTATCGTTGGGGACTTTCAGCTATGCTACCTAATGTTAGTGGCTGGCGTAATTCCACTAATTTTTATTTGATTTGATTCGTTCAATTATCGACCAATTTTTGATGTTTTTTTTACTTATTGAACTATTTTGATAGCTGTTTAAACTGGTTACTCTTTCTTTATATTCATCTGTTGACAAATATCGTTCTAAAATCTCATCCCAAAGATTCTTATTTCTTGCGATTACAAAGCAGTAATCGTCCCTTCTGTTTTTAATGATGTACTCAATTACCAACTCGGTGAATTTAATGCTGTCAAGATTTTTAATTCCTTTGGTAAGGTTAAAATTTTTGGAATGATAACCGATATATTCGACAACCGCTAACTCTTGAGGATTAAAATTATGCTCGTTAACAATGTTTTTTGTTTTATCACTCCAATATTGATTGTGGAACAGTTCAACTGCATCATTGGGGATTATCCGTTCACCCTTGAGCAATAAATTATTAATTCCATTTTCCGTAATTTGATTTTGAGCGTTTTTGTCTAATAATTCGAAAAGGTTATGGTTTGTTTTTTCATTAAAGCCTGGATTTAGAGTTAGGATCAAAATCTTGGCGTTAAAAATATCGCCCCTAAAAGGTGAAGGTAAAAGATTGGTTACAAATTTGTGTTCTTTCTTTCGGTTTTCGTCCGAGTTATATTTCTCAATTAATTCTTTATCATTTTCGCAAACAAAGAATTGATTTTTCGAATAATATCCATTGGTGTTTTTTACCAATTCTGCGACATATTCCCAAGGATTTTTTGCATTGTTTTGATTCAAATATTTAGAGAAATCTATTTTGTAATTTTTCATTTCAGAAATGATATAGTATATTTTTGAATGATTTGTAAAACACTTGCCACAAATGTTTTTTACATAGAATACGCTGAAGCTGATTTTGAAGACGGAATCGTTTAGTTTACCACTACACTGAAATAAAAGCTTCAATTTTTTGCTAATTTAATGCTTTTAAGCATAAAATAAGCGGTTTATGCAACAATCGAAGACGAGAACATCAATTTACCCGTGAACCGGCTCTTGTCCAAAACTGGTTGTTAGTGGCTGGCAAGCTTTTCGGCAAGTCGTTCCGCCAAGTTTTCAATGTCATCTTTTCTTGCTATTTGTTTTGTCCAATTTGCTGGTATGTTGTCAAGTCCATATAAAAGCCCTGCAAGCCCCCCCGTTACAGCCGCTGTTGTGTCTGTATCGCTACCCAAATTTACGGCTTTCAAAACGGCTTCTTTGTAATTGTCTGTTGTCAACAAACACCAAATACTTGCTTCAAGTGTATGCAAAACATAGCCACTACTTTGAATGTCGTCTTCGGTTAGTTTGTGAATGTCGTTTTTAAGAAGTCTGTCAAACAACATAATTTCTGTCGGATTGAGAGAAAGACTTGTTAAATGATTTGTGAATTCAGTTTGTAGGTTTGTGTAAGTTTCGAATTTGTCTTTGCCTGAAAACAGTTGTCGGGCAAATTCAAGATAGTAAAAGCAAGCAACTACAGAACGTATGTGTCCGTGCGTAATTGACGAAACTTGTTTTGTTATTTCGTAGCGTTCGTTAATCGGTTTGTCTTGAATGTAGAAAAGCAACGGCAAAATTCGCATTAGGGAACCATTCCCATTGTCTGTTTCGTTGAAACCGCCTGCAAGTTCTGGTTGTTCCCCTAGTGCAAGTCGTGAAATAGCTTGTCGTGTTGCAATACCAATGTCAAAAACGTTTCCACGTGGCGTCCAATAATTTTTTTCATACCACTTCACAAAATTTTGTCCGATTATGTTTAGGTCAAAGTCTTGCGTTAATGCTTCTGCAAGACAAAATGCAAGCGAACTATCGTCCGACCAAGTTCCTGCTGGCAATTTGTATGTGCCGTAACCAACCATATCAGTTACCGGATTTTTAGCAATTGTTTGTCTGCTATTAAACTCAACAGGAACGCCCAAAGCATCTCCAACTGCAATCCCAAAAAGTGCTGATTTTACTTCTGTTATTGGAGAGGTAGCGCTCATTTTAGTATCTATCTTCGTCTGAAAAAATTTTTATTTTATTGTTTTTTGATGTTTCCCAAAACCCTTTTTCTATTGCCCTATCTGCAAATGCGTATGGAAGTTCATCTTTTGTTGTTAGTTGTGCTAACATCTTGCTATACCACGTTGCATATTCTTTGTTTTCTCCTTTGCAATGTTCAATGAATTCAAAGTTTTCCTTTATGAACAAGTCTGCTAATTCTTGCGTCGTAAGTTTAATTTCTTCTTTTGAATTTTCTTTTTCGTGGCAGTATACCCAATTCGAGGCAGTAAAGTTAAACTTTTTTGTTTCGTCAATGAAATCACAACGCCAATAAGTTCCTGATGGTGATAACGATGGAATCACTCGCAATTTTTCAAAACCTCGTTTATGTAGTTCTTTAACCATAAACAATAGTTTTTGTCTGTTTGTCATATAAAAATTGGTATCCATTTTTGTATTTTCGTTATCTGTTTGAGTGTCACAGTTTGCTTGCCACTAACGGTTCGCGGCTTTGCGTCAGGAGGGGAAAACGAAGACGGAACTTTCGTTTAACCCCGAACCTAAGCAAAAAACGCTTGCGTTTTTGCTAATTTAATTCTTTTCAGCAAAAAACAAGCGGTTTTTTGCGACAATCGAAGCCGAAAACCTCGATTTTATCACTTTACCCCCTCTTGCGCAAAACCGTTTGTTACCAGCAGTGTTTATTATTATGGTGCATTTGTCAAGTCCCAATTGTTATTCTTTTTTTAATTGTGTAACAAATAATAAGTCCGAGAGTAAATGTCGTGATTGCTGTGCAAAAGATGAATGCAATTATTGGCGGTAGAAGGAAAGTCAAGAAGTCTTTGCTATTATCCATAACTGTCAGAAGAATAAATACAGACCAAATAATTATATTAACAGTCAATGAGTAGCGGAACGACGTTTTGATTAAAGACTTTTGGTTTCTTAAGTCTTTAACTACTTTATGTCCGCTAATTCCAAGTGCAATTAAAAAGGAGACTATTAGTCCAACAATTGCTTTACCATAAATCGAAACCATTACCATTGTTGAAAGTCCCTCTCCGGTCAATGTCACTGGAGTTATAAACACAATAAGAATTGTTATTAGTCCAATTGGTACACCAATAAGATAAGAAGTTAAAATCCCTTTCATATTTGCTGTCATTGCCATTCTTTGTTTTTAGTTGTTAATTGTGGTCTCCTAACATTGCTGGTAACTCATAAATAGACGAAACAATATCGTTTACAAATACTTATAACCGATTACAAATGATTACAAGTAGCTGAAGAAGGTATTATCTCATCAATTTATCTCAAACCCAATTTAATCATTTATTGTCCATTATAACACGCAGGATAACATGTCTTGTAGAAGCATCATAGATTAAAAATAGGTTTTCGATCGCTAATATATACATATTATTTGGTAATGCATACTTTTATTACATGAAAGGAATATGATTTTTCGAAAATTACCAGAACAAGGCGTAGTAACTTATTTTACTTCCTTTCAAAAATTATTTGTAACACAAAAATTAAAATTTTTAGCATGAATACCTGGAAGCATATCTCCGGTATCTGCAGCTTCGGCACCATAACCGGATTGATAAGCATCTTCATAGAATTGATAAGACATTATACCAATTTTACTTATTCACATCAACCTTCTTCTGAGGGGAAGTAGCCTTCATATGGTTCATAAACCCTTGAATTGTTTTAGTATCTTCATCATAAACGACCTCAATTACTTCTCCTTTATCTTTATAGAGTTCATCTTTATTTGCATTGTATTTTAACCCTTTATATACAACAGGATCCCTCTTCTCATATTTTGTACCTACAGCTCCGGGAGATACCACCTTAAACGTATTTCCCTTTCCCTTTTTAATTATTGTCATCTTGTAATGCTCTGATTTGCCGGTATCCTTCCAAGTTCCTAAGAATTTTTTAGCTCCGGAACCAGAGGGGGAACAACTCACTAACACGAGCGTAATTACACTCAAAATAGCAATAGAATAAAATGGTTTTCTCATGATGGAAGTATTTAATTTGATTACAAAGATAAAATTTTTCTACTGTTTATTTGGCTAACTGAAGGAAACCTGACCTACGAAAAATTGCAATCCCTTTTTTTTGAAATAAATGAAGTGTAGTGTATAGCGGCTTGAATATAAACAAATTATCTCCTTGTCATGTTACAATTTGGTGCACTTTCACATAAAATGAAAGCGAAATAGAGTTTGCTGAATTATGTTTGTTACAATTTGGTGCATTTTTGATCCCTTCATTTTTAAGGATTTTCTCAAAACAATCCAAAATCACGAAAAACAGCCTATTTCTTCCCTTTTTTTTATAATAAAACTTCAAATTTTCCACGTTGTGTTCTTTAATTGTCTTTATATATCAGATTGTATATTGTCGCTTCGTAAATGGATCTAATAAGTTATTCATTATCAATGTTTTTGGATTTTCATTTTAGCGAAATTGTTATTATTTGGTGCATTTATGTTATAGTTTGGTGCATGTTCAAGAGGGGGTGTTATTATTTGGTGCATGTTTCTGTTACAATTTGGTGCATTTCGGGATTAATAAACTGAATTACTAAACTTAGAGGCTATCTTCCAGCCTTCTTAGGGCGATGTAAATGTATTTTTCCAACTTTTTAATATGATTCATCGTATTCGTTTGACTATTATATTCTTCAAAACACTTAGTGACGATATTCTTTGCTCTGTTATGGTTCCTGGGATGAGTTACAATCTTCTGAAGTGTCTTGATTTGTTCATGAGTTAAATGGACTGATTTGAGATAAGAATTAAAGAGATCAATCTTCTCTTGCACTTTCTCTAATCTTGCAGTGTTCATAATTTTAAAATTCACAAATTCTCCATCAAGATTAGCATCAAACCAAAAATCTCCGACTTCTCGTAGTTCCGTAGCTGAGGGCTTCAAAACGCTATTAAGGAAATAAATATTCCTTTTGTATTTGGTCTCAGGAATTCCAAGCAGCCTCCTTAGTTTACTTATTTTTACCCGCCAACCAGTCCTATTTTGCCACGGGCACAGATAATAATAAAGAAGCCCGGTGTAAGCTTTCCTGCTACGAAGTATTACGTCAAAATTGACCTTATTAAAATAATCAACATCCCATTGTGCTTTCCCTTTTGGAGCAACAGTAATCCGTGTTAAAAGCATTAAGACTTCCCTGGAAATTCTAATTGAGACTGTTCTTTTCTTTTTTTTCTTTGATTCTAAATACTCATAAATGGTAAACAATGTAGTTGACTCTAGCACCCGCTCATTGGTCTTTGGATGGCGCGTTTCTAACTGAACAGGAATCCAGGCCAACGATTGTATTTCCTTTTCTAATCTGCCATAATTTCTACCGGAAACAAATAACTTTTTGGGAATATCACAGAAATAAGAATCCCCTACTTGCTCGATACGGTTCTTATGCTTTGCTATTAATTTTTTCCGGTTTTCAACCGTCCTATTTTCTTTGTAAGACTTTAAATCCTCTAACTGGGGCTTAATGAATTCCTGAATTTCTTTCATCAGGTACACCACAATTTTTAGTTGTACAGGGGAAAACACCGAAAAGAACTTTACATCTTTTGGTATTTCCGAAGATTCCATCCTATCCCTTGGATTCCCTACCTTCATGTATGTCGTCCTATTGGGGATAACTAGCGTAGCTGAGCTTCTCTTCTTTTGTTTACTTTCCTTCCTATCCTTAACAATCCTCTTCTCCTCATTTCTATCCTTGTGATGTTGAATAGCATGGTAATTTTTCTCTAACCCCGACTTATTCATAAAGCGAGATTTAAATCTGTTCGATTAGGGCATCCTTCTGCGATTCCCTACTACTCTCACAATCGGACAACCAAAAGACACTTTGTGCCCTCAACTCTTCAACGCTATAGCCAAATGCCGGCAATGCGTAACCCTTTGATCTGAGATAATCAAAATATGATAAGTGATCCAGATTATTAGATAAATCTTCTCCTTGTTCCGTTTTGACAAAATCGACCATTCCGGAAATGAAACACATTTTAAAGTGAAATCTTCTTTCTCCTGTAGAGATAATTTCTAACTCTTTTTCTTTTTTTATAAAAGACCTGTTGATTTCTCTACGGAAACAATTTGCGTAAGGTGAAAAACGAAAGACTGCTTCCATCGCATCTTCTTTTGTAATTTCCCAAAGTGGCTTAACATGCAGGAACACACCTTGTATTTTAGCAACTTGTAATATCGGTTTCTCTTTTCTATAACTTCCTTGTTTAGTCAAAAAGCAGTCAGAAGCCATAATACTTTGACCTGCATACAGTCCAAATATTCTCTCCCTGGTAATTTCGGAAATTGTTTCTTTATTAGCATTCATAGTATAGATTTTTATAATTAAATAATGAATTTTCCTGCGTTGGTCAGTCGATCTTCTTCTTCACCTCGAAATACAATAGCTTTTCGACCGTTTCTGAGCCATTCATCTATTTCTTCTTTCTTAAAGAAAATTCTTTTCCCTCTTTTGAAATAAGGGATTCTTTTGTATGTAGTTAATTGATAAACTGCAGATCGTTTCATTTTCAAATATTTACAGAGTTCCTCTGTTTGCATAATTTCGGAGTCAGGAGCTTCCTGATCTTGATTGATCTCTTCTTTTTTAATGAGCACATCCGCCACTGCTCGAGAAATCATTTCTTTGAGTTCATCTTTGGGGACTGTAATGATTACACCTTCCATAACTTAAATTTTAATTACTCTTTATATATTTTTTGGTTAGCTTTGGTTTTTGAACCAGCAAAAAACCAAATATACAACACACTGTATATATAGCCAATTAAAAAATACAGTGTATTTTAATTTTTTTATAATGGAGAGTATAACCGACAGATTTTTAGTGTTTTATAATTATTTAGTCCAGGAAAAGAAAATTAGAAGCGCTCATGACTTTTCACAAAGAGTATCCATAAGCAACTCCCTGTTAACAGAAATAAAGAAAGGGAGAAGCAAAGTTGGGTTGAAGATAATACAGAACACTGTAAATAATTTTCCAAAAATAAATGCTACCTGGCTACTAACAGGGAAAGACCAGATGCTAGTCTCTCAAGGCGAAGCACTCAAAAAAATAGAAGACCCTGAAATAATAAAAAAAGAGGACGAGGGTTTTAAAATCCAGCTTAATTATTGTCAAGAAGTGTCCAAGTCTAAAGAAAAAATTATCGAATTATTGGAAGAGACACTTAAAATGAAAGAAGAAAAGCTGAAGTCACTAACTTCAGAGAATGAAAAGTTAATAAATCTGCTTATTAAATGCCGCGAAAAGAAGGATTATGTTACGAAGCAGGAGTAGGGTTAGGATTTTTTTAGGAGTTTAATGAAAAACTTTACCTTTGATAATAAAGGATTGTAGAATTTAATTTTAACTTGTATCATGGAAATGCCAATCTTTACAAGCAGCTTGCTAAGAGACTGAACAACCGCATAGAGCAGAAAAAAAAGGACAGCCTTAGCAATCGCATTAGTGATGCCCATATTTCGATGATCCGGAGAATATCGAAATAATAGTTTGAAGAATTCTATCGTGCCTATTTGAAAGCCATCTTACCGGAATGTATTGAAAAATGGGAAAATAGAACAGGAAAGCCTTGGAGAGAATGGCGAGTAAGAAAGATGAAAACCAAATGGGGATCGTGTATGGCCGATAAACAAAAACTGCTATTTAACCTGGAATTAGCTAAACATTCTCCACAATGCGTAGATTACATCGTTATGCATAAATTTATGCATTATAAAAGAGAGCTAAATGAGCGAATAATCGGATATTGAGAGGAGAGCAAAAGAAAGAATGACGATACATAATTATTCAATAGTTACTTGAGATATGTCTGAAACTAACCGCATAGAATATAAAGTTGAAATAAACAAGAATGTTGACCTGGAAAAGGAAGTAGTCGCATTTCTTAATTACAGAGAGGGAGGATTGATTTATATAGGTATTGATAAAACAGGCAAAACCGTTGGGGTGAAAGAAAGAGATCGAGATATGCTTAGAATTAAAGATCGAATAAAACACAATATCTCTCCTTCGGCTTTAGGACTATTTGACGTAGTCGCAGAACAACGAAACGGGAAGGAAATTATAAAAATTATTGTGGCCAGTGGGAGCGAAAAACCGTATTTCAAAAAGAAATATGGGATGACCGAAAAGGGCTGTTTTGAACGAATTGGTACTGCGGCAGAACCTATGCCACAAAAACAGATTGATAAACTTTTTTCTAGTAGAACACGTAATTCGATTGGGAAGATTAAAGCACATCGTCAGGATTTAAATTTTGAACAACTTCGTATTTATTATGAAGAGAGCCAAAAAACGCTAAACAATAAATTTAAAAGAAACTTAGAGCTTACCACAGAAGATGGGAAACTAAACTATGCAGCATATCTTTTAGCAGATGAGAATAATGTATCAATTAAAGTTGCAAAATATGCAGGTGTAAACCGGGTTGACCTTGTTGAAAATAATGAATATGGCTATTGTTCTTTGATTAAAGCTACCAAAAATGTTCTGAATAAGATAGATCTTGAAAATCGAACCTCCGCAAAAATAACAGCCAAAGAAAGAGAGGAATCCCGATTATGGAATGAAGTTTCGTTAAGAGAAGCTATTATTAATGCATTTGTGCATAATGACTATACCCGGGAAGTTCCTCCTAAATTTGAAATCTTTTCTGATCGCATTGAGATTACCTCTACTGGATCTCTACCGGAAAGTCTTAGTGAGAATGAATTCTTTGAAGGTTATTCCATCCCCAAGAATAAAGAATTAATGCGTGTTTATAAAGATTTAGATATGGTAGAACAATTGGGTTCCGGTATCCCCAGGATTTTGGAGAACTATGGAAAGGAGGCTTTCCAATTTTCCGAAAATTTTTTAAGAATGATTTTTCCGGCAGAAGAGGAAATGAATAGTCAAAGAGGTGGTCAAAGAGGTGGTCAAAGAGGTGGTCAAAGAGGTGGTCAAAGGATATTAACTAAACGACAAAAAGAAGTTTTGACCCATATAATGAAGGATCCGAGGATCTCACGGCGGGAATTAGCTGATAAATTAGATATTAATGAATCTGCTATCCAAAAACATATTCAAAACCTAAAAAAAGAAGAGTTCATTAAGCGGATAGGGGGGAAGACAGGATACTGGGAAGTTTTGAAAAGAGATTAATTCCCAATTCCCATCTATCCAATAGGACTTTAATTTTAACTTGTACCACGGAAATACCAATCACCATATATCCGAACCGTAGAGCTGATGCCAATCTTTACAAGCAGCTTGCTAAGAGACTGAACAGCCGCATAGAGCAGAAAAAAAGGACAAGCTTAGCAATCGCATTAGTGATGGTGACTCTTACACACTTTTTGGGATACTACCTTCATGGACTTAAATTTAAATTTGTACACAATTTGATACACATTTTAAGAAAGAAAGTCATAACTATCCGAAAGTTGAGAAGGATTGTTATAAAATCCGACTATTCTTTTATCCCAAAAACGCACCGATTCCGCGAACTTTATTTACCGGTTTTAAGATATGCGTTTTCCCATTTACAATAACCTCGAGACGGTCTTGATAAATTTTATAGGTTACGCCTTTGTTTTCAAATTCTGCACAATATTCTTTTGCATTTTGTCGAATTTCACCGTCATACAACAGCTCAATTTTCCCTTCAGCATTCGTAAAGACATAATAAGCCTTTTCCCAATCCTGATCATAGAATAAATACATTTTTTTCCCATTTTTAAAGGTGTAGATGGTCATAAGATTATCGGCATAAGTACCATCTCCATTGGTAAAAATAGCAGTGTTCAATCTTTGATAATGCTGTTCGACCATTGTGCCGTTTTTCCGTTCTGAAACGGTATAATTTACAGTCAGACCACTTCCGGAAGCGTCTTCCTCTACGATTTTTACAGGATAGGGTTTATCGTTTTTAACTTTATAAGTAGTATACTGATGCCAGCAACAACCGGACTTTGTCATTGTGGAGAGGGTTTTCTTTTCTGCATCCACCCTGAACATACCACAATATTCCTGCGCTAATTGGGTAAAAGATTCGCTGTGTGTAAAGCCTTTCCCATCCGCCAGATAAATTTGATAAGAAGGACCGCCATAGCAGCTATTATTTCCATCACTGACCGCCAGATCTTTCTTCCCATCAAAATTAAAATCTTCATAAATGATCACACTTTGCTCGCCATAAGGGAGCTTTTGAACATTGGCTTTTACCTGCCCCTTGTGCAAAGACACGAATAAATTGGGAGATTCCACTTTGATGAGTTCCTTATCGTCCTGCTTATTATATATACCCACCCATCCGGCACCGGACAAATAATCTTTATCAGCTTTGTCTTCTACGAAAACCTTGCCATAATAAGGACTATTGGGCATATCCACCTTAAAGTTAGAAATGTAGTGTACGTTTTTTGTTTCTGCATGCAAACAGGCCATTAGCCTTCCCTTTTGTGTAGTCTTGTCCCCCTTCCAATGATATGTTTTCCCTCCGGAATGAATATCTATACCTACTCCGGCCTCCGTTTCATAAAGGGCATAAACACCTTTTTGGAAACGAAGAATTTTCTTATTCGAATCGGGATCGTAAGTAAAATATTGGTTCTCTGATCTTCCATAGTCAAATTCAATGGAGCTGTCCGACTTCTCTAAGACATAGACAAGGCGGTTGTCGTATGCAAAAAGAAGTACCTGTTTTTGCCTTTTGGGAATAGTAAAAAATAAAAGGGTATCTATCTTTTTATCTTTGGCATAAAGGTAGGTGGCATCTGCCCTTCTTAAGGGACTATCAGGGGCTTCTCTATCAGCTTTTGTTTCCACTACAAAAGGATCATTGGGCGTAGGATTCATCCGTTTGTCGGACGACATCAGCAATGGTTTATTGTTTTGCACGGCATAGACTTCTTTAAAAGAAGAATAGTAATAAGGTCCTTTATGGAGAATTAGCCTTTGTTGCTCCTTCTTAATTTCGAACATTCCTCTCTCCCCACGGGTAAGTTTGGAGAAATCCTTATTATAAGTGAAAATTCCCGCTTTATCCGCCAAAAAGATTTGATAGTTAAGATAATGATCCGTTTGATGAGTCCAATCTTTGATGGCAAAATCCTTCTTTCCGTCAAAGTTGATGTCTTCATAGAATACGGCCTCTTGTTTTTTATAGGGTAAAGGCACATCATTCCCCTGTGTCGGACCTTTTTCGATAAATCCATTCAGTCGCTTGACATCAACTTTCAGAAGCGTATCATCGTCTCTTTTGTCAAAAACGGCAATCCATCCTGAAGCATAGGATGGATTTATAGCCCGGTTGGTTTCACTGATATATTCACGCGCATAATATTGGTCAGAAAATCCATCTATTATATAGGTAATCTGCGCCTTCACAGAAGTTATGGGCACAACAGAAAGCAATAGCGATAAGTAGGGTAATATTTTCATTTTTTTATTTTAAGAAAAGGAAGAAGGTATTTAGCAATCCATTGATTCAGGTAGAAATTGCACCTCCTTTCCGGTTATTTTTTGGATGTCATGAACAGATTTATCAAATGCATAGCAGCTTCCGCTCAATAGGTCATTATTGTATTCCCGCTCTTTCATCTCTAAGGTCAAATCGGCTCTTCCAGCCCCTTTTGCCGGTAAAGTATTGGCAATGCCGATGCTTTCAATCTCGTCCTCATCAAAAACCTGACATTTTTTATTTCCGGCAAAACCAATTTTCTTATTGGGTTGGTCGTACCAGATGACCACACGCCCTTCGGTAATTTCAGCCAGCTTCTGCGGATATCTTTTGACCCTTTTGTTCTTTTTATAATTGCCTTGAATATAGATCTTTTCCGGGAGAATCACATAATCGGAAACCTGAATCCCGGCTTCGTATGCCTCATCAATCAACAAGGTCTCATAAGGTCTTTCATTGGTAATATGAAACTGCGTTTCTCCTAATTCAAAACCATGTTCACTGTTGTAGTTGTAATTCAAGCTGAAATGGATCTCTTCGAAACTGAAAACCAGTGCATTTTGATCTTTCCTTTCCCAGCCATCAGGATGAAGCACACCGGTACATGCCGTCAATGCCTTTTTTAAGTCCATATAACTTTGGTCGTCGTTTTGTTGATGACAACAACAACTATTGAAATGCAACATAGGCATATCTTCCCGGTCGCGAAAACAAACTGCAGTAAAATCTTCTAATACGATATTCCCTAACCGGACAGCCTGTGTAAAATCGAGGGTATGGCTCCCAAAAGAATTGGGTCGAATACGCACCACAGGCTTCTTCTTCAGTTCTTCCAAAGGGCAATCCCAGGAAATAAATACTTTCTCCGGAGATTGCACTTCAAAGCCTTTTCCAATATCTTCAAAAGTACCTTCCAACAAAGTATAATTCTGTTTCTTGATCTTCTTCCAAAGACGGATTTTGAATGGTTTCCCCCGGGGCAAGTCAGTCTGCAATGAGAAATCATCCCCTCTTAATATTTGAGAGAGTTGCTGATAAAACACTGTAAAACCTTTAAAAGAAAAGGGAATGGCATGATGATAAAAAGGGTCGATCAATACCAGATTTTTGTTTAGGTTAGTATCAACTTCCACATACACAGCTTCAATTTCTTCAATAGGCAAACGAAAGGATTGATAAGGCCATTCTCCGGAGGTCTCTATCATCTGCTGCTTATTGAGTGTAACTTTTCCCTGTCTCGTTTTCATCTTTAATTTTTTCATCCTTATCAGGCAAAGTTCATGCATTTTAAGAAAATAGCCTTCCTAAAAAGGCTACAAGAGAGCTACAAGGGGATGATAAACATCTACCAAATGACTACAATATTCATCAATATCTCTTAATTTTGTAGAAAAGCCGTTTATGTTTAGCCTCCGGGAGAGCAACCTCTGCGATTTGCCCAAACTTCAGGAATTGTTTGTGCATACTATCCAGGCGGTTTGTGCCAAAGATTATAATTCCGAACAATTAGCCGTATGGATCTCGGGAGGAAAAGATAAAAAACGTTGGAAGGAGATGCTTAAGGAGCAATATGTTATCGTTACTGAAAACGAGGATCGCATCTTTGGTTTTGCCACACTTCGACAGAATAATTATATTGATTTCTTCTATGTGCACAAAGCAGCACAAAGGCAAGGCATTGGAACCCGACTCTACGCTTCTATTGAAGAAATTGCCTTATGCCAACAACAATCCGAAATCATTGCAGACGTCAGTATCACAGGACGGCCTTTCTTTGAAAAGATGGGATTTAAAGTAGTAAAAGAACAGTTCGTTGTGCGAAAAAGGATAAAGCTCAGGAATTATAGGATGAAGAAAATTTTGTCTCCATGAGTATCCTGACTGAAAACCTTCTTTAGCTATATAAAATGCGAAATACGTCAGAATTTCAGCCCTTCCAGAAATTCCGAAGGAGTAAGGCAGGGTAGTTCCTTTCTTTGATGTCTTGAAAAATCTTTCTTGTTAAAAGTGAGAAAGACATCACAATTTTCCAAAGCCGAATAATATTGAAATCCATCCTCAATATCAACAAAAGAAGAATGGATAGCAACATGTAAATCAAGATCCCGGGTAGATACTCCTTTAATAAATGAAAAATAGCCCTTAAAAATTTGTTTGTTCACTTTTACCTTTTGAAGAAAAGAGGCTATTGTAAAAAATGGATACAGCAGCAGAGCCTCTTCCCCCGGAAGAAGAACCCGCTTCCAAGGAAAATAAAGAAACAACTTCTCAAGCACCTTTCTCACAATCAGAAGATATGGAAAGCATCCTGAATTCCGGGATGGATTTTCTGTCCGGACTGATGAAAATGACGACAGGAAAAGATTCGGGAATGAAAGACCAAAAAGTAGAAATTGATAAAGAAACCGGAGAAGTAGTGATGCGGTTTAAATTGCCGGGGAAGTAAAGTTTTTTTAGGTTCGGAAAAAATACTACCTTAAAATAAATCCGTATGTGATCCTGTACGAATGAGAGATATCAGTTTAATATCTTCTGTCTTTTCCCAAATCATAAGCCAATCCGGTTGAATATGACACTCCCAACAGCCTTTATAATTACCCCTCAATTTATGGGGCTTATATTCCGCTGGAACCTCACCTGTCTTTTCTAAGACTCGGATTAATTCATCTATCGAAGATATTTTTAACCCTCTCTTCTTACATTTTTTGTAGTCCTTTTTAAATTTGTTTGTCGCACTAATTGAATACATTAAACATTCAATTTACGGATTAAATCCTCGGCATTTTTTGCTTTTATCATGTTTTTCCCCTGTCGGGAATCTTCCAAGGCCTGCATTGTTTCGGCATTAGGCTCACGGACTACTTCTATCGCTTTGGTATTGTTCTTTATAAATTGTTTTAGAAAGAGCATGAAATTTCTCCCTGCTTTGCTTTTTTCATTTATTTTAAGCCTAATAATTGCCATTACTCTACTTTTAATACAAAAATACAAAAAGATTGATCTTATGAGCAAAATTGCTACAATAACCGATGAAGTCCGGCTTAAAGAGATATTGCAGCTACTATCATTTCAATCCGACATATCAATTCTATGACTACAGATGATGAGAAATTTGATCCATTATTTTGAAGACAACTGCTTAGCGAGTTGGACTAATTTATCAAATTCTATGGTCAACTGTACTTGCATGATAACAAATTTACGGATATTTTTTGAATTGCGAAGATCAAAAAACAGATTTAATATGTTCTTCTTTCAACAGAGGATAGTCACCTAATATCTCTTGAGTCAACCTAATTCAGCCTATAAGTATCTATCTGATACCATTCATTCAAACAGGATAGAAGCTGAAGCTAAAGGAGCAGGTGAAATAAAATAATAATCAGATACTTGGAAGAGAAGGACGTTGAAATTAACATTGAAAAAATTCAAAAAGAAGTTGAAGACAATTTATGAGAATTGAGCATGCTCAATCTCATTAACTATGGAGACCCAAAATCCTACAACACCGTCTTTCCGTGTATTTTCGTCCCCCAGTAGCCCAAAATGAGTATTCTTTCACCATGCCAAATATTACCGGCTATTGCTCAAAACTCCTGCTCCCATCTTGTTGAATAACGTAACGAAAAGTATAATAACGTTGATGACTTTTCACCGTCGGATTATCAGGCAGGTCTTTATAGTAGCCAATTATTTGCATTTTCACATATTTGTCATCATTGGTATGAATCACCAAAAGATAACCGGGCTTAGGAGTAATTACATGTTTCTGAGGATTATAGCTATACCATGATTGAAACACATCTCCCGTTTTATATCCACTTTCAGGTGCTTCATTCAGTTTCTTCAGGGGTTGATTGACGATCTGTGCTTCTACGGTTCCGGGGCCATTCTTGCCATCATTAAGAATGATACTGGTTCCTCTGAAAGCAATATCCCATTTCTGGCTAGCAGAGTCTGAGCGATCTGTTGCCACACTATCATACAACACAACTGTAGTATCGCTAAAACGAAAGAAGGTATATCTATGATCTGCGCCAATAGGCGTTCCGTCGTTCAAATCTCTAGTGGATGGATCAGCAGGTAGATTTTTTATCAATACAGAAGATAACGATGCTCCCTCATCCGGCTGAGCAGCCTCATCCCCATCTTTAGAACAAGCAGAAAATAAAAATACGATTGCTCCCAAACCACATAAAAACCAATTCAATTTATTTCTTTTCATGACGATATCATTTATTTTTCAGTAAAATTTTGGGTTCCGTTGCGTTGAATTACATATTTAAAGGAGTAAAAACCCAAGATAGAAGACTTAAAATCCAGCTCACTTTCTGATGGTTTGCCTTTATAAAGATTTATTAATTTAAACTTTACAAAATTCCCCTCATTCGTACGAATCAGGTAAGTCACGGAATCATTTGGAATAATTAAATGAGTATCAGGCTGGTAATTAGGTATATTACTAAATACGTTACTATTCTGATTATCCATTTCATATCCTTCAGATGGTGCAGTCAACACTTCATTAAAAGGTTTATTAACTATTTGCGCTTTCACAGAACCGGGTCCATGAATACCACTATTGAGGATCATATCTTTACCAACGAAAACGTAAGGTCCATAAAACCCAATATCCCATTTGGTACTTACAGAATCTTCTGTAGGAATCACTTCTCCTGTGTTCAAATCAAAAAGCACATAATGATTCGTAGTATCCATTTCAAAATCGCGTCCTCCGATAGGTTTCACGTATCCAACATCCAGCGTATCTACAAAGACAGAATCGAGCGTATGCTGAGGCGCCGGCACATCATCGTTATCGTCAGAACAAGAAGAGGGAAAAATAAAGATAGATGAGAGCAAGGCAATCAAAAACACATTTTTAAGTTGAACAACGTTTGCTTTTTTCATAGTGATAATTTAATTTTTAGTGTTTGCAATGTATAAGTATTAAAAAAGATGAAAAGTCGCGCTGATATAAAAATTTCGTCCCGGGATATAAGGTAAATGTTTCGGATCGGTATAATCAAACAAATCCTTCACTCCACCTTCTATTTTCAATTTTCCGGAACATAATTCTTTAGCTAAATCCACATGAACCAAGGCATAACCGGGCGCATATTTATCTTCTTCATCCAACACCAAATTCCCATTGGTATCCATAAATCCAAAACGGCCACGATAAATAAGCCGCGAATTAAATGACCAAGATTTATAGCTATAATAAACCTTCAAATTAAAGGTATTTTGAGACCGGTTGAACAACCCACCATAATCCGATTCACTCATGGGTTTAGACACTCTATCCGCTCCGGATCCTACCCACTTAAAGACCTTCCCCTTTTGAATAGAATCAATCACATCTTTATCCTTTGCTATTAAAAACTGGTAGCCCAAGCTCACCCTCATTTTATAATCAAAAAGAGGAACACTCACCCCCAGCTCAATACCTTCTGTATAAACCCGATGAATATTATGATACCCAAAAAGCGGAGCACCATCCGATTTCATAGCTACAACACGGGTATCTATCAAGTTTTTAATATCATTCCTAAATAAATTGGCATTCACTTTCCAGCCGGCAGTAGCCTGATAAGTTGCTCCCAGATTGTAAGCAATAGAAGTCTCCGGTTTGAGATTTGTATTCAGCTTGGCGGTATCTGTTTTGGCAATTTGTCCCCGCGCTCCCATTTCAGCAATGGCTTCTTTCATCACCTTCGCTCCTAAAACAGTATAACCCACTTCATTATTTGTGAAATCCAGATAAAGCTGTCTAAAGCCAGGTGCCTTATAGCCCATCCCTACAGAGGCTCTAAATTTCCAATGGCTGTCCAAATTATATTGTGCTGCTATTTTCGGACTGAGCTGAGGGTCATAATTAGAGGAAGCATCTAATCGCAAACCGGTTAAAATATTCCAATTTGCATTCGGGTGCCATTCATGTTGCCCATATAAATAGTAATCTATCCTTCCCTTCATTCCCTGATAGCGGGAAGCATCCAGTTTTTGATAAACAAATCCTATTCCGGTCGTTAAGACCTGATGTTGATTAAGAATATTTTGAGATTGTAATTCTTCCTTCCACATGCGCTGATGAAAGTAAGTATGCTCATAGGAGGTATCCATTTTAATATCACTCAAGTCCTTGCCAGCTTTATATTGAGACCAATAACTGCGTAATTTTAATTTCCAATTGGAAGAAAATTTATATGTAAGTATGGGAGCTATTCGCCCATCTTGCTCTTTCCCGTCTCCTTGTACCACAATTGAATCTTTCACTGTATTTACAAGATAATCATTATCCTGCCTCTGCGTAAAATAATGACCTCTTAGCTGGAGTTTTAATTGAGGTGTTATTTGATAATTTAAATTCCCTCTAAAGGTATAATCCACATATGGATTGACGGTTTTACCATATTTATGAGGCAATAAATCATACCCTTCTGTACTATATCGGTTGGCTGAAAGCGACAACGTTCCTTTTCCTCCCAGATTTAGGGTTCCTTTCAAGGTGTTATCAAAAACATGGTTGGTCCCATATTCCGAACGAAATTTAATCCCGCTTTTTGATCCTTCCTTCGTAATAATATTTATCACGCCGGCAAGTGCATCAGATCCGTAAAGGCTGGAAGAGGGGCCTTTTAATATTTCGATTCTTTCTACATCACTCAGTGAAATCCGTTTTAAATCCAGGGTTCCTGCAGTCCGTCCAATAACAGGTTCGCCATCGACAAGAATTAACGTATATTCCGGTCCTAGTCCCTGCATCTGTACTCCAAAACCATGGTCATTAACAATAGACAACCCTGTTTGTTCAGAAAGCAATTCGTCCAGCCGGTTGGAGCCGGAGGATTGAATTTGTTCCTGCCCGATAATATCTACAGGCATAGGTACATCAGCTAATTTACGACTACTTTTCGTTGCCGTAACCACTACCGGATTCAAATCTTCTCCATTCACCAAAGTATCCTTTGAATAGGTCTGTGCCTCCGCATAATAACAACTTAAAAAAAGCATCAAAATAGTTAAATATGATTCTGTCCTTCGCAACGACATTTCCTCTTTTATATTTAAAATTGCTTTTTTCTCCCACGTTATTATATCATCATTCCTAAGGGAATAATAACTTTACAAGGTACAAAGGTCTGGAAAATCGAGAATAATCGCCCGCATAAGAGGTAAAACAAGCGTTTTTTGACATTAATATGACTTTAACAAGTTGAAGATTCGTGAAGACCACAAACCGTATAACTCCCTATAAATTGACCGTAACTATTCGCTGTTCCCCTGCCGGCCATTCAAAAGACACTTGACATTTTTTATCCTTCACTTCCAACGTAGCTTTTTTGGCCACTTTCAGAGTGGTTTCCTTATCCACCCCGGGTAATACAATGACAGCCATAGGTTTCTTATTCTCCTTGGGTTGATAATAAAGTGTATCTTCTGCAGCTCCATTCCGATTGTATTTACTTGCTCCCTGATAAGTTAAGGTTCCTTTGGGGAGGGTAACAAACCCCATCCAGTTGTCAATATTGATCCAATTGGATTGCCTGGAGGAGAAAGAATCTCCCGAGCGCTCCTTTATCTGTACTGCCTCCTTTCCACAAAAAACCTTTCTTATTCCTCCTGTCAAAGGATCATTCTCAACGGCAGTTAGGAGCCATTTCCCCATCTTTTGTGAGGAAGACTTCAGAGGTATTTTGAAATAAACTATCGCCGAGGGCTTACTATCGATGACCACCTTCTGTTTTACTCCTTTTCTATTTTGAAGAATTTCAGCATAAAAACTATTGTCTGTTTTGGTAAACAAAAGAAGTTGATTCTCGGCCTTCGGACCGATGAGCGTTGAAGTATTAGGAGATACCAAAAAACGTTGAGCTGCATTTTTCCCTTTTAATGGATAAACCAACGACAGTGTTCGAAGGCCATAGCTTACGGTTGTAAGAGCTTGATTTGAACGTTGGACAATTAACCCTACATCCGGATAATGATAGATTCCATTAGTAGGAGCATGTCCGGAATCATCAGGGAAGTCACCAATTTCATCTTGCAAATAAGCCATCGCCACTCGTCGAGCTTCTACAGCTTCCCGGTAAAAGCCATCCGGACAACTTTCGCCTACAAACCGACCGTCTCCATTCACCTTCTGTCGATATAAAATCTGCTTGGCCAGACGAGGCTCTGCCCATTGGGCTACGGGTGCTTTAAAATGAGTAGCTAACCAGGATAAATACGAAATATGTTCGAAATCATGCAATGACCAGTCTAGTCCGGAAGGATATGCCAACTCTCCGGAATCCAAGACCAGAGGTTTCATAAAATGCCAAACCGGCAAGACATTATGTTCCGCAAAAGGCTGCAATTTTTTAGCCATCTTTGGATTAATCATTTTTGCCATCACATAAGCATCTCCCAAAGACATACCGGCGACCATCTGATAGGTTGGATGATAAAATCCATGATTCTCTAATGCATAATCGGGAAAAAGCGTTTGAGTTTTAATCCAGTTTTTCAAAGTACCTGAGGTGTCAGAGGGCACAGTATAGGTATTGGCTAAATAGCGCTTGGCAGAAATCAACCATTTTTCATGATGAGGATTCTTTACCAACCAGGAGGCGGCCAAAGCCAAAACATTCGACTGCCATGCATTTTCTTCTGCTTTAGTATCATCCTTATAACCGGAGGCGGGAGCTTTTTTAGATAACCAATTGGCTTCAGCTGCCACCACTCGCTTACATTCCCTTACAACGCTTTCAGGTAACTCTTCTTCTACTAAGGCAGCAGCAAAACCTAAGGAAGCTGCCCACATAGAGCTTTGCCATCCTTTTCCATCATCTAAAGAAGATTGCCCGGTTACTCCCCATTTTTTCCCATCTATAGCGACAACAGCATCTGGTCCACTTTGATGGGTTTGAGCAGCATAGTGTAATGTCTCTTTTATTCTCCTCAACCTTTTTTCTCGTTTGGGGCTTTTCGGTTGTGCACGTACCAACACTGCATAGCTCAATGCTATGCCACAAGTTCCTCTAATACCTCCATTTCCATGAGAAAGGCCGTCCCCAAAATAGCCGGAATGGGGAAGTCCCCGATAGGAATGCCATACTGATTCTGCCCAGGGTTCAAATCGCGACAACGCCTTAATATAATCAGAGGCGGGAGAAGAAATTTCAGGTCTATCAACAGCTCCGATCTTTGTAGAAGAACAAGAAAAATTTATTATTAAAAATAGTCCCAGCAATCCCCAACCTAATCGATATATTCTCTTCATAAATTCGCTTTTTCGTTATTCTAAATGGATACTCTTCGTCATTTTTTCCTCTTAGAGGTTGGCATAATCCGACCAATACACCTTTAGAGAGATGGATGTACCTGCTTTATTTTCCCCTCTTCGGTAAATTCCATTTTGTCCATACAAACTTCTCGATGATAACCGGCTGCTCTTCCCATTTTGATACCGTTAGGAATACTAAAACGATGATAGATCATGTACCAATCATCAGTTCCCGGACGGCGGATGACTGAATTGTGTCCGGTACCATAAATTCCCTTGGAAGGATCTTTTTGAATGACTATATTATCTTCAGGCACTTTTATAGGGCCAACGGGTGAGTCAGAAACACCATATCGCACGCTATAGTCCGGACTTCTGGTATCATTCTCAGACCACATAAAGTAATACTTTCCCTTTCGGTAAAAAACATATATCCCTTCCCGAAAAGTTCCATCCGGCGTAATGATTTTTATAGAATTCTTCTTTATAGATACCATATCTTCATTCAACTCAGCTACCGCTGCATATCCATTTCCCCAATACAGATAATATTTATCATGCACCTTATCATGAAACACCATAGGATCTATTTCCTGACCTCTGTTTATTCCTTCAGGTGCATGTGCTATCAAAGGTTTACCGGAGTCTTTAAAAGGTCCGGTAGGCTGATCAGATACGGCCACTCCTATTTTTTGTTTGGCGGTAAAATAAAAATAGTATTTATATTGATTTCCTCGTTTTCGTTCGATGATAGTTGGTGCCCAAGCATTATCATTTGCCCAGCTTACATCTTTTGTCAAATCCAAAATTACATTTTCATACTGCCAGTCTTTTAAATTTTTAGAAGAAAAGACCCGGAATTTACGCCCAGACCAGCCGGTATAACCATCACTGGTAGGATACAAGTAATATTTACCTGTTTTATGGGAATAAAGTATATCGGGATCAGCAAAATAGCCTTCAATGATAGGATTGTGATGCGTTAGAGATGAATATCCATCCGGAACTCCATACGTTTCTGTCAGGTGTCTCATCTCACTTGCTGTAATAGGAAGAACACTTCCATGCCTGGGGTGAAAATCCATCTTCATCTCATCATCAATCGAATGGAATTGATCCAAATCACAACTTATAGTAAATTCAAAGCGCCCTTTGGTATATACATCATACATTAGAATATATTTGTCTGTATGATTGAGCTTAAAAATGCTGGACCCTTCGACGGGATCTTTCGTTTGTTGCTTATAATCATCTTGTGTTATCCAATTCCCTGAAGTCAAATTATCCGTCATCGCATGTTTAATCCCATTTCCATGCCCTTCCGTTTTATAAAACAGATGATAAATGCCGTTTTTATAAATGATATCTCCATCAATGCAGGATTTTTTATTTTTAGGAATTAATGGTTGTGGTTTAGTCTTTAAATCCGTAAAATCCTTGTTAGCATAAGCATAATAAATCACATCCGGACCATTCCCATATTTCATCGACCAGTAAATCATATAGGATTCTTTCTCCCTATCATAAATGGTTTGGGGTGCCCATACCCTCTTTAAGTCTTCCTGATTTTCGTACTTTTTCTGAATATTAACCACCGAATGTGTCCAGTCTGTCAAATTATCTGACTTCAACAACACCATGGCTCTATTGGAATTCCAGCCCTTTCCGGATACCATATCCGTCGCCACCATGTAATAATGCCGCCCATCCTGCGTCCTCAAAATATGAGGGTCACGGACCCCACCGGTAGAGCTAATTTCTGCAGAATTTAATACCGGTTCATTATCATTCAACGCAAAATAATGAAAACCATCCTTGCTTATAGCAAAATGAATTTGTTCATCTTGCTTAGCATTTCCGGTAAAATAAACAAAAAGATAGCCTTTCAGGTCTTTGTCAGGCGGAAATCGATATTGTGCATTGGCAGTAAAGGCAAAAAATGCAACAAATACAACGAATAAATACGTTTTTCTCATGCTTCTATAATTCTCTTCAATACTCAACTTCAAGCAATGCTGTCTTTAAGTATCCTTTTGAAGTTTTTTCAATAAATATAACTCAATCTTCTTTTTTAAAAGTAACTTCCCCTGTCTTCACATTTATATTCCAAGGTTGGGGTTTCAATAACCAAAGTTTACCTTTCCCTATCTCCAACGGCATCCATAAATAGCGAGAATCCCATTGAGTTTTAGGTTCCCATTGGTCTCCCATAAAAATAACGGTTGTATCTTTTGTCCCTTCCACCTTCAACATCATGGTAGATTGGGAATGATAGGTATTTGTTTCCGGAGGTGCTACATTTTTATAGCTCGACCAGGGACCGGATAAAGATTTAGCCGTAGCATATAAGTTGGGATTAGGACTCCAGCCGGTCAGATGAGAGCCAATCATATAATATAGGCCTTTATAATGCACGATGGCACCTCCTTCCAAAGGCTCTTTTACCACACATACTTTTTTATCCAAGCTCAAATAATCATCCGATAATTTGGCAATCACAAATCCATGAATGGGTCGACTCTCATAGATTAAATACGCCGTTCCATCATCATCGATAAATTGACCAATATCCCTACTTTCCATGCCGAAGGGACGAAAATGTTTAATAATATGAAAACCTCGATCGGGCTTGTCACTTACCGCTACAGCCACTTCCGCCGCTTTATAATGCCCATCATCCAAATGGATATACATCACATATTTTTTCGTCTTTTGGTTGTAATAAACTTTCGGTCGTTCAAAAACCCAGTGATTGGGATCAAATCCCTTGGGTGCAGTAAATTTTATCTTGTTTAAAAATTTCCAGTTTATCAAATCTTTTGAGGAATAACATCCTACATACTTGAATCCCGGCTCCACATCTTTTCCTCTATACTCCCCATACCAATAATAGATATCTCCCAGTTTCACAATTCCTCCTCCGTGTGCTTGTATATGATTGCCATTATTATCCGGCCATAGTGCACCGGGTTTTATCTCCTCACGGAAGGTGGTACTTTTATGATCTTTAGTTACCCCGCAAGAAGAGATACCAAGGAAGACCAGGATTGCTAAAATAGACTGAATACTGTTTCTTGAAATTTTCATTTTCTATTTTTTAAGAGCACTTTTATTGATCCGAATGCTTTTCTGCCATCTGTTGATAATATTTTTTTAAGACATAGAAAGCCTCTTTTTTATGACCATCAGCCCCAAATAATCCTTTCCGGTTCCATCCACTTTGGAACTTTGGATTATTTCTTTTTGGGGAACGAAAATCATTCAGAATCCAGGGGGATAGCCCAACAAAATTATCCGGCATCCGTTTAAAGACTTTCACTTGTTCCCGGTAATACCATTTTTGATATTCTTCACTAAAACGAGTTAAGGAATCTGCATGATATCCGGCTAAAGCACCGGCTCCGGTTTCGCTAATAAATAAAGGTTTGTCATAGATGGTGGCCCAATTTGCCGATTCTAATTTATTGGGAAGACCACCATACCATCCCAGGTATTCATTAAACGCGACTAAATCAACATATTGCCCTAACGGATCATCCACCTCATGAACTTTCTTGTCGGAATTGTAATTTACCTCCAGAGCCGCTGTCAACATTCTGGTAGGATCTAAAATGCGTGCAGAGTCAATAAGGCTATGCATAAAATTAGTTCTCGTTTTACTGACCGGGGTTTCATTACCTACTGACCAGATGATAACACTCGCCCGATTATGGTCGCGGGTAATCATATCGGTCAGCTGCGCTTCGGCATTATGCAATACCGTTTTATTGCCAAAATTGATGGTCCAATACACCGGAATTTCAGACCAAACAAGAATCCCTAAAGAGTCGGCCAGACGGGTCATGGTTTCATCATGCGGATAATGTGCCAGACGTACCATATTGCAACCCAATTCTTCCGCCTGTCCAAGCAACTGTTTGGCATCTGCCGGGCTATATGCTCTACGTGGACCGGAAGGAATTTCTTCATGGATACTAATTCCCCGCATAAAAATAGGTTTTCCATTTAACAAAACCTCCTTATGATTGGCTTCAATGGTGCGAAATCCTATTTTATCGGAAGTCTGATCTTCCCCTGCTTTAATATTAACTGTATATAACTTCGGATGAGCCGGAGACCACAATTCTACTTTCGGCAAAGTAAATTTCACTTTGGTCAATTTGGTATCCGTTGTTATCTTCTTTTTTACATTTAATTCGGGGATTGTAATGATGATTTTTTGCTTCTTCTCCGGCTTTTTATTGAGTTTTACCCAACCTAAAACAGGACTATTCTTTGTTGCAGGTGCTTTCCCCTCATCAGGATTTTTGAGATGCAGGAAGAAATCCTGAATAAACAGTTGAGGTTCTTCCACTAACAACACAGAACGCGTAATTCCACCATAATTCCACCAATCGGTATTTAAAGTAGGTACGGCATTTTTATGTCTTTTATTATCCACTTTTACCACTAAATTATTTCCTTTTTCCTTTAATAACCCATCGGGAATTTTGAAGTCAAAAGGGGTAAATCCACCCACATGTGCCCCCAATTTTTTTCCGTTCAAATAAACATCCGCTCTGTAATTTACAGCTCCAAAATAGAGGAATACCTGATTTTGAGCATTCTTCTTATGATAATCGAACGTCTTTTTATACCAAACCGTTCCTTCATAATAGAGAAATTTAGGATCTTGATGATTCCAATCTCCGGGAACCTGCAGCGTGTTTTTATTGCTGTATCCAAATTCTTTTAATTCACTTTTTCCGACAGTAGTATCTACATTCCAATAGGCTGCCGGATTACCTTCCGGCAATTCATGATAGCGATAATCATAAAATCCGGTCTCATAAGGATCTACAATATATTGCCAGGTCCCATTCAGACTTTGTGTATTTCGATTGGGGATATTGGTCATCAGATTCTCATTTGAGAACACAATATTTTCATTGTCTTTAGTATTGGGTTGACCTATCCCATAAGTACAAAGTCCAACTAAAAACAAAACTGCTACCGTAAAAATTAATCTTTTAACCATGTGATTTTAATTTTAATATTCCTTTTATTGAATCCTTTTTCATTACCTGATCTTTCAACTGATACCATTTTATATAATCCACCTTGACAAAATTGGGCCATTTAGTCGTGGAATCCGGAGCGGCTGTTCTGACGCCATTGTTTAACACCATATACATCTTCCCATCCGGCCAGCAATTTTTAGATACCTCTGTATTTTTCAACAACCTATGTACTCTTTTATGATCAATATACCACACCAGAGAATCAGAGGTCCATTGAAAACCATAAACATGCCAAGATGGATTATCATACTTTGAATCATAATCGTGAATCCAGGATTCAAACCATTTCTGGTCAGCAGCTGTACCACAAACCAAATGATTCCCCATAAGGTCGGCTCCTACATCTTTTCGATATCCGAAATATTCAAACATATCAATCTCAGGCGGCCATGACAGATTTTCCGGAATGAGCCAAAAAGCCGGCCATACTTTATCTCCGGATGGGAATTTAGCCCGTATTTCCACATATCCTTTATTAAAAAATACCCGATGCATAGACATGATCCATCCGCTGGTATACTGAAATTTTCCTTTAGGACTTGTTCCTGTAATATTTCTCTTTTGATTGCGCAACACCAAACATCCATCTTTTACATAGGCATCTTCTTTTGTAATATATCCGGCATAATCTTGATTGAGTAGGTGGGCTCCTACAGCCCCGGGTACCAAATCTCCGGTAACTGAGTCTTTCAAAGAACCTACGATCCAATTCTTATTATCAAGATGGGATCCTTCAAAATGGTCTTCCCAAATCTTGACATATCCTTCAGGAGCGTCACTCCCCTGTGTTTTCATTTTACTTTCACTTTTCTTCTGGTTTTTGCATCCAAAAAAAGATAAAACCAACAACAGCAAGAGCAGCTTATTTAATACGGTTTTCCTAGCCAAAACACATCCTTTAATTAATCGAATGATGAATATGCACATTCTGCCCTTCCCACACTTTCTTACTAATCCAGTCTTCATCCGGTCCCTGCCAGAATTCATTCTCCGGAGGTAAACCTAAAATCAAGAAAGCCTCCGAACAGAGATAGAGACTGCCGGTAGAAATATATCCTTGTGCAATGGCGCGTTGATGACCTACCATACCTATCTGTAACCAACCCTTTTTATCAAAAGTTCCGGGTGCAGAAAGCTGTCTTTTTATCACCGTATATAAAGCGGCACGTACTTCTTGTGGTTTTACATCCTTTGGTAGTTTTTGCATCAGAGCTATTTTAGATAGTAATTGAAAAGCACCAAACCGATAGGCTAAAGAGCGCCCTAAAGGAGGATACGTCCCTACAGGAGAAATCAAAGATTCCTGAATATAGGCATAACGTCTCGCCCGCTTCAAAGATAAATCATAGGTCTTTTGATATTGCTCTTTCCCGGCAGCCACCAATTCATGTAATACCTCTAACAACATAGGCTGAATCACATAGGAATTGTAGTAATCCCAATGATAATGAGATCCATCTCCATAAGTACCATCTCCCACATACCATTTTAAATGAGAATTAATCGCCTTTTCAATGGGCGCCATCTCACATTTTCCGGTAAACTTAAGTATTCCCGCTTCTACGATAGCACTAAACAAGAGCCAATTGCTGTTATATGGTGTAATTACACGCGTAGATTTTAAGGCTTTAATAATATTTTCTTTCGTTTCTTTGTCTAATGGTTCCCACAATTGCTCAGGTGCCCGTAACAGTGCTTGTACCAAAAAGGCAGCATCTACCACCGGTTGTTTCCCTTTGTTGAAATTCATAAAATCCGGACTATTCGGATCGGTCGCATTGTGTAAAGATTTTCTTGCCAATTGAATGTATTTGGCTCTTAGTTGTCCTTCCTTGGTATCATCGGGACCTAATTCTAACCAGGGTGCCATCCCGGCCAACAAACGACCAAAACCCTCCAGATAAGTAAACTTTTCCCTTCCCTCCGCTACTTCTTCTACCGGCATCTTTTGAACCAATTGGTTTTGACTTAAAGCAGTCAACAATGGGTCTGCTATTTTGACAAGACTTTTGACAAGATATGTTCTTTCCTGTTGTCCTATTTCTTGAGCATAAGAATGTAGGGGCGCAATAGATATCAATAGAATCAATAGAAGTAACTTACAACCCCATTTCTTAACTTTGTTTAATTTATTCATCATTCCTTTTTGTTGTCTAAAATAAAATTTATTTCTAAAGCTGTAAACTATCCTGATACTTTACCTTTTTTATTCTCCCTTTCTTATCAAATTCTAATTTCCCTAAACACAGTTGGCGTAAAACAATATCTTTATCTTGGGGGAATATTTTGTGATACAGAATGTAAAGCTGTCCTTTGTATTTAAATACAGTATGATGTCCGGGGCCAACTACTCTCCCATCTTTAGAACTGGATAATATTGGACTGGTAGCTCCTTCTTTCCACGGACCAAAAGGAGTATCTCCTACCGAATAACGAACCTTATAACTCGAGTCTACGGCCTTGCCTTGTGAATACATTAGATAATATTTTCCGTTATGCTTTAGCATATAAGGGGCTTCAAAATAATGAGGCGGAGTAACATCTTTAGGCTTTCCCTTAAAATGATACATATCCGCCTGCAATTTCACTACATAACATTTTCCATTGACCCAGTTCAAACCGGAACCCCAATACAAATACGCTTGTCCGTCATCATCTATGAAACATTCTGCATCAATCATGTGATAACCCGGAAAATAATTCCGAGAAATCAGTGGGCTGTTATCCGCTTTCATATTCTTCCATGGTCCTAAAGGATGATCGGCAACTCCGGCCCATACTTCTCCGCCTACAGAGACATACATATAGAATTTTCCATCTTTTTCTACTACCGATGGTGCCCAGACCATATCCCTTGAAGATTCATCAGTAGTGCATTGTTTTTTCGTCGGCCAATTGATTTGTTTTTGTTCAAAATGAATAAAATCTTTCGTAACAAAGACTGCTAAATCATCTCCACCCCAAGGGTCTTTCGTCGCATAGACATAAAAGGAATCCTTGTACTTTACAATCGTCGGATCGGCGGCATAAAAGCCGTCAAATAGAGGATTGTGGACTGTTTGTGCCTTTGTGTTTTGACAGAAGGATAATAGGACAACAAACAATATCCCTGAAAGTATGGCCGGCTTATATTTTCCTAAAAAGTTGCTTTTCATAACATTTATCATTTTAGTTTATTTCTTTTTTATACGAATTACACTGAGAGAGTAAGGAGGCACTTGATAGGTTGTTTTATTTTTGACTTTCAAAAGCTTTCCTTTGGGTAATACCTTATCCGGATGTTCTCGGGTATCTTCATCTTTAGGATCGCCTTGGAGTAGTTTTAAATGGGCTTCTTTATCGAATCCTTTAAATGGAGACAAATCGAGATATGCTTTTGCAGGTTCTTTACTAACATTCACTATTTTTAAAATAATATTCCCGGCACTATCCACCACACAAGATTGTGCTAATGTCTTATCTTCTCTATCAAAAGAAACCACTTCGGGATAATAATGGATACCGGAATTTAGTGAAAAAAGCTTTTGTACATAATAATTTACCGTGGGATAAACGCCGGTTTTATCAAAGTAAATCAGGTTGGGATTCCAATTAGTATGACCAATTCTTCCCAAGAGTGGAGCGTAAGAAGCCATGCTTACCACATCCCCATTTCTTTCTAATGAGGTCATATAAGCTGCCTCACAAAGTGCATTATAAAGGGTATTTCCCTTGGAGGCATATTCTCCCAAATAAACCTTTGATTTGGACCGATCATAGTCATCATAAAAATGTTGATTATTCAAAAACCATTCAGGGTCTTCATAATAATGCTCATCCACCATCGGCAAGTTTAATTGATGTGCAAAAGCCCATCCTTTTTCATAATCTTCTCCTTCATGAAAAGGACCGGACGTACCAATCAGGGTAATTTCAGGATGTTCTTTATGAACTGCATCATAAATCATTTTAAATCGTTTTTTAAACCGGGGAGTAATCTTATCTTCATTTCCAATCCCTACATATTTTAGATTAAAAGGTTTAGGATGTCCTGCGGCTGCTCTTTTTGCTCCCCATTCTGAGGTCACCGGGCCATTAGCATATTCTATCAAGTTGTTAATAGATTGAATGTAGGCATCCATATCTTCCATCGGTATTCCTCTCTGTCCTGTTCCTCCAACACGCCAACTACCACCGGAATTTTGGCAACTCACTCCGGCAGCAACCACAGGAACAGGCTCAGCCCCTATATCTTCAGAAAATTGGAAATATTCATAATAACCAAGTCCCACGCTTTGATGATAGCCCCAAATATTACGCTGTCCTTTTCGTTGAGCCAACGGACCGATGGTGTTTTGCCAACGATAAATATTATGAATGCCATCACCATGTGTCAAACAACCGCCCGGAAACCGCATGAAAGTAGGTTTCAGTGCGACAATGGTTTGAGCAATATCCTTTCTCAACCCATTTTTTCTTCCTTTGAAAGTATTATCCGGAAATAATGAAACCATATCAATGGCTACCTTTCCAAGAGATTTTCCAAGCAAGTACAGACGAGCTTTATCATTCGTCTGATTGATTTCAAAAGTATCCGTATATTTTTTCCAGGAGGTAGAGGTAGTATAAAAAGAATCAATAGCATAAATCTGTCCATCTTCACCGGCTATTTTCACCTCCATTTTTACCGGCTGATCTGAAAGTTGTTTCAGAAAAACAGAGAAGAAATATTTTGTACCGGCTTCTACAGGAATGCCATTGTCATAACCGGCATTAGAAATACCAACCCCATCTCCTGCTTCATCTATTTCCAATACAACATAGTGCTCATTATTCTCAGAAACAGGGTCATTCGTATGAATAGAAATCTCCCCATATCCAAAACCGGTTTTTATATAATTCCAAAAGGAAAAACCATTCCAGCCTCCATGATCTGCAGGCGTAAATTCAAAGGAACGGTTCTGGATCATCTCAGCATACAAACCACCATCGGCAGCATGACTGATATCTTCAAAAAAGATACCGAATAGATGGGGGCTTATGGCGTGGTCTATAATACTCGAATTACTGGTCTTTTGACTCAAGCAAAGCCCGGGAAAGAAACCGGCAATAAGTATTAGAAATATTAATTTTTTAATCATGTCTTACTATTTTAAACTCTTTTAAGGATGATAGGGTTGCCCCACCTTCAACCGATCTCCTGAAAGATCAACATGGAAAAGATGAGGAATCCGAACGGTATGACCATCTACTTTTTTATGCCTATGTACACACATCAACCACTCCCCTTCAAAAGTTTGGAATAACATTCCATGTCCAAAATTCGGAGGAGTTATAGGTGCTTTTTGCTGTATCCAATTTCCCTCTAAGGTACCATCATCAGAATAAGCTACTCCCTGTGTATATTTATTAAAAATCCAACTGGTCCATATTATACCCAGACTTCCTGTTTCAGTACGGAAAACATAAGGACCATCTGTCACCCTATTGGGTTCAACGCGCCCTCCTATTTTTTCTTTGCTCCAGGGGGATTCATTGGCGAAGAAAAGGATATCCCTTTTCCCGCTTGTACCGCTCAAATCGGGTTTTAAGGCAATCTTCTCTACTGTACCATTCCAATTTTGTAACCATTCATGACAATAAATCATGTAAGGTTTCCCCTTTTCAACCCAAAAGGTAGCATCTAAGGTGGACCAATCGGCGGGAAGGTCTGTCGAATCTCCAAAAAGATGGTAGGGTCCCATCGGGTTATCACTCATCAGAATTTGGCTCGCCCGCCTATAAATAGGTCGGCCTTTTACCGTATCTATAACAATATGATGATTCGTGAAAGTAGCAAGATAATAATACTTCCCTCTATATTGATGTATTTCAGCTGCCCAAATAGCCGGATGGGCACCCATCCACGAAGAGGAATCAATGTCCACCACCTGAAACGGCCCCGTCCAATTTTGTAAATCTTTACTTTTCCATAAGAGCCCTCCGGTACCGGTCATATAGTAGGTATGCGTAGCTTTATCGGCCAATATAAAAGGATCACTCAAACGAATGGAATCAATAGGTTGAGGGGCTACTTTACTTCCTTTTATAAGGTCAATATTAGACGTTATTGCTTGATGAATTATATTAAAAGAGGGAACAACTTCCCCTTTACCCGTTTTCACTAAAACGAGTAAAAACAGTCCCATGCAACACCCTCTTATTCTTCTTTTCTTCTTCATCATTAGTACGCTTAGTGTCCAACAATCACAGCACCTCCATCCGGTAAGAGATGCACTTTAAATTTCTTGTTTTTGGCTATCTGAATTTCTTTTTGACCGGCAGACAAGCCTTCTTTATCGTAAATTAATTGTATTTCTCTGCTCTTCAGCATAGACAAATCCAATGTCACTTCTTTTTCTTTTTTCTCCCCATTGACGATAGCCACATACCATGTCTGATTTTTCCTTCTGGCAATGGCACAATATTTCCCCGGCTGCCCTCCCAGATAAAGGGTTTTATCCCAAGTGGTTGGAACTTTCTTCATAAAATCAAGCTCAAATTTTGGTTTTTCTTCTAAGTTATTGGGAGTCAATCCAAAATATTGAATGGGAGAGAAATAAAGCACCGCAGTCGCCAATTCAAAAGCATCGGTAGTAACGCGACACACTCCTCCCTTTTGATCTCGAGTAAGTCTCTTATTCAAAAAGACCGGCCCGAAATCCATAGGACCTACTGCATTCCTGATAAAAGGGGTCAGCGTAGCTCTTAACGCATGTTTGTTCATGTGCTCTTGAGTAAAGGTGATATTCTCAGAAGCCAGAACCGCTTCGGAAGTCACATAATTGGGGAACATCCGCAACCATCCTCTGGGAATAGTTGCGCCATGAAAAGTAACTAACAGATGATGTTTATCGGCATCTACAAGGATATCTTCGTACAGTTGCATGGTAGTCTGTTTATCCCCACCAAAGAAATCCACTTTAATACCCTTGACCCCGATGTTTTCTAACCAAGTCATCTCTTTGCTCCTGGCAAGTGCTGTATTCATCTTATCCTGAGGGGTTTGTGGTGCATCATTCCAATATCCGTTGGAGTTATACCACAAAAGGATCCCTATACCTTTGGAAGCTGCATAATCAACCAATTCTTTCATCCTTCCTCTTCCAATTTTTTGATCCCACCAGTTGTCGATTAATACATATTGAAAATTCAAGGCGGCAGCCATGTCAATATATTTTATTTGGTCCTCATAATTAATACTGCCGTCTTTCCATACGATCCAACTCCAGGCAGAGCGACCGAACTGATAATTCCAGGAAGGTTGATATTGGGGCTTGACAACATCTAAGGCGATAGTCGATTCTACAATAGGTTTTAAAGTGGTTCCCAACGTAATGGTGCGCCAAGGAGTCTTTGCCGGTAGAGCTTGTGCTACATAAGTAGCTCCTATTCCATTGTTCTCTCCTTTTTGTGGAAAATGAAGTTTATACAAGCCGTCCTTATTCCCTTCTCCCAAGCGAGAACCAACATAATGACCATCTACACCGGTCTCGGATATTAATAACCATCCTTCCTGATTATGTAACTTAAACAATCCGGGAAAGGTAAATCCAACGCCATATTTAGAAGGCGTCCCTACCGGTTTATCGAATAAATATTCTTCTTCATAGCTGGGTTTGGTCTTTTTCCAGCCCGTCATGGGTCGTGCTTGAGAAGACAAAAAGATAGAGGCATCATCAGGAAGGTTAAATCCGGTATGCTCTTTGAAAATTTTAATGTTGGTCTGATCATGAGCTCCCTTTACCCGATAAGAAAAAGCTACATCATGATTGCTGACCCAGAAAATGACTTCCAAGGTATCTTTTGTTTTATTAAGCAAAGAAACGGTTAATTCATTGGCATCATAAGAAATTTGACTGTCTTTATATTTCTTCATTCGATAGCTCCCTTTCTTCACGTCTACCGCATGACCGACGATTGTCAAGTCTTTTGTAAAATTTCCTATGGAAGTCTCTAATCCTAAGGGGGAATTCTCTAGAAATACTTGACCCTTGTAATGGATATTATAAAAGGCATGCCCCTCCTGCATACTCAGGTAAACAACAACCTCTTGATTGGGACTTTGCACTTCTAAAGTCTTTTGAGACAAGCCAATGACCGGTAAACCCATCCATAATATTAAAGTAAATAATAAGTTTTTAATGGACATTTTGTTTATTTTTTAAACGTCTAAGATACAATTCATATTTATATCCCGGAAAGGAGATGCATAATTGTTATTCTTCTACCTGTCCGACCAAGGTTACGATAGAACGCTCGGGAATCGTTATTTCCTCAGAAAGGTTTACCGGTTGTTGTGGTATTAATTTGTTGCTCCGGTTCCCGATTGTTTAGACCAACCCGGATTTTGATAAATTGGAGAGCTAGATAGATCACCACCTTCTGCAGTAATAGTAAAATTTTCAGCCGCAATAGGCTTTAAATAATGTGCCATGATCCAATTTATTCCATCATAACCGGTTGCATTACTATGAATTTCATAGGGTCTTAAATATTCTCCCAAGGAAGGATCAGAAACTACCGCATCGGCATTATTAGCACCATAGATGAGTTGGTCTCCGGAATACCAATTTTGCATAGGTCCCCAGAGTTTAAATCCTTCAACATGACCCGGATTATTAATAAACTGATCTAGAGATCTCCAACGTTTCAAATCCATAAAACGAAGACCTTCTGCCATCAATTCATCTCTCCGTTCTCTTCGTATGTTATATAAAGTAGGATCCACTAACTGATTTGCAGAGTAGGCTCCCCAATCTCGGGTTTCCTTTGACATCTCCGTTGCCGCAATGGTCTTGGAAATATCGGTACTCACTTTCGCCCTTTCCCTAATTTCTTTCCAATACTTGAGGGCATCTGCATCTAAGGAACCATTTTTCTCGTATTCTGCTTCCATATAATTAAGGTACGCTTCTACTGCACGGAAGATAATAGCTCCGGTATATCCTCCTCCATTATCGGCTTGAGCTCCATCATAATTAAGCCCTTTTCTAATAGCATAGCCAGTCGTATACTTTTGTTCCACACTAGAAACCCAAATCTGAGGAATCGGTTCAATCACAGTAGCATGATCCCCTTCGGCAGCATTCGCCAACACATTGGTATCTCCCGGCTGTTTTAAGAACAACTGTAACCGGTCATCTCTGTTCTCCTTTAAGAGAGCTATAGAATCATCTCCTTTGTATCCACTACCGGAAGCATAAATAGGTAAACCATTTTTCATTAAAAAGCTCTCCACCATACTTCTTGTCACTCCGACGCCATCATTTCCCAATTCTTCATATACCTGCACATTATGAGTTAAGCCCAGGGCTTTACTATATTCTCTCCATAGCAAGACTTCCCCATATCCGGACATATCTACTGCTCCAAACATACTAAAATAAGGATTCTCATTATTTAATGATTGAATAATTCCGGTATTGTTCACTAAAGGAACAGCATCAGCTACCTTTTTCGCCGCAGACATTGATTCTCCTAAAAAATAATCTATTTCATTATCAATGCTACCCGATTGGAATTCATAATTTGCATTGTAATCCTTTTCTGCTCCCGGCCAATTGGGGCCATTAGGGACAAAAGCAGTTCCTTTAAAATATTTTAACCAGGTTCCTTCATATAAGGCCACACGAGATTTAAATAATTGTGCACAAACTTTAGACAACCTATCCTTACGACCTCCGTCTGGGCTCTCTTGTAATAACATTTCAGCAGAATCCAAATCAGAGATGATAAATCGGGCAACTTCAGTACTCGGACGCCGTTTACTAGCTTCTGTCAATATTTCTTTATTATCCGGCAATGTTTTTCTTACAATAGGAAAATCACCTAAATCCATTAATTTATTAAAATATACATAGGCTCTTAAGAAATAGACCTCTCCTATTGCTTGTTTAATTTTACTTTCCTCACCGGTCAATGTTCCATTTTTCCACTTAGGTAATACCGTTTCCAAGAAATAATTTAATTGATAAATCTCGGAAAAGTCCCAGGAGCCTCCGGTAGAAGGAACCAGCCACAAACCAGGGGCATATTTATTATCCATACTCATTGCGGCCATATTATCCGTATTTGCATCTATTCCAAAAGTCCCAAAAGTCCATTGATCGTGCCCGGGCAACACAGCGGGATATTGCCCAACAGCATAGGCAGACAACTGGGAAGCATTATTTAAATAATCAGTAGGAGTAATTTCTGATAATGGTTTCTCATCTAAAAATTTATTACAAGAAGTAACCATAATAAGTCCCATTATAATGAATAATGAAACGCCATAATTTCTATTTTTATATTTCTTCATCATTTTCTAATTTAAAAGGTTACACTAAGTCCACAAGAATATACTTTCTGCAAAGGATAGACATCACCTCCAACTCCACCATCAACAGTTTCCGGATCAAACATTTTCGGCATTTGAGTACCGGTCCATAAATTCTCTCCGGAGATATACACTCTTAAGTTTTCTAATCCTATTTTATGAATAAAGGAAGAAGGCAAACTATAGCCTATTTGCAGATTTTTCAATCTTATATAAGCTGCATTCAACAGATACCGCGTTTGCACTTGTTCATTTTTATCACTGAACAAGGGTCTAGGATAATAGGAATCCACATTTTCACCCATGGGATCATCCGGATCATCTCTAAAATAATCTTCATGTTGAACAAAGCCGGTTGCCCACCATTGCCCGGCACCGGTAACCCCCCAGAAGAAGGGACTACCTTGCCACATATCTCTTTTCATCACTCCTTGTAAAAATATTCTGATATCAAATCCTTTATACCGAGCATTCGCAGTAAATCCAAAACGATAACGAGGCGTATTATTACCAATGACATGTAAATCTCCCGGATCATCCGCCGTTTCTTTACCATTACTTATTTTTCCATCTCCATTATAATCCTCATACATAATATCGCCTGCACTCCATTGGGAACCAATAGAGCTTTGTCCTCCATCAAGAGAAGCTAAGTGTTTGTCCATTTCAGCTTGAGTTTTGGCTATTCCTAAGGTTGTATACCCCCATATTTCGCCTAATTTCCGCCCTTGAATATAAGTATTTAAGAGGTTGGAGGGATTAGGATATTTGGTGACAATCGTCTGATTATCCGAAACATTAAAGTGTAGATCGTAAGAAAGTCCGTTAGACAGACGATCACTCCAGCTTATTTCAGCCTCTATACCATACGTTTTTAAATCTGTATTATTTGTTTGAGGAACAGCCGTCCCCAGGATCACCGGTAGTTCGGGAGCCGGACCTACCATATTATTTGTATATCTTGTAAACCAATCAAACGAGCCTGTCAACCTATTATTCAGCAATCCAAAATCAAGACCTACATCTACCGTTTCCACACTTTCCCAAGTAAGGGTCGAGCTGATTAGACCCGGAGCACTTGCCGTATTCGGCTTAGAGCCATTAACCAACCAACTGCCATTCGCTGTTCCAATCGGCATCGTAACATAAGTAGGATACCAGTTGTTCGTATTTTGATTTCCTAATGAGCCATAAGAAGCCCTAATTTTTAGTTTATTGACACTCTTTTTTAACTTACTCCAAAAGGCTTCTTCTCCTATATTCCAACCTACCGAAAAGGAAGGAGATAAAACCCATCGATCATCCCTCCGAAAACGAGACGATCCATCATATCTGAGAGACCCCTCAAATAAATATTTATCCTTATAATTATAATTTAAACGTCCAAAGAACCCGGATGTCGCCCAACTTTGATACTGACCACTTACCTCCGGAGTAATTGGATTTCCATCAGGATCCGTTCCCGATGTCGTATTTATTGTTGATATTGAGGGTACTATAATACCATCTCGTTGGGCACTAACATCTCTATATTTAGTATATACTGTTTGAAAACCTGCCATGATTTTAAAATGATGCACGTCATTAAAATCTCTACTATAATCTGAATAAATATTTGTATTAAAATAATTCTCCTTATATCCATATTCATATACATTAGAACTAGAGGAATACAGATAAGGATCTCCATTTACATCATGATTATATAATTTTTGCGCATCCCAATGTCGGAAAACCTCTTTGGAACGATAGTTACCAATTGCATATATATTCCAGCCTTCTAAAGGATTAATCGTAATTTTTAGTTGTTGATAGTCCCAATCTGTCTGCGTATTGTCTTTTCCTCCATTAGCCATTCCCAAAGCCGGAGAGGGAGAACTATATAAATAGCCATTAGGGTCATAAAGTGGCAATGTAGGCCAACCCTGACGTGCCAAATCTTGATAAAACCCATCCGTCAGACTAGAAGGACGTTGATATCCTTCATGAATATATCGATTACTATAAGAAGCTGTTACATAATCACTAATGGCCGTATTTACTTTAACCGTTGCACCATATCTCTTTCTAAAATCTTGATTAAACCTCATTAGCCCATCTTGTCCCATATAATTACCGGATACGTAATAAGTTGTTTTTTCTCCACCTCCACTCAAACTAACATTGTGTTCCTGAGAAAACGAGTAATCTCTATACATCGCCTTATACCAATCCACATCTGCATTGCCATAACCATATCCATCAGCCCAATGATCAGCATTATTGGGATCCTTTATGATAGGATCCGTAATTTCCCCTGCTTGGTAGGCTTTTATTCTGTCTAAGTGATCTTGATTAAAAAAGGCACTGTTTCCACTGTTAATATTTGCTGCGTTCAAATAAAGCGCCCAAGTATAAGAATCCATTTGCTGAGGAACTATAAGCGGTTTGGACCATCTAAAGTTATTATTATAATTTACTTTTATGCCTCCTTTACTTCCACTTTTTGTCGTCACTAAAATCACCCCAAAAGCAGCACGACTGCCATAAATGGCAGATGCCGAAGCATCCTTAAGTACGGAAATACTCTTGATATCCTGTGGATTAATAGAAGAGATATCCCCTTCCATCCCATCAATCAATACCAAAGGACTGGAAGAAGAATTCCCGATTGTACCAATTCCACGAATATCAAAGGAAGGAGTCGATTCTAAAGAGCCATTATTCTGAGAAATATTTAGTCCCGGGACTGTCCCCTGTAGACTCTGCAACACATTTTGTGTCGGTCTGTTTTGGAGAGCTTCCATATCAACGGTACTTACAGCACTCGTCAAGTCTATCTTCTTCTGTTTCCCATACCCCACTACAACAAGTTGATTTAAGGTAGAAACACTAGCGCCCAATACTATTGTAATAGAGGTTTTTCCATTTACAGGGACCTCCTTTGGCTGATACCCTACATAGGAGACTTCTAAAATTGCATCTTCTGAAACAGTGAGAGTGAAATTCCCTTCCTCATCAGTATATACCCCCTGACTTTCTCCTTTCACTTTGACCGTCACGCCAACCAGAGGATTTCCCAGACTGTCTGTTACCGTTCCGTTGACTTTAATTTGATCGGCAATATCCTCCTGATCCGTTTCTATCTTTTCAAAAGAAGAAGGAGAATCCCCTTTCGAAATTTCTTCGTTCGTAGCATGTGCCACCCCGCGATCAGCATACCCAAATAAAAACAAAAACAGCATACCAAGGAAGACTACTTGTTTAAGCCCTTCTTGTTTAACCTTTAATGAATTTCTCCTGGTAGAGAATAAACAGTTTTTCATACTTTATTTTTTAATAGTCAAAATTACAATTATTCCATATTACAACCGGCATAATTTTATTATTTTTCCACTCCATTTTGATTTATTCATATCTATCAGCAACAACAACCTGCTTTATTCATAACAAGGGAAATTTTATGAATAAAGCAGGAAAGAAAACATCTTTCATGATGACTCACACTTCTTACATTAATATCCCGCATTCTGATTTAACTCTGCATCTTTATTCAAATCAATTTCATTTTGTGGAATCGGAAAATATTGAGCTTTATCTTTAGTTAATCCTTCAATAGGATAAGGTAATATATTGGCTGAGGCTTCTTCTGTAGGAGCAATATGTCCCATCACACGCTCATAAAGCAATCCTGTACGCATCAAGGTCTCCCGTCGATTCTCTTCGGCTAAGAGCTCCCGAGCACGTTCATCCAGAATAAAATCCATTCCCTCATGTCCACTACCTGAAATTTCAGAAGCCGTCACTTTCCCTTGGGTAGGATAATTAGCAAAAGCTCTTTTTCTCAATACATTTATACTCTCGGCTGCACCACTATAATTTTTAAGTTGAACCTGGGCTTCCGCTTGTAAAAGATAAGTCCCTCCTAAGCGCATAATAATAATATCTTTAATAGCCGCATACCCAAATTCATCATCCGGATCAAAGCAGAACCATTTGGTTGTTTCGGGACCTATTTTGAATAAAGTATCCTGACGCTTAGAACCTCCGTCTCCGGGTTTCATCACTTCTCCATATTTTGAATAGGAAGGATCATTATAATAATAATGCCTTTTAATATTATACCTTGAATTTCTAATATCGCCTTGATCATATAAATTATAGAGCACCCAATTATTCAAACGCATACGACCAATCCCTCTTCCGCCAGTAGAATCACTAAGAATAAATCCCGGCATAGAGTGTACCGAAACTTGCCAAGCCCGTCGAAGTTGACTAGAACCTGAGATTCCGCCATTAACAGAATTTGGATTTTCTTGCTCTAAGACCCAGATAGCTTCAGTATTTCCCTGACCTCTTCGTTGATTCCCATATATAAACATATCATGATAGAAATCTCCCGGATCACTCTGATCTACGCCATAACGTTGATCGATCAATTGAAAATTTTGACTATTAATAATAGCTTGCGTCTGGACCAAAGCACTATCGGGTTTTCCAATTCTCAAATAAGCAATAGCCAATTCCTGCATCGCTGCAGCTTTATTCACTCTCTCATACATCGCTCCATTGGCATTTTCTTTCATATTATTTACATCGGTCAAATATTCTGATGCAAAAGAAAGATCATTCACTATTTGGGCATTCACATCTGCTATATCCGGACGAACAAAATCTGTTTTGGGACCTGTTACCGGTTCTGTTATAAGAGGAACCGATCCAAAAAAGGTAACCAGTTTCTCATAAGCATATCCTCTAAAAAATCTGGCTTCTGCCTCTGCTTCTCTTCTCCCCGTTTCACCCATTGACTCCTGAACCGCTTCGCTATGAACCGTACTAATAATAGTATTTGCATCGCTAATCAACTTATAGGCCCACTGCCATGTATGTTCAGCTGCACCATCTGTAGAAATCAACTTATCATAATTAGTATATGGGATTTCATAGCCCTCCGGTTGTGCCGGATAAGCAATATCGGTACCGGCCTGCCAAACACATAACCATCCTTGATTTCCCGAATAGGTATACCACAAACTTAAATCATAGTATAGCCCTGATAAGGAAGATTCAATACCTAAAGAATCTGCTAATGTTTCCGGAGCATAAGAAGAATATAACTTTTCATTCAAAAAATTATTGTTGCAAGAACTCGTTATTACTATGCCTGCTATAGAGATAGCAATGTAAATTATATATTTTTTCATGGTATTAAACTTTTAAATCATTAACGAAGGGTGATGTTGACGCCAAATACAATCGTGCGTTGTGTAGGGAAATTGGTTTCTGCTCCACCCCAACCACGAGGGGCATAATAAGCCTCAGGATCCCAACCAAACCACGAAGTCCAAGTATATAGATTGGTTCCACTAAGATACACTTCCAAATTGCCAAGACCTGTTTTTTCTAATACATGCTGGGGTAAAGAATAAGACAAGGTCACATCTTTCAAGCGAGTAAAACTAGCATCTCGGGGGAATCCATAACCTATCGTATTGGTATAACTCAAAGCAGGCATGCTGTTATTATGATTTTCAGGAGTCCAATAAGTAAGTCCTGCCGGAATATTACGTCTGCCGGCCAGGTCTACCCAACTCAGTTGATGATTATCTTTGAGTACGCCTTGAACCGTTTGAATAAAAATACTCAAAGAGAAATTCTTATAGGAAAAGGTATTACCAAAACCTCCCCGCCAATCCGGAGCAGTAGAACCTAAAATGGATCGATCATCCCCCGTAATTTCCCCATCTCCGTTAAGGTCTGCAAATTTTATATCCCCCGGTTCCGCATTGAAGTCATCAGCTTCTGTCTTTTCATCTGTCTGCCAGATACCTTCCATTTTATAATCATAAATCACATTGATAGGCTGTCCAATAAACCAACGGTTCCCGACATCACTTTTCTTATCTCCATATAGATCAACTATCCTATTTTTATTGGTAGAAAAAGAGAGGTTACTCTTCCAGGTAAAATCACCTGATTTTATATTAACGGTATTCAAAGTAATCTCAAAACCTTGATTTGTCGTTTCTCCCAGATTCGCCCAAACCGAAGAATATCCGGTAATCGTAGGTAAGTGTCTTTGCAATAACAACCCTTTAGTTCGGGTATGATAAAAATCTATTGTTCCACCGATCCTGTTTTTAAGCAGGCTAAAGTCCAGTCCGACATCCAAAGTTGTACTTGCTTCCCATTGTAAATCGGCATTCCCTAAAACACTCGAAATGGTACCTACAGTACTCAAACCATTAAAAGGATAGAGCACGGTACCATCAGTGGTCTTTGTCTGTTCGGGAGAAATAGCCTGATTCCCCGTTTTACCATAACCGGCTCTCAATTTCAGATGATTAATGGCATTCACATCCTCCATAAAATGTTCATTACTGATATTCCACCCTACAGCAACACTGGGAAATAAAGCATACTTATTTGTATTCGCACCAAAAGCTGAATACCCGTCTCTTCTCGCTGTTAAGGTTAATAGATAAGTATTCTTGTAAGAATAGTTGATCCGCGCCATTTGAGAAAGTAACGTATAACTATTTGCATCAGATCCTGCCGATTGGGTTGATCCTGCACCTAAATTATTGTAAGAAAGCAAGTCATTGACAAAACCGGAGGCTCCGGAAGAAGAATAAAAATGAGTAAATTCCTGCGCACTATACAAACCGGTAAAGTCTATATGATGTGCGCCAAAATCTCTTTTCCAACTTAATATATTCTCTATTAACCAGTTCTTATCATTCGTATAATTCAAATTTGCACTACCATTTGAGGTATTCCCGGCTTTTCTTCCCTCATAAGTAGCATTCCGGGAAGGGGCATAGGAATAAGACGCATTCAAACGATACTGCAACCCCTTTAAAAAGGATAATCCATCTGCAATTTCGGCAGGCTTGAAGATGGCATAACCTTGTCCATCCAATCTTTTATAACGACTGATCCTATCTCTGTACAGAGGAACCATCGGGCTCGTATAAAGAAGCTCCGGATCCATAGGATAAATGGCATAATCTCCATTTGCATCGTACAGACTTCCAAAAGGACTCATTTCCTCACCCATTAACATATCCGCTTGTGCACCATCATAATTATTTGCATTGTAGAACAGATTAACCCCCATTTTCAAATAATCTGTTAATTCGGCATCCAAATTGGCACGAATATTTGTTCTGGTAAAGTTATAGCCTTTAATAATCCCCTGCTGCTTCATATATTCTCCTGTCACATAATAACTCACATAATCCGTAGCCCCTGAAATAGTAACATTGTGATCCGTAATATATGAGGGCTGCTTCATCTCTTCCATCCAGTCTACCGTTTTCCCATCCTCATAATTTTTATATTCATTACCTCCGGGAGAATTCGGAACCGGAGTCAATTCATCCTCAGGAACATTGGTTTCTAATTGATACCACTTCCATTTTTCAAGATATTCCTCAGGACTTGCCGGAGTAATTTCATTTGAAAAAGAGGATGTTCCTATATAACCATTATAGGAAATCCGGGGCTTCCCCTTCTTCCCTTTTTTGGTAGTAATAAGTATCACTCCATTCGATCCTCTGGTTCCATATATCGCAGTCGCCGAAGGTCCCTTTAAAACATTAATACTCTTGATATTATTTTTATTAATGCTATTTAGTCCTCCACTGTATGGGACACCATCCAAAACGATAAGTGGGCTGGTACTCGCACTGATTGAATTTTTTCCCCGAACCAAAATATCCGGAGAAGTTCCGGGAATAGCATCGCCTTGAGAAATATTCAATCCGGCCACCTTGCCTGCTAAAGCCTGAGCAACGTCTGTGGAGGGAACAGATTCAAACTCTTCCGGGGAAATGGAGGAAATCGCTCCTGTCACATCCGATTTCTTTTGCGTTCCATATCCCACTACAACCAATTCATTCAAAGACGAACTCGTCCTAGTTAAAATAATATTTAACGTATGCTGTCCATCTACAGGAACGGTCTTTGATTGATATCCCACATAGGAAACTTCCAGAACTGCATTCTCTGAAACACCGATAGAAAATTGCCCCTGTGCATTTGTATAAACGCCTTTACTTTCTCCTTTCACTTTGACCGTCACGCCAACCAGAGGATTTCCCAGACTGTCCGTTACCGTTCCGTTGACTTTAATTTGATCGGCTATTTCATCCCTTGAGGAAATAACAATCATATCCTCTCCCACAATCTTGTAGGTTAATCCTTGAGATAAAACGCTATCGAGAATCTCCCGGATGGAAGCATCTTTTACCCGAAGGCTTACATCGCCCAGTTTCTGTATATTCTTTTGGGTATAAAAAAAGCGATAGCTTCCTTCTTTTTGAAGCTTGGTGAAGATCTTCTCTGCACTGACATGGTCATAGTCAAATGTAAATTTCTCTTGAGAAGATGCATGGGCAGATACCTGCATAAACGAAATGACTAATAGAAAGAAAGTCCACTTCATCATAAGAAGTAATTTTGAGAATGACCTATTTGCCCTAAAAGGCAAAGTCATCATAAATAGATTTTTTTGCATACCTTTGATTTGAGGGTTAAAAATCAAAGCAGGAATTTTCTTTAATAACTACCTGCTCCATGAATGATAGAACCTTTATGAGGAAGAGTGGCTGCTCTTCCTTTTTTATCCTGAGCCTGTCAAGGGGTTCTTTCCGATAATCGGAGGATTCCAATATACACCGATGGCTCATTTAAATAAATATATACTATCCTGTTTTATTTTATAATGAAAAGGAGTCAGTAATTGCAATACCTGCAAAGCTTCTCCTATTTTTTCTTTCTTAAAAATACCTGTCATCACCACCTTTTCTAAATCTTGATCCTTAAAAATAATATGCGTATCATATTTTCTGTCCATTTTCTTTGCCACTTCCTTAAAGCTTTCATTGACAAAAGCCACCTTATTTTCTATCCAGGCTGTTTCGGTAAAAAAGGAACTATCTTTTGAATTTAGGGACAGTTTAGATACCTGATATTTCATCTTATTTTGAATGGGTTGATGAGCTATGAGCGGTAACTTTTTCTTCTTCTCTTCATATTTTACATCGGCATCAACTGCTCGATGCATATTCGAAGCATGTACCGTCAGTTTCTCTTTCGGGAATAAAACCACCTTCTCTCCTTTTTTCTGATCAAGTAAAACTTGTATTTTACCACTCAACAAGGTGGTCTGAACCTTTGATTCATCCTGATAAGCTCTGATATTAAAAACAGTACCCAATACTTTTACGGTAATATCGGAAGTGTATACTTTAAAAGGAAGAGAAGCATCTTTTGCCACATCAAAGCATCCTTCTCCGCTGAGCCAAACCATTCTATTTTCCTTCCCAAACCCTCCATTGTAAGTCAAAGTACTTCCTGCATTCAACCAAACAACAGTACTATCCGGCAAAATCACCTTTTTCTTTGTTCCATTTTCTACACTAATCTTTTCCCCTCTCGGAAAGACAGTAGAAGTGCCTTGATAGTAGTAAAATATGGAAATCCCCAACAGTAGTAAAATTGACGCTGCCAAAACATACCACCTCCTATGCTTCTTTCTCCCTGATCGTTCTTCCTTTTCCTCATTCACAGCATTAAAATCATTTTTCTCCTGATCGAATAAGCGATCAGACAAATGAGCCCAATGATTATTCAATTCCTGCTCATGATTTTTTAGGTTCAACTTTTTGCCCCTTTTCCAATCTTCTTCTAATAGCTCTATAAAAAAAGACAAGTCTCCATCCTCTTCCTTAATCAATTCGTGCAGGAGGACTCTTTCTTCTTCAGAGATTTCCCCACTTAATTGTTTTCCTAATAATATCCAAAGCTTGTCTTGTGCCATTTATATTGATACTTCTATTCAATAGGACACAGGAAAAAGAAAAATCCCCTACTTCGGATCTGTTTAAGAAAGAAAAATTTATTATTTGGAGGAATCCGTATCCATAAAAAAGGAAGCAGAAAGATACACTTTAACTTTTGAAGCTATTTTCTTCAGCGCCTTAGCCACATGGTTTTCTACTGTACGAGGAGAGATATCGAGTATGGTAGCGACTTCTTTATAACGGAGACCATCCAATTTCACCAGCTTATATACACGTTGACATTGAGGGGGGAGATTAATTATAGCTTCATCAAAAACCTTTTTCAACTCCGCAGTAAATAAAATATCTTCCGGATCGGGATAATGACTCAGAAGTGATTCTTCTACAGCATTTATATCTTGTAAATATTGATTTTTATTCCTTTCCAGATAATTATATGACCGGTTCTTCACAGAGACATATAGATAGACTTTCAGGTTTTCAATTTCCCCCATCTCTTCTCTTTTCTTCCATACATTCACAAAGATATCTTCAACTATTTCTTCTGCGACTTCTTTACTTCCCACCAAAGAGCGAGAAAAATAAAACAGATCATCATAATAATGCCAAAACAACTCCTTAAAGGCTTGTTGATCGTCGAATAATGATATTCGCTGTATTAAAGAACCTATCTTTATCTTTGACATAAGTAATCTTGTTTGAATCAATATCTCAAAAGGAATCCCCCCTCCTCTTTAACGCTTTTGGCACCTGCATTCATTTTCCCCAATTTTAGGGTAAGGTACATGAGGGAGAGCCAAAACAGAGGGGGACAAATTCGTATTGTTTTTATAATTATATCTTCATGTCTCTTTATTGAGTCTTTGTCACTATTTTTTTAAGCCTTTATTTTCTATTCAACGGCCCATTCATATATTCCCGTAGAATATTTTTTCTTCAGCTGAATCTTCATTTTCAAGGCCGATGTTTTTACTTTTTTAAAAGAGACTTTATTCGTTTGATCCCTTTTCGTACCATACTCATCTATATTTTTCACCGGAAGCCATTTTCCGTCTTTTTCATACAACAATTCCCACTTATCCGGGACTTTACATCCTCCACCGCTCTGACTATCATCATACCAATATACTTTTGAAGAAGAAATGGTATGAGGCTGATTAAATTGATACTCGATCCAAACCAGGGTATCCTTTTTCGGCCACCAATGATAATACAAAACAGAATGATCATTGGAATTTTTAGGTAAAAGCTGATCTTTGACCGCCTTCAAATCCTTTGTTGGACGGGAAGAGGACACTTGACTTTCAAAAGCGATAGTAGGTGCAGGAGTAGGGCGAGCCCTACTTTTTTCAGTGGGAATCCAGACGGTCATTTCATGACCTCCTCTATTTGCCCAAGTATAATAGGGGATGGCAGTAAAACGAACGGGATTCGTTTTTATTCCTCCATCCATTGTTCGTCTGAGGGTCTTTCCTTTTCCATTGATTACGGTAATCCCATCTAATAACTGTTTTTGATAATCCGTTTTAAAACTTTGCTGCGGATCGATAATCATATTTAATACTTTATCATCAGGATTATCAGGACCTTCTAAACAATAAACTAATGGTCCTCGTTCTAAGGTTATCTTAGCCTGATCATCCTTAACTTTAGGATTTGCATGAACGACCTGCACCTGCATTGGGAGATGTAAATTGATGCTATCTCCTTTCTTCCAGGTTCTTTGGAGTACCAGATATCCCTCTTCTAATTTCGGATGAATCTCTTTCCCGTTTAAGCTTATAGAATAACTTTCCGTTGTTTTTTGTTTCCCTTCAAAGGTATATAAATCACTGGGGATAGGTCGATCTACAGCCCAACCCGGAATCCGTAATTTTATCTGAAAGTCTGCCTTCTTTTTCGGATTTACGGCAATAGTAATATCTCCTGAACGTGGATAATCGGTCTTTTGTTCTAAGCGGAGAGTCTGATCAGATAAATGAATCTTTGCTTTATTGGCTCCATAGAGATTAACAAAAACTTCATTCCCTTTCGTGGCATAAAAATAACTTCCCACCACAGGAATAAACCGAGCCAGGTTCGTCGGACAACAGGAGCATCCAAACCAATCACTTCTCTGATACTGACCCGAGGATTCTAACGGATTAGGATAAAAGAATTGATCCCCTTTCAGGGAAAGTCCCGACAACAAGGCATTATATAAGGTACGTTCCAAAACATCATAATACTTTCCTTCTCCATGACTCAAAAACATACGTTGATTAAAATAGACATTGGCAATAGAAGCACAAGTTTCATTATAAGCCGTCATATTAGGGAGCTGATAAGGATCACCGAAGGCTTCACCATTACTCGTTGCTCCAATACCTCCCGTCACATATATTTGAGAAGAAACAATATCTTTCCAAATTGCATTATCCGCATGTAAATATGCGCTATCTCCTGTTAATGCAGATACATCCGCCATGGAAGCATACAGATATCCTGCTCGTACAGCATGACCCACTGCTTTTCTCTGATCCACCACTTTTTTCTGTGCTTGCTCATAAGCATTTCCTCCCGGTCCGCGAACATCCAGGAAGAATTTTGCTAACTCCAAATATTTCTTTTTCCCCGTTACCCGATATAAACTTACCAGTCCCAGGGCGACCTCCGGATGTCCCGGATACTTTTCCAATTTCCCCCATCCAAAGGTGCTATCCAGCAAATCCGCATTTCGGGTAGCTACTTTTAAAAGCTTTTTATCGCCGGTAGACACATAATTGGCGGCAGCAGCCTGAAACAAATGCCCTGAACAATAAAGCTCATGGCTCAGCTTCTCCACTTTTTCCCAACGATGAGATCCTGACCAATCAGGCGTACGCAATGGATTAACCGTTCGTGCTGTATATAAATACCCATCCGGTTCCTGTGCCGCTGCAATCAAATTTATTAAACTATCCATGCTTGCTTTTAAAGCCGCATCCGGATGAATTTGTAACAGATAACTAATCCCTTGAATCACTTTATATAAATCCGTATCATCAAAAGGGTATTTTGTACAGAAATTGGCAGTATCTGCTTTCGTAGCCATCGTCTCCGCTGCCAGTATGAAATTCTTATCTCTCCCGGTGCTCTTCAACTCTGCCAATTCATGAGGAAGAGTCACGGTAAACATCTTATCAATCCTTGGTTTCCAAAACTTATCCGTAAAATGAACTTGATTAAACGGAACCGGCTGTATAGGATAATCTTTGGAAAGATGGGGTACCTTTCCAACAGACTCAGAAAGGGGATCTACCCGCATCCCCATAAAACCACTAAACAACAGACTTATCAATAAAAAAAGACCCGTTTTCTTTAGTATAGAAATAAACATAAAACCGTGTTTTTAATGATAGGGGGATTATTTATATTGTCAAATATACAATTTTTATTTCTATTTTCCTTCTAAAGTTTTAATTTTGAGAAAAAATCAATGTCTGTCTTTTCTGTACTTTTATTCAGTTTCTTTCTATTATTTGGTCATTCTCATCCGGGGAAACCTTCCGATTCGGCTTATCACCAAGCTGCACAAATGACCCGAAGTCAATTATACCGGCATGTTTATCACCTCCGGGTGCAACCGCAATGGATAAGAGGAGGAGCTGCCTTTTTTTATCATGCCAAAACCAGATCCGGGATGCGGTATTTCACTGTCTCCCTCTCAGATTTCACCAAACGGCCTACCTTCCACCGGAAACGCCTCGCCGACAGTTTAAGCGCTTTCACCCACCAGAAAATTACTGCCCGTCAGCTTCATATTTCCAATCTAAGGATATCAAACCCCAACCGGGCTACCTTTACTTTCCGGAGAAGAACTTACCGGATGGACTTCCCCGACTATACGATTCAATCTATAAAAAGGCCTTTCAGACCTTCAAAAAATAGAAAGACAAGCACTTCTCCTAATCATCAATATCAAATTTTTCTCAAACAGGATAACCTCTATCTCAAAAATCTTCAGACGCAAACCAATACCCCATTAACTACAGATGGGACAAAATACTATATCTATGGCAGCTATTACGGCTGGGGTGATCTGATGAAAGGAGAAAATCAATCTCCTCAGCCCCACTTTACAGCACAATGGTCTCCCAACAGTCAAAAAATCCTTACTCAGATTATGGATGCCCGGAAAGGAGAGAAGATGTATTTATTGAATTGGGCGATAGATACGTTGTACCGTCCTGCTCTTTTGTCTTACTACAGGGCATCTCCCGGAGATACCAACGACGTGAAATATATCCCTGTTATTTTTGATGTGCACACCCATAAAATAACAAAGATTGACCTACCGGCTTCACCCCATTACATGGGCATTAACCTCCACTGGACCAAAGACAGCAAACATCTTTACGGACTATACTACCACAGGGGATATAAAAGGATGGATATCATTGAAGTGCAACCTGAAACTGGAAAAGTGCGCACGCTTTTTTCGGATACTTCTAAAACGTATGTAGAAAACAAGGTTCAATTTCATTATTTAGCCCATCAAAACATTGCTTTTTTTACTTCTGAAAAGAGTGGTTGGAATCAAATTTATCGTTTAGACTGGTCGTCCGGAAAGGTTCATCCTGTAACGGAAGGATCATTTGTGGTTCATAAGATACTGGCTATAGACAATGCTCAAAAGGAAATTTATTTTACAGCTTCCGGCAAAAAAGCAACAGTCAATCCTTATTTCCAATCTTTTCATAAAGTCCATTTTGATGGGAGTGGTCTCACTTCGTTGACCCCGGAACCTCAAAATCATGACATCGCCCTGTCTCCCAATCATCAATATTTTGTGGATAATCGTTCTACAGCCACGCATCCAACAGTTTCTTTACTCAGGCGTACCGCCGACGGCCACATTCTTATGAGAATAGATAGCACCGATATCAAAGATTTGCTTCACCTGGGCTGGCATCCTCCCCAGGTTTTTACCGCTACGGCAAGAGATCATAAGACCACTATTTATAGTGCTTTATGGAAACCTACTCATTTTGATCCGAATAAATCTTATCCTATCATCGATTATTCTTACACCGGTCCCCAAACCTATGTTTTTCCCAACACCTTTTCCAAGGGCTTGTATTCCTTCTATTCCTCTGCCCAGGCCTTAGCCGAATTAGGGTTTATTGTTATGCAAGTGGATGGAATGGGCTCTGCCGGGCGTTCAAAAGCTTTTCACAACCGATCCTACAAAAATATAGGACAGAACCTGAAAGATCATGTTTTAGCCATCCGGCAACTCGGGAATACCTATTCCTGGATAGACACCTCCCGGGTAGGGATTTATGGTCATTCGGCCGGGGGATATGACGCCGCTCATGCGCTGATGGCGTTTAACGATTGTTATAAAGTAGCTGTCGCAGAGTCGGGAGATCATGACTGGCGTATAGAAAAAGCCTGGTGGCCGGAAATGTTTGTAGGCTGGCCTGTCGACTCCATATACCAGCAACAGTCTAATATCACCATGGCGCCACAATTAAAAGGAAAATTACTCCTTATTCATGGAGGCCTAGATGAAAATGTCAATCCTATGGAGACCTTTAAGTTAAGCGAAGCCCTCATCAAAGCTCATAAATATTTTGATTTGCTTATTATTCCCAGCGCTCATCACGGTTACCCGGCAACTTATCAAAAATATGTTCGGAAAAAACGTTGGAACTATTTTGTTCAAAACTTACTCGTTCATCCTCCGGAAGAAACCGTATCCATCCATTGAAAGTCCCAATAACCGGAGAACTATCCCTTGAAAACTCGTATTCATTTTCAAGACCTCTTTGAAGTGCTTTTCAGCCTGAGGTATATTCTTCATCCCTAAATATCCTAACCCCATGAGATAATGACAATGCTCCTTATTTCGCTTTTCTATGTCCGGTTCAAAAACAGATAAATCCGGAAGAGAAACAGCAAAGAAGTCCATTTCTGCTTTTTTGTTTAGATGTATTTTCCCATAATCTATAAGATTTTCAAAGTGTTCTTTTGCCTTTTTTTCTCTACCCAACTTTAACCATGCCAATCCCTGATAAAAAATCATAGCGGGATCCTGGTCATTGTAGTAAAGTGCCTGCGTAGGTTCATTGGTTCCTTCCGTAGCCGACTCCCAATATTCACGGGCTTGGGAAGTCTGTCCTTTGGCTTCATAAACACAGCCCAAGGCATAAAAAATATCATTTTCCTGTGCAACATATAATTTCCCTTCTCCTAAGTTTTCAGGATACACCTGTGCCTCCTCCAACAATTGAATAGCTACATCATAGCTTCCTTCCTCTAAGGCTTTCTTAGCCAATGCTTTTTTGGTATAAACATATTGTTTAATCACCTTGCCTTCGCCACCTTCCCATGGATGAAAATTTCTTCCTTCCAATAATTGCAGGGCCGTATCATAATTTCCTAACAAATTGTGTAAAGTCACGTACTCAATATAAAGATCATCCCGTTCTCTCACTATAGAAGAATGTTTCTCTAAAAATGCCAGCCGCTCTTCTACAGGTCTATTGTTCCTTTTGTACAACTGATCCAGCTCAAAAAGAATCCGGGCATCTCCTGGATCACTGTCAAAGGCCTTTTCATATGCCAACAAGGCCCTATCAGGCGCATTCAGTTTATTGTAATAAGCGATCCCCAGATTGCGATGTGCAGTTGGAAATTTATCATATACTGACACTGATTGTTCCCAGCATTGTATTGCTTCTTCATATTGTCTCTTATCATACCATAAATTACCCAAATAATAGGCCGCCTTATAATCCGTCTTGTTTTCTTTTATCACCCATTGTAAAACCAAAATATCTTCGAGTCTATTAGGAAATACCCGGTCGGGAGATAATTGGGCTCCTTGCCGTAAAGCCTCCTCTTTGTCTTTCACCCTTCCTATTTTTGAAAAATAACAGGCAAGATAGTAATGTACCATGGGATAGCTACTATGCTTTATTCCTAATAACCACGAAACTGCCTCTTTATAAAGCCCTGCACATGCATAATCAATGGCTATTTCAATATAAGATTGTTCCCAGTCTCTCATCAAGGTCCATAATTCTTTTTCTTCCCGTTCAGCTTGCTCTTTCTGCTTCTTACAGGCCAATAGTTTTACTTTTTCATTTATAGAGCCAAAGTCAAACAGATCAATTGATAAGGTCTCTTCAATCCATTTTTCTGCATCTTTTATTTTATCAGTTTTTCTTAATAATATAGCTTTTAAATGCCGGGCTTTCATCCCATGATAATTCCGCGACAAAGCGTGCTCCACATGTTTCAATGCTTTATTCCAATCTTCCTTTCTACAATCTATGTAGGCCAGTTGTAAATAGGCATTATCCTGCCACGCTGCATTCCAACAAGCCTTATAGAAGGCTTCATAAGCTTCATCCCATCGTTCGAGATAAGAGAGGCATAATCCCAGATTATAATACGGTTCTCCATCATAAGGGTTGGGATTGTGTCGAATCAGTTTGTCGATGGCCTTATGAAAATAAGGTTCCGCTTTTGTAAATTGACCGTGTTTTAAATACCAAAGTCCTAAAGCGTTGTTACAACGAACATCTGAAGAATCACGGGATAATGCTTCTTTATAATATCTCACTGCCGAAAAAGTAGCATGACGATATTGTTCAAGGTGGAGTCCTGCTAAATATAGCTCTTCATTCGTCTTTATCCTGGCTGGCATTCCAATTGCCCGGGCCGGTTTAGGAATGGCCTCTTCTTCTCTCACCACAGGCTTATAGTCAACCAATTTTCTCCCTTCTTGATCAATAACGTCAAGAGATATTTGATCCTTTACGACATTTTTTCCAATTATTTCTTTTTTAAAACTACTTGCGGGAGACAAATCAGCTGTTTCATCGAATAAAACATTTGATTTATTTTTTAAAATAATGTGAACATCCTTTTGTTTTGATGTAACATACACCTGTACTATGATCTTTTTACCCTTGCGATCTGAGGGTTGATCCATTATTTCTAAATTAACCGCTGCTTCTTTATTTGCATTTTTTACATAGCCAACATCTTTATATGGTAAAAAGTATTGCTTAAACTGCCGCTTTTCATTGGGCATCAGCCAGCTAAAATCAGGTTGATTGTCGGTATAAACTCCTGTCATTATTTCTATATACGGAGGGTATTCACCTTTTTTATCAGGGTCGGTAAGATGACGATCCCATCTTCTTCCAAAATCCCCGGCACCCCAGGTCCACAGTTTCTTACCTGGTGATATATGATGATCTGCCACATGCAATATTCCTGCATTTTTTCCCTGGTCATATCCCCCAACAAAATCAAAGTCTGAATCAACTGCCATATAGGAAGTGGGCACCGGGATATTGGTATATCTAGAGATATCTGTTCCGGGAGCATAATCTACTTTATAATAAGTACCCGTAGCTATCGGGAAAGAAGACACGTCTCTTTTTCCGTGATCATATACGGCATTGACATCGGGTGGAAATACCAATCGATATTTATCATCCACCTGAACAGCAGGGTTGGCCCACCAAAGAAAAGTTTGAGGAAATAATGTCCGATTATACAACTTTCCTGTTATCTCAAGATAGGCACAATCCGGATAAAGCGTAATCCCGGCCATTCCCTTGGTATGAAACATAATCTCCGTTTCATTGACCCATACCGTTTTACTTCCATCGTCATTTTCCTCAATGGTATAATCCACCGGATTAAAAGTGCTGGGACGATGATGCTGCGGCCAGTTAAATTCAATTCCACCGGATATCCAGGGGCCAGTAAGTCCCACTAAAGCAGGCTTGATAACATGATTATAATAAATGAAATGGTAATCATTCGTCTTATCATAAGCCATCTGAATCCGTCCACCCAATTCCGGGAGAATCATCACTTTTAAATATTCATTTTCCAAAAATAAGGCAACATATTCCTTCTCTTCTTTCTCATCAAAAACTTTATCAATCACAGGATATGGATACACTACCCCACTACTCCCCTGATAGACTCTTTTTTCTAAAAACATCGGATTTTTATTAGGTTGACCTACTTTATAAGTTAGAATGGCCACCTTTTCTCCCCATACTTTTACATTTTGCATAGTTATATCTATTGTTAAATGATTATATTGTTATATTGGTTATATGATTACATGGTTAAATGGTTGTATGATAATTGTTCCCCGAATACTGATTACTAATTACCGAATACTGATTACCGAATACTAATCACCGAACACCGATTAACCTCCCTCTTCAGACATCCTTTTCATTTTTCATACTGAATAACATTTCTATTTCTTCCAGGGTCTTTCCCTTTGTTTCCTTGACTTTTAAATACACGAACAAGAATCCTAAGACACATATTCCTGCATAGATCCAAAAAGCGGTATATCCTCCAAAATTTTTCATAATCACCGGAAAGGTTAATGTCAGTACATAACAGGCCAGCCATAAGAAAAAAGTAGCTATAGAGACCCCTGTGCTACGAATGTGATTGGGAAATATTTCAGAAATCAAAACCCATGTTACCGGAGCAAGAGAAATAGCATAAGAAGCAATCGCTAATAATATAAAAATCAACAACCAGGTCCCATTGCCGGTCATATCATTTAGAAGGAAACCTATAATAAGATAGCATACGGTCAACGCAGCAGAGCCCAACAGCATTAAGCCTCTCCTCCCTGTTCTTTCTATCAACCACATCGCCACTAAGGTAAAGATCAGATTGACCGCTCCTACCGCAATAGTCTGCAAAAGCTGTGTCTGCACACCTGCACCTGTTTTAGCAAAAATATCAGGAGCATAAAAGAAAACCACATTAATACCACATAGCTGTTGAAATATCGCTAATACAACCCCTATTAATAATACAGGGAAAAACTTTCTGCTAAAAATAACAGACCAATGCTTAACCTCTCTATGTTCTTTTTTTGTGTTGTCTGTGACCTGATTAATAATCCGTGAGGCATAGGCTTCTCCACCAATTTTCTCTAATATACCTTTGCTCTGGTCCTTCTTACCGACACTAAGCAACCAACGCGGACTTTCAGGGACAAAAAACATCCCGATCATAAATAGCAAGGAAGGGACAAGTCCCACGCCAAACATCCATCTCCATTCATTCACCGGAACATAAGCAGCCAAGAGATAATTAATAAAATAGGTCAGTAAAATCCCTACCACAATCGTCAGTTGATTAATAGAAACCATCCTTCCCCGGATTTCTGCAGGAGATATTTCCGCAATGTACATCGGAGACAAACTCGAAGCCATTCCTACCCCCAGGCCTCCAAGAATGCGGAAGGCTATGAACCAGGACAATTGATGAGAAAGTGCCACCCCTATAGAAGACACCGCAAAAAGAAAAGCTGAAAGAATCAGTCCCGGTTTACGACCATAACGCTCGGAAACCGTTCCGGCTATTAAACACCCAACCATACATCCGATATAAAGGCTGCTTACCGCAAAACCTTTCCCCCATCCATCTAAATGGAAATAAGGTGAAATAAAGGGCAGTGCTCCCGATATAACCGAAATATCAAAACCAAATAACAATCCGCCTAAAGCAGAAATAAAAGAAATGGTTAAGATATAGCGGAGGTTATGAGACGTTTTTTCAATAGTTTGTTGCATAGTCGTATTTCTTTCTCAATTAGCGCATTCTATAAACGTTAATGAATAAGGAGTGATTTAATCTTTTTAGCAGGTACTTGAACGGATGGGTTAAAATCTTTACTACCCATATACTTTTCTAGGCTGTATAATAATTGTCTTGCAACCGGTCTGCTCTCTTTGTTCTTAATCAAATCTATTCCTGAAACTAGCAACTTTCCTTTTCCTACCTTGCATTCAAATATCAATCCCAAAGGCCGGGCGGTGTACCAATCATCTATAATTCTTACAATCGGTTTAATACCGGAGCCCACTGAATCAAGTCGAATAGCACTTGCGTGCGTCACAGGATCCCACCACTGCCAGTCACTGTGGAAAGAAGTAGGAAAAGCTTGAAAAGCCGGATGGTTAGGATCACACAGGATGCCTAACGTATGAGGTGGTTGTCCTCCCGTCCAGGCTGTATTCCAGAAGATACTTGAAAATCCCACAGCAACACTTCCTCCTTTATCCGGTTTTATACTTCCTTTGGGTAAGGTCAATAATACGGTTCCTCCATTCTTCAGTTCCTTTATTGTTGATGGATCAAAAGTCTGAGTAACCTCGATTTTATGCTGGTCAATATTTTCAGGTAAATGGGCAGGATAGACCCAAATATTCCAGGAGTTTTTAAATCCTTTAACTGAAACTGTCAGCTTCAATTTTTCTGGCTTTTTTATATTATTTAAAGGTTGGTTTATTTTTCCTAATTGGAATGCATTTCCCAAAGGAATGTTAGTGGATGCCAACTTACCTTCAGCATAAACGGACCCATATTTTTTGGTTAAGGACCAGGTCGGAGTAACATTTTTCAATGGATGAGGGCCGAAATGTGCTATTTCCACCTCAGCTTCTAAGCTCTCATTGTTCAAATAAATCATTTTGGGCAAACTAACCAGGGGTACCGTAGAATTATCGAATTGACTATACTCTCCAGCTGTTACATAGCCTTTTTCCTCCCAAAAAGCGTTTAATACTCCTACCAATGCCGTTCCCTGCCCCGGGAAGTCATGCAGACCTAATAATTGAAAACCTCCAAAACCGGGAGTCCTTAGGGCAGCCTCAATGTCAGCTTTATAGCATAACACTTGCAATTTACCCGAAGCGAGTAGAAAGCTATCTGCCAGGTTCGCCATCCCATGATTCTTAAGCCGATCTCTAAAAATTTCAAAATTTTTAGCCTGAAGTACGCCGTCATATTCCGGGATCTCCTTAAAATCAGGATATACACACCATTGCCCTATTTCATGACTAACGGTAGGGTGTTTGTAAGAGGAAATAATATCTTTCCAGTCATAATCGGTTCTTGGAGGCTGGCTATTGATGATGCTGTTTAGACCCTGTCCCCATTGCTGAATTCTGGGCTTGGGTGTACTATTATAGTCGCTCTCAGGGACAACAGGCCATCCCGACCCCGTTGTATATAATATACGGTTGTCCTTCGCCTCCCAATACTTAACAAAATCCGTTAAATACTTAACAACATTCTTTCCTGCCGGTTCATTCCCATAAGCCATCATACAAAAGGAAGGATGGTTGCCATAGGCTTTGACCATCCGGTTACTTTCGTCATAAACATATTGATCCAAAGACTTGCCATCGCCAATAGTGGCCCCCTGGTTAGCCCATGAACTTGCTTCTACCTGTAGATAAAAGCCCATCTGGTCTGCTGCCTCGAAGGCTTCTTCGGGAGGACACCATGAGTGAAACCTCATGTGATTTAGTCCGTAAGATTTACATACTTTAAAAATATGTAACCACTTATCTAAGGAAGTGGATGGATATCCTGTTTTGGGAAAAGTGGCACATTCTAAAGTTCCCCGAAGAAAAGTGGGCTTTCCATTAATAGTGAATTGTGTTCCTTTTGTAGAAAAATGACGCATGCCAAAAACCTCTTTATCCGAATCTTCCGTCCCATTGCCTTTTAACTCTACTTTCATGGAGTAAAGATTAGGATTAAATTCATCCCACAACAAGGGATTATTTCCCATGGGATAAGTCACTGTAAATTCTTTATCCCCATTTTTCATTTCTATCTGCTTTTCCAGGGGTTTCAATGTCTCTGCCTGGGAGCTATCAGAAGTTGCAATAAGCCGAAGTCGCCCGTTTACTTTTTGTGACCCTGAATAATGTACTTTCACTTTAGCCACCACTTCCTTGTTTTCTATATCAGGATACAGTTGTACATCTGCAATATGTAATGCCGGCTTGGCAACAATATAGAGGTCTCCAACCATGCCATTCCAGTTGGTTTGGGTATGATCGGTAATACTGGAAGAATTTTTCCCAACATTGATGTCTTTGATCCGGTTATCTACACGGATAGTCAAAGTATGTCGACCCGGCGTTAATACTTTTGACAAATCGTAGGTTTGCGGAGTTCCAAGACTGTTACGCATTCCCAATGCTTCATCATCAACCCATACCTTCGTTTCCCAATGTGCCCGTTCAATAAATAATTCTGTATAATCCCCTTCCCAGGAGTCCGGAATGGTAATTTCTTTTTGATACCAGGCTGCACCCTTATAATATTTTACAGGCTGTAGCCAAAAAGGAACTTTAATGTTTCCGGGTTGTCGGTATTGCGCATAGTCATCATCCGTGAAGAAGGAAGAATCCTGAATACTTCCTGTCCAGGGTGTTTCTAATGTAATGTCATTCCCTTTTCCATTTGAAGTCATAGAACCGGGTAAATGAATCTTATCCTTTAAATTTTTCGTGTACCAGGCATCTTGTATCCCAACATCCAGAGAATCTATCTGAAAAGCCCATTCTCCCGAAAGATCAATACGGTTGAAATCCTTATCAGGGGATGCACAGGAAAGCCACGTTCCCATAAAAAGGAAGCAAATTAGGGAAAGGATTCCACTATTTTTTTTTGTAATCTTTACCATGATTCTTTGTTGTATTTTAAAGAAATTATTATCTATCAGTAAGGCTTTATGTAATATTTTCTTGGTGGTTAAAATATAAAACCAAAATTGATCCTTTTGGGTCGTTTAATCAATAGTAAAACCTATACAATTGATGGATAAAATTACGACATCCATTATTCTGAAAGAATCTAAGAGGAACAATAAAAACAGCATCTAAAAAATCAGTATCTTCCACCTCGTCAAGGGTAGCTTATCCACTCTCCAAGAGTAACAAGTCAATCTACATATACTTTATATATCATTTTTAATACCGCTTCTACCCATTAGAATTAAAAAATGTAAATGAGAAAAACCCCTAACCTTGTAATAAATCAACTACTATCAAAGTAACCGAATAAAAACAACAGAAGGGAAGCAATCAATAACCATTATTCTGTTTAATTTTTGAATTTGTATCAATTTCAGACAATGGGATAGGTAAATATTTATGCTTCTTAGGGTCAAAAGTTGCTGCCCCAATGGCTCCATGTTGAGTTAAACATTGTTTAATCGTTAGGCTCCCGTCAATACTTCCTTCCCATCGTAACAAATCATACCAACGAGTTCCTTCTTCTGCCAACTCGCAGACCCTTTGATGCTCAATCTCTCGGAGAACAGTTGTTTTATTCATACCACTACCTGACATGGGCGTTAAACCAGCTCTCGTCCTCACTTTATTAATACTGCCTATTGCATCCTGCAAAGTCCCCCCCGACTGAACTACAGCCTCGGCATGCATTAATAAAATATCTGCATACCTAAGCACCCTATCATTCCGTCCTGTATAATCCGTTATAGGATGGTCGAGTTCAGCATCGCTATATTTCATCCATCCCGTTTTAGTCCCATCAGAGCCGATGAGATCCTCATATTTTTGTCCATAATACTTCATTCCACTACCATTCCATAAAATGGTATGATACACCCTGGGGTCTAATTTACCGGCCTCTGTCTTTTCCTTTGTCATCTCCTGAAAAAGCCATTCATTTGGAAAGCATTCATGCCACCCTCCGCCTTCAGATAATCCTTCTTCTCTATTCCGAAAAGAACTAATAGTCACTCCTTTTTGAGCAGTAGCAGAAAAATTAATCTCAAATAAAGTTTCTTCATTAAATTCATTATTGACAGAGAAGACATCCTTAAAGTCAGGCACTAAATCATAATGCTTAGCTGTAATAATATCTTCAAATACAGCAACTGCATCGCTCCATTTTTTCTGAAATAAATAAGCTTTTCCCAAATATCCTAATGCGGCACCTTTTGTAATATGTCCTAATTCCGACTCCCCATAACCAACAGGCAAAACATTCACTGCATCTTTCAGGTCTCCTTCAATCTGCGCCCACACTTCTTCTGGCGAAGATTGAGGAACAGAATATTTGTCATCCCCATTGGATGATCCCAATATCAGCGGTATATTACGATAATTGATAAGCAGAACGAAGTAATAAAAAGCTCTCAAAAATTTCGCTTCTCCAACGATTCTGTTTTTCAAATCATCATCCATTGAAATATCAGGTACATTTGAAACGACCTGATTAGCCCTGAAAATACCCGTATAATTCTTACTCCACGAATCAGTGACAGTCTGATTACCGGCATTTAAAGTATGAAGTGCTATCGTCCACCAATAAGGCACATCATGGGTAATGCCAATATCATCCCCCCTATACAAAGAAACAAGCAATCGATCTTCCCAATCGTACATTGCAGCAGGGCTGCTCTGATAAAAAACTTGAAATATGGAAGTAAGACCCGCTTCTGCGTCATCAGCTGTTTTCCAAAAAGTCTGAGGAGATAAAGTGTTGGGGTTCATTTGATCCAATAGGTGAGAACATCCGCTAAGGAATAGGGATCCTCCTATCATACTCTGCCCTAATAGGCCAAAAAATTCCTTTCTATTCATATAAATAAGTTTTACAATTCTAAAAATCGATATTAATACCAGCACTCATTATCCGGGGAACAGGATATAATCCCTGATCAAGTCCTCTATTAATTAGACCATCATTCGTATAACTGGGATCATAGCCCGGATATTTAGTAATTGTCCACAAGTTATATGCATTAATAAACACTCTCAGGTTAGCTATTCCGGCCCTATTCAAAAATTGTTTTGGAAAGCTATAACCTAATTGGATGGTTTTAAACCGTAGAAAAGAAGCACTATAAAGGAAGCGGGTCGAAGGGATTCGATTATTATTAGGGTCATTAAAAGTTAACCTCGGAATATCCGTTTTGGTATTCTCAGGAGTCCACGCATCCAGTAAATCCTTATTAAAATTATAATCACTATTCGCTTGGTTAGTAATCCATGTATTCGTATCAAACATCTTATTTCCTGCAGTACCCTGAACAAATAAAGAAAAGTCGAAGTTTTTATAATGAGCACTAAAATTGATTCCATAACTAATCTTCGGAAAAGGGCTCCCACTATATTGCACATCTTGTGCATCTATCTTTCCATCTTCATTTATATCAACATAGCGAATGTCGCCGGGCTTAGCATTGGGCTGAATGGGCGAGCCATTGTGTGAATGATGATCAATTTCTTCCTGATTTTGGAAAATCCCATCCGCTTGCATCATAAAAAATGCACCGATAGGATATCCTCGTACTGCCTCGGTTATTGGACCAGTAGATGCCCGATAAGGAGCTTCTCCATATATAATCTGATCGGCGAAGCCTAATTCTACTACCTTATTCTTAACAGTAGAAAGATTACCTGATATACTATAATGGAATGCTTTTTCCGAAGGAGATGTATAGGTCAGGATCGCTTCAAACCCTTTATTTTGCACTACCCCGGTATTCACTAATGGGGCAGTCGTCGTTCCGGTAGATGGAGGAATAGGTACATTCAATAATAAGTTACTAGTACGATCCACATAATAATCTAAGGTAAGGCTTATATTATGTTTAACTTCAAGATCGACACCAACATCCAAATCCTTAGTTGTTTCCCATTTCACATCAGGATTTACAAAATTTTCTTTAGTCGCCCCTGATTCAAAGCCACCTCCAAAAAGATACCCAAGTCCGGCACTATAGGTTAAACTGGGAAGATAAGCATAGTTCACTGAAGGCTCATTACCCAATACCCCATAACTGGCTCTAATTTTTAAATTTGAAATAGTTGATCTCAAGGAACTAAAAAAGCCTTCTTGACTAATACCCCAGGCAACAGAAACCGAAGGAAAGACACCATACCGATTTGATTCTCCAAACCGAGATGAACCATCACGTCTAACATTTGCAGTTAGAAAATATTTATAATTATAATTATATTGCAAACGCCCTAGAAAAGAAACTAGATCCCATTGGTTTTTATTGCCACCTGCATCAATTGAAAAGCCTGTACTTGCATCAAGTACTTCTAACGAATTATTAGGAAATCCAGATTTCGAACCTATTGTTTGTTCAATCCGATCCTCTTCTGTAGTAAATCCGGCAAGTAATGAAAGATTATGCTTCCCAAATTGTTGTTTATAATCAACTGTATTCTCTAACAACCAATGGACTGTTCTACTCCTAGTTTCAGTCAACGAGGCTCTTGTGTTTTGTCTCTGATTAGAGAAAAAATATTGAGGTGTATAGGTATGGTTAAAGGCATCCACTACACTATAGCCAAAATTCAAACGATAAGTAAAGTGATTAAAAAATTTATATTCTCCCTGCAAATCCATATACATTGAACTATTCTTATTTTCTATTTTCTGAAGCTCAAGTAACCCAAGTGGATTATATGATTGAGTTGCCAAATAAGAAGGAGCTCCACCGAACCCCCCAATATTAGCAGAATCATGGACAGGAATCATAGGTTGCCCAAGGATAATTTGTTGCGTTAAATCCTTATCTCCGCCTCCAGGTAAGACTCTCTCATTCTCGCCTATCCATGAGATACTTTCATTAAAAGTAAAATTCCCCGTCTTCTGTTGACCATTAAAATGTATGTTCGCTTTACGATTCCAAGTACTACGAGCAATTCCTTCTTGTCGATTGTATGAACCACTCACCCGATAGGTTGAGTTTTCACTTCCTCCGGAGATACTCATGTATGCATTCCAAAGAGGAGCAGTTTGGTAAATAGTTTTCTGCCAATCTGTTCCTAAGCCTAATGCTTCCGGATCTTTCAATGCATCAAAGATTGGTAACCCTGCCGATTTATGTAACTCATTATCAATTATTGCATATTGGCGTAGATTAGCCATGGGAATAAAATTAGTCAATTGCTGAAATCCATAATAAGATTTAATATTAATGTTTACCTTTCCGGGAGTCCCGCTTTTCGTCTGGACAATCACCACTCCATTAGCCGCTCTTGACCCATATATGGCTGCAGCTGCGGCATCCTTCAGTACCTGCATAGACTTAATATCGGACGGATTAACATTATTCAAATCCCCTGGTGAACCATCGATAATAACCAACGGACTATTATTACCAAAAGAATTAGATCCTCTAATTCTAATATTAATGCCTGCTCCGGGAGCCCCACTGGAAGGTGTAACACTTACCCCCGGGGTAGTGCCTTCCAGAGCAAGACCGGCATTAGGTAATACCGCATTCTTCTGAATCTCTTTTGGATCTATAACAGATATAGAACTACTCAGATCTTTCTTACTTTGTGTCCCGTACCCGACCACGACTACCTGATTTAACCCTGTGGCTGTGGAAGCAAGCGAAATATGCAAATTTGTTCTTCCTTTCACAGATACTATTTTTGATCTATACCCAAGGTAGCTCACTTCTAATGTCGCACCTCCCGAGACCTCCAAGCTAAACCTCCCTTTAGCATCGGTTACGGTACCGACATGCTCACCTTTCACTTTAACTGTTACTCCCGTTAAGGGATCACCCGTTAAAGAATCGGTAACCTCTCCCTTTACCGTCTTCTTTAAAAAGGCCATGTTTTCAGGATGATCATATAAAAGAGCGTTCGCCTGTGTATATATTGGTCTAATAATTAAAGCAATACTTGTGATTCCTGCTATCAGAATAAGAGAATATTTCCATCTAACCGACTGATTTTTTGATTTAAAATATGGTTTAAAAATCATCTTTGTAAAGCACTCCATACTTTTATCATTTAATACATCACAAATGTATTTTATAAAAATAAAATAAAAATAGCTATTTTTCCAAAAAAAATGGATAATCTTATGACTTTGAAGGATAGCCAAAATATCAAAAAGAAGGAAGGCTTTGAGGGAGAAAATGTCTGTATCTTTCCAGATAGAATTAATTTTGAATTAGAACAAAACAGCCTATGTAAAAATCTATATCTTACAGACATTGGCTATTATCCAAAAGCTTTGTATCACCGCAGAGAACGGAAGCAAGGTTGTAAGCAATACATTCTTATCTATTGTATCCATGGAGAAGGGTGGTTTGCTGTTAACGAAAATACTTATCAGGTAAAAGCCAATCATTTCTTTATTCTTCCTAAAAATACCAGGCATCAATACGGATCTGATAAAAATAACCCATGGAGTATTTATTGGGTGCATTTTACAGGTTACTCGGCACAGGACTATTTTTATTACCTGATGGGTAATACATCTGTAGCCCCCAGAATGGCGATCCCCTCTGACGAGCGGAATTTACTATTTGACGAAATCATACGCTATGCTTCCATAATAAAAAATATAGATGCAGTTATTTATGCTAATAATTGCCTATATAACTTTCTGGCATCTTTTAAAAATACGATATATGCCAACACGGAGACTCATCGTAAACAATTTACTGTCATTGATACTTGTATTGAGCTAATGAAAGGAAATCTAAATAAAAATTTGAATCTTTTTGAGCTCTCTCAAATGATGAATATATCCATATCTCACCTATCCGCCTTATTCAAAGAGAAAATGCACGATTCCCCTTATAATTATTATATCTTCTTAAAAGTACAACGAGCCTGCTATCTCTTATGGAATACGGAAATGAAGGTCAAAACTATTGCTTTTCAATTAGGTTATGATGATCCTTATCACTTTTCGCGAGTTTTTAAAAATACGATGGGCCTCTCTCCTAAAGCCTTCCGGAATAGAAAGAGTTAGCCCCATAAATAAAGGGAATTAGTTTAGGAAGCATAAAAGGAGGAAATATTAATTGTTATTGATTATCCATATTTCCCTTCTTCGACCATTTTTCTAAACGCATATATTCTTCTTTGGTCAATGAAATAAAAGAGCCATGTTGTGGATTTTTCACTCCCTGTATATCACGAGGAGAATGAAAATTTCGTAAATATTTATTGGCTTTACAGATTCTATATCGTCTGGGATGAGAAGAATACTCTATATATCCTACTCTCCAAGTACTATCTCCTGCCAGTTGAAAAGCAGAGGGCCCTTCACATTTTTTATTTCCTTCGAAATCAATGTAATCATTTTCATCCGGCAAGGAATAAGGACCGGTTATATTTTTGGAGGTAGAAGTAAATATACCGGGCGTTCCTCCTTCTTTTTTGATTAACAAATGATACATACTGTCTGAAGTCAAATAGTGAATATCGGCATCAATCGTTGCATATCCCCAATCAATAAGTACACGAGGTTTGGTTAATTTGGTAAAAGAACGATCGGCATAGGAATAGAATACACGGTCATATTGATCTTCTTTGCTGTTAAGCATAGAATAGTACACCATATAGCCTCCCTTAGTACCATCTTTCCATTGATAATCGGGGTTCCATATTACCTCAGGAGCCCAAACCCTGCGAATGGAGCTATAATCTTCATACACATCGGGAGAGGTCGAATCACAAAAGATACCGGGACCTTTTCTAAAATCAAAAGTGACGGAAGTCCAATGAATCAAATCATCACTTTTCAACAAATCGATGCCATAATTTGACCATTCTTTGCTCTTGGCCACACACATATCCGTAGTAACCATGACAAAACTTTTCCCATCCGCAGCTCGTGTGATATATGCATCTCGTGCTCCGCCTTCTATACGAGAGAATTTTTTCGTATCATACACTTCCTTTCCATCCAATAAATCATGATAGTGCAACCCATCCCGGCTTAATGCATAAGCAGTCCATTCTCCCCGCCCACTCATGTGGCAAAAAAGATAGCCGTACACATCAGCATCTTTTAATTGAGAAAAGGCATTCCCGGTCATCACTATTAGTACCAAAAAGAGTGCTATTTTTTTCATCCTATTGTTCTTTATCCATCTTATAATCTCATTACTCAACCTGCTACCGAAGGGCTATATTACGTTAAATTGGTTATCCCACAATAGTATGCACAGGAAAACTTTTATTGAAAGTTTGCTCATAGCGAGACTTAAATACTTAACTCATTAAACCTTTTATTCGCAATGAGTATTTATTCTACCGGTAATCCGTCTTTGACCATTCCCTGAACAATAAGACAGTGGATAATATACAACATATCCTCCCCGGTATCTTCCCATTCCCCGTTGATACCATAAGGCCAGAAATGTTGGCTGTCTCCATGCAATTCAGCGGTAGAATCCTGTGTCATAAACTGTAACATCTTGGTTGCCCGGTTTCCCTGATATACCCCATCAGAAATCAGTTGATCCCACCATTGCCTGCTCGTACCTACGCCTACTGTATGTGCAATTTCGTGAAGTACCGTTCCGGCCCTTTGATAGGCCGCATTTGCACCGATATTAATATGCCCGTTGATATTCCCGTCCGCGGTTGGTGTGCCCGGGCTATAAGAAACATCCAAATGCTTGGTAACAGAGGTGAATTTATTCATATAATAAACAGCGGTATCAAAAGCTTTTTCTATTCTTTTATATGCTTCTTTTTCTTCCTCTGAGGGATTCTCTTTTTTATGTAACAAATAAGTAACCTTCCCCTTAGAAAGCGTTTGCAACGTAACCTGACCATCGCTATATATGGTATCCTTATTTGTTACGGCATACGCCTTAAGGTTATAGCGGGTATCCGGGTTTAGACCTTCTATTTTTCCCAAAAAGGACCCGAATCCATCTCCAAATATTTTGCTTCTTGAATGGGTCAAATCAGGACTGTTATCCTTATCCCAACAAATGCCTCTCTCTTTTACATGACCTCCTTCCTCAGACGTTACTTGAGCAGATACAAAGCTGACGGTTGTCCCCGTTGCATAGAATGGATTCAGAACAATTTTGATATTTCTAATCTTCACCGTTGTAACTCTTCTGATATCAGAGTAAAAAACGTCGTTCTCAGTCTTTATATAAGTTCTTATTTGATAGACAGTATGCTCTTTTAGTTGCATCAGTTCTGCTTCAAAAGTTCCATCTCCCTTTATCACAGAAGCCCTTACGTGTTTTCCCGCAACGGAAGGTTTCTTCTCTCCTTTTGCACTCCAGGCCACCCCTCGTTCCTTGATTGCGGACTCTTTATTGGCATCTACTTTACCTTCAACTGTCGCACTCGTTGTCGTAACATTGGAGATCTTTACTATCCTTGTTTTCAAGTTTAATTCTCCTGTAGCAGCTGAATCCCTTCCTTTTTCTTCCTCTTTTGGGTGCACCACATTCTTTTTCTCTGAACAGGAGGAAATAGTAAACTCCAAAGAAATAAAAAGCAACAAAATTACGTAATGCTTTATTTTCATATTTAACTATTATTCACTTTTTGTAAATCTAATTTGAGTAACCTTAAAATAAGATCCATCATCGGGCATATTAGCTACGAAACCAATTGCCACGGTTTTAGTTTCTGTCAAAGTAAATTCTAAGGATTGTCCTGTACCAGTTTCAAGAACATGTTCCATTGATTGTGTAGTCACATTAGAGAAGTCGGGAAGTTCAGATCCTTCTACTACAACTGCATAAATCACCCCCAATGCCCCTCGTTCAGAAATAGTTGGGGTAAATGTATATGTACCTGCCGGTAAAGTAGTAACCTGATATATTTTACCATTTGGAACCGCTCTTATTCCCCAACCAGCTTCAAAAGAAAGAACGCCTGTTCCTCCTCTTAACTCATAACCACCATATAAATCTCCACCTGCATTTTTAGCACTTTGATTCGTAATCCAACCCGCTAAGACTCCCCAACGGCTACCATCCCACTCAGCATGCTCAAAAGGGTTTCCAAGGTTTCTCAAATAAGTTATTTCAGGCTCTACAGTTTCAAGTGGAGAGAAGAAGGTATCAATAGCATTACTATCAGGAAGGAATAAGGTATGATATTGAAAATTAGATCCTACCTTATAATTTTTAATTTCCACTTCCGAGCTATCTATAGGTATTCTAACACTGTCTAATTGATTATTATCATCTCGATATTTTATTTCTGTCGCAAAAACTCCCGTACTCAAATTCATTTCTCCAAAATCAAGGGTAAGTGTCCCATCGCCAGCAAACAACCGCCTTTTTACTATCGGTCTATTATTTAATCCACTTTCATATCTGGAACCATATATCGTACCGGTAACATAAACAGGAATAGAGCTATTTCCTTCCGCATCAAATGTCTGGATTTTAAAATTCTGCACTCCTTCTTCTACTTGGAAAGTCTGATCAAAGACCATCTTTTCCCCTCCCTTATCAATCGGGAATGTGACAGAGTCTCCCTTACTATTCCAACTTATTATGCATTTTACAATATTTGGATCTGCCGGTAATATTCCTCTGATGCGAACCCGCAATTTTCCCGGATAAACCGTTACAGAATCCAGCTTTCCGGTATAAACAATTTCACCATCTTTTGTAAAATCCTTGTAATCATCCCATTTTGAACAGGAGGTAGCGATCAATAGAATCCATCCTGTCAGGATTAAATCGAAAATAATATTTTGTTTCTTCATGTGTTTCATTTTTTCTCTTTTAAATCTGACTGTCTTATTTTGGATCCCCATAAACACGGAGTTCGGAAATCGCCATATTTTCACTTCCTCCCCAATTTTTTAAACATCGGATTCTAATGTATCTTACTTTTGGAGCATTAATATCCGTATCCCAACTAAATCCGGCATTGGCCACCTCATAGTCTTCGTCACTTTGCTCTCCATAAGGCAATCCGGAAGGTTTTACCTCATGGTAAGTGCCCAATAAGATCCAATTATTCCAGTTTAATCCATCCTCTCCTGAGCCTGAACCGGTAGGAGGATTAGAAACACATCCCCAAATTTCAAAATCTTTCATACATCCCTGATAATAATAGGTTCTCCCATTATAATATTCCGGATAATCCCATATTACCAGTCGACTCACTTTCACGGATTCGCCTATATCAAAAGTAACGACCGCAGGCTTCAAGTAACTTCCTTCAGTCATGTAAATATTAGGCCAATTGATAAAGTCTCCATCCCACATACCGGAGGGTTGCGTCTTATGAGCCGGAGCGTCCCCGGGAAGGCTCATGCCTTTATATCCGGAAATTGGAATAAGCGTTTCATATAAAGGTTTAATACTGGCATATAAGGTATCTGTATAATTGAGCCAACGATCTCTGACGGTAATGGCAAAATGATGAAGTGTTGTATCAAATCCCCTTATATTATATGCAATGCTATCGGTTGAGGTATAAATACTATTCGGATCCACCTCCCATTCTCCAAGATCGTTTTGCTCCATCAAAAGGATAGCCACATCTTCCCTACTGGGATTTTCAGATTCAATATGCACTCCACCAAAAGAAGGAATTACCTTTAAATTTTTAAAGACGCCCCATACAGGAGCTACTTTAGGTTGAAAAGAAACCGTCACCGGTTCAGAAGCTTTTTCACTCCGATTCACAGCATACAAGGTTACTTGATGTTCTAAAGTATCTGCAAAGCCATCTATTTTAATCGAATTATCATAATAGGTTGATTTTTTACTTCGTTGTTGTCCCGTAGCTAAAGTATATTCTGCTTTCACATAAAGCAGGTCTTTATTATCCGGTAAATTATAAGAGATAACCGCTCCGCCGGGCACATCTTTCACCTGAACATCTGTTACGGGCTTAGGCGCATTTTTACTTTGTTCCATTGGAACTCGAACTTCAGCGTCATGACAGGAAAATTCACAGAAGATTCCCATCATTAGGAAGATTCCAAGAATGAATTGAGTAAGTTTCATGGTTTCTTTTTTATCATTAAACTAATAAGCAATCAATTTTCACTCACCAACCCGGATTCTGTACCAGATTAGGATTTTTAATTATTTCACTCTGAGGGATCGGCCACAGATAATCACGAGGAGCAACAAAAGGTTGCTGATAAACTGTCGTAATATTGTAGTAAGATTCTTTTTCTCTGCCATAGATATTCCATCCTGTAATTGGTTCATTGAATCTCTCCACCGCATCTTTCCAACGACGCAAATCCCAAAAGCGATGACCGGTAAATGCCATTTCTATCAAGCGTTCTTGATGAATAATTTCTCTTAATCCATCTTTTGTTGTCGGTTTACTGGGATTTGTCGAATGATCTTCCCAAGACTTCACTACTCCATCTAGTCCGGCTCTTGCACGCACAGAGTCGAGATATTGATATACTTTTTGAGAGGGACCTTCCGCTTCATTCAAAGCTTCTGCATACATGAGATACTCATCATCCAGACTTAATATTGGCCATGGATAGGCTTTATAAGATACACTTGATTCACTGGTAGACTGATTCCAATCCACTAGCTTTTTAATATAATACCCGGTCACATTGTAAAAGAAAGCATGTCGGGCTCCTGCATTCTCTCCATATTTCCCTTCTACATAATAGGTATTTTCATCTGACTGACTGGGACTGTCATACTTATACCAGGTACTTCCATCAAAAGCAAGATCCGCATAAAACCGAGATCCACGATCAAAATTAATACGAGCCGTTGTAAAACCTTCTTTTACATTAAATCGTTCCTCATGTGTTGCAGTCCTTAAAGCATCCAAATCAGAGAAGTCCAAATCCTTATCTTCTTCAATAGGAACTCCATTCTTTGTATAAAATTCTTTTGCAATTTTCAGAGGAGCCGACATAATCATATTGGCAAAATCAGGATCATTACTCTCACTTCCTGTTAAAGGAGGCATACATCTCTCTTGAAGATCTGCTGTTGTACTATTCGGATTGCCCCAAATAATTTCCGGATTCCAGCGTTCGCATATCGCTTGCCGAATACTCAATTTTGTTATCGTCGTATCTGTCAAATCAAAAGGAGATAACTTGAACCTATATAAATGATGACCTTCCGACTCAGCCGCCTTAATAGCCTCCAAAGCAGCACCTGCTGCTTTTTTCCATTTATTCTGATCATAAGTTGTGTTGAACAAATGAGTGCCGTCTTTACCTACAAAATCAGCATAATCCGAATTCCCGTTAAACAAAGGACTGGCAGCCATAAGAAGGACTCTGGCTTTAATTCCCAAAGCGGCAGGTCTTGTTATTCTACCCTCCTCATCTACTTTAGAGGAGATGATATCAGGAAGCTTCGTTGCTGCCGTATCAATTAAATTAACAATATAATGCACACAAGAATCAAAGGGTTGTCGCTTTACTTCGACTTCCGATTGAGAAGCATCTACCGGCAAATTCTTATCAACAATAGGAATAGGACCATACATTCTTAACAGTAGAAAATTATAATAGGCTTTTAAGAATTGTACTTCCCCAATCCATCTCCTACGCTCTCTAGAAGTAATATCCGGCACCTCATAAATATTAGCGAGGAAAGTATTACATACCCGAATTCCTTTAAAAAGACCATAGTTATCACCGGGACCTCCTCCCTGGTAATTCCCCAACCAGGAATCCATCAGGGAATTGTCAACACGTTGATCTCCTCGAGATATTCTGAAAGCATAACTTGTAATTGCCTTTTTATAGGGCAACCAGACTTCATCTCCATCCATCATTCCTATATTATATAATTCACTCCCATCTTTCGGAAGGAAAGAATAACAGGTAAAAAGATACTTTTCAGCCTCATTCCTAAGATGAAAAGCATGATCCAGTGTAGCCACATTATCCGGAACAATGTTCAAAAACTTGTTGCACCCTATCATCCCTGTAAAAAGGATAATACAGAAAGTTCCTATTAAAACACTTTTATTTTTCATATCACTATTTTTTCGTCTTTTCATTTCGTTTTAAAGATTAAATTGGATTCCTGCATTCATCACTAACTGGATAGGATAACCCAGACCATTGCCTCCCATTTCCGGATCCCACATTTTAAACTTGCTCCATATGGCCAGGTTCATGCCACTGGCATACACCCTAACATTACTCAAACCATATCTTCTCAACCACCTATCAGGTACAGTCCATCCGATTTCCACCTGTTTTAGTCGAAGAAAAGAACCATCCCGCATCCACCAGGTAGAAGTTTGATTGTTGTTTTCAACAAATTGGTCACTTAACCTGGGCCAAAAAGCATAAGAATTTCTATTATCTTCCGACCAGTGATCATCTGCAATCACCTGCAGCAATCCATTTTGTGCACTTCCATTGATAACAAAGGGAGAAATATTTTCCGGATTAATAAAGAAGGATTCTCTGCTTAACCCTTGAAAATAAATACTGATATCAAAATTCTTAAATCCGAAAGTCCCCCCCAATCCATAAATAATTTCAGGCGTTGTAGGGTAACCGATAGGCACTCTGTCAAGGGAGGAGATGACGCCATCGCCATTGACATCCCGGTATTTAATATCTCCTGCCATATAGGTGCCAAATTGTTCGGGAGCATTGTTGACCTCTTTTTGATCAACAAATAAACGATCTGCTATGTATCCCCATGTCTGTCCCAGCGATTGTCCAATATGAGAAAGATACGATTCATTCGCAGGATAATCATTCTCATCATATTTCAGAAATTCACTGGTAGAATAAGTAAATGTCGCTCTGAGTTTAGCCCATAAATGCTGAGACAGCTGCTTGTTATAATTAATCGCCAAATCCACCCCTTGACTCTGCGCTTCTCCGGTGTTGGCCTGAGGGTTAGATAGCAACCCCATAGTAGCTCCAATATAAGAACGCGTCTGCAGAATATGATACCGTTTTTGCCTATAGAAATCCGCAGTAACATCAATACTATTAAACAAGGATAAATCTATTCCTAAATTAATCTGTTGCGACCGTTCCCAGGTAACATCATAATTAGCATAACGAGAGATAGAGACCCCATTTCTATGGTATCCAAAATCTTCTCCGAACGTCGCTCCATAAACCCCGTTATTCATATTTACATTAGAAAGATAAAAGAACCGGTCATCCGTATTTCCAATCTGGTCATTCCCCACCCAACCAAAAGTAGCTCTGAATTTCAGATTTGAAATCACATTTTTCAGGGGCTCAAAAAACTTTTCGTTAGAGATGTGATATCCTAAGCCGATTGAAGGGAAAAACCCATACCTATGATTTTGTGCAAAACGTTCAGAGCCATTATATCCGAAGTCAAATTCAAATAGATAACGGCTATCATAACCATAGGTAAATCTCCCGGCTACTCCTAAATTCCGCTGAGGCAAGGAAGATTGAACACTTCCTGCATTTCCAGTTTGGTAGCTGGACAAATAATATAATAACATTCCGGATACATCATGTTTTTCAGCAAATTTTCTACTATAATTGACAGCAGCTTCCATATATATTTTAGAATTCAAAGTTTTATTTCCTTCGTCATAGCCAAGATACTCTGTTCCTGTAGTGCCGATAGAGGTAGCACTACCGTCATTTAAGACACTCAACATAATGCTATCATTGATTGGATTTTGACGGGCAGTATAATAGAAGGGATTATAGCCCCTGGAGACTTGAAAATGAGAATACCGTTGTAGATAGCCCATCACCCTGGCTTTCAGTCCCTTGGTAATAAAATTAAAATCCTGTTTGATTTCAATCTGTGGTTCTATATTAGAGTTTTTATAGACCTGATATCCTCTGACCATTTCGGCATAAGGGTTAAACAACAAGGTTTTACTACCATGACCGGTAACGGCGCCCCCAAAAAGGGGATGTTTGATATATGGAAGTAAACTGGAGGGATAAACTGCCGGAAACTTTACCGGATTCGACCATATCGCCCGATTAAAGATAGCTGTTCCTCCCCCAATGGGGCCATTGTAATCATCAAACTGACCATACACTCTTAATATTCCCTCGGTTGTAGGCGTCAATTTCAAATTCACATTACTCCGAACTGAGTAGTTACGAAGTTTTATATTGCTATTAAAATTATTCATTCCATTGACCCGCAATACGCCATTGTCTATATTATAGGTTCCAGATACATAGAACCTTGCATTTTCTCCTCCTCCGCTCGCGCTCATATTGTAAGATTCATTGACCGTATAGGGCTTGATTAATTTTTTGATCCAGTTATTACTAGGATATAACAATGGATTATCCCCGGCGGCAGTATGTTGAATCTTAGATTGACTGTATGGTAATACTGCATTGGGGTCTCGTGTTAAAGCAGCTTGATTAGCCAATTTCATATAGGTAACATTATCGGCAAGTTTGAAATTTCTAGTATTTGATGAAATTCTTGTTTGTGCTCTAAAAAAGTATTTTGTTTTCCCCTTGATTCCTTGTTTTGTCTTTATTAACACCACTCCATTTGCTCCACGAGCTCCATAAACAGCTGCAGCAGTAGCGTCTTTCAATACAGAAAAAGAGGCTATATCATCAGGTTGTAGACGAGCCATATCGGTAGGTGTAGACTCGATACCATCGATAAGAATTAAAGGATTGCGCTTCCCCGTTCCAAAGGTACCTAATCCCCGAATAAAGAAATCGGCGTTGTCTGCTCCCGGTTCTCCACTTCGCTGGAAAGCAATCATACCCGAAACTCGTCCTGCCAACATTGTTGTTAAGTTACTGGTAGGTCCTTTCAATATTTTAGGATCAATCGTCGTAATTGAACTGACTACGCTACTTTTCTTTTGGGTACCAAAACCAACAATCACGGTTTCGTCTAATTTATTCTCATGATTTATACCCATTGTCACATTTATATAGTAAATACCATCCGGGTCAGGCTTATACTGTATAACTTCTATATTTTTAGTTTTAAATCCAATATAGGAGAATTCCAATACGGCATTCTTATTGACGTCAATCTGATAGGCGCCTTTGTCATCTGTAGTGGTTCCATTAGTCGTTCCCTTCACTCTAATCGTCACTCCAGGAAGAGACTCTTTCTGTTTATCTTGCACCTTTCCTTTCACCCTAATGGTTTGAGCCATAGCTGTTCCAAAGGAAAAAGATAGTACCATTAATAAGGTAACAAAAGAAAGTATATTCCTTTTTTTAAAAATTTTAAATAAAGAATCCTTCATAATATTTATTATTTTTTACTACGAATTGATTAAAGTTGCCTTGAGATCACTTTTACATTTTTTGCATACATTGCTGCCTCTTGAGGACCCGGGGCTCCACTAGAGCCTTCCATCTGAAGATTAATTATCAACCAAAACGGTTTCCCCACAAAATCAGCAGTATGGGTTGCTTTCACATCTCCGTCTATAGAATAGATTAAAGTCACCTCTGTTGAGGAAAATTTTCTCATCTTAAGCTCATAATTATGCCATTCCCCTGCTGTATTTTCTACCGCTGTTTTTTCATTTTGCCAACTCACATCTGTCCAATCCGGTCCGGTAGCTGTATTTTGCCAACAGGTATTGCTCCCTTTAAATTCCATAATATCGCTTTCCGGAGGCCAACTCCAAGCGCCCGAAATCCAAAAGGCCGGCCAGGAGCCCTTTACATCCGGCGTCTTAAAATCTCCACTAATAATCCAAACAGGATGTTCCTCATCCACCAAAATCTGCTTCTTTAAATGAATGGCTCCGGAATGATATTTTATTTGTAAATAGGGATCCGCCGTACTTTTCCCTTCATCGTCACTAATCCGTGTAGCCTTTATTTCCAAAACATCCCCTTGAAGAGAGACTTGACTATGGTCTTCAGAACTGGCATACATCCGAGCAGATCCATTATGATCTGAACCCCAGGGATACAAATAATTCCATTTATCTTCAAAAGCCTGGTAATTCTTGAAAGAAGAGCTATCAACCCAGACCGTTCCTATATTTCCCGGGTCATCATCTGAGCTACTTTTCGTCATCACACTATCCCCTTTCCCATAGGCTATTCCGGCACTGTTTTTAGCAAACGCACGAATATAATATTTGGTATCTTCCTTTAAACCGGTAATATTACTGACAAAAGTTCCGTCACCCGAAATACTCGACTCACCAACGCTATTATCATCTACTGAGGGAGAGGGAAGCGTATCCCAACAAAAGCCTCGTTTAGTTACAGCCGCACCTCCATCCTGAACTACCTTTCCTTTTATTTCCACAGAAGAGGTCGTTATGTCCTTCTTTAGTATGATTTTCACTTCAGGAGTCGTCGCTGTGTTACTCCCTTGATTTTGATCATTATTTCCCCCTTCCGGTTTCACCGTCTTGCTACCGGAACATGAATATTGTACCAAAACTAAAAACAGTAAGCCTAATACTTGAAGTAGTTTTTTCTTCATAAAATTTGTTCTTGCTTGAATGTTATTCTTTCCTTGTTTACTCTGCCAAAGGTAAATGCATCAATTTCTTTATATGGGGGACAAACTCGTATTCTATTCGAATTATTTCAATCCTCCTTTTATCCCGGACTCCCTATTCCTATATGCAGTTGGCGTTTGCTCATACAACTTCTTAAACTGCTTTCTGAAATATTTGACATTATTAAAACCCGCTCTATAAGCCACTTCATTGATTCTACAGTTACTATCTACCAACATCAAGGAAGCATATTCTAGTCTAACGTGACGAATCAATTCATTGATGGACAGCCCTACCAACTCTTTTAGTTTTTTATATAATGAAGAATGACTCATGAACATTTTTCTGGACAATAAATCCACACCGAGTTTCGGATTATCTATATTTTGAATAATGACTCCAATACATTCAGTTAAAACAGCATTCCTTTCTAAGTCTTTTCTTATTAATCCTTCATCAAAAACTTTTTCTTCCTCCCTTAATGGATCTTGAGTATAAAATAAAGCAGGGTGTACAGATGAATTTGATAAAGATGGGTCTTGTAAAAATTCTCTCATAATAAATAGATATTTTGTTTATACTTTTAACTATTTTAGTTGCGAAATTTCCCTTGTCTCCTTTCTCTAGAACAAAATTATAATAATATAATACCTCAAAAGGGGGGATATTTAATCAAAAAAGGGGGGAAGATTGTTCTTTTTACACTTATACAGAAATTAATAAGTCTTTTTTCATCTTTTAAAAGATGAGAGAATAAAAAAGCGTTCCCATTATGGAGCACCTTTATTCCGCTTAAACTTATCCAACGAAATATTTTTATACTTCTTTTTAAATTCGGAAGGGTTCATCCCATATAACTTCTTAAACTGTTTTCTGAAATATCTGCTATCAGAAAAACCCACTTGAAAAGAAGCTTCATTTACATTATATTTTCCCGAAATAAGATATTCAGCCGCCTTACGCAATCGTACAAAACGTACAAATCCACTTGGCGATTGCCCCGTGATCTTCTTGATCTTCCTATACAGATTAGAATGACTCATCCCTATTTTTTTACTAATGGTCTTTACCGTAAACCCTTCTTCATCACAAAATTGCTCGACAATCTCAATACATTGATCGATTAACTCTTTTTCTTTTTCGGAAATCCTCAAATCATCCTCTCTAAAAGTGACTTGGTTATAGAAATATCGTTGTTGGTTATTCCTATTTTTGATGAGGCTATCTACTTTAGCCCTAAGTAATTCCTTACTGAAGGGTTTGGTAATGTATCCGTCTGCCCCTTCTTCTATCCCTTTCAACCTCATCTCCTCTGAGGGACTTCCTGTCATTAAGATGAAAGGAATATGGTTGAGGGAAGAATGTTGTTTAATATGCCTACATAAGTCAATCCCGGTTTTTCCTTCCATCATCACATCACTAATAATCACATCCGGAATATTTTGTCTTGCCAGAGTCAGTCCTTCATTACCATCAGACGCACTATAAACAATGGAATCTTTGGAAAAAATTTTAACTACATAATTCCTCATTTCCGGGTCATCCTCAATGACTAGTATCGAGTGTTTTGCAGATATCCATTCAGGAGATTGGGGCTCCAGTTGAGATTCTTCTCCTCCCTCTATTTTATTCTTAACTTCTTTCTTTTCTTTTTCAGGAGTTTTTACAATTTCCTTTTTCAGGGGTTCTATTTTTTGGGTCGCTGTAACTTCTTCAGTGGAGGAATCGATCGGAATGTCCTTTGGGAGGCGAAGATAAAATGTAGTTCCCACGCCTTGCTTGCTGGCATACCGGATTGAGCCTCCGTGTTTTTCAACTAGTTGTTTTACCAGGTGTAGACCTATACCAAAGCCCATCGGTTTCGAAAGCTCCGCATTCTTATTTTCCTGGTAAAATTTATCAAAAATGCGTTCGCCTTCAGTGGCTTTTATCCCGACTCCGCTGTCTGATATTTCAACAAAAACGAGTTCTTTATTTTCTTTAATTTTTACTGAAACGCGTCCCCCTTTCCCGGTAAATTTAAAGGCATTACTCAATAAATTATATAAAATAATATTCATTTTATCCTTATCACATTTTAGAATAATTGCCTCATTTTCACAAATAAGATCGAACTGTATCTCCTTATCTTTTGCTAACAACCGGAAACTATCACAAACCTGTTTGCAGAGAGAATAAAATCGAATTTTTGCTGTTCTTAACCGTAAATCCTTATCCAGTTTTCGGAAATATAACAACTGATCTACTAAATTGAGCATCCTTCTTGCATTGTCATAGACCACCCTCAGGTCAGATCTATTCCAATGTGTTTTATCTTCATTGAGTATTTCTCTCAAGGGATTAATAATAAGTGTTAAAGGGGTACGGAACTCATGCGTCATTCCGGTAAAATAACTCAGTTTTCTTTCATTCAGCTCTTTCTCCTTTTTCACTTCCATCTGAGAAAGCCGAATCTCATATTTAAGCCTTGTTCTTCGTGTTTTATAAGAAACATAGAGGAGAATCACCCCTCCTATTATAAATACATATATTAGAATTGCCCACCAGCTCCAATACCAGGGAGGGAGTACAATGATTTTCAGCATCGTATTTTTATCATTAGAGCTACCGCCTGTTCCTAAAGCCTTTATCCTTAAAAAATATGATCCTTTCCCAAGATGAGAAAAGCTGATAGACCGGGAAGTTCCGTTTTTAGTCCAAGCATCATTGTCCTTCTTAAGACTATATGCATAAGTAAGCTCTCGAGATAAGGTATAATTAATTCCAACAAATTTTATTCGAAGACTAGACTTGTTGTATGGAAGGGTAATTTCCTTTATAAAATTCTTTGATGTTTCTGTAACGTACCGGCTATTCTTCTTTAAAAGTTGATTATTGACCCATATTTCATTAATAAGGACATTGGTATGCGTTTGATAAGGATGAATACTATCAGGATAAAATTGCGTATAGCCGTTAATTCCACCAAATACAAAAGCTCCCGATTGTAACTCTAAAGCTGCATTATAATTAAACTGGTTACTTTGAATCCCTTCCTGTTGATAATAATTGATAAATCTTTCTTGTGAAACAATAAAATTACATAGTCCGTCATAGGTACTCATCCAAAGATTACCCTCCCCATCTTTCAAAATTTGTAATATATTATCGCTAGGCAGTCCATTTTTAACAGTATATCGTTTCAGAATTCCATCCTTCTCATCAAATAACAGGAGACCTCCTCCTTCTGTTCCCACCCAAAGACGACGATTCCCTGCTTCACAAATCGAGCGGACAGGATGACCAATATCAAATCTTTTATTCTTCTTTTTCTTTCTATCTATCTCTATCAACTGACCAAAATTACCTGCCCACAAACGGTCTTCCTGATCTTCATACATTGCAATTATATCCCTTAAATTATGGTCATAAAGGAAAAATTTATCTTCCGATGAATCATATTTAAATAAGCCGCCTCCGATACTTCCGGCCCACAAATTATGGGCATGATCTACATATAAACTAAAAAAGTTCTTCTTTTCATTCCACTTTCCCAAGGTTTGATAATGCTTAAATCTTTTTTGAGTCGTTTGATAGCGGTTAATCCCACCTCCCCAGGTTGCTAACCACATCTGACCCGAGCTATCTAAACATAGATCCGTAATAAAATTACTACTCAAAGAGTAAGGATTCTTTTCCTGATGAACATAGTTCGTATAACGGCCCGTTTTTTCATTAAAAACACTCAATCCTCCTCCATCAGTACCGATCCACAGGTTTCCGTTATGGTCTTCAGAAAAAGAGAATATATAATTACTTACGAGACTACTCTTCGCCAAAGGATTTTGACGAATCGTCTTAAATGCAGGTTTATTGGGATCTAAAATAATCACCCCGCCTCTTAAAGTACCCATCCAGATCCTACCTGCTCTATCTTCTATGATAGAAAATACAGAGGCGGTTTCCGGAAATTCCTCACTGCTGTTTCCCGATATTTTATAGCATTGTCCCTCCGGGGTCATCATGGCTGCTCCACCCCCATCCGTACCAAACCAGATATTACTTTTCCGGTCTATGCAAATCGTCTCTATTAAATTAGATAACAATCCTGTTTTTCCCTTCTTGAAAGCGGTAAATTCTCCTGAAGAAATACGGTATCTGTATAATCCGTTATTCGTTCCGATCCATAAGTTTCCTTTGCCATCAGCCCGCATGCAATTAGCTTTTCGCAATTTGGCGTTAATAACATTTAATTTTTTTTGTTTAAAATCTAAACGACAGAGCCCCACCTCCTTGATAAAGACCCACACCTTATGATCACTTATTGCTATTCCTCTTACGGGATATTGATTTCTTTCTGCGCCATTCTGTACATAGGGAATTTGTGATAAAAGGAAACTACCCTGTTTTGAATATAAGACACCAGCCCCCTCCGTACCTACCCACATATTCCCTTTCGCGTCTCTGACGATATCCGTAATTCCGGTTCTGAGGATTTTTTTCTTTTGAGAATCCTTAGATATATATTTTACTGACCCTAAGCTCGTTTTTAAGTTGTTTTGGATATTAATCCCCTCCTTTGTACCAATCCAAATATTTTTATTCAAATCCTGATTGACACATACGATCCGGTTTCCCAACAGAGAAGAAGAATCCTCAAATCGATGTCGATACACTTTAAAATCATACCCATCATAACGATTCAATCCGTCATAGGTCCCCATCCATAAATACCCTAAACTATCCTGAAAAAGGGTAGTCACGTTATTATTGGAAAGTCCGTCATTTATAGTAACATAAGAAACAGAATAGTTGAAAGGTATCTGTCCCTTAACCCAAGCAGTAAAAGTAATTAAAAAGCTAAGCGTAAATAATAATGATCTCAATACACGATACATTTAGAATCTTTTAGTGCTCTAAATATACAATTTTCTGATTGAAAGAAAATATTCGGTGGAAAGAGAATATGAAGAAGTTTTTCCTTTTAAAATAATACAACACTACGCTTATTCCCCTTTCCTTTCATCCAATTTTTCATCAACTGCCAATGCTTTTTTCATGTTGTTTTTCGTCGTCTGTTGCCAGTACATCATATAACGAGCACCTCCAATCCGAAAGAAAGGGATCAATTTCAAGTCTTTATATTTCTCAGGATAAATAGCTGCTGGCGCTTCAAAAACCAATGTATCTCTTTTAACTCGTTTAATCTCTGAGAGAATGTCAGATCTGGAGCCTACTAATTTAGGGGCATCTTTGATCGAAAATAACGGACCGGAAGCGATGTGACTCATTCTACCGGTATCGGCAAATTCTCCTTTCATTTCTTTTGTTCCCGTTCTTGCTGCAAGAATCACAGGTCCATACTTCAAGGAAACAAAATCGGTAGAACCGGGAAGAGGAACCATAGAAAAGTGCATGGGCAAGACCACTTTTATCTGATCTCCCTCCTGCCATTTTCTTCTCAAACTGACATAAGTTCCAGGATTCCCTTGAATTTTTTGTTTTTTCCCATTGAGGAAGATCTGTAAACGATCCTTTTTTACCCAGGAAGGGTAGCGGATTTTTAAGGTAAAAGTGATCGGCTTTTCTGTTTCGATCTTTAAATGGGTCTGATCTTCATCAGGAAAATGGTTTTCTTGAATTACTTTCACCCCTTTTTCTTTCCAATTCAATTCGGAAGGAATAAACAAGTTAACATACAATGCATCCTTCGCATGCGCATATATGGTTCCGCCATATTTTGAATGGTTTTCCATACCGGATCCCACACAACACCAGAAACTGGTTTCCGGCTGAGAGAAAACCCGATAATGCCGAGGACGAGCGGGGGTAAAATAAACAAACCCTCCTTTTTTTCTATTCTCCGAAGAAAGAATATGATTGTATAACGCCCTTTCGTAAAAATCGATATACGATGGGGATCCACTCTCCTGATAAAGCATTCGGGTAAGCTTCAACATATTATAGGTATTGCAGGTTTCCGGTCCCTGGGGGCTAACGATCAATTTAGAAAAGTCATCAATAGGATTAAAATGTTCCGCCACGCTGTTTCCTCCAAAAGCCAGCGAGCGATGATGAACCACCATGTTCCAAAAGAACCCTGCCGCCCTTTGCCAATCTCCATTTCCTGTCAGCCCGGCAATCCGTTCAAAACCAAGCACAACCGGAATCTGTGTATTGGCATGTAATCCTGTTAGTTTATCTTCTTTCTTTAAGAGTGGATCAAGAAGAGATCTTTTTGAAAAACGTTCTGCCAGTTTCAGATACTTTTTGTTCCCGGTAATCACATATAAATCTGCCAAGACTTTATCCATTCCTCCATATTCTGTTTGCAACATTTTTTGCATGAGACTATCGCTAAGATTATGCGTTTCCTGCCAACACCAATCAGATAGTTTTATGAGAACTTCTTTTGCCTCCCGGCTACCGGCAAACAAATACGCATCTCGTAACCCACAAAATATCTTGTGTACATTATACCAGGGCACCCAGCGATCTTTCACCGCTTCTACCTCTCCTGCTGCCACTTGCTTCCACATCTCTTTTCCATTAGGGATTCCTCCAATATATCCGGAAGAATCCTGCTCCTGGCACCTCTTCAGTTCATCCACCATGTAACGAACCCTGTCAAGCAGCTCCCGCTTTCCTGTAGAAGCATACATCATGGATAAAGCAGAAAGATAATGACCTGCAATATGACCATCTAAGCCCTGACTTTCCCAGTTGGGATAATTTTTTGCCGTAGGCTGCAACCCGGCTTCTTTTAAATAAGGCGCCAGTAGCCTGTCCGGACTTAACTTTAAAATATAAGAAAGATCTACATCCTGAGCCTTTTTAAACGGACTTTTTAATAGCCTGACATCACGGAGTTTAAAATATTCCACTTTATTACTTAGAGAATCTTTATCCCCTTTCCCTTCAATGAAATGAGCAGAGGAGAGATAGGGATTCACAAGGATAAAAAGTAAACATAATCCTATCAAAATATTCTTTTTTATAGACATCTCATTCATTTATATTATGGTGTAATAAGCATCGGCCAACCATTCTCCCAGCGAATAGGTAAAATACGTAATTTTGGTATCCCATGATCTGTTGCATCATAGGCATGAACAACTAAATACGTTTTTCCATTATCTTCTAAAATTGCATTATGTCCCTGTCCCGGCCAGTGAGAATTTCCTTTCAATATAGTGGAAGCCCCTCCTTGAATCATCGGCATTCCGGCAATATCCAAATAAGGTCCCGTTATTTTCTTTGATCTACCTACTTTTACTTTATAACTACTGCTTACCCCACGACAACAATAGTCATAAGAAACGAATAAATAATAATAATCTCCATGTTGATAAATGAACGGTGCTTCAATGGCAGCATCGCCAGGTAGCGTATCAGATAATCCAAAAGTTCTTTTTCTGGTCGCAATCGTGTACCATTTTTGAGGTTTGGTCACATGAATTCGATCTTTATCAAGTTTAACCAACTTTATTCCTTCCCAAAAGGAACCAAATGACATCCAGGGAGTTCCTTCATTATCTACCGCTAAATTAGGATCAATGGCATTCCACATATCTCTACCGGGAACAGACTCCACGACAATTCCATGGTCTTCCCAATGATAATCCGGATCCTTTTCATTGAGTGTTTTATTAGTGGCTACTCCTATCGCAGAAGTATTTTTAGCAAAAGCGGATACAGAGTAGTATAAATAATACAGCCCATTATAATAGGATATGTCAGGAGCCCACATTACATTATTAAATCCCGGAACTACTTTATCAGTCCATTTCGGTGCTTTTTGAAAAACAGGCTTCCCTTTTGTCCAATGTTTTAAATCGGTGGAATACCAATGAGTAATACCCAATCCTGTACAAAAAATATGATAAGTATCCCCTTCTTTAATAATACTGGGATCATGTACAATAATATCCTGCTGTTGTGCAACTCCTGAAAGCCCAATTGAACAACTTATAATCAATAAGAACAGTATCTTTTTTCTAATTTTTTTCATTTTTTAATTTTGGTAGGTGAATAATTGGCCACCCTTCTTTATCCCACTTAATTTCGGATACAATCAACTTTGAATCCCCATGATCGGGAATAGAATAACCATGAACTACAAAATAATCTTTACCATCCAGATGATAAGCCGAGTTATGTCCTACGGCTGCCCATCTTTCGCCATCCCCAACAGCTATGATATTTCCATTGCCATCCATCATGGAGAAACCCGCTTTATCGACATAAGGGCCGGTAATATTTTTTGAACGACCGACCACGACATGGTAGGTTCCATTTATACCCCTACAACAAATACCTACAGAAGCAAAAAGATAATAATAATCTCCATTTTGAAAGATAAAAGCTGCTTCAATTTGACTATCCTGCAACCCGTATTCATACAATTTCTGGGAACTCGGACGACGTGCAATGGTATGCCATTCCTGCGGCCATTTCAGCTGCATCATATCATCCGTCATTTTCACCAATTTAATACCATCCCAAAACGAGCCAAAAGCAAGCCAAGGCTGTCCATTCTTATCTATCACAGCATTCGGGTCGATGGCCTGCCACATATCTCTGCCTAACACCGATTGTACCATCTTCCCACGATCTGTCCATTTGTAATCGGGACGATCCGGATCTAAGGTAGGATTAGTAGCCAATCCAATGGCTGCATCCGGTTTCCCGGGCGTTTGATTACAAGCATAAAAAAGATACCACAGCCCTTGATAATGAATGATATCCGGAGCCCAGATAGAACTGGAATATTGAAAGTGAGGAAGTGCATGATGAACCCAATTCGGAAGACTATCAAAAACAGGCTTTCCTTTTTTCCAATGAACAAGATCCTTAGAATACCACGTACTTATTCCTACTCCGGTGCCATATACATAATAGGTATCCCCTTCCTTTGCCATGACCGGATCATGAACATGAGGGAAAGTAATCCCTTTTAATTTTAGGGTATCTTTTGTGTCCTGTGCTGTTGATTGTCCGGAACCCATTATCGGCACACCCAATAGCAACAGAATCACAACGTATCTAATGGAGCTTTGAATCATTTCTTTTTTATTCTTAATCAATAAAACGTCTAACCTTACTCTTCAATATGTCCCTTCAGCATGGTAATCGAATGAGGGGGAAAAGAGTAGGTTATTTTATTTCCTGAAGCCTTAAAACCCGGCTTGGATTTTGTTTCGACATTGGTCTTACCAAAATCATTTTCAACTTTTATCCCGGAACCATTAATTTCTTTCACTTCAAATGAACCGGCAAATTGACCTACCTCTGAAAGAATATCCGTTGTAATCGCTTTATCTTTATTGCGATTTACCACATTGATAACGACTTCCCCATTATCATAGCTGGCGGATACGTCTAAATAAGGAACGTCATTCAATTGTGCTTTCCTTTCGCTAAGTCCTAAATTATAATTATCGGTGTTATACGTTTTACAATGAACAAAAGCGTTTAAGGAGGTTCCTTTCACGTTTTTAGTAAAGAGTTGCAACGGATAATAAATAGTTTGTTTAAATAGTCCCTTTTCGTTCGTAAAAATAGGCGCAATCACATTGACCAGTTGTGCAAGGTTTGCCATTTTCACTACATCTGCATTTCGGATGAATCCGTTCAGAAATTCGGCAATCACTAAAGCATCTTCCAGATTATAACGCTCCTCTAAAGCATGATTTCCTACCATTTTTCCGCCACTCCTTGCACGATACCACACATTATATTCATCCCAAGCAATATAAATAGGATCTCTATTCCCTCTATCTGCTGTAAGCATCACTTCATTAATCATCTGTTTTATAATCTTGGTTCTTTTCTCCATAATTAATGGAGAGGAAACGAAATCATAATAATTGTCGCTTACATTCCCCACATACATGTGCATAGAGATATAGTCTATTTCATCTTTCAGATTTTCCAATATCGTACGATCCCATTTATAGGGTGTAGCTCCGGGATTAAAATTAGCTGCCCCCACTGCAATCAATTTAATCGATGGATCTGTCAGCTTCATTATCTTTCCAAACTCTTTAGCTTTTTTACTGTAATCTTCGGCATTCATGTGTCCCATCTGCCAGGGACCATCCACTTCGTTTCCTAAACTCCAATACTTTACATTGTATGGTTCTTCCTGTCCATATTTCTTTCTTAATTCTGCATAATAGGGGCCACTATCGACATTACAATATTCCACCCAGGCCTGCGCTTCCCGCATCGTACCGGTACCCATATTTACTGCCAGATAAGGTCTTGCACCTATTTCTTTACAATATTTCATAAACTCATCCGTACCCATGTGGTTATTATCAATATTTCCCCAGGCAAGATTCAATCTGGTCGGTCGTTGATCCTTGGGACCTATCCCATCTTCCCAATGATAATTAGAGACAAAATTACCTCCCGGATAACGTAATAAGGGAACATGCAAGTCTTTCACTGCCTGTTTTACATCTTTTCTGAAGCCATCGGAATCTGATAATGGCGATCCTTCTTCATAAATTCCGCCATAGATACAACGTCCAAGGTGCTCGGCAAAGTTACCGAAGATGTTCTCGTTGATTTGTCCGACAGTATCGTGAATATTAATACGAATTACTGCATTTTGAGCTTCTACAGAGAAGACGCAGAAAACGACAAATCCAATAATTAAAGCTATATTTTTTTTCATCTGTTTTTATTTAATAAATTATTTTTAATACTTATTTCATCATATTAGAGTACACATTTATTGTTTAAACGGAACTCAAATCTAAAAATATAACAGCCATCAATTAGTCCACTTTCTTCCCCCAAAAAGTACCATTCAGCGATTTATCGGTGCCGGCATAAACGAGGGTTACTTTCCGTGGTGAAGCCTCCCAATCGAGCTCTCTCTCAACACATACAATCACGTTACCAAGTGTCAACTGTTTTTTAGATTTATCATAACTCCAATTTCCTGTCAAAGCTCCTGACATCGTTCCATCTTCATTTAAAGTTAATTTGTCTGAAGTTATTTGTTGTCCTTTTCGGTATACCAATTTTATATGTTCCCAAGTGCCAACGAGGGAATCTTTTGTAATCGTTCCGTAATCAGGCACATCAGCATAACGCTCCGGAAGGGCAATGGGCCATAAATTATTAGGTTCATTAATAGAAGCCGGGCACCATACAATTTTACGTACATGTCCCATCATTAATGCATTAGAATTAGCATTCCCATTAACATTTGCCGGTAGACGGCCTTGTGACATATAAAACCATTGATGGGTATCTTCTTTTTTAAATATTGCACAATGAGAAATTCCTACCCAACCGGGGCTATTATCAAATTTATAGGGATGAGTAACAATTGGATAGGTATCCCCTTCTCCTGCTGTAAAATTGCGTCCATTCATTCCAAAATAGGGACCATCAATGTTTTTACTTCTCACCACTCTTGTATTATAGGGAACATCAAGTGCATCATAAGCCATAAACAAATAATAATATCCATTATGATATATTACTTCAGGAGCTTCACTTGCCTGCCATCGAGATCCTGCCGTTCTGGTTCCTATAAATTTACCATATCTTTCTTCAAGCTCGGAGGCGCTATTCGCATAGGGGTTACCCAGTTTATTTAAAGGTTTACCTGTTTCAGGATTCAATTGTAATAATGCAAAGCCACTATGCCATGATCCATAAATCAGGTAATGCTTATTTTCTGGAGTGACAATATATGTGGGATCTATTGCATTATAAAAGAAATAGGCATCCCAATCACTTAAAGCGGGGCGATTATAATCGAGTCCTTTATCAGAAGAAGAGCATACTACGTATCCTTTATCTTCCCATACAGCTCCTGTCGGATCTGTAGATTCGCACATTCCTATAAAGGCGCGTTCTGTCCAGCTTCCATCAAAATTTTCCGGAGTATTTTCCTTTCCGGATTTAATATAATTGTTAATAACAATACAGTAATACATTCTTAAAATCTCTTTCCCATCTACATTCACTCTACGAACAACCGGCGCCCAATAGCCATAAGATATTTCGTCTCTGGGGATGGAATCTAATCCCATTCTATTACGTATACTGTTAAGGGAATCTGCTACCCATGAGGGGGGAGAATAAAAGGGCCCTCCAACCCATTCCCAATGTACTAAATCTTTAGACCGTTTCCCTTGAAAATGACCATGTCCCTCAGCAGCATTCCCATAAGAAGCATCGGTTCCATACATATAGTAATACCCATTATAATAAGCTACTGACGGATCGTGCACGTTTGCTAAATTCCATTCATTTCTATTCGCCCATGATGAGATAGATGAATAATCATCAGCATAGGTCGGTATCTTAAAAGTCGAATCACTTCCATCATCACCGCTGCTTTGTTCATCTCCTTTAACAGTAATCCCTATAGGTCCCAGGTCATCTTTACACCCCGATGCCACAATTAATAAAGTGCTTATCAATAAAATTAGTGTCTGCTTAAGTTTCATATTCTTTTATTTATTAAAATATCTCCTTAACCTATAACCCTTATCATCAGTAAAGAGATAAAAATATTTAAAAATCAGTTTTAATGTACCACAGGTCGTATATCCCATTTTGCTCTAAAAGCAGGACCGTTATCTTCATTTTTATTTGCAGAATTACCTTCCAGGTTCGGATTCGCATTTAATGTTCCTTGGAATATAGGGAAGTACTCATGCCCTTCGTGGAAGTATTGGAAAGAAGAGGCTGTTGCTGTTTCAGCTGTAAGTTCTTCTGTTGTTGCCTTCCCATCTAGTTTGTAATATCCATGTTTAATTAGCTGCTGTAACCGATCCTGACTGTAGAAAAATCCCCAACGAATTAAATTAATTCCACGGCCATTTTCACATCCAAACTCTTTGGGTCTTTCTACATTAGCTATTTGTTCAAAAAGAGCATCCGCTGTAGGGAAATCTGAAAGCTTTAAATCCGGTAAAGCCACACGATTACGTACTTCATTTATAAAGTCTATTGCTTTTTGCGTAGGTCCATTTATTTCATTTTCACACTCAGCTGCACGCAAGAGGACATCACTATATCTCATTAGTCTTAAATTGATACCACAATGTAGCCCTGTCGTTATTGAACTATACTTATTTGTCCTTGCATTCGTAAATTTTGCTATTGAGATCCCTCCTTGAGCAGTGTTAGATACCGGTGTTTCGGTTATTTTTTGTTGGTAAACAACATTACTTCGAGGATCACCACCAGGATAAGCAGCCGTCTTTTTACCTGTATATTGATCATACTCGGGCTCATAAGTTACTAACGTCCAGTATAGCCGGGGATCTAATCGTCCATCAGTACATTTTTCATCTTTATATAAATTATATAACCAAGGAGAACCGGCTAAGTCACCCCAACTTCCAAACTTTTGGGAAGCATAATTGCTTTCAACGGCATGTCCTTGTGTCGCTTCGGAGCTAATATTAACAGGGGTCCATTCTTCTACAGTCCCTCCCGTTCCGAAATCCATAAACTGCGCTTCAAAGAGGCTCTCAGCATTATTTTCATACTCCGAACCGGATCTAAAATTATCGCCATAATCATCCATTAATTTATAATGTCCATATTTCCCTGCAATAATATCTTTTAAAACATCATAAGCAGTATCAAATCTATGCCTAAACATTAATGCACGCGCTAAATAACCGGCAGCTGAGCCACTGGTGGCCCGACCTAAGGCCCATTCTCCTCCTTCATCCCGGGAAGGGAGCATCTCCATTGCTTTCCTCAGGTCAGTGTCAATTTGGTCAAATACTTCATCTTGGGTACTGTTTGATGCATACATTTTATTAATATCGGCATAATCTGAATAATCAGTAATCAAAGGAACAGTTTGATAATAGGTTGATAATTCATAATAGGCCAATCCTCTTAAAAAAAGTGCTTGCCCCGCTATTTCATTATAGGTCTCTTTAGATAAATTAGCATCGTCTACCTTTGATAGTACAAAATTGGTTCGATTTACAACATGATACCAATCTCTCCAAATCCATTCATCACCAATCTCTATGGTTCCGGGGGAGTTCAGATTGTCATACTCTAAATACCATTGTTGGGAGGAGTTCCACACTTCATCTCCCCGAACCGCATCCATTGTATATCCAACCCTTGCAAAACTCCCTTCCAAACGTATTCTGTTATAACAGGCAATGATTGCCTCTTGTAGGTCTTCCTCGTTATTCCCAAAATCATAGGTAGTTTGGTTATTAGGATTCTTCACTTCAAGTTGATCATTACAGGAAACAAAGCCCACAATAAAAATCAACATAACTAATACTATATTATTTTTTCTCATAATTCCTTTTTTTATTCTAGAATGATAGATTAATCCCGAACATTACCGTTCTTGGCGTAGGATAGGAAGCATAATTAAAACCGGGTGTAAAAGTACCTCCTGCAAAATCGACATTGTATCCTTTATATTTTGTAAAAGTTGTTAAATTTTGAGCAGAGACATACAAACGGACATCATGAATATAGCTATTAAACCATCTGTCAGGGAAATTATATCCTAATTGAATATTTGCAATTTTAAAGTAAGAGGCATCCTGAATAAAACGTTGACTAAACATATCATTCGTAATAGAGCCGGTTGATTTATACGCAACTCTTGGAACATCCGTGTTCTTATTTTCAGGTGTCCAAGCATTCAGCAAATCTTTACTCTTGTTTAGCATTCCGTATGAGCCCCTTAGCGTTTCACCAACGAAGTCTACTGCCTTAAACATAGCAGCTCCATATGTTGAAATAGAAAGATTAAAGCCCTTCCAACTTATGTTTCCACTCAACCCAAAATTGATTTTAGGTAACCCACTACCAAGGAATTTCTGATCTGCGTCTGTAATTTTTCCATCATTATTCAGATCGGCATAGGCAACATCTCCGGGTTGAGCTCCCGGTTGGCTAACAAAATCTCCTTTTTCATTGACTCTGTTATCAATCTGTTTTTGGGATTGGAAAATTCCTTCATAAACGTATCCATAGAATGAACCAACCTCTCTACCAACCTCAGTTCGACTATTACCATCCGTTCTAGGTTCATTGGATACACCCAACTTAGTCACTTTATTACTTAAGGTTGATACATTAGCTCTGATATCATATTTTATTTCAGATTTTCTATGGTGATAAGCAGCCGATAATTCTAATCCTGAATTCACCATCGTGGCAGCATTCATAGTTACCGTACTATTGGTTACACCGGCATTTGTCGGAACCGCAACGCTATATAACAAATCTTCTGAAATGGCTCTATACCAATCCAATGTAAATTCAAACTGACTATTAAGCATTCCAATATCTAAACCAAGATCAAGTGTTTTCTTTTTTTCCCATCTTATACCCGTATTTACATAATCGGAAATTGCAGAACCGGTTACTTTTTTGTTTCCAAAACTATAAGTATAATTACCTCTACTCATTACATTCATATATTGATAGTCTCCAATATTTTCATTCCCTAAGACTCCATAACTTCCACGAATTTTAAAGAGATTTACGGTGTTATTTGAGATAGGGAAAAACTTTTCTTTTTCTATACGCCAGCCTGCTGACACTGAAGGAAACCATCCCCAACGCCCCTTAGATGAGAGCCTACTTGAACCGTCTCTACGTACTGTTGCCGAAAATAGATACTTTTCATCGTAATTGTAGTTTAAACGACCTATATAAGATGCAAGTACATGCTCACTTTCAGAAGTGCCAGAATACGTATTCTTTGCATTTCCGATCTGTAAATAGTACGGTTCAGGGAAGTTAACTCCTCTTCCTGTTAAGGTGTGAAATAATTCTCTCTCAAAGGTTTGCCCCACAACGGCATCAATATTATTTAATCCTATCTTTCCACTATAGTTTAATGTATTTTCAATTAGACCATCGGTATAATTACGATACCCTTCCGATAAGGTTTCATTTTCTTTAGCAAGATAATTTGTCGTACTTTGAATAAAGGCAGGAACGAAAGTAAAGTCCTTTACATAGGTTTTACTATATGACAAATTCAATTTATAGCTTAAATGATGATTCTTACTCGTTTGACCAATCATATCAATCAAATCAACATCAGCTGTTCCGGTTGCAACCAATTTTGACACCTTAGAATTCCTTTTTAGCAAACTATTGGTAAGCAACAAGTTGGTCACTCGTAAATCTCCATGTACATCATCATAATAGGTTCCGAAACCATATGAATCGTAGGGATAGTCTCCAGCTGCGGATACTTTATCATCGAGGACCCAGGTTGATTCATCGTATGCCTTTATAGTGGGTGGTGTAATAAGCACTGATGCCATTACAGGATATTGTGCGCCGTATAACCCTTGAACGAATTCATTCGCATTACTAAGTGACATATTATCTTGATTACTATGGCTATAAACAAGGTTCGTTTTTAGCTTAATAAACTTCACATCCATTGTATTTTTTATACGCGCCGTATATCGCTTATAATTTGGACCGGCACCAACCATCGTTCCTTTTTGATCAAAATAATCTAACCCAACGTAATAAGTATTGTTCTTACCTCCACCGGATAAACTAATATTATGATCTTGTCTAACTCCTGTTTTAAAAGCTGCATCAAACCAATCGGTATTAACAACATTAGGATCTATATATTTGCTACTAGAAGGATTATATCCATCCGGAACATCCATTCCACTATTTGCAAAAGCCATATTTATATATTGTCCATATTGTTTTGAATTCATTACATCATAAATCCCTTTATGAACTTGATCAAATCCTACATAACCACTATAGTCTATTTTCAGAGCTTGATTTTTCTTCCCTTCTTTAGTCGTGATTATTACTACACCATTTGCTGCTCTAGAGCCGTAAATAGCAGCTGCAGAGGCATCTTTCAAAATCTGAATAGAGGCGATATCATTAGGAGAAAAGTCCCGAATTGTAGTCCCCACCGGTACGCCATCTACAACATATAACGGAGAAGTATTCCCAAAGGAACCTATGCCATGTATTCTGACTACCGGATCAGCTCCCGGTTGTCCATCAGTTGTTACCCGAACCCCCGGTACTTTGCCCTCTAACATTGTAGAGATATTTGAGCTAGAAACCTTCTTTAAATCATCAGCATCAACGACAGAAACCGATCCTGTTAAATCCACTTTCCGTTGAGTTCCATATCCAATAACCACAAGCTGATCTAACTCTTTAGAAGCTGGTTTTAAGGCTATTGTCCCAATATTCTCCTTATTTTTGACATCAATCTCTACTTTTTTATATCCCATATAGGATATAATTAATTTCGCATCTGAGGGTACAGAAAGGGAAAATTTACCGTCAGCATCAGAAACAGTACCAACCGAAGCTCCCGCTTGCTGAATTGTTGCACCAATAATAGGTTGACCATTCTCATCGACAACTTTTCCTTTGACGGTTATTTTCTCAGCATAATTTACAGTCACAAAAGATTTATGACCGGCCCCTTTTGCGATAGAAACAGTTCCAAATAATAATATTATTGGGATGATATATAAATATTTCATATTGCTATTTTTAAAATTAATTTACGATTATAAGGTAAGATCCTTCTGTAACTAAAGCGAAGTTTAAGTCGGCACTCTGAATAGCTATACCCTCGTATTTCTGAAAATATTTTTCTCCGTTGGCATAAGTGACATCATAATACACTTCCGCTGTATTATCTCCATTATTCTTAACCGTTATATCTATTTTAGAGCCGCTTATATTACTAGCGAATGTATCAAAGTCCCAATCTGATGTAGCCGTCGCAATGTTATCATAACCACTCCCAAATCCAAAATTATCCATACGAACAACTGCTTTATTATCATCAAGATCGTTCGTTTCAGTCAAAACAACACTTGGGCTATACCAATTCTGTTCATTACTTGAATAACAGTAAAGTGAAATCGTTTTACTCTCTCCGGAGGGAACGGTATATTCATCCGAAAAAGCGGTCCACCAAGCCGTGGAAAAATCATTGAGTCCGACTTGAGCTATTCCTTTTATAAAAGTAACTGTGCTGGTTGTTGTTAACGTGTCTGACGTTCCCTTATAAGTAACCTCTACTTTTTGTGTTCCATCTAAAGGAGATACTAATGCAGGATAATTAAATTCTATATCGCTGGTATCAAGAGTTGCAGTTGTGCCATCTGCATATTTTGCAGTAACAACAACTCCCACGGGTTGAAAATGAATGTCATTATTATTGAAATAATAATAATCTATATCTGAAGCAGAAATACTTTCAATAACATTTGTAACCTCAATTTTGTAACTCCCAATAACAGCCTGAGTGTAGTTTCCTTGTTTTGTCTTATTATAAGAAACAATGACATTTTTCTCGCCTGTAGTAGTTAAATCCGGAATAACATCAAATGTTAAATCTGCCGTATCCACTTCAGTAGAAGATCCGTCTGCGAAGGTTACAACAGCACTTGCATTTCCCCAAAAGTCCTCATTTCCTAATTCGATTGAAGCAGGAGCATCCTTTATTGTGAGAGAAACGGGGTCTTGGTCTTCCAAAGCCGTCACCTTTGATGGCAATAAATAGGCTTTCTTCATATCGAAATGACTATGATCACAAGATAAGAATGCAGAGATATCATCCGTTGTAGATACCGGCTGTTTGTATTTCTCAATTAAAACAACACTGTCTTTTCCAACCGCAGTTGCAGTCACAAAAACGTAACCTGTGGTAGAATGGTCAACTTCCATAGTAACATAAGCACCTTGCATTGTTTCCCGGAAATCATTCCAAACATCTCCATCTCCATCAATGTCTTGATAATTATTAGATATCATATCAGCATCAAAAGGATATCCTTCATCCCCCATGTCTCCTTCCCATCCATAAGCATCAGAACGAAGAACAAAGTATTCTTTATAATCATCACTCTCCCTTGAATCTACATTGTTGGTAACCACCAGATTCCAATTATTCCAATTATCATCACCGGAAGAATGGTTTATAAATTCTAATACTAATCGTTGACCGGTAGGAATGTGAAAGATATCCGAAAAAGCCGTCCACCATTCTGAACTGTTATCCTCAGCACCAACAGTCGGAGTGGTAATTTCTAAATAAGTCGTATCTCCTGCTTCAACATTTCCATTCTCAGCTGCTATTGAATCAATTCTGCTCTGTATATCTGCAGGAGCATTTACAGAATAAACATCTAATTTTTTACACCCTAAAAAACCAAATGTACTTAAGAGCAATACAAATAATACCTGTTTAATTAGTCTACATCTTTTCATAAATAAAATTTAATGCCTTAATAATCATATGTTATCCTCTTTCATCCTTTAGAACTTTCCTATTTATTCTAATTCTAAAGGAGAAATAGTTATTTCAATTCCAACACCACTACCGACATTGGAGGGAGCTTCACTTGTAATTGCGCTCCTTCCTTTTTAGCTCCGGAAAAAGATTTTGTCACTACTTTATCCGGGTTATCAAAAGAATTGTAATCATTAAAGTGATCAGAAGTCAGCACCTTTCCTTTTACAGTATTCCAGTTTACGTCTTTAAAACCGGTTTTAACTGCCACAGGATGAGAAGGATCCAGATTGACCAGGGAGAGATGAATCGTTCCCGTAGAATCCTTCGAAGCTGAAGCATTCACAGCCGGAATACTTTTACCTTCATAGGTGTAATCGGGACTCGTCAATTGTACAGGAATCAACGTAGCATCCTGATGAACCTGATACATATCAAAGACGTAATAAGTAGGCGTCAACACCATCTTTTTCCCTTTGGTAAGTGCTAAAGACTGAAGTACATTTACAGTCTGTGCCAAGTTGGCCATCTTCACGCGATCTGCATGATTATTAAATATATTTAAGGTAGAAGCTGCTATTAATGCCCCTCGTAAACTATTCTGTTGATAAAGGAAGCCAGGATTGGTTCCGGGTTCAGGATCCGTCCATATCCCCCATTCATCAACTACTAAACCTACTTTTTTCTCCGGATCATAACGATCCATTACCGCCTCCTGGTGGTCGAGAATATCTTCCATATGTAAGGCCCCCTTTAAGCCCCCGAAATATTCTTTTTCGTCAAATTGCGTGGCAGAACCTTTATGTCCCCAATGCCCCGTTGCTATGGTATAATAATGTAAAGAAACGCCCCACATCATATGAAGAGGGATGTTTTTCATCAACACTTCCATCCAATGGGTATCATCTCCATTAGGACCACTTGCAATTTTCTTCAAAGGAGCTCCGGGATAGTTTCTGCAAAAGGTAGCATATCGTTTATATAGATCACTGTAATACTCGGGAGTCATCGTTCCTCCGCAGCCCCAGCTTTCATTGCCAACGCCCCAAAATTGCACCTTCCAAGGCTTATCTCTGCCATTCTTTTTCCGCAAGGCTGTAATATCACTAGGTATATCAGAATTCAAATATTCGATCCACTGGCTCATCTCTTTCACCGTACCGCTGCCGACATTCCCGGCTATGTAAGCTTCGGTTCCCAGCATTTTACACAACTCCATAAACTCTGCTGTCCCAAAATGATTATTATCCGGCACCTGCCCCCAGTCTTCATTGACAATAGCTGTCCGTTCATCCATGGGACCTATTCCATCTTTCCAGTGATAGGTATCTGCAAAGCAGCCACCCGGCCAACGCAATACAGGAATATTGATTTTCTTAAACGCTTTAACCAAGTCTAATCGAATTCCATCTTTATTCGGAATAGGACTGTCCGCGCCCACCCAAAAGCCATTATATATTCCATGACCTAAATCTTCAGAGAACATTCCATAAATGTCTTTGCTAATGATCTGACTCGCATTGGCTCCATTCATTTGTAAAGAAGCCGAAGATTGCGCTAACCCCAGCTGGGCGGACAAAAGTAAAGCGATAAATAAAAAAGAGGTAGTAATCTTCATACCGTTGTTTTTAAATAAGTAAACTAGTAATATAAACCTTGAATATGAATGTCAAACGTACATTTATTACATTATATTTCCAAATTCTTATACAGATTTTGCATAAGAAAAAAACAGGAGGGTTCTATAAGTGTTTGATTTACACTTGTTTTAAAGAATAAAATAATTCAAAAAAAATTTACTTTTCTTTTGCTGTTTTGATTTTTAGTAAAAAAAAATACCTTTACACTAAAAAAAGGGGAATAAAAACTCCTATCTATCATTAATTTATAACCTTTTATTGAATATGGATCAATATCCCGCCGGACACAATTATACTGTTGCAGTTGATTGTATTATTTTTGGTTTTGATGGTGAACACCTAAAACTATTACTTATAAAAAGAGGTTTTGAGCCTGAAAAAGGGAAATGGAGTCTCATGGGAGGGTTTGTAAAACCAAATGAAAGTTTAGACCGTGCAGCTAAACGTGTATTACATCGACTGACCGGACTGGATGGCGTCTATTTAGAACAGATGAAGGCCTTTGGTAAACCAAAAAGAGATCCAATAGAACGTACCATCAGTGTTTCTTACTTTGCTCTTATCGGCATTCATAAATATCACAAACAGATTAGTTCTAATTATGACTCCGCATGGTTTCCCGTCAATGATTTTCCAAAGTTAATCTTTGACCACCAAAAGATGATCGATCTGGCAAGGAAAAAGCTACGTTATAAAGCTTCCCTTCACCCAATCTTATTTGAACTCCTTCCGGAAAAATTTACCATGCCGCAACTACAAACACTTTATGAAGACTTTTATCTTACGACCTTTGACAAACGTAATTTCAGCCGTAAAATGCTTTCTACTAATCTATTAATAAGACAAAAAGATAAAGATAAATCATCTTCGAAAAGAGGGGCTTTCTATTACAAATTAAATAAAGAAAAATATAAGAAAAACTTCCATGCTTTCCTAAAATTTATCCCTAACCCTGAAAACCTCATCTAGTAGCCCGTATAGAGAATTCATCGGTCAAAGATATCCACATTCTAGATTTTTAAAGAAAACATCATATTACAAAAATTATAGAAACTTTTTGAAGAAAATTTTTTTATTTAAATAAATAAGTGTTACTTCGACAACAAATTTGACGTTTATGGAGCAAAAAAAATATGTAATCGGGATAGATTTTGGTACGGATTCAGTACGTTCAGTACTCATTGACAGCTCTAATGGGACGGTAATAGCCTCTTCGGTTTTTTATTATAAACGATGGCAAGACAAGCTCTATTGTAAGAGTGCAGAAAACCAATTCAGACAGCATCCCAAAGATTATATAGAAGGATTAGAACAAAGTATTCGGGATTGTCTGAACCAAGTAGATTCTTCAATTTCAAAACAGGTTAAAGGTATTTCTGTAGACACCACCGGTTCCACTCCCGGCCCTGTGGATGAATCAGGAACGCCACTGGCATTATCTTCCGAATTTGAAAATAATCCCAATGCCATGTTTATTTTATGGAAGGATCATACTTCTGTAAAAGAAGCTGCAGAGATTAATAAACAGGCTCAACAGTTTGACCCCAATTATTTACAATATGTAGGAGGAATTTACTCCTCTGAATGGTTTTGGGCCAAACTTTTACACGTTCTCAGAACAGACGAAAATGTACGCAAACATTGTCATTCTTGGGTAGAACATTGTGATTGGATTCCTTTTTTATTAACCGGGGGAAAGAAAGCCTCCGACATAAAAAGAAGTCGATGTGCAGCAGGACATAAAGCATTGTGGTGCACCTCAGCAGAAGACGGTTGGGAAGGTCTTCCTCCAGATGAATTCTTTTCTTCTCTGGATCCTCTTTTAAAAGGTTTCACTCAAAACCTTTATACCCAGACCTATACAGCTGATCAACCTGCCGGATCTCTTTCTGAGGAATGGGCAGAGCGACTAGGACTATCTACAGATGTCGTTGTTGGTACAGGAGCTTTTGATGCTCATATGGGAGCAGTAGGTGGGCAAATTGAACCTTATTATTTAAGTAAGGTCATGGGAACTTCGACTTGTGACATGTTAGTAGCTCCTTTAGAAGAAGTAAAAAACACTTTAGTTAATGGTATATGTGGTCAGGTTCCCGGCTCTGTCATCCCGGAAATGATGGGAATGGAAGCCGGACAATCCGCTTTCGGCGATGTATATGCCTGGTTTAGCAAATTATTACAATGGCCTCTTCAAGGAATATTAGAAGAATCAGACTATTTGAATGAGGAAACCAATAAAAAAATAAGACAAGATATCAATAATCAAATGATTCCCTTCTTAAGCAAAGAGGCTTCAAAACTACCCATTTCAGAAAAAGATGAATTAGCCATAGACTGGCTCAATGGGAGACGAACCCCGGATGCTAACCAGGAATTGGCAGGAGCGATTACCCGTTTAAGCCTGGGAAGTAACGCGCCACAATTATTCAAAGCGCTGGTAGAATCTACTTGTTTTGGGGCTCGTAAAATTGTAGACCGATTTAACGAACAAGGGATTCAAATTAAAGGGCTTATCGGAATGGGAGGCGTAGCCAGAAAATCGGACTATGTTATGCAAACCATGGCAGACATCATGAATAGACCTATTAAGATCCATCGATCTGATCAAACTTGTGCTGCAGGAGCAGCCATGTTTGCGGCAACGGCTGCCGGTTTATATCCTAATGTTAAAGAAGCGATGAAAAGCATGGGGCAAGGTTTTGACAAAACCTATCAGCCCGATGCCCAAAGAGTCCCCCTCTATAATGAACGATATCAGAAATATAGTAATCTGGGGAATTTCTTAGAAAAAAATCATTTTTAAGAAACTTTATTATTGAAAAACGAATATATTTTATGGCTAATTATAATCAAATTAAAGAACAAGCCTACGAGGCCAATATGCAGCTCCCAAAATTAGGATTGGTACTTTTCACTTTTGGGAATGTCAGTCAGGCCGATCATGACAAGGGCATTTTCGCCATCAAACCCAGTGGGGTTCCGTATGAGGATTTATCTCCTGATAAAATGGTTATTGTCGATTTCGACGGAAACATCGTGGAAGGAGACCTTCGTCCTTCTTCAGACACCAAAACACATGCTGTTCTGTATAAACATTGGAAAGACATCGGAGGGATCTCCCATACCCATTCAACCCATGGGACGGCCTGGGCTCAATCCCACAGAGATATTCCCATTTATGGAACTACGCATGCCGACCACAATACCGTCGATATTCCTTGTGCTGCTCCAATGAGTGATCAAATGATTGAAGGGAACTACGAATACCAGACCGGCTTTCAGATTATGAATTGTTTCAAGGAAAAAGAGCTTGACTATAAAGAAGTAGAAATGATCTTAGTGGGAAATCATGCTCCCTTCACTTGGGGAAAATCTGCGGAAAAAGCAGTTTATAACAGTGCGGTACTTGAAGAGGTAGCCAAAATGGCCTATTTAACAGAACAAATTAACCCTCAGGTACCCAAGCTAAAAGAGGCACTGAAAAAGAAACATTATGAAAGAAAACACGGCCCCAATGCCTATTACGGACAATAACTCATAAAAACAACAAATACAACATGGAAAATCTTAAACAATATGAAGTATGGTTCATTACAGGGAGCCAACATCTTTATGGAGACGAAACATTAGAACAAGTGGCGGATCACGCTCAAAAGATTGCTGAGACGATGGATAGGAGTGAATCGATAAGTGTGACCATCAGATTTAGACCTATTGTTACCACCTCTGAACAAATCTATCAGATTATTCAACAGGCAAATATTACTGAAAACTGTATCGGCCTCATCACTTGGATGCACACTTTCTCTCCTGCTAAAATGTGGATCAGAGGCTTACGTGCCTTGCAAAAGCCTTTACTCCACTTACATACTCAATTCAACCGTGATATTCCCTGGGGAGAAATAGATATGGACTTCATGAATCTGAATCAAAGTGCACATGGCGATAGAGAATTTGGGTTTATTTTATCTAGAATGGGCATAAAACAAAAGACAATCACCGGCTACTGGCAAGACAAAGAAGTGTTGGAAAAAATAAATATTTGGAGTCGTGCAGCAACTGCCTGGCATGTATGGCAGGGGGCAAAATTTGTTCGCTTTGGAGATAATATGCGAAACGTGGCTGTTACCGAAGGCGATAAAGTAGAAGCCGAAATGCAACTCGGGTATTCTGTCAATACTTATGGTGTAGGGGATCTCGTAGAAGTAGTTAATTCAGTTAGTTCCTCAGCCATCGATCAACTTTGTGAGGAATATGCTCAACAGTATAATTTAGCAGATCCGTTAAAGAAAGGAAATAGCCGACACCCGTCTTTAAGAGATGCTGCCAAAATAGAAATAGGATTACAACAATTCCTGGAAGAAGGCCATTTTAAAGGCTTCACAGATACTTTTGAAGATTTGCACGGATTAAAACAATTACCGGGCATTCCGGCACAGCGCCTCATGGCAAAAGGATACGGATTTGGAGCGGAAGGAGACTGGAAAACGGCAGCATTGGTACAAGCAATGAAAGTGATGGCCACCGGTTTAGAAGGCGGTAATTCCTTTATGGAAGATTACACCTATCATTTTGAACCCGGTAACGAGATGGAAATGGGGTCTCACATGCTGGAAATTTGCGAATCTATTGCAGATGGCAAACCTTCTTGTGAAATTCATCCTTTGGGAATTGGTGGAAAAGAAGACCCGATCAGATTGGTCTTCAATGTAAAAGGAGGAGCTGCATTAAATGCTTCTATGGTTCATCTGGGAAATAGATTCCGATTACTAACCAACGAAGTAGAAGCCGTAAAGCCCACTCATGATCTTCCTCATTTACCGGTAGCACGAGTATTATGGAAACCACTTCCGAATATGCAAGAGGGTTGCACGGCCTGGTTGTTATCCGGAGGAGCACATCACACCTGTTACAGCCAAAATCTGAATGCAGAATATTTAGAAGATTTTGCAACAATAGCAGGTTTAGAACACATCTTAATAAATAAAGACACGGAGATTCGTCAGTTAAAAAATGAATTGAAGTGGAATGAAACACTTTATTAATCATAAAGAGTCTACATTTATCATCAACAAATAAAACAGTATGCAAAGTTTTTTAAATGGACAATTACTATCTTCCGGAATGATTTCTCTAGGATGGGCAGATATCCTCATTATCGCCATCTACTTTATGATTGTTCTGGGTATTGGATACTATCTAAAGAGATTTACTAAAACCGGTAAAGATTTTTTTCTTGCCGGCAGAAAAATGTCAATGTGGATTGCAGGTCTGGCATTCATCTCTGCCAATATGGGATCATTAGAATTAATGGGCTGGGCAGCTGCTTCCTATCAATATGGCATATTAGCTACCCATTGGTATTGGATTGGCGCTATTCCTGCCATGCTCTTTTTAGGGCTGTTTATGATGCCATTCTATTATATTTCCAAAACCCACTCTGTTCCCGGATATTTGAAGTTACGTTATGGCGAAGGAACAAGACTGCTATCCGCTATCTCTTTTGCCTTTATGACCATTCTCATGAGTGGGGTAAACATGTTTGCTATGGCTTTAGTCATGAAAGTCATCTTAGGATGGAGCCTCACTTTCAGTATTTTAATATCGTCTATTACCGTCATGGTCTACGTTGTTATGGGAGGATTGACTTCTGCTATTTTCAATGAAGTACTACAATTTGTTCTGATTTGGGCAGGAGCCTTGCTAATCCCTATAATAGGATTGATAGAAGTCGGCGGCTGGGACAATATGGTTGCTCAAATTCAACAAAATGTGAATGGAGCCGACTTTACACACATGTGGGGCAGCTTAGGTCATTTTAGTGATAATCCAATGGGAATTCAATGGATGGGGATTGTTTTCGGATTGGGATTTGTCATCTCCTTTGGTTATTGGACCACCGATTTTTTAGTCGTCCAACGAGGACTCTCTGCCAAAGACTTGCGCTCTGCAAAGATGGCTCCCATTATTGGCTCTGTATTTAAAATGCTACTTCCTTTTATTGTTATACTCCCGGGATTGCTCGGTCTTGTGGTAATGCCGGATTTGGTAGGACAAAGTGAAGCTGCTGCAACAGGAGCCTCCAGTTACAACGAAGTACTTCCTCTAATGATGGCTCGCTATCTCGGACCCGGATTATTGGGATTAGGTATTACTGCTCTTATTGCCGGCTTCATGTCCGGAATGGCAGGTAATGTCACAGCCTTTTCTACGGTATGGACTTATGACATTTATAAACCTTTGCATAAAGCAATCACTAAAAGAGAACTAAGCGACAAAAAATACGTCAGTATAGGTCGTTGGTCCACTTTTATTGGCGTACTCGTCAGTATAGGAACAGCCTATTTGGTAGAAAATTCTGCCAGTATCATGGACTATGTCCAGGCACTTTTCAGTTTCTTCATTGCACCGTTGTTTGGGACGGTCATTTTAGGGATGTTATGGAAAAGAACATCTTCAAAAGGAGGCTTTTGGGGCTTGCTCGCAGGTACAGTCGCTTCTGTAGTGATGTGGGCTTGGGTCAGAATAGATCCTGACGCCCTAGCTGTCATTACCGGTTCTGCAGATGCCAAAGCAATGGCAGAAGATATGTATCGTGCACTTTGGTCTTGGATTATTTGTATGGTCGTTACCATTGGTATTAGCTTGGTAACAAAACCTAAACCGGTTGCAGAATTAAATGGTTTGGTAAGAGGAGCTACCAAATTACCTTCTGAAGGAAATCTACCCTTGATAAAACGTCCTATCTTTTGGGCCGGTGTGATTTTTATTATATTTCTCGTATTACAATTTATCTTTTGGTAAACAATTATTATTATGGAAAAAGAGAGTAAATTATCAATTTGGTTCTTTGTCGGTGTATTATTGACCGTTTATGGCATCATTGTTTCAGCAGCCGAAGCCATCGACTTCTTTGCACCCAAAAATAAGCAAGCCGACATCGTTTTAGAAAACCTACATGCCGGCTTGTGGTGGGGTGCCGTTTTATTCATCTTGGGTTTAGTTTTTTTGATTAAACATCGGCCCGGAAAAAAGAAGACTACTCCATGAAAAAAGAGTAGTTTCCTTTCACGCTAAAAGGATAGACCGTATTGGCTATAGCTGACCCCGTTCAGTATAAGCGATACTCATTAAAGAACCGTTTGGGAAGAATTCTATTTAATCCAACTACTTCCGTCCTTCCCATTCTGTTTCTTTAATATTCAATTGCTGTGCCGTCCATCGAGACAAAACAAAGAAATAATCACTTAATCTGTTTAGATATGGAATAACAAACTCCGGAATATCTTCTCCTATATCTCCTAATACAACACAGTTTCGTTCTGCTTCTCTACAATGGCATCTTGCCAAATGACAAGCAGATACTGCTTGATGTCCGCCGGGTAAAATAAAAGATTGCAAAGGAGGAAGGTCTTCCTCCATTCTATCAATATCTTTCTCTAAATCTTCGATATCCTGCGGCTTTATCTCCGGCAATTTCATTTTCGAACTCTTATCGGCATCGACAGCGAGTAAAGCACCAATGGTAAACAACTTTCTTTGAATTGTTGTCAATCTTTTTATCACTTCTTTCTTATCCTGCCAATCTCTAACCCAGCCTACATAAGCATTCAAGGTATCTACCGATCCATAAGCTGCTATACGTAAGCTCCCTTTAGAGACCCGCTGTCCTCCTAACAGGGAGGTTTTTCCTTGATCTCCTTTTTTTGTATATATCTTCAGTGGCATGGCTGCTTTTTTATTTCTTTCATTTTAAAACCGTTTCAAATATAATAATTTATGGCTTATCCGTAACTTTGCAGGCTATGAAAAAAGATATTGTTGTCAGCGGAATACGACCTACCGGAAATTTGCATTTAGGAAATTATTTTGGTGCCATTCGTAATTTTATAATGATGCAGGAAAAATATGACTGTTATTTTTTTGTAGCAGATTTACATTCCCTTACTACTCATCCGGAGCCTAAACATTTAAAAGAAAGTGTATATCGTGTTTTGGCAGAAAATATTGCTTCAGGTTTAGATCCTGAAAAAGTAACGCTTTACACTCAAAGTCGAGTTCCTGAGACTGCCGAGCTTTACCTTTTATTGAACATGCTGGCCTATAAAGGAGAATTAGAAAAAGTACCTACTTTTAAAGAAAAAATTCGACAACATAAGGAAAATATTAATGCCGGATTACTTACTTATCCCGTCTTGATGGCTGCAGACATCTTGCTACACAGAGCGAAATATGTTCCTGTAGGTAAAGATCAGGAACAGCATTTAGAGATGACCAGAAACTTTGCAGCGCGTTTTAATCATAAATACGGAAAATTATTCCCTTCTCCACAGGGATTCAACGATGGAGGTTCCAATTTAGTCAAAATTGGCAGCCTAAATGGTGACGGGAAAATGAGCAAAAGCCAACATGAATCGGCAACTATCTATTTAGCCGACAGCGATGAAAAAATCATCAAAAAGATTAAAAAAGCCAAGACAGATGCCGGTCCACAAGAGCCCAATGCTCCCAAACCTGATTATATAGAAAATCTATTTACCTTATTATCTATCGTTTCAACTTCGGATATAGTTGAAAAATTTGAAAAAGATTACAATGAATGCAATATTCGTTATGGCGATTTTAAAAAACAATTAGGTGCCGACATGGTCAGATTTATAGCTCCTATCAGAGATAAAGCCGAAGAACTTCTCAAAGATGAAAATTACTTGAATAAAATTATCCAAGAAGGAAGTGAAAAAGCCAGAGAATCTGCATCAAAAACGGTAACGGAGGCAAAAAAAATGATGGGATTGCAAAGTTAGATAGAAATAACCATTCCTTAGAAAATATTTATTAGCGTTAATTTAGTCAGTGTATTGACAGAATTAACGTTAATTTGGTCAATACCCTGACGGAATTAATACAAATTAAGCTATTCAATTGACAAAATTGATGTACATTTCGTTTATTTATTGACCAAATTAAGATACAGCAATGAAGATCCCCAGGAAAACAGCCTTGCTAATACGGAAGAAAATAGGCGTAAATAAAGTGCTATTGCTCTTTGGCACTCGTCGTACGGGGAAATCTTATTAAAAGCACTAGAACACAAAATAGACATCCCCTTCCTGCATTTGAATGCCGAAGATATAGAAGTACAACAACTTTTAGAGCATCGAAGTGTTGCTAATTACCAACGGTAGAAGATAAAAAAGAAGTGCTGAGAGAATGGGTCAATTCCTATCTTTTAAAAGACATCTTAGCTTTCGAAAGGATACAAAATAGTCGGAAGATTAAAGATTTATTGCCATTAATTGCCTATCAAACCGATTCAGAAGTATCTTACAATGAATTGGCAAGGCAATTAGGTATCAGTAAAAACACCGTAGAGCGTTATCTGAATTTATTGGCTAAAGTGGATATCCTTTTTTCTTTAAATGGTTTTAGCAATAATCCTCGAAAAGAAATTGTCAAATCCTCCAAATGGTATTTTTATGACAATGGGGTCAGAAACGCATTAATAGGAGATTTTAGGTTGCCGGCACTTCGTCAAGATATGGGTGCTTTATGGGAGAGTTATTGTATATCTGAACGAATAAAGTATAATAATTACAGTCAAAAGGATAGAAGATATTACTTCTGGCGTACTTATGACAGACAAGAAATAGATCTTATAGAAACTACAGCCGGAAAGATACAAGCCTTTGAATTCAAATGGGGAAAGAGAAAGAAAAAGATACCGGTTTTTTTTGCAAAAACCTATCCACAAGCCGACTTCTCAATCATTCACCCCGACAATTACTTAGATTTTATCAGTTAAAACAGAAATTCAATAAAAAGCTTCCGCCTTCCTTCCTTTTAATTTAAAATTTCATCCAAAAACAGCAAAGTGTGATTCCAGGCTCTTTTTGCCATGACAGGATTGTATTCCTTTGATTCCGGATTAGTAAACGTATGTCCACAATGAGCATAGGTAATAATCTGCCAATCGGCATTGCCGTCTTTTAATTCTTTCACCAAGTGGTCATAAATATCTTTGGTAACTCCTTTGTCTTCTGCCGGATTTTCAATCAATATCTTTGTATGTAGGGGCTTATTTGGACGGTCAGCACTTTTTCCTAATCCACCATGAATAGAAACCACTCCTTCTACAGAGAATCCGGCTCTGGCGGTCTCTAATGCTCCCGTCCCTCCAAAACAATAACCGATTACCGCCATTTTATTCGGATTTGCACCTTGTTTCTTTAATTCTGTCAGCGCAAGCTGAATACGGTGCTGATAAGCTTTGTAATCCGCTCTGTAGGAAGAGGCTATTTTTGCTGCTGAAGAAGCATCTGTAGGGATATTTCCTTCCCCATATATGTCAGCAATGAAGGCTATATATCCTTCTTTTTCTAATGCTAAAGCAGCGGATTTGGCTTCATCATCGATTCCTTTCCAAGCTGGTAAAATCAATACGCCCGGCAAATTTTTCCCTGCATTGGAAGTAACTAATCCGTTGAGCTTTTGATTGCCGTCATTATACGGAATAGTTTTTAATTCCTGTCCCATAGTGGAAATTGAAATAGTGAAAAATAGTAGAATAAAGATACTTATTTTTTTCATCACTTATCATTTTAGAGGTTCAACACGAACTATTATTATCGGCAGCCCTTCGAGAGAACCAATTTAAGCCTTTTTATTAAAGAAACAAAATGCGCTTCTCCGGATGGGACTCCTGTTATTTTTCCTATCCAACCACCATTCTTCCAGCGAAAATTTCCCCGGATTGGAAAAGGGGAGTGCTACAAAGGGAGTCAAATAAAATAAGATGAGTACTAATTATTTAAATCGATGCCATATAATAATACCAATCAGAATTCAACTATTATTTTGAAAGAGCCCTAAAATTTTAATATTACCTGAGATAAGCCTCTTTCGTGATCTGGCTCATATGCTATACGCTAATGAACTTCTTTAACTTGCAATCCATAGCCTTTAGCGATGTCTATCCACCTGTAATATTGAAAAGTTTTATCATCACTCATAGCAACAAACAAGCCATGAGGATAATTGGGTAAGCTTGTGCTTGTTACTTCTGCACCGTCCGTGAAGATTGTAGACAATGGAACACTCACAATCTTTTTATATTCATTATGATTCTTTCCTTTTCCTCTTCGAGGGTATACATTAAATCGACAAGCTTGCTGGTCAGAAACGATAATATATCCTGTGCTATCTGTAAGTTTATAGATAGCAATACCTTCTATATCCCTTTTAAAATCATTTTGTCCAAAAAAGGCCAATTCTTTATTCCCTTTTTTTGGATCGGCATAATATTTTCGTATTCCGGCCTTCTCATCAGAATAATAGACATACCCCAATTCATTATCCACTGCAATTGATTCTATTTCTTTTTTTCCTGAATATTTCCCAAATTTTCTTACCAATTTGCCTTTTATTCTCCCCTTATCATCAGCTTCTAATAAATATTCCTCGAGATAGCCATTCTGAGGTCCTTTTTTTCGACCAACAATAGCAAATATAGCATGATCAGAAGGACGAGTATATAGCGCAATGCCCATTGGCTGACGGTATTCTTTTTTATCTTCTGCAAAGACGGGAATTCCTCCTCCATCGATAGCTTTTAGCGAGGGTAAAGAAAACACACGAATTCTATGTCGATGTCTTTCCGTCGTAACGGCAATATCCACCTTCCTCTCATGCAGTTTAAAACCATAAGCTATATCTACGTTGTTCGCATCTTTCAAACCCAGAGCCGTTCTTTGAATTTTACCTTGTAGATCAAACGCATAGAGTCCTCCATTCTCAGGATCCTTGTCGGTTCCTATTATAAGACTACTATCCTTGTTTTTATGGTTAATCCAAATAGCAGGATCATCGGTATCTGTTAAGGTCGTTTCCGTAATAGTTGTCGGTTGTATTGCATTCAAAGCTCCTGAATCCTTACTACTATCTTCTTTTATATTATTACATCCGAAAAATGCAAGTATAGAAACCAATCCAATGGACATATAAAGCCTTATTTTCTTATCTTTCATGTGTTTATTTTTAGTTTTTTATGGTCAGACCTGCCTTTGCCGGCAGACAGGTGTAGCCTTTGATGACTAAAATAATCATTACTCTGTATGTATAAAGATTATTTTAGTTTTGTCGGGTTTATGATAATTTTAAAATTATTGAATGCGGGAGTTAACCCGCAATATTCACCATTTTTTTGAAACAACTCTAAAAATCGTTTAAAATCAATAGCTTGGCAAACTTTTTCATGTTTTGATCGTTCCCCAAATTTGAGGAATAGTTTGAAATTATCTTTTTGCATCTACCGCGTTACAAACTCCTTGCAGTAGGCTACTACTGCGGTGGAGTTCGATGTCTTGTAGCTACAAAAAGCTAATCTCATGAATAATGCGGGTTAAGACATAAATTCAACATTTTATCTAAACAAACAAGATATAGTCTCCTTTGTTCGGTAAACTCAGTTCCCAAAGGTTCCGACGATGAAGCCCATATTGGGCACCTCCGGATTATCTATCTTCTGTTATTTCTCTTACCAAACCACCAATAATCCAGCGAGAATCTCCCCGGACCGGAAAAGGTGAGAGCTACAAAGGAAGCCAAATAAAAGAAGATGAGTTCCAACTCTTGAAATCCATCCCCACCTATGGCATGAACATAAAAAATAACAACAAAATTAATAGCTAAAACAAGAGTAGCCAATCTGGAAAACAAACCCAAAATCAATAAGATAGCACATATCCCTTCTGCAAAGCCTGCCATATAATAAGAAGAAGTTGCACCAATTCCTAAAGGATCCATAAACCTTATCTCTTCTCCGGAAAAGATGGTAGTTAGCTTTTTAAATCCATGTCCATATAATAATACCAATCCGGCTACTACGCGCAGGAGAAATAAGGCAATCTCATTGCCTCTGCCCCATTCCTTTGATAAATACTTTGTTACACTCATTTTATTCGTTTTTTAGTGATTAAGTTGCGCAAAATAATCTATTCTTTTAAATTAAAGCCTATTCCAATAGATGCAATCGGGAATTTTATCGCTCAATATTGAAATTTCCTCGATGAAGAGATTCTATGGTTCCAAAAAACTTGCATTAGCATAAAATATAATAACCGGAATTCTTTTTCTTATCAAGCAAAACGTGTTATTAAGCAGGCTCCTTTAAAATTTCCTGTCGATAAAAATCCTGTGTTTGTCGATAAATCAAGCCTTCCCTTCTATTTCGCTTTACCGTAGCAAGATAAAATTCAACTTTTGCATTGTACCAAATAAATAGTGAAATGAAATATTATTTGATCATATTATTGCTGTTAAGTAGTTTATACACCAAGGCTCAAACGCAGGATTCTATCCAATGGGATTTGCAAGAGAGCATCGATTATGCACTGGAGAACAACATCCAAGTAAAGAAAAGCGTGCTAGACCAACAGACTAGCGAGGTAAATTATCGTCAACAGAAATACAATAAATTACCCTCTGTTTCTGCCAGTGGATCTTTTAGTTTTTCGAATGGTTCTACCATCGATCCTATCACTAGTGATTTTATCAACCAGTCCATTGTGTCTAACAGTTATGGTGTTTCTGCACAAATGACCCTCTATGAGGGCAATAAACTTAATTTGCAAATAGAAAAAAACAAATTACTGGTATCTCAAAGTGAGCTTTATCGGGAGCAGGCAAAAAACAGCATCGAATTGGAGGTGATACAAGCATATCTACAAGCCTTATATTACCATGAAGGTATTACGATTGCAAAAAATGCTTTGGCTACCGCAAAAGAAGAACTAAATCAAGCGCAAACCAAATATGACAATGGAGCCATTGCAAAGTTAGATTTAGCTGATTTACAAACGGAATATGCTACCGCTGAATATGCAGTTGTAACTGCTCAGAACCAATATGACCAACAAGTTTTGCAACTGAAACAATTATTAGAACTGGAACCTGAGGTAGATTTTCAAATTCAGCCTGTCTCGCTAACCAAAATACAAACAATTATACCGGACAAACAAACCGTATTTGCTACCGCTGCAAAATCTTTTCCCGACCTAAAAATATTCGATGCTCAGAATGATATTTTAGAAAAAGAATTGGATATTACAAAAGCTGCTTTCAAACCTACTTTGTCTCTAAATGCCGGAGTAAATACCGGTTATACCAATTCCAGAAGCTTTGATTTTTTGACGCAACTCGACAACAATTTAAGTCCACAAGTAGGGGTATCACTAAATATTCCCATCTTTTCCAAAAATCAAAATAAAACGAACGTAAAGCTGGCTAAAATAGAAATAGAACAAAATAAACTTGATAAAATTGATGCACAAAAGAGTTTATATTCCGATATAGAAAACACTTGGCAAAATGCAGTAGCTAACCAATCGCAGCAAACTTCCGCTAAAGTTGCCAGAGACAATGCGAAATTAGCTTATGATTTGGCACGGAAAAAGTTTGATTTCGGAGGATTGACCACTACGGAACTGGCAGTAAAAAGAAATAGTTTTCTAAACGCTGAACAGACCTTATTACAAACAAAATATTTGACCTCTTTATATACGGCACTCCTTAATTTTTATCAAGGCAAACAACAATTTTAATAAAACATTTATCATCATGAACAAGTATTTTAAATATTCACTGATCGTAATCATCATTGCTATCATCGGATTCTTCTCTTTTAGCTTCTTAAGTAATAGAGGATCGACAACTGTACAACTTCAAACCGAACAAGTTAGATTAGATTCAATTACAACCTCTATTACCGCTGTAGGAACGGTTGAACCGGTCGATGATGTGGAAGTGGGGACACAAGTATCGGGTATGGTGAATAAAATTTATGTAGATTACAATAGTCATGTAAAAAAAGGACAATTGCTGGCAGAATTAGACAAAACAACCCTTTTACAATCTGTAGAAAATGCAGAATCGTCCTATACGTCAGCACTTAATGAGCTCAATTATTACCGCCAAAATTATACTCGTCAAAAAAACATGTACGATGCCGGGGTGATAAGCAAAGCCGACTATGAACAGGCCACCTACCAAAAGAACAACGCCAAAGCAACAGCAGACCAAAGAAAAATAGAATTGACCAAAGCCAAAGCCGATTTGAGTTATGCCAGTATTTATTCACCTATAGACGGCATTGTCATTTCAAAAGAAGTGGCAGAAGGGCAAACGGTAACTGCAGCCATGAGCACTCCAACGTTATTTACCATTGCAAAAGACCTCAGTCATATGCAAGTGGCTGCTGATGTCGATGAAGCTGATATAGGAGGAGTAAAAGAAGGACAACGGGTATCTTTTACTGTAGACGCTTATCCTGATGATGTTTTTATGGGAAAAGTACGTCAAGTACAACTCGATGCTACGACAACCTCTAATGTTGTAACTTATACCGTTATTATTGATGCCGATAATCCGGATAAAAAATTAAAACCCGGATTGACCGCCACAGTTACTATTTATACTCAGGAGCAAAACAACATTCTCTCGGTAGAAGCACAAGCTTTAAATTTTGAACCGGATCAAGATATGCTCAATCTGTATTATGAACAAAATGAAATAAAAGGTGAAATTCCTCAGGTTTCTGCATCTCCAACCGACAAAAAACAGGTCTGGATAATGAACGAGGATGGAAGCTTAAAACAACAAGAAGTAAACACGGGTACGAATAATAATGTCAAGGTGGAAATTACCGAAGGTCTAAAAGAGGGGGATGTGGTCGTTTTACGAATGGACAAATCCGCGGCAAGAACAACAAGCAGTGACGGAAGTAGCAGCCCATTTATGCCTACACCTCCGGATCACAAAAATAAAAAAGCCAAAGACCAATAAATAAAATATTATGAACTCAATAATCATAGAGACCAAAAACCTTCATCGCAATTTTAAGATGGGAAGTGAAACGGTTCATGCCCTTCGCGGTGTAGATTTACAGATTAGGAGAGGAGAATTTGTGACCATTATGGGAACAAGTGGTTCGGGGAAATCAACTCTGCTTAACATCCTTGGTTGTTTAGACAAATCTTCCGAAGGGGCCTATTTTTTGGATGGCATAAATGTAAATGAACTCTCCAAAAAAGAATTGGCGCACATACGGAATAGAAAAATAGGGTTTATTTTTCAGTCCTACAACCTGTTGGCACGGACTTCAGCCATAGAAAATGTGGAACTCCCCCTAATGTACAATCCTCAAATATCGGCTGCGGAAAGAAGGGAACGGGCTATTCATGCTCTCAAACGCGTCGGTTTGGGAAGCCGGTTAAAACATTTACCCAACCAACTTTCCGGAGGGCAACAACAGCGTGTAGCCATTGCCCGTTCTTTGGTAAACAACCCTGCGATACTGCTCGCTGATGAAGCCACCGGAAATCTCGATTCGCGCACTTCCTATGAAGTCATGGAGATTTTTCAGGAATTAAATGACGATGGAATTACCATCGGCTTTGTAACCCACGAAGCAGATATCTCTCATTTTAGTAAAAGAACCATCGAGTTGAAAGACGGTTTAGTGATTAAAGATGCTCCGGTAGAAAAAAGAATTTTTGCCAAAGCAGAATTAGCCGCTCTCCCCGCATTAACTTAAAAAAACAAAACGATGAATATCATTAATCTTTTTAAAATATCGTGGAAGGCTATTTTATTGAACAAAGCTCGAGCCATCTTAACCATGCTGGGAGTAATTATTGGCGTGGCTGCCGTTATCGCTATGTTAGCCATTGGCGAAGGCTCCAAAGAAAGTATCAAAGAAAACATCTCTCAAATGGGGGCCAATATGATATCCATTCGCCCGGGGGCCGGAAGAATGCCCGGAGGAGTACGCGATATCAGCAGCATGCAAACCCTAAAGCTCACAGACTATGAAGCGCTACAAGAGGCAGAATGGCTTCAGGACGTTTCCCCAATGGTTAATGGAAATGGTCAAGCTATTGCCGGTTCCAATAACTGGGCAACCAGCATTTATGGGGTGGCGCCCTCTTATCTCAATATTAGAGAATGGGGTTTAGAAGAAGGATCCATGTTTACCGATGAAGACGTTAAACGGATTGCCAAGGTAGCTGTCATCGGAAAAACCGTTCAGGAAAATGTTTTTGGCACCGAGGAGAGTCCTATCGGAAAAATCATCCGATTCAACTCGACCCCATTTACCGTCATAGGCGTATTAAAGGAAAAGGGGGAGAACACTTTTGGACAAGATCAAGACGATATTATCTTAGCTCCTTATACTGCAGTACAAAAGAGAATTTTAGCACAGAATTATTTGCAATCTATCGTTGCTTCTGCGGTAAATGAAAACAAAGCCGATGCTGCCGTAAAAGAGACAACAAGTATTTTGGAAAGAACCCACAAAATACCGGAAGATGAAGACAATGATTTTAATGTATTCTCACAACAGGAATTGATTCAAACTTTTAGCTCTACCAGTGAAATGCTCACAGGATTATTGGTAGCCATTGCCGGAATTTCCCTTCTTGTGGGCGGTATCGGCATCATGAATATTATGTATGTGTCGGTAAAGGAAAGAACACGAGAAATAGGACTGCGTTTGGCGATGGGCGCTACGGAATCTTCTATATTATTACAATTCTTGATTGAATCGGTATTGATTAGTATTACCGGAGGCGTGTTAGGCGTTCTCTTGGGGTTTGCTGCCACTTTCTTTGTTTCTTCATTCATTGGCTGGCCGGTCTCCATCACGGTACTATCTATCGTTATCTCATTTTTAGTTTGTACTTTCACAGGAATATTTTTCGGGTACTATCCCGCCAAAAAAGGAGCTGCCTTAGACCCTATAGAAGCATTGCGCTATGAATAAAAGTAAAAATCGTAAACACAAAATAGAAATTGCTATCCATGGATTGATATGGGTCGTTCTGTTTTATATTCCCGTTGCATTGAGTTCCGGTGCGGGAATAGGATTGAAAGAAATTGCCCTCTTTTATTGGTTGCAACTGTTCTTTATGGCGGTTTTATTTTACACCAACTTCCTTTGGATCGTTGACCAATTCCTTTTTAAGCAAAAAAAATGGCTGTTCCTTGTTTTCGGAAATTTGTTTCTTATTGCCATTTTATATTGGCTGAAATTTGAAATTTTTACAAGTTTTTTAGACCAACCGGGAAAAGGACACCACGGACCGCCTTTGGCTTTAGTCTGGTATTCAGAATTCTTAGTGTACCTCATTCCCATCGTATTTGCCATTGCAATAAAATCAGGTAAAAGGATGACGGATTTACAAGTTTATCAGGCAGAAGCGGAAAATACCAAATTGCAGGCAGAATTACAAACACTTAAATATCAACTTCAACCACATTTCTTTTTCAATTCGCTCAATAATATTTACTCGATGATCGAAACCGAACCTGAGAAGGCTCGTAAATCTATTCATAGTTTAAGTAAATTAATGCGTCATTTGCTTCACGCCTCCAATATGAGTACGATCTCCCTGAAGGAAGAAATAGGTTTTTTGACTAAATACATTGCATTAATGAAGGTACGTCTTACGAACTCGACCCGCGTGGAGGTTGATTTCCCCAAAAAGATACCCGAAATACAAATCGCTCCTTTGTTGTTTATTTCGCTCGTAGAGAATGCTTTCAAACACGGAGTGTCAGCCCGTCATTCCAGTGAAATATATTTTTATCTGGAAGTAACCGATGATCACCACGTTATTTTTACCTCTTTCAATCAGGATTTCTCCCAATCCAAAACAGATTTAAGCAGCTCGGGTATCGGATTGGAAAATCTAAGGAAAAGGTTACATTTATTGTATCCCGACAAGCATCATTTCGTCACCCAACTTAATGATAACCAATTTAAAGCGATACTGGAAATCAACTTAAATCCCAAGGAATCATGACAAAATCAATCCGTTGTATAATCGTAGATGATGAACCGGCAGCATTGAATCAGTTAGTCCGTTATGCCGAAAAAACACCTTCTTTAGAGCTCGTCGGGGCTTTTAATAATCCGATGGAAGTATTGGATTATTTGCAAAAAAACAGTGCTCCTCATTTAATTTTTTTGGACATTCAAATGCCGGAATTAAATGGAATGGAGTTATCCAAAGTGCTACCCCCCGAAATAAAAGTTATTTTTACCACCGCTTTTGATCAATATGCCATAGAAGGTTATAAGGTTAATGCAGTGGATTATTTATTGAAACCTATTGATTATTCTGAGTTTTTAGCAGGGGTCAACAAGGTTAAAAATCACATAGAGCAACAAAGCTCAATAGCGCAATCCGAGAAAGACTATATCTTCTTAAAATCAGAATATCAACAACTTAAAATAAATCTTTCAGACATTCTTTATATAGAAGGATTAAAAGATTATGCAAAAGTACATTTCGTTACCGATAAGAAACCCATTCTTTCCCTCATCAGCCTAAAAAAATTAGAAGAAAAACTCCCTTCTAATCAATTTATGCGAGTCCATCGTTCCTTCATTGTGGCCTTAGACAAAATCGATCATATTGAACGAAGTCAAATCATTATTAATGATCAACGCATTACTATTGGCGAACAATACCGTACTGCCTTTTTCGATTTTTTGGAAAGACAAAGTCCCTAAATAAGAACAATTATAGCATAGACAAAAGAGGAGACGCCTTCCCTAAAAATGAATAAACTGCAGAATGTTTTTCTTTGATAGATTAAACACAAAAATCAAGAAAGATGCGTTTTACAGAATCAGAAATTAATGACTTTTTTGAGAACCTACGGCACTTTGAAAGATAACCATTAGAGCTATTGGTTGCATAAACAGTCAACCTTTCTTGGGTTCTCTACTATTTAAGGGCTGCTCAATAAGTCGGAAGTAGTTCAGATTCGTAGTGAGATCCATGAAGATGTATAAATACTTCGATATGGGATGCACAAAAAAGAATGAGCTGCTTCCGACTAAGGTCATAAAGCACTTTGAGAGCTATCGAAAGGAAAGGAAATCGAATCTATATTATGATAAACCTTGCATTAACATAAAACACAATAAGCGAAATTCCTTTTGCTATCAAGCAAAACCTGTTATTAAGCAGCCCCTAATTAGAGTTTTTAATAGGTGAATTCAATATTTTTTCTATCTCTGATCTACTGACAGAGGGAGATCTCCCAAGATTGATTTTTTGTTTTACAAGATGTGCAACTTGCATGGCGCTTTCTCTGGTTGGGAATTGCTTATTCCCCGGCAAACAAGGAATTTGATCCTGATAAATGTAAAGTTCGTTATTTTTTTTTACGACATATCCCCAGCCGGTTGGGAAGTGAAGGGGTAATACCGTTACTTTCATTACATGTTCATTCTCATTTACCGTCTTTCTGTTGGTATCCCCCCCTGAGGAACAACCAATGACAAAGAGTACCAACAGAAATAGTATGAACATCAGACAAGTCGTCAAGGATTCATTTTTTCTCTTCATATTCTATTCATTTTATTATTAATCATCTTCTTCAACATAAGGTTGAAATTCCCATAGGTCATCATATACTGTTGATCCTCCGGATACAGAACCTCCGGTGGCAATGAATCCACGATTATTTACAGAAAAACCCACAGCACCCACTCTGGTGGTTCCATCAAAAGAGTTTCGTTCCTTCCACAAGTCCTTTTCAGGATCATATTGCCACACATCACTCGTGAGAGATGGAGTTTCTCCTGTTACAAGGTAGGCAGTATCGCCGACGGTAAATACTACTGCATTGCTTCTAGCTATGGTGGTATAATCATCATCATAAGTAGCATCGTCATCATCATCCGTAATATCACGTTTCCTGGTCCACGTTTCTGTTGAAGGATCAAAGGCCCAGAAATCATCTACAGTAGAACCATTATTTGTTCCCCCAACAAGATAGGCGATATCATTAATAACGAAAGTAGTAGCAAACATCCTTTTGGATCCCCCCATGCTAATTTTCGAAGTCCAAGAATCTGTTGTCGGATCATATTCCCAAAAATCTTTTAAATACCTTTTACTATAGCCTGTTGTAATATATCCTTTATTATTCACACTAAATGCGGTTGCCCCATATCGTGCAGAACCGCCAAAATCAGATACTTGTTCCCAAGTATTAGAATCAGGATTATATTTCCAGCAATCTTTCAGATAGTTTATCCCATCATATCCTGTTGCAATGTAGCCATTTCCGGAAACAGAAAATCCTACAGCAGCACTTCTGGCAGTACCACTAAAATCTGCCTTTTGTATCCAGGCATTTAGACTGGGATCATACTGCCAAAAATCTTTCAGATAGTCACTACCATCGTAACCGGTTCCCATATATGCTTTCCCATCTATGGTGAATGCGATTGCATCACTACGTGCATAACCATTAAAACTGGAACGCTCTACCCAATTACCTAATGTTGTATCATCATCTTCTGTTTTTGTACAACCTGTAATAACAATAATACCTGTGAGAAAAAAGGTTATCATACTTAAATTAATCAGTTTAATCTTCATAAAAAATAAATTGTTTTCGTCAAATATAGTCTGCTCTTTCAGAAGTAAAAACGGGAATAGATGAAATCAAAAAATCTATCGATTTAATTAGAAATTTTATATATCAACCTTATTTGGGCAAAACTCAGAAAGCATCTCTTCAATAAGGAGACCGTATTGATTGAATGGCAATTGGTCGATACAATTTCGGCATTCATCTAATTTCTGTTTTATGCAATAAAGATTCTTTTACCTTTCACCCCGTTTTTACAAGATGATAGAACATCCTGTGAAAAATAAGCCTGATTTAAACATCAATAAAAAAGTTAAATGACCTATATATCAACAAAACAAGGTATATTCATCTTCGCATTATTCTGTTGGGGAATAGTTTCCTGTAATAATACAGAATCAGATATCGGGAGTTCCTTCTTTAAAAGCCATGCTGGTGCAGTAACGACTGACACCTTGACTGTTCAAGTACAAACTGTTTATCTGGATTCAGTAGCAACAAACGGCAGCGGGATTATTTTATTGGGAGCCCATGAAGATTCTCTTAGCGGTAATAAAAAAGCCAGTTCATATATGCAGTTAGGAGCGCCGGAGGATCAAAGCATTGAGACTACTGCTATCTATGATTCTTTATGTTTTGTCTTAAAACCTAATCAATATGCTATTGGAGACACTACAAAAACATTTTCTTTCTCTGTTTATCCCCTACAAGAGCTGATTGATCCTTATGAAAACCAGACTTCATTATACAATACTTCGTCTTTTTCATCTGATGCAACAGCCATAGGAGAATGGAGTGGTAGAATATACCCTACAAGAACAAACAAAATATCTGTTCGACTATCTGATAACTTTGGCTTACAACTCTTTTCCGCCATTGTTAACCACTCAGAACGCCTATCTACTGATGATCTTTTTAGTCTTCATTTTTTAAAAGGGATCCTGCTTAAAGGGAAGAATAACAAAGCTATTTTTGGATTCTCAGCCAACGAATCCTCCGCTTTTATGAGGTTATATTATCATCAAAAAGGGGATGCTAAAACAGTAGCATACACCGACTTTAAGCTAACGAATTCAAATCTACAGTTTAATCATATCGACAACGATTTAAGCGGAACCCCTTTTGCCGCACTTAACAGTAAGAATAAAACGATAAATGCAAAGACTTCAAATGGAATTAGCATCATGCAACCTTTAAGTAACTTGGCCATAAGGTTGGATTTCCCCCATCTGCAAAATCTTTTACACTTAAGTCCTTATGTAAAAATTGTAGGTGGAACGATATTGATATATCCAGAATCATCGACCTATTCTGCGGCGAACCCTCTCCCCTCCGACTTAGCATTATGTAAGATTACTGATTACTATACTGTTTTGGATTCTTTAACTAACTCAAGTGGTGTAGCCTATGGTAACCTGGTAACGGATTACGGCTATAAAGAATCTTATTATAGTTACCTCCTGACAAACTATATTACGAATGAAATAAATAAAACAAATAATAATAATAAAACCAAGCTGTTACTTGTAACCCCCTCTCCTGCTTACAATACCACTTTCCAACAAATAGTAGTAGATCCAAGTAAAATAGAGATAAGCATTGGATTAGTTATGTATAATGCCGAATAAACTTTTCATTAACAATATGTATAAATTAAATTATAATATCTCTCTTTATTTAGTTGTCTTTTTCCTTTTTTTATGTCTAAAGCCGATTTTCGCACAGACCTTATCGAATTTTCCATATTCTGCACTAGGTGTAGGAGAATATGATTTTAATGCACAGGGAATGCTATCCGGTATGGGATATGGAGTAAGTGCTATCAGAAGTAGTAGTTTTCTTAATACTTCTAATCCGGCCTCTTATAGTGCTTTACAAAACAAACTGGTAATAGGTGAGCTCTCAACTACCGGGCGACACGCCACCCTAACCCAATCAGGGAATATTGGAAACAGTAACGATTTTAATGTCAGCCGCTTTGCAGTAGGTTTGAAAGTGAGTAACTTCTGGGGAAGTAGTTTAGGTATCCTTCCCTTAACAACGGTAATGTATCAGATTGTTGACCCCAAAAAAATTAGTGGCTCTAAGCAAACTATCCAAAGCATATACGAAGGGAATGGGGGGCTGCATCAATTCTATTGGGGCAATGGCTTTCGTATCGGACGTCATTTATCTCTAGGGGTTCAGCTCAATTATATTTTTGGATCCATCAATCAAATAGAAAGAGTAGCTTACGATGTATCTAATCCAATTTTAAGCTATAAAAAGCAAACCTATCTCAGAAATATAAATTTTTCTTATGGTTTGCAATATTTTACAGATATTAGTGACAAATTACATTTGTCCATAGCATTAAAATATCAAAGTAAACGTTCCTTGAACGCAAGTTATAACACCAGTATAATAAGTGACGGAGATACCCTCAGTAATGAAAGTCTGCAAGACAACTACTTTACTATTCCAGATCAATATCGGGCAGGATTTGCAATTACTTACGATAATAAACTAACCATAGATTTTGATTATATTTCTTGGCGATGGAATAAATTATCTGTAAAAAATAATAACATAAGCTATACAAACAGCAATTACTATGGGCTGGGACTAAAATGGGATCCTCTGGGAGGAGAAACAACTTATAGGGGGAATCTGCTAAAACAATTACTTTTTGAATGTGGGGTGGGGATGAATAGTTCTTATCTTAAGATTAGCAATGAACCTATCAATGATTTTCAATTTTCCATAGGCACTGGTATTTATAACAGGAAAAGAAACATCAGCCTGAGCACAGGAGTAACTATTGGTCAAAAAGGAGCTTCTTATTCAGGAGCCATTCATAAAAGCTATACGAACCTTTACTTAACTTTAGTCGTGAGGAATTTATGGTTTCTGACATCGAAATACCGCTAAATCTTACTCTTCATGAAACATACATCTCTTGCCACTCTTTGTCTTTTGACTATTTTAGGATTATCCTTTGGCATCCTTATTTCCTGTAAAAAAGATCACAATTCCATGTCTGCTACTGCCTCAAAAGGTTCACTTTCAGCAGAAGATTCATTGAAGTACCTGATGTATCAAATTCTACAAATAAGTTTCGTAAATGGAGGTAGAGATGCGTCTTATGACCTACCTTCCTATTATTGGTACGCTCAGGTTCCTTCTCTTAATCCCCTTGATGATCAATACGAAAAGGCTGAAGATTTACTTGCATCTATCAAAACATATCCAATCAATGAAGAAACAGGAAATCCTATTGATCGTTATAGCTTTTTAGATCGTACAGGGAAGATATCCGAAGAAATACAAGGGGGGATTGTAGCAAGTTCCTTTCAAACGCTTGAAGGTCAAAATCCTTTTGGTCTGGAGGTTACTTATGCCTTGGATCAGTACGGGATGAGTCATTTAATAGTATTATATGCAGATAAAAATTCTCCTGCCGGACAAAAAGGGATAGAACGCGGATGGGAAATAACTGCTATTAATGGAATTTCGGATATTACCTATGACGGATCAGAAGGAACTAATGTAACGGCCGTCAACAAGGCAATCTATGGGAGAGACCCAATAACAATTACCTTAAAATCGACGGAAGGGGATACCGAAAAATACACCCTTAATCCGGAAACTTATACTATTAATCCCATACTCTTTGATACTATTTATACAATTAACAATAAGAAAATCGGATATTTCGTTTTTTATACTTTTACAAGTACTGAAAATGATAGTGGCAAAACAACCCCTACAAAACAGATTCTGGAAAATGAATTTGATAAGCTGGAGTCAGCTAGTATAACAGACCTCATTGTAGATCTTCGATATAATGGAGGAGGTTCTGTACTTACTGCAGAGTATATGGACAACGCAATAGCCCCTGTCTCGGCTCAAGGAAAGATAATGTATCAATACCTTTATAATAATAAGTTATCCCAAAATAAAGAATTACTTGGCCTTACCTCAAACGTCAAATTCTCCCCCTCAAGTGGATGGAATTTAGATCATGTATTTTTTATTGTCGATCACTCTACAGCTTCAGCTAGTGAGTTAACACTGAACAATCTAAACCCTTACATGGATGTAGTGGTGGTAGGAGATACAACCTATGGAAAGCCCGTAGGGTTCATTAATTTTACAATCTCAGAATATGATTCGGAAGGGAATAAAAACTATCTTGCTGACCTGTATGCCATCAACTTTGCCACTAAAAATGCCAATGGGAAGGGGAATTATTATGAAGGGATTGCTCCTGATATTTTAGCTACAGATTATATTAATATCCCCTGGGGAAATTCAATTGACGAAAATTTAGAAAAAATATTCGATTATCTTTCCATTGACGATCTTACTAGAAAAGGTATTAAAAATATCAAAGAGAAAAATCAAAACTATTTAACTCCCATTGAAAAAATACATTCCAAACATTCATTTAACGGAATGGTGAATTACCGTATTGGGAAACAGTTTAATATTAAAAACCAATAAAGGAACCGATTCAAGGATAAGGTAAAGAACGACACTTTTAGTTGTCGATAAAAATTTCAGACTAATAAATTATTTCAAATGAGCCAGGAAAGATTTTTTAAAAAAAGAACTGTCATCTTTCTACATGTGATTGCTTGGTTGTTGTTTTTTTCTATACCCATGCTAATACATTCCCCGGTTGTCTTTTCTCATAATGATTTTACCGGAGGGCATGGGGTAAGAGAGTTCGTCCATGCAGGGCCTCCAATATTTGAATGGACGCTTATTATAACTGACTTACTATTGGTAGGAATCTTTTATCTAAATGCATATATTCTACTTTCCGGCTTTATTATAAAGAAAAAAATACTGCGTTCACTGGGGATTCAATTCCTGTTGTTTTTAGGGTTTTGTTTGGTTAGTTCTCTTTTGATGAAATGGGCGATAGGAAACAATGAACTTTTCTCAACGCCTATAAAAGGAAACATTCCTGATTTGGGTAATCCCTCGCATATGATGCGTCCTAAACCATTTCAGAGACACCGGTTTCATATCGTATCGTTATTTCCTTTTTTGTTTAAAAATTCTTTTTCTTACTTTTTTATTCTTACTGCTAGCATTGCCTATAGGATGACAATTGATAGGATAAGAGCAAGTCGACTGGTCAAAGAAAAAGAGAATGAAAACCTCAAAACAGAGCTCCTTTTATTAAGATCCCAAATAAGTCCCCATTTCATGTTCAATGTTTTGAATAATATGGTATCGCTTGCGAGAAAAGGCTCTGACAAACTAGAAAATTCTTTAATAAAACTATCCGGTATCATGCGTTATCTGTACTATGATACCAAAGAGGATAAAATATCTTTAATTAAAGAATTAGATTATCTCAAAAGCTATATTGATTTACAAGAGCTACGTTTTCATGGAGTCGTAAAAGTAGAATCAGATATTCAACTTACTCAATCAGATGATTCTATTGAACCAATGCTGTTAATCCCTTTTATAGAAAATGCTTTTAAGCACGGCATTGTCTTGATTCCGGATCCTGAAATAAATATCAGCCTGAGCGTAGAAGATCACATTTTACATTTTAAAGTGAAAAATAAATTTAGCCCTGATTCCAATGAAATAAAAGATAAAACACCCGGTATTGGACTGAATAATGTCAGACGAAGGTTGGAATTATCATATGGAGATGATTATATTCTTAATATTAAAAAAAGCGAACAATGGTATACTGTCTTACTTCACCTAAACTTAATCTAAATGCTTAAATGTATTATTGTTGATGATGAAAAGCTAGCTATAGACCTTTTAGAGGATTATATACAGCATATCCCATATATTGAGATTACTGCAAAATGTAAAAATGTCTTAGAAGCTGAAAAAGTGATGCATAGACAACCTATTGATCTCATTTTCTTAGATATTCAAATGCCGGGAATGACAGGGTTGCAATTTGTTCAGAAGATGACCTACCAACCTATTATTATTGTAGTTACGGCTTATGAAAAATATGCCGTACAGGGATTTAAATTGGACGTATTAGATTACCTTATGAAACCCGTAGCCTTTGACCGCTTTATTAAAGCTTGTAACAAAGCTTCGGAATTCCATCAATTCAAACTAAATCAAAAAATAAAAATAGAAACTCCCTCTTCCGATTATATCTTTGTAAATGCTGATTATAGTCAAATAAAAATAAATCTTATAGATATTAAGTGGATCCAGGGACTTAAAGATTATCTTAAAATTTATTTAACAAACTCAAATAAACCGATTATTCCCCTTATGAGTATGAAAACTATTGAAGAACAACTCCCTGACAATCAATTTATTCGTATTCATAAATCTTATATTATTGCCATTCAACAGATTACATCTGTTAGAAAAAATGGCATATTCATTGGAGAAGTAGAATTACCTATTGGAGGTAACTATAAAGACCGCGTAGAAACGCTTGTCCATAAATAAGAGGTGGTCTTGGTCATTTCCTCTTTAATTCATAGTTTCCTTCACCAATAGAAATTAGTAAAAAAGGTAGCTTGATATCTACTTCTTTATTTTTAATAGTAAGAAACAAACAAATAAATGAAGAAAATACATATTGTCGGATGCAGCTCTCGTAGTGGAACCACACTGATGATGGAACTCATGAGTAATGGTTTTGATATTGATGTTGTTACAACAAAAGAAATACGTATTTCAAAATCTCCTCCCCAATACGGGGAAACGCTTTTAACAAAGACCCCTAAAGATATTATCGTAGCCAAGGATATGCTTTCTTTTATAAAAGATCTCTATATAATATATATGTTGCGTGATCCGAGAGATGTGATCTCCAGTAAGCATCCATGGGACAAAGACCGATACTGGAACGACCTCAATATCTGGAAGATGTGGACAAAAATGGGAGATAAATTAAAGGATCATCCAAGGTTTATTACCGTACGCTATGAAGATCTGGTTACCCAACCTAATGAAATACAGGAATTAATTAGTCAGAAACTACCTTTTCTTGATCAAACCACTCTATTTAGTAATTTTCATCAAAAAGCTACCCCATCAGACTTTAATCAGGCTGCATTAAAAGGGCTGCGACCTGTCTCAACGAAAAGCATAGGCAACTGGAGAAAACACAAAGCCAGACTGGCAGGACAAATTGTTAAACATGGTTCCATAAACAAAGAACTGATTGCTTATGGATATGAAAAAGATGATTCATGGGAAAAAGAATTAGAAGGTATTGTTCCGGATATGAGAGACGGGCACCCTGCATTTTTTTCCACTGAAAGGTACGTCAGAAAAAGATTACGATGGAACAAACTAAGAGCTATTCGGGTACTAATCAACCACTCCCGATGGTTTCTGTTTTTAAAGAATAAATTAAGGTAAAAACCCGTCTTTCTGATATGAATAAAAACTCCCGGAAAAACAACCTCTTTAATTTAAAAGTAGATATTTCTGAAAAGATAAGGTCAAACAACAACAGGTAGAAGGGGAGCCATTATTATTTCTGGCACACTTACGAGCGGCAAGAGCTTGATGTTATTGAGACTTCCGCTGACCACCTACAGGCTTTTGAATTCAAATGACGAAAAAACAAGAAAAAGATACCGGCTTTTTTTGCCAAAACATATCCCCAAGCTGCCTTTTCCGTCATCCATCCCAACAATTATCTGGATTTTATCAGCCAATGCAAAAAAATACTCCTAATTTTGGGAATCGTTCAAAGGAGTCCAAAGTTTATGCATTACTTATCTGTTGAAAACCTGAGCAAATCATACGGTATCAAAACCCTTTTTGAAGGAATAACCTTTCATCTTTCAGAAGGAGATAAGGTCGCTCTCATCGCTAAAAATGGTTCGGGGAAGACCTCTCTACTCAAAGTTATTTCGGGAAAAGACACCGCTGAGTCCGGTACCGTTTGGGTCCATAAAGAGGTACAAGTCGCTTTTCTGGATCAACAATTTCAGCTGAATGAAGAAACAACGGTAAACGAAAATATCTTTCAACATGCTCATCCTACCCTGCAATTAATTAACAGATACGAACAATCGCTGCTCAATGAAAATACAGCAGAAATCGCTGAATTAGTAGGCAAAATGGATGCTGTAGATGCCTGGAAGTTTGAAGCAACAGTCAAAGAAATTTTAGGAAAATTGGGTATTGATTTTTTATCTCAAAGAGTAGCAACTCTCTCAGGAGGACAAAAGAAAAGAGTGGCTCTGGCAAAAGTATTAATCGATATCGGTTTTGATCACCAAAACACTTTACTCATACTCGACGAGCCTACCAACCATTTGGATGTCAACATGATTGAATGGCTGGAACAATATCTTTCCACCGCCAAGATGACCTTATTACTGGTAACGCATGATCGATACTTCTTGGATCATGTCTGTAATAAAATACTGGAATTGGATCATGGAGATATTTACGTTCATAACGGAAAATATGAGCAATATCTTGAAAATAAACAACACCGTTTAGAAGTTGCCGAAGCATCCAGAGAGAAAGCCAAAAATCTTTATCGGAAGGAATTGGATTGGATGCGCCGTCAGCCACGTGCTCGAGGGACAAAGTCCAAAGCCCGAAAAGATGCTTTCTATGATGTAAAAGAGAAAGCACTCAGTAAGGCCAATGACTCCAATATGACTTTGGATATGAAAATGACACGAATCGGAGGGAAAATATTGGAATTAAAAAAAGTTCGTAAATCATACGGAAATAAATTATTAATCGATGGTTTTGATTATTCTTTTAAAAGAGGGGAACGCATTGGCATCATCGGAAAAAACGGGGTAGGGAAATCTACTTTTCTGAACATCCTGCAAGGCATCGAAAAGCAGGATTCCGGGAAAGTGAATGTAGGACAAACCATTACTTTCGGCTATTACCATCAACAGGGGCTGAAATTAAAGGAAGACGAAAGGGTGATTGACTGGGTAAAGCAGATCGCTGATAATTTTCCCTTAGCAGACGGTGGCGTCATCGGAGTCTCCGAATTTTTGAAACGTTTTCTTTTCCCACCGGAACAACAATATACCTATATTTCCCAACTTAGCGGAGGAGAGAAAAAAAGATTACAATTATTATCTGTTCTTTTCCGAAATCCCAACTTCCTCATTCTGGACGAGCCGACCAATGACCTGGACATCGAGACACTTCAAGTGCTAGAAGACTTTCTGGAATCTTTTCCCGGCTGTTTAATAATCGTTTCTCATGATCGTTATTTCATGGATCGACTGATTAATCATTTGTTCGTTTTTAAAGGAGAAGGACAGATTCGTGACTTTCCGGGAACCTATTCCCAATACCGAGCAGAAGCAGAGAAAGAAGACCAAGAAGAAGCAAGAAGAAAAATACAAGCCGAAAAGAAAGAGAAAACGAAGAAGGAAAAGAAACCCAAAGAAAAGAAAAAACTATCGTATAATGAACAACAAGAATTGAAAAAAATAGAAAGAAAGCTCCCTCAACTGGAAACAGAAAAAGAAGATCTTACAAAAAAGATGTCGAATGGAAACCTTCCCTATGAAGAAATCCAAAAGGTTTCTGAACGCATAGGAGAAATTACAGAACAGTTAGCCGAGTTAGAGATGCGATGGTTGGCGCTCGAAGAGTTAAAGCTTTAAAAGAGCTTCAAGAAAGTACTATTTGTTATAATTTCATACATTTGACCTAAAGATTAAAAAAGATGAACAGTTCCTTAGCTGATGAAAATTATCTCAAAGCCATATTCCATCTCTCCGGGAAAGAGAATGATCCGGTGAGTACAGGGAATTTGGCCGATTTTTTAAATGTAAGAGCTGCCTCAGTTACTGACAAAGTAAAGCGTCTGCAAAAAAAAGGATATTTAAGTTATCAAAAATCTAAAGGAGCAGCACTCACAGAAGAAGGACAAAAAATAGCTTTACTGGTCATCCGTAAACACCGGCTCTGGGAGCAATTTCTCGTAGAGGTGTTGGGGTTTGACTGGCATGAAGTACATGATATTGCCGAACAACTGGAACATGTTCATTCCAAAGAGCTTATCGATAGAATGGATTCTTTCCTGGGTCATCCTACCGAAGATCCTCATGGCGATCCTATTCCCAATACCGAAGGGGAAATTATTAAAAGAGAACTCCCCAATCTGGATCAGGTAGACACCGGTCAGAACTATAAAATTATTACCGTAGAAAGTCAGGATGCCGATTTACTACAATTCTTAGACAAAAAAGGACTAACATTACATACTCAACTGAAACTCATACAAAGAGAAGAATACGATCGAAGCCTAATATTAGACATTGGAAAAAAGGAAGTCGTTAATTTGAGCGGAATGGTCGCTAAAAAGATTTGGGTCAAACCCGTTTCACAATCGTCTTCTACACAATCAATACCGGAGCTTTGGCATGATGACGAACATAATTAACAGTTTCTCCATAAAGCCAATCTTTAAACCCGGTATGTCCATGTCCGCTCATGACTACTAAATCAACATGTTCTCGATGGACAATCTTGACGATATTTTTTCCTCTTTTGGAATGTCCTAAAACTGCAGAAGATTTAATCCCTTTTTCCTTTAATAAATCAACATAAATATCCAATTGTTCTTTATCCTGTCGGGTTTCATAATCAGCACTCTCCGTACCTAAGGTTCTGGCAGAGGCACTTTCGGTAATATGTATTAGAATATATTCTGTTTCTTCATCTCCTTGTGCAAGAGCATTAGATATAATATCCCCGTCTGTCTCACTAAAATCCAATGCCAAAGCTACTTTTCGATACTTTGGCTTCTTTATATTTTCTATTCGCGGCAAAGCTGATTTTCGTTGATGTATATTGGCAGATTGTGCCTGACGATGTTTGGCCGTCATCGGAAATATAAAAGTATAAACTAATAACACAAGTAAAGCGATGACCAGCACTAATAACAAATATTTTGTCCAAAGATTCCCTTCTAAAAAGACTCCTTTTACCTCTTCTGAAACAAGCTTTAAATTTAAAAGAACAAGGATGATCGTGATTCCCCAAGCTAGCATTTTCGTATACCATTTAATAGCATATCGTCCCATCGTTTTCTTATCACTGACAAAATGAATAAGAGGGATAATGGCAAATCCAAGTTGTAGACTTAAGAGAACCTGACTAAAAATTAATAATTCTCCTACACTTTTCTCTCCAGAAATAACAACCACCAAAATGGCAGGAATGATCGCAGCTAAACGGGTTATTAATCTCCTCATCCAGGGGCTGATTCGTAAACGCAAATAGCCCTCCATAACAATTTGTCCAGCCAAAGTACCGGTAACCGTCGAACTTTGCCCGGCGGCGATTAAAGCAACCGCAAACATAATAGGAGCCAGCTCATTGCCTAACAATGGCTTTAACAGCTTATACGCATCTTCCAATTCTGCTACCTGTGTATTTCCACTGGTAAAAAAGGCAGCGCCTGCCAAAATCAAAAGTCCGGCATTCACAAAGAAGGCCAAATTCAATGCAAAAGCACTGTCTGTTACATTCATTCGTAATGCCTGGCGAATACTCTTATGCTCCTTTTCAATTTTCCTCGTTTGTACCAATGCGGAATGTAAATACAGATTATGAGGCATGACGGTAGCTCCAATAATACCGATCGCTATATATAAGGCAGTATGATTAGGAACAGAAGGTATAAATCCGGCTGCAACATCCCCCCAATCCGGTTTGGATAAAAATATTTCCCACAACAAAGAGAAACCAATCACCGCTATCAAAGCCAAAATAACAGCTTCTATTTTCCTGATTCCTACTTTTTGTAATGCCAAAAGAATAAAAGTATCTAAAGCAGTCAAACAAATTCCAATCAATAGAGGCATGTGAAATAACAGCTGCAATCCAACAGCCATCCCAATAACTTCTGCTAAATCTGTTGCAGCAATGGCCAACTCAGCTAACACATAAAGTACAAAATTGACAAAGGGGGGATAGGTTTCCCGATTGGCTTGTGCTAAATCTCTTCCTCTGACGATTCCCAAACGGGCAGAAAGGCTTTGTAAAAGTAAAGCCATGGCATTACTCATCAGAATAACCCAAATCAATTGATACCCAAACTGACTTCCTCCTGCCAGATCTGTCGCCCAATTCCCGGGATCCATATAACCGACCCCTACCAAATAAGCCGGACCGGAAAAAGCGAGAAGTTTCCGAAACCACCCCTTTTTCTTTCGAATATCTACCGACTCGTGGACTTCACTTAATGAAGAATCAGATGGATTAGACATTTTTACTTTTTAGGCAAAACTAAATATTATTTTAGTATTTGTAAAATAATATTTCTATAATCTTTTTATTCCTCATGATCAGACTCAATAGTGGCGGAAAGTCCTCTTTCGGTTAAGGCTTCTCGCATAGGACGTAACGTTTCTAATGCATCTTCCTTCACCGCATATTTTCCTCTAAAATGGATAAAAAAGGCACATTGCTCTGCCTGCTCCGGACTATGATCACAAATCTCTACCAGACACTTAATAACCCAATCAAAGGTATTGACATCATCATTCCATACGACCAGGCTGTGATAATAATCCGATAGATTCGACAATACCGTCTCCAAATCCTCTTGTTTCTGATGCTTTTGCGAATTGCATACCATTTCAACAAAGTTACAACAATCCCTTTGAAAGCAAAAAGAGGGCTTCCATCCCCAAAAGCTTTTTGAGAGAAGTAAAAAAGATTCTAAAAATAAATGTTAAAGAAAAGAGGGAAAAGCATATTTTTTTCCATATTTGTATATTATTACCTGTGAAACAACTGTTTTCACTCGAAGTTAAAATATGTTTAATATACCCATTACATTTCAATTGCTAAATATCAACTTCAATCTCCCTTTTGAAGATCCGGTTTTAATCTTCTCGGTAGTGTTGGCGATTATCCTATTGGCTCCTATCCTATTGAGGAAACTTAGGATTCCGAGTATTATTGGGCTTATTATTGCAGGAGTTGCGATTGGTCCGGATGGATTTAAGATTCTGGCTTTCGACAGTAGTATCAAGCTTTTTGGAATGGTAGGGTTGCTTTATCTCATGTTCCAGGCAGGATTAGATTTGGAAATGAATGAATTTCGAAAAAGTAAAAATAAGAGTATCTTTTTTGGATTACTAACTTTTTCTATTCCTTTCGGCATTGGAGTAATTGCTTGTCATTATGTTTTTCATTTTGATATAATGGCTTCCGCCCTTATTTCCAGTATGTTTGCTACACACACCCTGGTAGCCTATCCGATTACCAGTAAATTAGGGATTACAAAAAATGAGGCGGTCACCATTGCTATCGGAGGGACTATCATCACAGACACCTTGGTTCTTCTTCTTCTAGCTGTCATCACCGGAGCTCAGGAAGGTACCCTTAATCAAGCCTTCTGGATTCAGTTGGTCATATCAATCATCATTTTTGTTCTTTTTGTATTTTTGGTATTCCCTCCCGTGGGTCGCTGGTTTTTCAAAAATATCAAAGAAGATAACACGACACAATATATCTTCGTTTTGGCCATGGTATTTTTTGCGGGACTACTGGCTGAATTAGCCGGGATGGAAGCCATTATTGGTGCATTCATGGCCGGACTGGCTTTAAACCGTCTAATTCCTGCCACTTCTCCATTAATGAACCGCATTGAATTTGTCGGCAATACGATATTCATTCCTTTCTTTTTAATTAGTGTAGGGATGCGGGTAGATCTGAAAGCCTTTTTAAATGGACCAAGTGTACTTATTTTAGCCGGTGTTTTACTCCTTGTTGCAATAGGAGGGAAATGGATTGCAGCCTGGATTACTCAGAAATTATTTAATTATTCTAAAATTCAGAGGAATGTTCTGTTTGGTCTGACGACAGCAAGGGCAGCTGCAACCTTGGCGGTTATATTAGTAGGGTATCAAATCGGAATTATCGATGAGACCGTCTTAAATGGAACCATTATCCTCATTCTCATTACCTGTTTGATCTCCTCTTTTATCACAGAAAGTTCGGGTCGTAAACTGGCACTGGAAGAAAATGAAGTAGCTCCCGATAGGAAGGAGGAAGAACAGGAACGCATACTCGTCCCCATTTCCAACCCGGATACAATTGAAAAATTAATAGATTTTGCGGTCATGCTAAAGAACAAAAAGTCTCCTGATCCTATCTATTCACTCACGATTGTGAAAGACAATTCCAAAGCAGAAGACTACGTGCCAAAGAGCAATAAAATGCAGGAAGATGTTGCCAAGCATGCTTCCGGATCGGATAGTAATGTAAAATCAATTACAAGAATAGACTTGAGTATAGTCAGTGGGATCTCCCGCGCCATGAAAGAAATCACGGCGACGGATCTTGTCATGGGATGGAGTAAAAAGATAAGTGCTATTGACCGACTCTTTGGAACAACGGTGGGCTCATTAACAGGAAACGTCTGGAAAAATATTTACATCACACACTTTGTCCAACCGATCAATACGGCAAACAGAATGCGTATTGTTTTACCTAAACACGCAGAATATGAAATCGGATTTAATCATATCGTAGAAAAAATAAACGCCATTGCTATCGAATCCGGTGTATCTCTGGATCTTTATTGTACTGAAAAGACACACAAAATCTTTATCCAAGAATTAGATGAAATCAAATCTTCCGTAAAAGTGCAACATCATTTGCTCAATTATTTGGAAGATTTATACCTCATTAATAAGAAAATGACCAAGAATGATTTGTTGTTTATTGTCAGCGCCAGAAAGAAGACCATCTCCTATGAGCCCTATTTGGATTATATCCCCTCTAAACTGAATAAATACTTCTCAAAGTTCAACTTTATTCTCATGTATCCGGAACAAAAAACCATGACCGTTCAACAGACCCTACATCCGGATGACATCAATCTATTACCAATTCAGGAACAGTTAGAAAACTTTACCCGACTAAGCAGAGCTGTTAAAAGAATGTTACATCCAAATGACAAGGAAGAAGGAAAGGAAGAAGAGGAAAAAGAATAGAGGCTTACAAACAAACAGCGATACATCTTATAAACCGTGATGAATAATAGGGATAAATATCTAGGAGTCTTTTCTCAAATTCCTCAAATAGACTTCAAAAATTTCTGGAGAGATCTTTTTTAACTCTTTACGATAGGGAAGGGGATCTTTTTTGGCTTTTAAAGCTGTATGACATTCTTTCAACAAATTATAAGCTTTTAATGCAGTCTCATGTTTTTCATCAAATGCTTGAAAGGAGTCTTCTGTCGTTACGAAATGAGCTTTCCCTTCTAACCAGGCATAAGCAGGAACCAGATAAAGAGGATACCGTTCTGCCAAGGCTTTTAATTCCTTAGATTTCACATAATGCAGCATCAGCCGATCAGGATAATACAAAAAAGCCTGTAAATAATGCTTTTTTGCTCGTCCTTCATGCCCCTGAAACCATTCTGTCTGTCCCAATAAATAATATATTTTTAATCTCTTGGAGTTGCTCTTTTGCAAATATGCAGCTATTAACTTTTCACTATATCCATAATCCGCATTCTTCATTAACAAGGTGAAAAGTTGAATCGTTAAATCGTAGTCTAAGTCTCCTTTCACAATCCATTGATCTACCAGGCATCTCCCTATTTCCTTCCTGACAGTTTCCAACCGATTTACAAATTCAAATTCTTTATATGCAACCAATACCTCTTTTAGCGTATTTTGAATTTGTTCTTCTTCATTAAGTCCTTCTAGCTTCTCCCTCCAATAAATAGCCGTTTCTATCCCTTTTTCTATGTATATTTTATCTTCTTCCTGAAAAACCTTGGCCTTCCTTAAAAATTGCACTCCTTCCTCCCATTTTAATTCGTTCAATGAATTAATTCCAGAGACCAGGTTTTTATTTTCAAATAAGTCCAGTTGTTTAAACATCACATAATCATTATTTCACGCCATGCATAAGCCGTTTTAACAAAGGATTGAGAAAAATGGCTATAACTCCTAATCCTATCGGAATAATAGCAAAAATCAAGAAGAAAGTCGGCATTCCATGATTATGTTGAATTTGTTCTGACATACCTCCTAATTTAGCCGCTAAATAATTGCCTATAGCAATTGCCAAATACCACATACCAAACATAAAGGCTATCATTCGGGTAGGCACCAATTTACTCAAATAAGACAATCCTACCGGAGATAAGCATAATTCGCCCAACGTATTAAACAAATAAAGTAAAATCAGCCAGATCATGCTCACTCTAATCATGCCGGGAGCAGTACCTTGAGGAATAACCCGGGCTCCAAAAGCAAGAGCTAAAAACCCAACGCCCATAAGGATCAACCCCAACCCATACTTCACGGCTGCTGAAGGATTATATTTACTCTCCCACCATTTGGAAAAAAGCGTAGAAAAAGCAATAATAAAGAAAGAATTAAGGATACTGAACCAAGAGACTGTAATTTCTACTTCATTGTCCTTTTCTTCCACTATTTTTCCCTGTACAATCTCAGAAGGACGATCTACTTTTTTATATTCTTGCACTAATTCATTTTTCTTTTCTTGGTTTAAATATTTGTATTTCCCCAGTTCAAGATGCGCCCAGACTTTCTGTCCTTTTTGAAGGTCTTCGCTAGAAGCAATTTGTAACTCCCTGGTGACTGCCGTTTCTCCTTTCTTTAAAGGGCGGGCTTTGGTAATCGGTTCATATACCGTCTTTTTTTGACCATTCTCACCTGTTTTTTGTACAGCAACCGCCTGATATTTTACTTCATAAGATCTGGAAGAGAAATTCTGATACAACATCCATATTACCAATACCCACATCAAAGCAAAACATAAAGATAGAACAATATTGCTGATGGGAATTTTCATAAAAGACTTCTTATTGAGAACATACAATACCCAGGTTACAATAAGCAAAGGGACAACCGTCAATAAGGTGTTTACGACATTATAGATAGTCGCTGCAGATCCCGTTAAAACCCGCTGAGTAAAATCCCGAGTAAAAGTAATCATGGAAGTAGCCGCCTGTTCAAAAGCTCCAAAAAAAACAATGGTAAATAGAGCAAAAATAACCAATGCAATCATGCGATCCCTCACGACTTTACCATATCTGAAAATTCGGCTGAATATCAAATATAAAAATAATACAATTCCAATAAGAACAACAACGTTAGCACCGGATAGATAATCCGGGGAGACAAGAAACTTCTCTGGCAGGATGTGAAAATTTCCTATTTCCGAGGTAGGTCCGTTAAAGATATATAATAATCCAATTACGGAAGTTACAATGATCAAGAGAATATCAATCCATTTAAATGGATTTAATTTCTTTTTGTGTTCTTCTTGTGATTCTATTTCTACCGTTTGTTTTTCTTTATCGGAAGATCGTTGTTCAGCCTCTTTTTCTTGTTGAGCAAGTTTTTTCGGAGGATCTCCAATGCCACCGAAGATCTTTTTCCCAAAAATAAATTGAATGGTACCAAAAATCATAAAAACACCTGCCAGACCAAAGCCCCAGGACCATCCCACACGTTCTCCAAGATATCCACAAAGCATCATTCCAAAAAAGGCACCGGCATTTACCCCCATATAATAGAGGGTATAAGCACTATCCTCCTTTTCCGGCATATAAACATACATCTTAGAGATAATAGAAGTCATATTGGGTTTAAAAAAACCTGTTCCAATGACCAGTAAAGCCAACCCTATATAAAGCGAAGTATGTGTTTCCACCGCCATGGCAACATGACCTAAGGCCATAACAGAACTACCGATAATCACCGCCCAACGATACCCCATATATTTATCGGCAATCATCCCTCCGATGATAGGTGTTAGGTAAAGTAATGCAGCATAGGTTCCATATAATGCGGTAGCGCTACCAATGGTCCATTCCCAACCCGGATTAACTCCAATAATAGCCATGGTCAGGAAGTTAATTAATAACACCCGCATTCCGTAGAAGGAAAAACGTTCCCACATTTCTGTAAAAAAGAGAACAAAAAGACCTGCAGGATGTCCTAATACTTTATGATCCATTACTGCATGTTCCCGAGAAGAATCAAAAGATGAAGATGCCGATGTTGCCATTATATTCAATTTTTTTTATACCTAATATCCAATCAATGCTCATCTTTTTCTACACCATGAGTCAAACGATTGATGGGCTTGATAAAGACAATAACCAAGAAACCAAACAAGACGGTAAAGATGGTGATGCCAACAAAAGTTCGAAATTCTAGTTTGGTTTGGATTTCATCGATAATAAACACCCCCCCATAATTAATTTGCCCTTTAGTAATTGCTTCTTTCGCATTGGGATCAATTTTAAACTTAAAAGAAGCATGATAGGGATGGGCTTTTGTAATCCCATTTTCTTTCAAAGTCTTCATAATATCCTCCTCATCGACATGAGAGCGGAATGCAATCAATCCAAGTACAGATGATCCATTAGCAGTATCTACCGCCTCAAACTGTCCATCCTGAGGGTACAATGCAGTATTAATAACAAAATTTTGTTTTTGTAAAAGCAAAGAGTCTAAGTTCTTCACATAAGGAGATAATTCCGGTTTAGAAGCTTTCAGTTCAATCTGAGTTGGCTCTCCCTGGGAAAGTTCTCCTACTAATCCTGCCACTTTATTTCCAAAGCCTGTTGCAGCAAAATATAATCCCATCATGATAGATCCATATTTTACAGGAGAAAGTTTGGTAATAAAAGACAAAGAAACAGGAGATGAACTTAACTCTCCTATTGTATTAAAAAAGTAACAGAGAATCAGCCAAAACATCGCAGAGTATCCGGCACTCTGAAATTGTAAGGAGGCAAAAACCATAAAAAGGAAACCCAGCCCCATAATAATAATGCCCATTGCCATCTTATATATAGAACTGGCCTGATGGCCTTTCAACTTTCTGGCAGCCCAGAAACCGGCAACAGGAACTGCAAACAGAATAATAAAGATGGGGTTAAATGTAAGGAACCATGGCGCCGGGACTTTAAAGTTTAACCAATTCACCATTCGATTGGTTTTTTCAGAAGCATATATCGTTAATAAACCTCCTGCTTGTTCATAAGCTGCCCAAAAGACAATGGTCATCAAAAACGTGATGATAATAATGATGAAACGGTCTTTCATCACCTTCGTATCGAGGTCCTTATACATCATTAGCATCATGCCCACAACCAAACTGATAAATACATAAAGCAATCCATAGGCAACAGATTCGGCTACCATCCAATACAGTGAGCAAATAACCAATAAGCCGGTTATACCTAACTGTAGTTTAGTTTTTAAAAGGTTTTTAAACAAATCAGCAAAAGTTGCTCCTTCCCCCTGTTCTTTATTCGTTAATCTGTTTCCTACGGTTTTTAGGAATCGCCGACCCCAAATATAAACAAGCAGTCCCACAAACATACCCACTCCGGCCACCCCGAAACCAACATGCCAGCCTTTGGTAGTCCCCAGCCATCCTACAATTAAAGTTGCCATTAAGGAACCTGAATTGATTCCCATATAAAAAATACTGAACCCTTTGTCTCGTCGTATATCTCCTTTCTTATACAGTCCTCCCACCATCGTTGAGATATTGGCTTTTAAAAGCCCTACACCCAATACAATTAAGATTAATCCGGTATAAAACGCCCACATGGCTTTAACAGCAAGAATACTATGTCCTAATGTAAGCAATATTCCTCCAATAAGTACCGTATCCTTCTGTCCGAGCAACTTATCTGCAATGATACCTCCGGGAATACATGCCACATAAACCAGCATGGTGTACCAACCATATAAAGCTAGGGCATTGGCATGTGTCCATCCTAAACCGGGATTCACGCTGTTGGTCACCTGAACCAGATATAAGACCAGAATGCCTCTCATACCATAATAGGAGAAACGCTCCCACATTTCGGTCATAAATAAAAAGTAGAGACCTACAGGATGTCCCCACAGCTCACGTTTGGATCGATCTACCAGACTTCTTTCCATAAGACATAATCATTAACCTCTCCCTTTCAAAAGGGATAATCAAGGTATTATATAGACAAAATGAGATAATTATTAAATAGCAACGAATATTGCATCCACTAAAAACAATGGACTGAAGAATAGAAGATATATTTTTTGTACCACTTCTAAAAATAGGAATATTCAATACTATAATTATTTTGATGAAATAAAGACGCTAATCTAAGAAAAAAAAATAACTTTAACGTCATACATAAAAAGAGAAAGGCATAAAAAAAAACCTTCGTTAAATAATTAACGAAGGTTTTTAATAAATATGGCAACGTCC
>CAZYHV010000005.1:34167-166553 GCA_964647485.1 uncultured Chitinophagaceae bacterium | reverse complement strand
ATGTACCACCTTGTAGCTACAAAAAGCTAATCTCATGAATAATGCGGGTTAATCTAAAGGAAAATGTTTAACAAGCGTGTTGTTGAAAGAAAAAGAAGAAATATTCGGCTTTTGGGCAAACAATCCATAGACCGTACTGCCACTTCCACTCAAAGCTGCATAAACTGCACCATGAGAATAAAGGGCTTCTTTTATTTCTTTTAACAGAGGCTGTTTTTTGAAGACTACTTTTTCAAAGTCGTTTTTAATATACTTTTTCCAGGTCTTAACCGGCTTTTGGATCAGGTAAGATAAGGGGATTTCTTCCGATTCAGGTTGGATATTTTGATAGGCTTGAGCGGTATTGATTGGAATATCGGGAGTAAATAAAAGGAGATGATAGCCTTTTAAATGAGGGATGGAAATTGGGGTTAAGGTTTCTCCTCTATTTTTGGCCAGACAGGGTGTGTTTTCGATAAAAAAACTGCAATCGCTACCCAAATGAGCCGCATAGTTGAGCAATTCTTTTTTAGAAAGTTGCAGTTGGGCTTTATCATTAATCAATTTCAACATGAAGGCAGCATTGGCAGATCCTCCCCCCAAGCCGGCTCCCATCGGAATATTTTTATGTAAATAAATAGAATAGGGAGGTAATTTTGGAAAATCCTTTTTTAACAAATCGTAGGCTTGAAGACATAAATTATGTTTTTCATTTCCCTCAATGGGAATGCCTGATAGATGAAGCCTTTGTTTGTCGGAAGGGATGATTTCCAAAAGATCATAAAAAGGAAGCGGAAAAAATACCGTACTGATATTATGAAAGCCATCTGCCCGGCGATTAAGAATCCGCAGTCCGATATTAATTTTACAGTTAGGAAATGTTATCATGGGAAGTAGGCACCTTCAAGCTTTGATTAAACAATGGATAGTATGACTGAGGAATACCGGAAAGCTGTGGTTATTTTCTGCTGTTGATTTCATCTCGAATGGCGATGGCTCTGATATAATCTTCTTTTTCCAATACTTCTTTCAATAGTTCATTTAATTCTTCTGTGCTCATTTGGCTAAGATCCTCTTCTGAACCTTGGTTTTGTGATGACTGAGTTTTTTGTTCTCCTTCCGTTTTTTCGTCCATACTGATTCCTGCCTTTTCAAGAATAGATTCATATGTAAAAATAGGGCAGGCGAAGCGAACAGCTAAGGCCAGTGCATCGGAGGTTCTGGAATCGATTTCCATGGAGCCTTCTTTACCCGAGCAAATCAACTTTGCGTAAAAAATACCTTCGTTCAGATTATTAATGATCACTTCTTCTAAATGAATATCAAAGGCTTCCATAAAGTTTTTCATCATGTCGTGGGTAAGTGGACGACTGGGTTGCATTCGTTCTAGTGCCACAGCGATAGCTTGAGCCTCAAATCCACCAATGACAATTGGTAATCTTTTGAGTCCGTTGCGTTCCCCTAAAACCACTGCATAGGAATGAGTTTGAGTAATACTATGCGATAAGGCGACAATTTCCAATTCTACTTTTTTCTCCATAATGTTCTTGCTTTCCTATGCCGGAAAATGTGAAGTTAGAAAAAATATGACAGTTTAAAAAGCAGAAAAGACAGATTTTATTTTCTGCCTTTTCTGTCAGATTCTGAATTATAGGGCTTCTTTCTCCTCTTCCATGTTATTTGCTAAAGCATTGTTATAATCTTCCTTCCATTTGGAAATATTACCCCAGTTTTCCTGATCTATTTGGATGGAATCCGAAGTAACAGATCCGAGTTTTTCAAAAGAGATTCCTTTTAAGGAAGATTCAAATTCTTTTTCGTTTTTCTTCTCTATAGAAACCACTACACGACTTTGTGCTTCGCCAAATAGATATGCATCTTTACGGATGGCAGCATCTGTTGCTATCTTGAATCCTAAATTATTAGGTATTGCACTCTCTAACAAAGTGATAAACAATCCGCCATCACTAATATCATGAGCAGATTTGATTTGTCCGGTTCGGATTAAATCCTTGACAGTTTCCTGTAATTGAAATTCTTCTTCTATATCAATGTAAGGAGCAGGACTGTTTTCCTCTTTTAGTATCTTACTTAAATAGGTAGAACTGGCTATATCATCTCTACTTTTCCCAAGAAGGTAAATTTGGTCTCCCTCATTTTTGAAGTCGAGTGTCATTTTCTTGGCTAGATCGTCAATCATTCCTACCATTCCAATAACAGGAGTAGGATAAACAGGTCCGTTTGGTGATTGATTGTAAAAACTGACGTTTCCACCGGTAACCGGGGTGTCAAAGCGTTTACAGGCAATTCCCATTCCTTTTAATGCTTGCGTAAATTGGTAATAGACTTCCGGATTATAAGGATTGCCAAAATTAAGACAATTGGTGATGGCTACGGGTATTCCACCGGTACATACAATATTTCTTGCGGCTTCTGCCACTGCAATAATGCCTCCTTTTTCCGGATCGGCATAGACATATCTGCCATTACAATCGGTAGTCATGGCTATTCCTTTGTTTTTTCCTTTAATAAGGCTTACCGCAGCATCGGAAGGATGATTGGTAGAGGTATTTGCGGCTCCTACAGTACTGTCATATTGTGTTGCAATCCAGGATTTAGACGCAATATTCAGTGATGTTGTCAGTTGTTGTGCGATAGATCTTAGATCCTCAGGAACGGTTATTTTATCGGGATCAAAAGCTTGAATCTTCTTAAAATATTGAGGAACTGCTGTTTCTCTGTGATATACCGGAGCACCTCCTCCGAGTACCATGCTGGCCGCTGGAACATCAGCTTCCAATTTTCCATCTAAATAAAATTCTAAGTTAGGATTTTCGGTAACCTCTCCAATCTGTACACAATTGAGATCCCATTTCTCAAAAATATCCAATACCTCTTTCTCTCTACCTTTCTTTACAACAATCAGCATGCGTTCCTGACTTTCGCTAAGGAGCATTTCCCAAGCTTTCATGTTGTCTTGACGGGTAGGTACTTTTCCTAAGTCTATTTTCATTCCGCAGCCACCTTTTTCACTCATTTCGGCCGAGGAACAGGTAATACCTGCGGCTCCCATGTCCTGCATGCCGATGAGGGCACCGGTAGGAATAACTTCCAGACAGGCTTCCAGTAATTTCTTTTCTTGGAAGGGGTCTCCCACTTGAACAGAGGGAAGATCTTCAGCGCTGTCGTCACTCAGATTGGCAGAGGCAAATGAAGCACCTCCAATCCCGTCTTTCCCGGTGTCTGATCCAACAATAAATACAGGATTTCCCGGACCATAAGAAGTAGCAGAAACCGTTTCTCCTACTTTGACAATTCCGACACTCATAGCATTGACCAGCGGATTCGTGTTATAACAATCTTCAAAGTAAACTTCTCCTCCAACGGTAGGAACTCCAAAACAATTGCCGTAATGACCAATTCCTTTTACAATACCTTTGAGTAGGTGTTGCGTCTTCGGATCTCTGGCGTTTCCAAATCTTAAACTATTGAGGGAAGCAATAGGGCGTGCTCCCATTGTAAAAATATCCCGATGGATACCTCCTACTCCTGTTGCCGCTCCTTGAAAAGGTTCTACGGCAGAAGGATGATTGTGAGATTCAATCTTGAAGACACAAGCTAAACCGTCACCAATATCTACCAGTCCCGCATTTTCTTCTCCTGCTTTTACGAGCAGATTGCTGCCTTCTTGCGGGAGCGTTTTTATTAAAGCAATAGAATTTTTATAGCTACAGTGTTCACTCCACATGACGGAATACATACTCAGTTCCGTAAAGTTAGGCGTACGTCCTAATATTTCTTTGATTTTTTCGAATTCTTCAGCTGTTAGTCCCAACTGTTTGGCGGCATCCGCTGTCATTTCCATAGAAAGAGGTGTTTTAATTTTATTTTGGGCAAAGATAAATGATTGTTTGGTATCCTGCTATATTGTTCTATTATTAATTACTTTTGTCCTTTATTCGTTAAAAAAAATAGTAGTCTTGAGTAGCTCGTTATATGAAAAACGCGGGGTGTCCGCTGCAAAAGAAGAGGTTCATAAAGCCATTCAATCTGTAGATAAAGGATTGTATCCTAAAGCTTTTTGTAAAATTATTCCGGATTATCTGGGCGGAGATGACGCTTATTGCAATATCATGCATGCCGATGGCGCCGGAACAAAATCGTCACTGGCTTATGCTTATTGGAAAGAGACGGGGGATTTAAGTGTCTGGAAAGGCATTGCACAGGATGCCATCGTTATGAATACCGATGATTTGTTGTGTGTAGGAGCTATGGATAGTGTATTAATGTCTTCTACCATTGGTAGAAATAAAAATAAAATTCCCGGAGAAGTAATTGCGGCAATTATTGAAGGCTCGGAAGAAGTGTTGGCTGATTTAAGAGATCACGGATTTCCTATATATTCTACCGGGGGAGAAACGGCAGATGTAGGAGATCTTGTTCGAACCATTATCGTGGACTCTACCGTAACGGCCAGGATGAAGCGAAAAGATGTGATTTCTAATGAAAATATTCAGGCCGGGGATGTCATTGTCGGGTTGGCCTCTTTTGGAAAAGCTTCTTATGAACAGACTTACAATGGTGGTATGGGAAGTAATGGATTGACTTCAGCACGTCATGATGTATTTAATAAAAAAGTGGCAGCGCAATATCCGGAGACGTTTGATGAAGGATTAGCCGATGCAGTGACGTACAGCGGATCGAAAAACTTAACTGATACCATCACGATACCGGGATTTGGTGATATGCCGGTTGGTAAACTGGTTTTATCTCCTACACGTACTTATGCTCCTGTAATAAAGAAGATATTGCAGCAGTACAGCGCACAGATTCATGGGATGATTCACTGTAGCGGAGGAGCACAGACGAAAGTGTTACATTTTGTAGATCAATTGAAAATTATAAAAAATAATTTATTTGATTTGCCGCCATTGTTCCAACTTATTCAGGAAGAGTCGGGAGCAGACTGGAAAGAAATGTATCAGGTCTTTAATATGGGACATCGGATGGAATTGTATGTGCCTGAAGCTATCGCGAAGGATTTGATAGCCATTTCGACCTCTTTCGATATCGATGCGAAAATAATAGGAAGAGTGGAAGCGTCCGATAAAAAGGAACTCCATATTCATTCGGATTTTGGAACATTTATATATTAGATGATGCGTAAAGCAAAAAGCTTAACGTTTAATTCCCCATCAATGAAAAACTGGCTCAAAGTTTGATTTAATTACTGTTAAATATGAAGAATGATGAAAGCAACAATTTTATTTTTAATTTTAACTGTTTTTACGCTGGCTTCTTGTACGAAGACTGAAAGGCAAGTGGTGCATGACGAAGGAAATGCTAAGGGGGTGGTGTATTCTATTCAACCTGAAGATTGGGAACCCAATAGTGATTCCATAGCATGGTATGCAACCTTATCGATCCCTGAATTAACAGATGCAATTCTAGATCATGGTGCTGTTTTGGTGTATCTTTCCTTTAAGGACGGAGAATATGAGCCGATTCCCGAGGTATATAATCTGTTAAGTTATATTCCTATACAGTCGAAAGGACAAGTAGATATAGAGATGAGTGATATTGATGGAAGAATAATAGCGAATCCTCCTGATGGTGAAATTTGGGCAAAAGTAGTTCTGATTGATGCGCAAGCTATCGAAATGCATCCCAATGTAGATTTGAAAAATTATGATGAGGTAAAACAAGCCTTTCATTTAACGCGATAAAACCTATCTTTGCCTTATCTTGAGAAGATTATTATGGAAAATGAACTTATTAAATTAAGAAATGGTAATATTTATCAAGGAGAATCTTTGATCCTCAGTGATGTAAATGTGACTGTAGGGAAAGGGGAATTTGTTTATCTGATTGGTCGTACCGGCACCGGCAAGTCCAGCCTTTTAAAGACGCTTTATGGAGCATTACCTTTAAAAGAGGGAGAAGGCTCTGTCGTTGGCTTTAATTTGAAAGAGATGAATTGGAAGACGATTCCTTATTTACGTCGAAATCTGGGCGTGGTTTTTCAAGATTTTCAGCTTTTGACGGACAGAAATGTTCAGGATAATTTAAAATTTGTGTTAAAAGCAACCGGATGGGATGATGCGGCATTAATTGATGAGAGAATTAAAGATGTTCTCGGGAAAGTCGGATTGGGAACCAAAGGTTTTAAAATGCCTTATGAACTTTCCGGTGGTGAACAACAAAGAATAGATATAGCCAGGGCTCTGTTGAATTCTCCCAAATTAATTTTAGCAGATGAGCCTACAGGGAATCTGGATCCTAAGACAGCAGACGGCATTATGAAATTACTCTTTAAAATATGTAGAGAAAGTGATACTTCTATAGTCATGGCCACCCATGATTATATTGTCATGCAAAAATTTCCTTCTCGGATGTTACGAACAGAAGATGGGAAAATTGCCAATAATGCCCAAATGAATTTAGAATAAAAAAAAGAAAAAAGGAAATTCGATTTTTATAATATCATTATTTAATTACCTTTGCAGCGAAAATTAATGTGAAAATTATTATTTTTAAGAAATGCCATATTTAACAAAAGAAAGAAAGGCCGAAATTTTTAAAGAATTTGGAGGAAACGAGACCAATACCGGATCTATTGAAGGTCAGATTGCGCTATTGACTGAGCGCATAAACGGAATTTCTGCGCACATGAAAGGGAATAAGAAGGATTTTGCTTCAAATAGAGGCTTGCTGAAAATGGTGGGAAGACGGAAGCGGTTACTTACTTATCTTTCAAGGAAAGATCTTGAAGGGTATCGTGCCCTTATTAAGAAATTAGGCCTTAGGAAATAGAAGGGCACTTTTCAATAAATTTTTGGTGTTGATTAGATTAAAATATTCCCAACTGGCAAAGGTTGGGAATACTTTTTTATATATATAAGTTATTAAAATAATGCTATGAGTTTACAAGCAATTTCAAAGACCTTTGAGACCAATGGTCAGCAGGTCACTATTGAAACCGGAAGGTTGGCAAAACAAGCCAACGGTTCTGTTACCGTTCGTGTCGGTAAAGCGGTTCTTTTTTGCAGCGTTTGTGCTACAAAAGATCCTAAAGAAGGGCAAGATTTCTTCCCTTTGTCGGTAGATTATCAGGAGAAATTTTCTTCTGCCGGACGGATTCCCGGATCTTTTTTCAAAAGAGAAGGAAGATTATCCGGAGATGAAATTCTGATTTCCCGTTTAGTTGATCGGGCGCTTCGTCCTCTTTTTCCTGATGATTATTTTTGTGAAGTACAAGTGATTATCAATTTGGTTTCTTCCGATCCGGAGGTAAAACCTGATGCTTTGGCTTGTCTTGCAGCCTCAGCCGCTTTGGCAGTATCAGATATTCCGATACAGGAAGCTATTTCTGAAGTGAGAGTCTCCCGTATAAATGGTGAATTTGTGATTAACCCTACCGTTTCTCAGATGAAAGAAGTGGATATGGAATTTATTGTAGCTGCTTCTGAAGAGAATATTATGATGGTAGAAGGGGAAAGTAGTGAATGCGATGAGGAAGATCTTGTAAAAGCTATTGCAGCTGCTCATGAAGCTATTAAAATACAAATAGCCGCTCAGAAGGAATTACGTAAGGCAGTAGGAGAACCTGAAAAGCATACCTCTTATAATACGCCATATGAAAGTGAGGAAGTAAAGCAAAAATTAGCAGATTTTGCCTCTGATAAGATTTATGAAGTGGCTAAAGGAGCACTGCCAAAAGCAGAACGACAGGAAAAATTAAGTCAGATTTTAGATGATTTTGTAGATGTTCTTGGAGAAGATGCGGAAGAAGAGGATAAGCGCGTGGCCGGTAAATATTTTCATGACCTGGAAGCTAAAGTCGTTCGAAAAATGATTTTAGAAGAAAAGGTGAGATTAGATGGTCGTGCCCTAGATCAAGTTCGTCCATTAGATATGGCTGTTGATTACCTACCTTCGCCACATGGAAGTGCATTATTTACCAGGGGCGAAACGCAATCACTGTCTACTGCTACCTTAGGCACACCGGATGATGAATTGTTAATAGAAGATGCAGCACATTCGGAACGATCCAAATTTTATTTACATTATAATTTTCCTCCTTTTTCCACAGGAGAGGTGAAACGCCTGCGTGGTCCGGGAAGAAGGGAAATTGGGCATGGTCATTTGGCACAACGCTCTCTAAAGCAAATTCTTCCGGGAGAAGAATATCCTTATACGGTAAGAGTTGTTTCCGATATTTTAGAATCTAATGGATCTTCTTCTATGGCAACAGTTTGTGCAGGTTCACTTGCATTGATGGATGCCGGTGTACCTTTCCCTAAACATGTCGGAGGTATTGCGATGGGATTGATCTCCGGGGAGGATGATAATTATGCTATCTTAACTGATATTCTAGGGGATGAAGATCATCTTGGTGATATGGACTTTAAAGTGACCGGGACTCGAGATGGTATTTGTGGGGTACAGATGGATATCAAGGTAGATGGACTGTCTATGGATGTGATGCGGGAAGCTTTACAACATGCAAAAAAAGCTCGGTTACATATTCTGAATCACATGTACGATACCATAGATGCTCCGCGTGAAGAACCCAAACCTCAAGCTCCAAGAGTTGAAAAATTCAATGTTGATAAAGAATATATTGGCGCTATTATTGGTCCAGGCGGAAAAGTAATCCAAGAAATACAGAGAACCTCCGGAGCAGATATTAATATTGAAGAAGTAGATGGACATGGAGAGGTGAGCATTTACTCTGCTAATAAGGAATCTTTGGATAAAGCATTAAACTGGGTCAAGGGAATTGTGGCAGAGCCTGAAATTGGAGAAACCTATGATGCCACTGTGAAGACCATCATGCCTTATGGTGCATTTGTTGAGTTTATGCCCGGAAAGGAAGGTCTGTTACATATCTCGGAAATATCCTGGGATCGACTGGAGAGTATGGATGGCGTCTTCCAGGAAGGAGATGAAGTTCAAATCAAACTTACAGGTATCGATTCCCGTTCCGGAAAATTCAGACTTTCTCATAAGGTACTGACTCCTAAACCGGAAGGATATGTAGAACCGGAAAGAAAGCCTCGGCATTCTAAAGGTAGAAGAAATGATCATCGGAACGACCGAAGAGGATAATGGTTGCCGGGAAAATTAAATTAAAAAGGTATTGCTTTGACAGTGATACCTTTTTTGTTGTCTCTCGGTGATAACCAAGGATTATGCCGAAGGGAAGCGGGAGATGCCTCGTCAGAGTATGAACATGAGTAGCCACACAAAAGGAATGGCTAAAATCATAGAATCAAAGCGATCTAAAATTCCTCCATGCCCCGGAAGCAACTGTCCTGAGTCTTTGACGCCTGCTTTTCTCTTTAGGAAAGATTCTAAAAGATCACCGATTGTTCCTATAATGGCAGTTGTTCCGGCAATGGCTATCCAGCTACCTGTTGGCAGGAGGGCGTTTTGGCTACCAAAGATACCTGCTGCTATAAGGGTGAGAATAACTCCTCCTGCTGTCCCTTCCCAGGTCTTTTTAGGAGATATTTTAGGGGCAAAAGGGGTCTTCCCTATAAGAGATCCGGTGATGTAGGCTAGAGAATCATTGATCCATAAAGAAAATAAGATAGCGAAGGGAATGATGGGAATTCCTTCATCTTGTATTCCCCAGCTTAAAGCAATCATCAGAGAGAAGGGAATCCCGATGTAGATCCCTCCTAATAGACTATAACCTAGGTTCTTGAACGCCCCGAGCGTATCTTTTGATAAAGAAGTGATAATAAATAATAACATGGCAAAAAAAGCCAGAATTTGCATCCCAAAAAAGATGGCTGATTGTCCAAAAATAGAAAAATGATTTCCTGAGGCAATTAAAAAGCCGGCCGGTATAAGAATGGCAACAATAATTTGTTGATAGATCGGTGCTTTTTGGTAAGCTGGATGGATGTTTTTAATTAATTTGAAATACTCAAACAGAGCGAGAAAAGCGATAAGTAGAAATAACAGGTAGAAAGAAATGGAATTCCAAACCATTCCACCGACAACAATGAGGGCAAAAATAATAGCGGTAAGAGTGCGAGTGAGGAACGTTTTCATATCAGAAATGCAAAATAAAACTAAATAATTGACTTATTGAAAAGAAGTAGAAAACAGTCTCCTTGTCTTTAAAGAATAAAAAAGCAAACAAGTCCTATGATAGGAGAAAAAGTACAGAATATTCCAATCATCTTTTCTTAAAGTTGGTATATTGCAGATAAATTATTTAAAGAGAAAATATATGATTCATTTTAATCGCTTTCAGTTATCCAATGGACTGAAAGTTATTGTACATGAAGATAAGACAACTCCCTTAGCGGTTCTTAATGTATTATATGATGTAGGGGCTAGAGATGAAAAACCGGAACAAACCGGATTTGCTCATCTTTTTGAACATTTGATGTTTGGCGGGTCGATTAATATTCCTTTCTATGATGAACCTTTACAGCGGGCAGGAGGGAATAATAATGCTTATACTACAAATGACTTGACAGATTATTACATTCAATTACCTGCAGAAAATCTAGAGACTGCTTTTTGGTTGGAAAGTGACCGAATGTTATCGCTGGCATTTACTGAAAATAGTTTGGAAGTACAACGAAAAGTAGTCAGTGAAGAATTTAAAGAACATTATATTAATAAACCCTATGGTGATGCAGGAAAACTGTTGAGGGAAATGACTTTTAAAAAGCACCCTTATCGCTGGATGACTATAGGAAAGGAGCTTTCCCATATTGAAAATGCCAGGTTGGAAGATGTTAAAGAGTTCTTTGCCAAACACTACAAACCTTCGAATGCCATTTTGGTAGTCGGAGGTAATGTGGAAACGGCACAGGTGAAAGAGCTTGCCAAAAAATGGTTTGGAGATATTCCGGAAGGAAAAAAATATGAACGAAAGCTAGAAAGAGAACCAGAGCAAACACAAGCACGTAAAAGAGAGGTAGAAGCCGATGTCCCTTTGGATGCTTTTTATCGTAACTATCCAATATATGATCGCTTGGATAAACGTTACTATGTGGTGGACATTATTACCGATATTCTTTCGGGAGGCAGTTCTTCTCGCTTATATCAGTCTCTGGTAAGAGAACAACAATTGTTTAGCGGAATTAATTGTTATCATTATGGAAGCCTGGATGCCGGAATGTTAACTATTGAAGGAAAGCTTGTGAAAGGAGTGAAAATGAGAGAGGCCGAAGTTGCAATAGATAAAGAATTGGATTTATTAATGGAAGAGAAGGTGGGAGAACGAGAACTACAAAAAGTAAAAAATAGGATAGAAAGCCTTATCGCTTTTGAAGATGCAGAAGTACTTAGCCGCTGTAACAGTCTTGCTTTTTATGAATTGTTAGGGGATGCAAAAATGATTAATGAGGAAAACAGGCATTATGAAGAAGTGACAAGGGAAGAGGTCCTAAAAATCGCTAGAGAGATATTTAATCCCAATCATAAAAACACCTTATATTATTTTTCTAAAAAAACTTTTGAATAATAAAAGCGCATATAAATGAATAGAACACAGCCGCCGATAATAAAAAATGCTACGGATTTTAAAATTGATCTTCCGAAATATAAAGAGATTAGTCTGGATAATAAAGTCCCGGTATATTTTATCCCTTCAGAGGAACAAGAGACGTTGCAGCTGCAATGGGTGTTTAAGGCAGGAAGCTGGTATGAATCATCTACTTCTATCGCATTAAGTACGAATAAATTGTTAAAGAGTGGAACAAAAAGCATGGATGCGCTCGAGATAGATGAAACAATAGAGTATTATGGAGCTTTTTTAACGATGCGTTGCTATCATGAAGTAGCTACCATTACCTTGCATTGCTTAGAGAAACAACTCGAAAATCTATTACCGATAGTAAGAGAGATTGTAACTGAAGCATCTTTTCCTGAAAAGGAGTTGAGTCTTTATAAGCAAAATAAGAAACAACGCCTTGCTGTCCAACTGAAGAAGAGTGATTTTGTTGCTAATCAGCTAATTGATACTTATTTGTTCGGGACATATCATCCATATGGTCGACACAGTTCTTTGGAGGCGTATGAAGCATTACAGAGAGAAAATTTAATGGCTTTTTTCAAGAAATATTATAGTTATAAACATTGTCGGATTTTTGCAGCCGGGAAGATATCAGATAGGTTTGAAAAGAGTTTGAATAAATACTTTGGTGACGCTTGGAATGAAGAACAAATTTTATTACAAAAGGAATATCCAATACAACCAGCCATCGAGAAGAAACATCGGATCTCAATCAACGAAGCAAATGGCGTTCAAGGAGCCGTTAGAATAGCCTCTGCTTTTCCCAATAGATATCATCCTGATGTTCCGAAAATGCAGATTCTGAATACAATCTTAGGAGGATATTTTGGGTCACGGTTGATGAGTAACATTCGGGAAGATAAAGGATATACTTATGGGATTTATAGTATGCTTAATCTGCATTCAAAAGGAGGTTCCCTCATGATACAAACGGAAGCCGGAAAAGAGGTTTGTGAAAAAGTGGTGTTAGAAGTGTTTAAAGAAATGAGCGCCTTAAGAGAGAAGCAAGTGGATGAGGCAGAACTTCGTTTGGTTAGAAATTATTTAATGGGCAGTATGGAAGGTGCATTGGATGGATGTTTTAGAGGAATTCGATATTGGAAAAACCTGATTCTTTCCGACCTTGATGAAAGCCATTTTCACCATCATATCGAAACCATACAAACTATTCAGGCAGAAGAGGTACAGGAATTGGCACAGAAATATTTTGAAGAAGAAAGGTTTTATCAATTAATTGTTTCCTGATTGATGGAATCAAAACGGAACTATCTTATTTAAGGTTAAGCAAAAATGGCTTTAAAATGAAAAACTTTATGAGGAAATAAAATTAAAGATATGAACAATAAAAAGGTAACAGTTGAAGACTGGGGACGAATTGCTTATCAGGATGCTTGGGATAAACAGGAAGAGTTGCTCCAGGAAAATGTTCAATTGAAACACGAGGGGAGGGGAGATGAGACTAAAAATAAACTTATATTTTGTGAACATCCCCCTGTTTTTACCTTAGGAAAAAGCGGACATATAGAAAATTTATTGGTAGGAGAAGAAATTTTGAGAAATAGAGAGATTGAATTTGTAAAAACGAACAGGGGGGGAGATATTACTTTTCATGGCCCTGAACAAATTGTAGGATATCCTATTTTGGATTTAGAACATTTTTTTACCGACATTGCAAGATATCTGAGAAGCTTGGAAGAAGTGGTTATACGAACTATTGGTGAATATGGAATAAAAGGAGAACGGTCAAAAGGAGAAACCGGTGTATGGATAGCCCCTGGTGATAAAATGAAAGCCCGAAAAATCTGTGCGATGGGGGTTCGTTGCAGCCGTTGGGTGACCATGCATGGAATCGCCTTGAATGTCAATACGGATTTAAGTTACTTTGATTTAATTGTTCCTTGTGGAATTAAAGATAAAAAAGTGGCCTCTATAGAAGGTGAACTTGGGCATGCTGTAGATATGACTGAAGTAAAACAAAAACTGGTCAAACATTTTGAAGAAGTTTTTGAGGCAGAATGTGAAAACCTTTGATTTATTATTGGGGGATTAAGAATTTCCATTTTTCAAAGATGTGCCCATTTTTATATAATTTGTAATGGAACCACCCACTGTGAAGAAAGTTTGCCTTGTCAATAATAAGCAGGTTCTTGTCAATGTTTGTTAATTCAAAGAGAAACTGGTTAGAAGCATTATAAATGCGAATAGTATAATTGTTCTTCTTTATCTCAGGAAGTTGAACATTCACATTCCCCTCTCTATTGGTATATATATAAAGAGAAGGTTGAAAATAGTCCTCCGGAGTTTCATTATTAAATTTATCATAATTGAAACCCTTGGGGACATTAGGAATAGCAATGGCTTTCTTTGTTTTAGAGAAGGCATAAGAACCGTTTTTAAACAAAACAAAGAGACGATAGTAATTTTTCCCCGGGAACGGCTCTTTATCTATAAAACGATTATTTCTTTGTTGGTTAATTTCTATACTTCCTACCGTAGAAAAATAGGAAAGGCTGTCTCTCGAACGTTGGATGCTTATCCTTTTGATGGTTCGGTTTAGATTTTCGGTAATTTCCCAATTCACTTCCACTCCACTACGATATGCATATGCATTGAAACTCTTAAAGGTTGTTTGACTAAAGCCGATGAAAGGAAGAATAACGAATAAGGTTGCAAAAAATAGAATCTTTATGAATGAGGACATTTGAGCCACTTTCTGTCTTTTTGGAAAATAAAAGATACAAATGTAAATAATAAATGATGGTTTTTTGCCGAGAGTTATAAAAAATTAAATAGAAGAAGATGTTAAGATTCAAATTGAATGATTACAACTCTTTAGTTATTAGATAGAAACGATTCATTCATAATGACAAGGTAGCATATGAAAAATGCCGATTTGACAGCATACTGCCAAGCTCGTTTTCTTCCTATTTTATTGGATGAGGATTATAAAAATGTGAAGATATTTTGTATCTTGTGGTAAATAATTGTAAATGATAGATTATCAAGTATATGTGTATAAGGTATAGAATCATTTTTTGTAAAACATAAAAGATACAATGACTGCTGTTCTTTAACAAAACCTTCTGTTCCTTTGTTTGGGAGCATGCATGATTATTGTTTAGTTTTGTATAGATTCATTACTTAAAATGTTAAAAATAAATATAATGTCAACTGTAGAATTTAATAGGCTGCTAACCAGCAACTCTGAATTTTTAAAGCCCTTTGCTATTACGTTGACTCATGATAGTGAACGAGCAAAAGATTTATTTCAGGAAACGATGTATCGTGCCTGGGCCAATAAGGAAAAATATAATGTAGGAACAAATATACGTGCGTGGCTTTATACCATCATGCGTAATATTTTTATCAATGATTATCGTAGAAAGGCAAAACGGAAAACCATATTTGACCATACCCCTAATGATTATCTTTTGAATCATAATCAAAAGACGGTAGTGAATACGGCCGAATCCAATATGCGGGTTAAAGAAATAGAAGGAGAGATCGATAAACTTCCGGAAATCTTTAAAACGCCGTTTTCTATGTATTTTACCGGTTATAAATACCATGAAATAGCTGAAAAACTCAAAGAGCCTTTAGGGACTATAAAAAGTCGAATTCACTTTGCAAGAAAAATGTTGAAGAAACAAATTTCTAGGTATTAACGTGTATTGTAAGGAATTTTGTATTTTGCAAGCGAAATGAAAATTAAACAGTTAATTAAATTTTAAGAGACGCTGTAAAAATGGACATTAGGAGTCCGTTTTTACAGCGTTTTCATTTTTCTGAAAAGTACGCAATTCATAGCTGTTCAGTATTAATAATAAATCTCACATCATGAAATCGAAAAATATAGTCAAAAGCTTTTTATTGGTTGCGGCCTGTTTCATGACAGGACTTGTTTATGGTCAGAATCAAGAATCTACCTATAATAGTCAAACTTTATGGTCTCCTTTCTTTTATTCGCATTATGGAAATGAATATAGAAGTTCTAATGGAACTCCCGGTCCGAAATATTGGCAAAACCAGGTAAATTATGATATTCGGGCTACCTTAGATACAACTAATAAAAGGCTGACCGCTTCTGTAGGGATTGATTATACCAACAATAGTCCCGATGATCTTTCCTATCTCTGGTTGCAGCTCGATCAAAATATTTATAAGAAAAGCTCCAGAGGGTCGGCTACACAAAAGGTGAGCGGGGGACGTTTTGCCAATCAGTCATTTACCAAGGGCTATGAATTGAAATCGGTGAAAGTGAATGGGAAAAAGGCGGATTATATTGTTAATGATACGCGGATGAAAATCAGACTGCCTGAAGCTTTGAAGGGGCATGGTGGAGAATTGAAAATTAAAATAGATTATGCTTTCAAAATCTCTGAATATGGCACAGATCGCATGGGAAGGCTGAATACGAAATACGGATGGATTTATGAAATAGCTCAATGGTATCCAAGGATGTGTGTCTATGATGATATTAAAGGATGGAATACGTTACCCTATATGGGAGCAGGAGAGTTCTACCTGGAATATGGAAATATAGACTATACAGTGACTACTCCTTCCAATATGATTGTGGTAGGCGCCGGAGAATTGCAGAATCCTAAGGATGTACTTACCAAGACAGAACAAAAACGGCTGGATAAAGCGTCTAAAAGTGATGAAACGCAGTTTATCCGGACAGAAGCAGAGGTGAAAGCTCAAAAAACACGTTTTAATAAAAAGACTTTAACCTGGAAGTTTCACATGAAAAATACCCGTGATGTGGCATGGGCCGCATCAAAAGCATTTATCTGGGATGCGGCGAAAATGAATCTTCCGAATGGGAAGACCGGATTGGCACAGTCCGTTTATCCCGTTGAAAGTGCTGGAAATGACGCCTGGGGTCGTTCTACCGAATATACCAAAGCGACAATGGAACGCTATTCTGAAAAATGGTATCCTTTCCCATATAAAGTCGCGACCAATGTTGCCGGAAGTGTGCATGGAATGGAGTATCCCGGATTTGCATTTTGTAGCTATAAAAGTTCCGGAAAAGGATTGTGGGGAGTAACCAATCACGAATTTGGTCATACTTGGTTTCCGATGATTGTCGGAAGTAATGAACGGAAATATGCCTGGATGGATGAAGGGGTAAATACTTTCATTAATGATCAGGCTTCTGATTGGTTTAATGGGGGAGAATATAAAGAAAAGCAGGACAATCAAGGAAAAGCAGGGCGTGTCTTTAATGATGCAATGGATCCTCTTTTGACTATTCCTGAAGTTGTGAAACATTATAGCTTAGGAGTAACGGCATATACTAAGCCGGCGATGGCCTTACATGTCCTAAGAAAAGTCGTTTTAGGGGAAGAACGCTTTGACCGAGCACTTAAAGGTTATGTTCATACATGGGCTTTTAAACATCCCTCTCCCTGGGATTTTTTCCGTTATTTTAGTAACTCTGCCGGAGAAGATCTTAGCTGGTTTTGGAGAGAATGGTTCTTTACTAACGACAAATTAGATCAGGGCGTGAAAAGCGTGAAATATGTAAATAATGATCCGAGTCAAGGCGCATTGATTACCTTGGAAAATAAGATGAAGATGGCCATGCCCGCGGTATTAAAGGTTACAGATAGAAAAGGAAAAGACAGTACTTTTACGCTACCTGTGGAAATTTGGCAAAGAGGGGACTCCTGGACATTCAAATATCCATCTAAAGACAGTCTTCAATCGGTGGAACTTAACCCCACGAAGATCCTACCGGATGTGAACCCCGATAATAACGTTTGGAAGGTGGTAGAGAAAAAAGCAGTACCCAAAGGAGTAACGGCACGTACTGTAATAAATAATTATATAAAAGCTATTGGAGGAATAGATAAATTAAAAAGTATTAAAGATGTAACGATGACGGCATCAGCAAGTATGCAGGGGCAGAATATTACCTTTAAACGGGCGTATCTTAAACCGGATTGCTTTAAAATGGTAGTCTCTCTACCGGATATGGATAATAAAGTAGTCTCACAAATTATTGTAAATGGTGACAAAGTCAGTATGCAACAAATGGGTAGAGATATTCCGGTCAATGAGGAAATGAAGAAAGAACTAAAGGACAATACGAAGATCTTTCCTGAGACTAGATATCTCAACGGGAATTATCAGCTTTCTTTACAGTCTGTCGTTTCTCTCGATGGAAAAGATGCTTATCAGGTGGAAATTACAGATAGTAGTGGGAATAAATCAACGGCTTATTTTGATGTAAACTCCGGTCTTCAGTTAAAAGAGACTGAAAATATAAATAATGCGAATGGACAGTCTTTTCAAAAAGTGACGACCTATGGAGATTATAAAGAAGTTGATGGAGTTAAATTCCCTTATACCATCGGTTCCAATAATGGAGGGCAAAATATAGAGATGAAAGTCGATGAATTAAAAGTAAATTCAGGACTTACCAGGGATGATTTCTGAATTTTCTCTGTAGGCTTTTCTGGTTTTTATCTTTTCCATTTGTCGGGCAATGATGAGGTCGGTAAGAATCTCTCCTGCTGTCCTTTCGTCAGAGTTGTTGGAGAGTGCAGCAGAAATTTTCTCTCTAGGAATGTCAATACGGTATAAAATAGAAATCAGTCGGTTAAAGTCCTTTTCTATCAGATGGTTTAAGTAGGAACTGAAGCGCTGCTTTAATTCATTAAATTCAAGGGATTGGAGTTGTTTTTTCTCCTCTAATCCTATTATTTCATAACTCCAGATAATAGCTTCTTTTGTGTTCTCCATATATTGAGCAGGTTATTCGTGGAAAATTAAGGAAAAATATTGACACTAAATGCTATTGAAGGATGAGAAATAAATCGAAGAGCGAGCTGAATGTTGAAATTATTCAGGGGGATATTACCAAATTGAAAGTGGATGTAATAGTCAATGCTGCCAATACAAGTTTGTTGGGAGGAGGAGGCGTAGATGGTGCGATCCACCGAGCTGCAGGTCCCGACTTGGTCAAAGAATGCAAAACGTTGAAGGGTTGTGAAACAGGAGAAGCCAAGTTGACAAAAGGATATCAACTTCCTGCTCCTTATGTCATTCATACGGTAGGCCCTGTGTGGCATGGAGGAAGAGATGGAGAAGCAACTCTATTAGAGAATTGCTATAAAAACAGCCTGCAGTTGGCGCTAGAAAACAAACTTCAAACCATTGCCTTTCCTGCAATCAGCACCGGGGTCTATGGATATCCTTTTCTGGAGGCCGGCAAAATTGCTTTGAACACCACCTTTCAATTTTTGAAACAAAATGAGCTTCCTCGAAAGGTTGTGTTTGTGTTGTTTAAGGAGCAGGAACAACGTCAATTTAAGACCTTGTTTGAAACGCTCTTATCCTGAGGTAAGGCATGAAATCAAAAGCTACAAAGAAGACTATTCTTCTCTTTCTTTATGGAATCAGGCATTCCCTAGATAAGGGTTTTAATGATTCTGGCCGGAACTCCTCCAACTACGGTGTTTTTGGGAGCATCCCTGTCTACTACGGCCCCTGCACCGACGATTGTATTTTCTCCAATGGTTACCCCGGGTAGTATTGTTGCATTTGTTCCTATCCAGGCATTTTTTCTAATGGTAATAGGATCAGTATGGATTGCTCTACGATCTTTAGGCTCCATCAGATGATTTTTAGTTACTAGATTGACTCTTGGCCCGATAAAGACACCATCTTCAATGGTAATCCCTCCCATGTCAACAAAAGAGCAGGCATGATTAATAAAAACATTTTTACCAATGCTGATAAAACGACCAAAGTTAGTATGAAAAGGCGTAAAGACGGTTGTGCTTTTGTCTATTTCCTGACCTATTATTTCACCCAGGTAGGTTCGAATCTCATCCGTACTAGTCGCATTATTTAGTTTTTGGGATAATCGAAGGCTTCTGTTGATGATTTCTTGAATTTTTGAAAACTCAGGATCTTCTTCTCGTATGACTTGTCCGGATTTTAATCTCTCTAAAATATCCATAGTTCTATTTTTATCATAAAAATAAGGATTATTTTCTGATTATCATAGGTCTAATAATTTTTTTGTTAAATCAGGGCGGAAGTTGTTAATTGGACAAGATTTATGTATTTTGATGTTTTAAGTTGCTAAAAAGTAATCATGTTATGAGTAGAGGATTTGTAAAAGAAGGTGATCAGGAAGAGCTTCCTGTTATCCCTCCGCGAGCTGCTCTGCCGTCCGGAGTGTCAAATTATGTGACACCGAAAGGGCATCAGGCATTACTGGAAGAGAAAAAATCTTTAGAAGAAGAAAAGAAAAACTTGTCAAAGGAGAATGAAAGAGAACATCGGCAAGCTGCTATGTTTATAGACGGGAAACTGAAATTGCTTAACCAAAGGATTAACTCCGCTCGTATTATTACAACCAACGATCAGCAACAGGATGAAGTCCGTTTTGGAGCAACCATTGTATTTAATAATGGACAAATACAACAGCAATTTCAGATTGTTGGGGTAGATGAAGCAGACATTAAAAAGAAGAAAATAGCATTCACTGCTCCAATTGCACGTGCACTAATAGGGAAAAAAGAGGGAGATCTAGCTGAGTTTAAACGAGGAAACGAGGTGCAGCATTTAGAAATATTAAAGGTGAAATATGAAAATAGTTAGGGGATTAATAAGCAGCCATCGCCATAGCTCAAAAACCTAAAATCTTGTTCGAGGGCATAATCATAAATTCTTTTCCAATCTTTACCTATAAATGCCGAAACCAGTAACAGTAGAGTTGACTGGGGTTGATGAAAGTTTGTTATCAGCCCTTTTATTATTTTATAATCGTATCCAGGAGCAATGATAATACCTGTTTCGATAAGCAGATGGGTTTGTTTCCTTTCTTTTATCCAATCTGACAATGCGGTGATGGCAGTTTCTGCAGGATGCAATTTCTGATTTTCATAGACTTCCCATTGGGATATTTTTAACTGCTCTTCTGTAAGGTCTTTTTGGTTTAGAATTTTATTTCCCATCCAATAAATACTCTCTAGCGTACGCGTTGCAGTTGTGCCTACACTAATAATTTTTCGGTGGATATTTTTTAAAAGGAGATCTAAAAAATGGGTAGAGATATTCATCCATTCAGCATGCATGATATGTCCCTCCATCGTGTCTGCCTTCACCGGTTTGAACGTTCCGGCGCCTACATGAAGCGTTGTAAATAAAGAAGGGATTTTCTTCTTTTTAAATTTATTCATCAGGTCTTCCGTAAAATGAAGTCCTGCAGTAGGAGCAGCTACAGATCCTTTATGTGCAGCATAAACCGTTTGATAATCTTCTTCATCACTTGGATTGGCAGCTCTTTTAATATAAGGAGGCAAGGGAGTAGCGCCTGCTGCTGTTAATATTTCTCCAAAGGAAATTTCTCCGGGTTGCCAGGATAATTTGACGACATATGCGTCAGGTAATCTTTTAATTTTTTCTGCAAAAAGATTGATCTTTTGTCCTGCTACTGTAATCTGCTTGACGAGTTGCTTTTCCTTCCATTTTCCTGCTTTCCCAATCATGCATTTCCATAAAACGGATCCTGTTGATTGAAAATGAGTAGCATAATCGATAAAAGTGTCGTACGGCTCCAGACAAAAGATTTCAATAATGGCTCCTGTCTTCCGTTGAAAAAAGATCCTTGATTTAATCACTTTGGTGTCATTAAAAACCAAGCTGGCATCTGATGGTAATTGATGATCCAGATGCCGATAAATATCCTGGGTGATATTCCCTTTGTTGTAAATGAGTAATTTAGAATTATCTCGTGGATCTGCAGGGTATTCGGCTATTTTTTCACTCGGAAGATTATAGGTGAAATCTGTTATAGAGATATCTTTTGGATGCATGGGGCAAAGGTCGTCAATTTTATCCTTTGTTTTTACTTTTTATTCCTGAAACTAACAGCGTTAAACCTATTCCGAAAATAGATCCTACTCCAAAATAATGCATTGGATTGTCTACCTGTAATGTAGAACCTCCTAATCCGACAGCCATGCAAACTGCTCCGACGATAATTTTTGTTTTTTTCTTTTTCATGTTGCGTATTTATTCGGCTAAGATACAACCTTGTTTGTTATTAACAGACATCAGTTAATGATATATTGTGGCAATAATCTTTCGATGATGTCTGCTATTTCTGAATTCACAATAATAAATACCTTGCCAAATTCCAATATTTAACTGTTTGTTTGTAATAGGAAGCGTTAATGAATGTCCACATAAAACACTTTTTGCATGTGCCGGCATGTCATCCGATCCTTCTAAAGTATGTTTGTAAAAAGGTTGATTTTCGGGAACAAGTTCGTTGAAGATAGCTTCGAAATCTTCTCTAACCGTTGGATCTGCATTTTCATTAATGGTTAGTCCTGCAGAGGTATGTTGCATAAAAAGATGAAGGAGCCCTTGAGATGGAAAAGAAGGTAAGTGTTGTAGAATTTCATCGGTTACTAAGTGAAATCCTCTTCCTCTTGCCCTTAGTGTAAAGGTTGTTTGTTCTATCATGGATGTTTATTTTAAAAATAATGACCAACAAATACAAAGATACAGGAGAATGGCAACGCCTCCCAATTTTGTTCCTGTCAATACCTATAAAAAAATTATTGTTGGTTGCTGTTTTTTCTATAATTTGGAAGAATGAAAAAAATAATATTTTTAGGATCAAGTTTGATACTGGCTTTTTTATTGATGGCTCAATCTTCTATAGCACAGGATTGGGATTGGGCAAATCTGAATAGATATCAAAAAGATGACGCCAAACTGGAAAAGAAACCACAAGAACAAAGGCAGGTGGTGTTTATGGGGAATTCAATTACTGAACTTTGGGGAAATCTTTCACCGGATTTTTTCTCTGAACATTCTTTTGTTAATAGAGGAATTAGTGGACAAACAACGCCGCAAATGTTGATACGATTCCGGCAGGATGTGATTCAACTTCATCCTCAATTAGTCTTGATCCTTGCAGGAACCAATGATTTAGCGGGGAATACAGGACCTGCTACTTTAAAGATGATCGAAAATAATATTGCTTCTATGGCGGACCTTGCCCGCTCTCATCAAATAAAGGTGATTCTTTGCGCTCTACTTCCGGCTTATGATTACCCCTGGCGGAAGGGAACATATCCTTCTAAAAAAATTGTGAAACTCAATAAATGGATTAAAAATTATTGTAAGGAAAATGGATTGACTTTTCTGGATTATTATTCCGACTTTGTAAATGAAAAAGGAGGGATGAAAGCAAAATTTACCAAAGATGGTGTTCATCCCAACTTATCCGGATATAAGGTGATGGAACCTCTTGCAATGAAGACCATACATCGCGTCTTAAAGCAATAATTTATCCTTGTGCTCCCTGCTGTTATTTTTGAGGTATTTCTTTTAATATTTCTAATAGAAAACTCCAAAATTTCTGAACAGAGTTAATATTCACTCTTTCATCTGGAGAATGTGCTCCTTCTATAGTCGGGCCGAAAGAAATCATTTCCATTTCCGGATAATGTGCGCCAATAATTCCGCATTCTAATCCGGCATGACAAGCAATAACATGAGGAGCTTCACCAAATTTTCTTCTATAAATCTGCTCTAGAATCCCTGTAATGGCAGCTTCCGGTTGAGGTTGCCATCCGGGATAGGATCCTGATAAAGTAACGTCTAATCCACCTAATTCAAAGATGGCAGATAAGCTAAGTGCCAAATCTGTTTTGGAAGAGGTTACCGATGATCGGGTTAGACAAGCTATTTTGGCATTCCCTTCTGTAAGGGATACGTTGGCTATGTTATTGGAAGTCTCTACCAATCCTGCTACATTAGGACTCATTCGATATACTCCATTATGTGCAGCAGTTAAAGCTTGTATGAATTTTTTAGAATCTGTTGAAGAAAGCACTTCTCCTGAAAGGTCTTTGGTAGTGACGGTGATATTTAGCTGCGGTTCTATAGATTCAAATTCGTTGAGGATCGCCATTTTTAAAGCTTGGGCTTTTTCGATATATCGATTATTATTATTCACAACAAATTGAGCTTGTCCTTCTCTGGGAATAGCATTTCTTAGTCCTCCAGCCTCGATCGAAAGTAGGCGAAGGTCTTCGGATAATCCTTCTCTAAGGAGTCGGGCTAATAATACATTGGCGTTACCCAGACCTTTGTGAATTTCCATCCCGGAATGTCCTCCTTGTAATCCTTTCACTGTCAGAACAATTCCTGTGCTATTTATAGATGTTGTATTGTAGCTATTTTGGGCGGTTACATCCACCCCTCCGGCACAACCAATATCTATTTCATCGTCTTCTTCCGTATCTAAATTCAATAAAATATCTCCTTTTAGAAATCCCGGTTCTAGTCCGAAAGCTCCCGTCATCCCTGTTTCCTCGTCAATCGTAAATAACACTTCCAAGTTAGGATGAGTAAGGTCTTTACTTTCCAAAATAGTCATCATGGCCGCTACCCCCATACCATTATCTGCACCTAAAGTTGTCCCGTCGGCTGTTACCCATTCGCCATCAATAAGCGTTTTAATACCTTCGTTATCGAAGTCAAAAACCGTGTCATTGTTTTTTTGGCAGACCATGTCGAGATGGGACTGCAGTACCACGGTCTTACGATCTTCCATCCCGGGGGTGGCCGGTTTATATATGAGTACATTCCCGGTGGCATCTACTTTAGTCTCCAGACCTCGGGAGTGTCCAAAGTCCTTGATAAAAGCAATGACTTTTTCTTCTTTTTTAGAGGGGCGGGGAATAGCATTTAAGGCAGAGAAATTTTTCCAAACTGCCTGCGGTGACAATTCTTTGATATTCATAGGTAATCCTTTTTATTTTAAACAAAAAAGCAATCCCTTCAATGAAGAAATTGCTTTTATTTATTTTGAAAAAATTATTAAGATGCTCTTGAGTTATTCAACGGTAATCGTTCCGTTCATTGTTGCATAATGACCGGGGAAAGAACACAAGAAAGGATATTTTCCGGGCTCATCAAAAGTAACCGTGATTTCATCGGATTCTCCTGGACCTAAAAGTTTGGTTTTAGCAATGATTTCACCTTTCAAATCATCAGAAACCTTTTCTAGTTCTCCTGCTTTGGTAGCAGCCATGCCAAACGCTTTTACATCTGATCCGGGTTTTAAAACAACAACATCATGAGACATTGCTTTTGCAGGAAGTTTCCCAATGTTTTTCATGTGGATAGTAATTTCCTGCCCAGCTTTGACCGTAAATTCAGTCTTGTTATATTTCATCTGGTCATTTCCTGTCAAGTCGATGGTTGTAGCTTCCTGATTGTCATTGGTAGATTCAGATGTTGCTGCATCATTTCCGGCAGCTTCGTTTGAAGGAGCTTCCGTACTTGTTGACTCCTCTGCGTTGTTGTTAGAGGCGTTGTTCTGATTGCTGCTGCCACCGCAAGCGGCCAGCATGAATGTTGCGCAGGCAATAGAAAGAATCATTAATTTTTTCATAACTATACTGTTTTGATTGTTTATTTGATGGCAAAGGTACTGTTTATCATTGATTGTTTTAAATTATTATTTGAAAATATGACATAAATGAGACATTTTTATCTTTTGAAGAGAAAGAGAAAAATATGATAAATGGAATTTCTGGGGGGTAAGGAAAATAAAAAGATGGGGAAGTCCCTCTCAATCAAAATACTTAAATTTGCAGCTCATTTATAAATCATCATTTCTTTTGAAAAACAACATATTTGATATAGCTATTATAGGCGGAGGAATCGTAGGAGCTGCGACTTTTTATAAATTACAAGAGAAATACCCGAAGCTGAGAATTATTCTCCTTGAAAAAGAAGGGCATTTAGCGGCTCATCAGACGGGTCACAATTCGGGCGTATTGCACAGCGGATTATATTATAAACCCGGTTCTTTAAAGGCTGAAAATTGCGTCAAGGGAAGAGAAGCGTTAGTGGCTTTTGCTAAAGAAAATAAAATTCCTCATGATGTATGTGGGAAAGTGGTTGTAGCTACCCAAGAATCCGAATTGCCTTATTTGGAGAAGATATATCACATAGGTCTTGAGAATGGACTTTCAAAAATACAAAGGATTGATGGGCAACAGATTAAGCAACATGAGCCTTTTTGTGAAGGAATTGCGGGGATTTGGGTACCCTACACCGGGATTATTGATTATATAGCGGCAACTGAAAAAATGGTGGAAATAGCTTGTGGTATCCAACCTGAGAGCCAATTGCATTTGAATACAAAGGCGCACCAATTTACAAAGGAGGGAGATTTAAATATTATTGATACTACCGGTGGTCAATTTAAAGCGAAGAAACTTATTTTTTGCGGAGGACTACAAGCGGATAGGCTGGCTCATGAAGATCATGTCGATATTAAAGAACATGTCGTAGGTTTCCGGGGAGACTATTATGAATTAACGGATCAAGCAAAGAAAAAGGTGAAAAATCTCATCTATCCGGTACCAAACCCCGACTTTCCTTTCTTGGGCGTACATTTTACGCGGATGACCAATGGCGATATTGAATGTGGTCCCAATGCAGTATTTACCTTTAAAAGAGAAGGTTATGGGAAAACCGATTTTGACTGGAAAGATACATTTGATTCATTGGGTTATGGAGGTACATGGAAACTCTTTTTTAATAATATGAGTTTTGGAATTAATGAATACAGACGTGCTTTTTCTAAAAAATTATTTCTCAAAAACTTGCAACGATTGATCCCCAGTTTGACAATGAAAGATATCCGACCCGGACGATCCGGAGTAAGAGCTTTGTTGCTCAATGAAGATGGGGATACCCGTGATGATTTCCGAATAGCTTATAAGGAGGATAGTATTCATGTCTTGAATGCTCCTTCTCCGGCTGCTACAGCCTCTCTCGCTATAGGCGAAAATATCCGAGAAATGGCCGAAAAACATTTTCAAATTAGTTGATTGGGTTATTGGTTGATTGGGGGGGATAAGTTTATCACTAACAGATGAGTGGACTAACAGACTAACAGACTAGCAGACTAATGGACTAATAGACTAACAGACTAAAGGACTAAAAGTAGTACCACGTACGGGATTCGAACCCGTGATTCCTCCGTGAAAGGGAGGCGTCTTAACCCCTTGACCAACGCGGCATTCTCGTTTAACGAGCCGCAAAGTTATGAAGTAAAGTTTTATTGACAAAAAAAAATATAGAATAAAATTGAAAATCCTTATATATTCAGTAAATTTGCAGTGATAATCATACTAAATATCAATAATATATTATGGGAAATTTAAAAGTAGCCATTAATGGATTTGGTCGTATAGGCAGACTATCCTTTAGGGCTTTACAAGAAAAGGAAGGTGTTGAGGTTGTAGCCATCAATGATCTTACGGATACCAATACCTTAGCACATTTACTGAAACGTGATTCTGCACATGGTACTTTTAATGGAGAGGTTTCTAGTGATGAAGGTAGTATTACGGTGAATGGACACCAGATCAAAGTATTGAAAGAAAAGAATCCTGCCCAATTACCTTGGAAAACGTTGGAAGTAGATGTCGTATTAGAATCTACCGGTCTCTTCAGAAGCAAAGATCAGGCTTCTGCTCATTTAGATGCCGGTGCTAAAAAAGTAGTTATTTCTGCTCCCGGTAGTGGTGGTGTTAAAACCATCGTGTTAGGAGTAAATGAAGAGGATCTTTCTACTGAAGATAAGATTGTTTCTAATGCTTCTTGTACTACGAATTGTTTAGCTCCTATGGTCAAAGTCATTGATGATGCTTTTGGGATCGAAAGTGGATTAATGGCAACCATTCATGCTTATACTGCAGATCAGCGCATTCAAGACGCACCACATAAAGATATGCGTCGTGCCAGAGCGGCTGCCATGAATATTATTCCTACTTCTTCCGGTGCGGCTCAAGCCGTTACGCAGGTAATGCCTCATCTGAAAGGAAAATTGACGGGATTTGCTTTCCGTGTGCCTGTTATTACGGGTTCTATTACCGACTTTACTGTTAAAGTGAAAAAAGAAGTGAGTGTAGAAGAAGTCAATGCTGCTCTGAAAAAGGCTGCAGAAGGACCTATGGGGAAAGTCTTAGAATATTCTGAGGAACCTTTGGTATCCACCGACATTATTTCTAATCCTCATTCATGTATTTTTGATGCAGGAATGACAACAATTAATGATGAAGATAAAAAATTAGTTAAGGTTGTTGGCTGGTATGATAATGAAAGTGGTTATTCTAACCGTGTGGCTGATTTATTAGAGAAAATTGGAAAGATCTCTTAGTAAAAAGCCTCACATTGTTTGGAAAATATAGATATATTAACAAAAAAAGGCTTCCTGCATCATGGGAAGCCTTTTTAATTTAAAAAACAATTTTTTATGGCAGATATAAATTCTTTTTCCTTTACAGGAAAAATTGCATTGGTTCGGGTAGATTTTAATGTTCCGTTAAATGATCATTTTGAGATAACCGATGATACGCGGATACGTGCTGCATTGCCGACAATTCAGCATATCTTAGGTGAAAATGGTTCGGTCATCCTTATGGCTCACCTTGGACGTCCCAAATCAGGTCCGGAAGATCGTTTCTCTCTAAAACATATTGTGTCTCATCTTTCCGAATTATTGGATAAAAAAGTACAATTTTGTGAAGATTGCATAGGAGATACAGCGAAAGATGCAGCAAGACATCTACAATCAGGGGAAGTTCTTCTTTTAGAAAATCTTCGCTTCCATCCGGAAGAGAAAAAAGGAGATAAAGACTTTGCCAAGGAATTATCAGAATTGGCAGAAGTTTATGTCAATGATGCTTTTGGTACAGCCCATCGCGCTCATGCTTCTACTTCAATTATTGCTCAGTTTTACGAGTCTACCAATAAAATGTTTGGGTATTTGATGCAGAAAGAAGTGAAAAATGCAGAGAAAGTATTGCATCATTCTGAAAAACCTTTTACTGCAATTCTGGGTGGCGCAAAAGTCTCTGATAAAATATTAATTATAGAAAATTTGCTGGATCGGGTGCAAAATATGATTATTGGAGGTGGAATGGCTTATACTTTTTTGAAGGCAGAAGGAAAAGAAATTGGAAGCTCGCTTTGTGAAAATGACAAGTTGGATCTGGCCAAGGAGTTGTTACAAAAAGCGAAAGAAAAAAATGTGAAAATCTATTTACCCGTGGATTCTGTTTTGGCTGATGAATTTTCAAAGGATGCCAATACAAAAGAATCTTCTAATGATCATATCCCTGCAGATGGAGGATGGATGGGATTAGATATAGGAGAAAAATCTATCAAACAATTTGAGGAAGTAATAAAAGCCTCTAAAACGATCTTATGGAATGGTCCAATGGGGGTCTTTGAATTGGCTCCTTTTCAAAAAGGGACGGTAGCTATAGCTAAAGCAGTTGCGGCATCTACTGATCAAGGTGCCTTTTCCTTAGTCGGCGGAGGAGATTCTGTGGCGGCTGTAAATCAGTTTAATCTTTCCGATCGGGTAAGTTATGTTTCTACCGGTGGTGGTGCATTGTTGGAGTTCTTTGAAGGAAAAACTCTTCCGGGAATTGCAGCAATAGAAGAGTAGTACCTGCCGATATAAAAATAAAAGCTGAATAAGAGATCTTAAAAGAGCCTCTTATTCAGCTTTTTTATTCGGAAGATTATAAGCCGAATATTCCTTTATTTAACAATTTGAGCACCTGTTGTTTATGTGCGCTTTTGACCAGTACAGAAATATTATGGCGGCTGCCTCCGTAGGAAATCATACGAATAGGAACTGGTTCTAATGCATCAAATACCTTTGTGATAACCGAAGGTGTGGTTACGATTTCATTTCCAACCAAACTGACAATAGATTGATGATGGTCTACTTCAATACTCCCAAAGGGATCTAATTCATTTTGAATTTTAGACAAATGACTGATGTTATCAATCGTTAATGATACAGCAACTTCAGAGGTAGTAATCATGTCAATAGGGGTTTGATATTTTTCAAAGACCTCAAAAATCTTTCGCATGAAACCATAAGCCAGCAGCATACGGCTGGACTTTATCTTAATGGCCGTGATCTCATCTTTGGCAGCGATTGCTTTTACTCCATCCCCATTAGGGTTTTCGGAGATAATTGTTCCCTTCGCTTCCGGTTGCATGGTATTGAGTAATTTGACCGGAATATTAAAATGTTGTGCCGGCCAAATAGAAGCAGGATGTAAGATTTTAGCTCCGAAATAAGCCAGTTCGGCAGCTTCTTCAAAGGATAATTGTTTAATATGGAGCGTGTTTTTTACAAAACGTGGATCATTATTGCGCATTCCATCTATGTCTGTCCATATTTGAATTTCTGTAGCATTTAAGGCAGCTCCTACAAGAGAAGCTGTATAATCACTTCCTCCCCGACGAAGGTTGTCTACCTCTCCTTTTGCATTTTTACAGATGTATCCTTGTGTGATAAAGAGTTTTTCCCCTTTATGCGATGCCATTAATCGCTGTAATCTTTTCTTTATTTTAGGAATTACAGGCTCATTTTGTTCATTGATGTACATGAAGTCCAATGCCGGAAGAAGGGTAGCCTTTATTCCTTTTTCTTCTAAGTAAAGGGTGAAAAGATGGGTAGATAATAGCTCGCCTTGAGAAAGGATATCTTTTTGAAGCGCCTCACTATATGAAATTTTTAAAATAATTTCTAAAAACTCAAAACGTTCTTTTAAAACGTTCTCTGCTTTCTTTCTTGCTTTTTTTGTGGAGAAGAGCGTGTCGCAGAATTGATTGTAGTGTTTGCGTAAATCTTTTATTTGTAGCGCTGCTAAGTCTCGATGTCCGGTGGATAAAGAATTGCTTATTTCTTCTAAGCTGTTGGTGGTTCCTGAAAGAGCAGATAATACTACCGTGCAAGCTTCCTCTTGGTTGGTGACTAATTCAGCTACGGATTGCATGCTTTCCGGTTGACCAACGGAAGTGCCACCAAACTTTAAAACTTTCATAGGGTGTTTAATATTTAAAGATAAAGAGTTGAATGAATAAAAAGTGATATTGTTATTTTCTTACTAAAGAATCAATGGTCAAGCCTGAGCTGTGGGGCCTCCAAAGTTTAAAGGTACATTTGTTGGGGGATCCTGTTCTTTTATAGGCCCATTGACTGCTTCATATTTTTTGATATTATCCGATAGCGCCTTCATTAGACGTTTTGCATGTTGTGGGGTAAGAATAATACGGGATTTTACTTTCGCTTTGGGAACCCCGGGCATGACATTGATGAAATCTGCGATGAACTCCGCATTAGAATGTGTTATGACAGCAAGGTTAGAATAGATGCCTTCTGCCATTTCATCGGTCAGCTCTATATTAATTTGTTGTTCTTCTTGTTTGTTTTGTTCCTCCATAATGATTTATTTATGCTGCAAAGTTAAATGACTTTATTTGTTTTTTCAATAAAGATGTTTTACGTAGTTTTATAGAAAATTAAAAAAGGATGAAAGAATCCGAAAAGGATATTACTTTAGATGCAATAAAAGGGATTAAATCTTGGCCACAGGATGATCGTCCTCGAGAGAAACTTCAACAGAAAGGAGTTCAGGCGCTGAGTAATACAGAGCTGATTGCTATCTTGTTACGTTCGGGTAGCAAGAATAAGTCAGCCATCGAAGTGGCAAGAGAAGTACTGCAAATCGCTCATGATGATTTGTATGCTTTAAGTCGATTAAGTGTGAAGTCTTTTATGAAAATAAAAGGAATAGGAGAAGCAAAAGCGGTTACTCTTGTTGCTGCTTTGGAATTGGGGCGTCGGCGACAGTCTGCCGGTTCGGAAAAAAAAGAAAAGATAACAAAAAGTGCCGATGCAGCAGAATTGTTACAACCCCTGTTAGCGGATCTTAAACATGAGGTCTTCGTGGTGCTGTTTCTCAATAATTCGAATAAAATATTGCATCAGGAAACCATCAGCAAAGGGGGAACGAAAGGAACGCTTGTAGATCCTAAAATAGTGATGAGAAAAGCGATTGAGCAGGACGCCAATCATATTATTCTTTGCCATAATCATCCTTCCGGAAGCTTGCGTCCCAGTAGGGCAGATGTGAAACTTACACAGAAATTACGCGAAGGAGCTCAATGGTTGGATATTGAAATTTTAGATCATTTGATTGTTTCTTCTCAAGGTTTTTATAGTTTTGCTGACGAAGGCTTAATATAAAACCTTCCTTTCTTTTATTTATAAAAAATAAAATATGCTTAAAATCGGAATCTTCGGTTTGGGTCATCTTGGGAAAATACATCTTTCTCAGTGGCATTCTATAAAGGGAGTGTCAATAATTGGTTTTTATGATCCGGATGATACGAATGCTGAATCTGTCATAAATCAATATCAAATAAAGAGATATACTTCACCCGCCGAATTAATACGGGAAGCAGATGCAATTGATATTGTAGCACCAACGACACGCCATTTTGAAATTTGTGAATTGGCTATTCGGGAGGGGAAGCACATTTTTGTGGAAAAACCGATGGCCAATGCTATGGAGGAAGCGCATGAAATTTTAAAACTACTTTCTGAAAGTAAGATTAAATTTCAAGTGGGACATGTAGAACGTTTTAATCCGGCCTACCTTGCCTTAAAAGATCGAGAATTAAAACCTATGTTTATTGAAGTTCATCGCCTGGCTGAGTTCAACCCCAGGGGGACGGATGTAAGTGTTATTCTGGATTTGATGATTCACGATATAGATATCGTTTTGAGTATTGTCAAAGATCGGGTAAAGCGTATTTCTGCCAGTGGAGTGGCGGTGATGAGTGATACTCCCGATATTGCCAATGTTCGTATAGAATTTTATAATGGATGTGTTGCTAATCTGACGTCCAGTCGGATCTCTCTGAAAAAAATGAGAAAGACGCGTCTCTTTCAAAAAGATGCTTATATCGGTATTGATTTCCTACATAAAAAGACAGAAATTATTAAGCTGAAAAGCGAAGAAGATCAGGGCATGTTTACGATGGATATTGATACCGCTAAAGGTACCAAAACCATTGCTATCGCTAACCCTCCGGTGAAAGAAACCAATGCCATCCGCATGGAATTGGAAGAATTTAAAACAGCGATTTTGGAAGATAAAAAGGTGCCGGTAAGTGCGTACGACGGATTCCAGGCGATGGAGGTGGCGCATCAGATTTTAGATAAAATAGAGAGAAATATCGGATAGATTTGAGCTCCAAGTTTTAGACAAGTTACCAAAGGGGGCACTTTTAGTGGATTTTATATACCAATATTTCACGCAGAGGCAGCGAAGAAGGTACGCAAAGACGGCGAAGAAATCTTTTGTGTTTTTGGTGTAGAAAGTTCTTTGAGGAGCAAGATTAAAAGTTAAAGTTTCGACGTTTAAACTGAAGTTAAATGAACTAATGATAGTCAATCTCTTATAACGGGTGTCTGAACCTTCAGTTACTTACTAATCTTGAATAAATGATTTGTCGTTGTTGATTAAGTATATCATTACTTCGTTCTCTTTATGGAATCTATGAATGTTATTAATGACGGTCTCCATTGCTGATTTTGAAATTTTTTCCAACATCAAAGTCCAATATATAATAACGGTATATTTTTTATCAGAAGATATGTCATTAGGGTAGTAAGTAGAGAAGTCAGATAATGTAAGCCTGGCTGAGTTAACATTCATTGCAGTTTTTGGAATAAATTGGTCAAAACGATTATCGGTATTCCAGTTGAGGTTACCCAAACCTCCTTTTGCATAGCAGTTGGCTTGTACGGAAACTAAGGTATCTTTCTCGTTGAAATACAAAATTTGTATAGGTTGAGAAAGCGTCTTTATTAATTCCTTATCTTTCGATAAATTCCTGATTTTATTATAAGAGGCAGTATCTGCATAAAATGACTGCAATTTAATATCATTATGATTTATACCGAAAACGAATTGCTTATACTTTTCTTTATCGAATTTTTTGAGCATGTGTACACCATACAATTTACTAAGAACCGGCGTACAGCCTGATAAAGTGAAAATCAATAAGATACTTAAAAAAATAGCCTTCTCATCTATTTAATACCTTTATTTTGGATCCAATATGATGCCAGCATATCTGTGTTGTCTCATAATTGGCTTTGTAAATACCGGATTTTGCTTTAGGGTTCTGACTTGAAAGTTCATTGTTACTGGAAATATTACTCAGGGCAATTGTTAAATTTTTATATAATAATGGTAAGTCGATTTTACTTAAGCCCTTGCCCTTACACGTTATTGTTAGTATTAAGTTAACCTAATTATGGATAACAGAAAAATAAAATATGTGTTATCTATTAAAAAATAGCCGGACCGATCATTCCGGTCTTTCAGATTGGGATGGGATCATCCTCACCTTGCTAATGTGCCAACCTCGCTTGCGAAGAAGAATATTGAGGCATCGGGCGTTTTTATTTTTACGTATAAAGATTCGTCATTCGTAACACAAACGATCTTTAAATAGGAATCCGATCGATTACACTCCTAAATAGCGCTCAAAAGAGCCGGGACAGAAGGATATAATGGTCAATTAGCCTGACATCAGAGAGTTTGATTTTTGTAAAACTACATATGCGCCTTTCCCTCCCGATTCCGGAGGAGTCGAACATAAACATACTTTAAAATGTGAATGGCGTCAAATTTATTATATCGTTTCCTTATGTTAAACGAAATTGTTTTTGAAAGATTTGATGATACCAAAATTATTTTCTATATTTGAGTACCGATATGGTACACAAATTAAAGTTTAAAAGATGATAGTTATAAGTTCACGGGAATTTCGGTCGCATCAGAAAAAATATTTGGATTTGGTGGATAAAAAGAAACAAGTCATTATCCAGCGGGGGAAGGACAAATCGTATCGGCTTGAACCGATGACAGAAGATGATCGGTTCTTTTCCGACCCCCATGTAATTGAACAAATCGAAGCTGGAATGAAGGATATAGAAAACGGAGATACCATTGAAGTTAAGAAGGAAGATTTTGCTAAACTTTTAGGGCTGTGAGTTATAAGGTTAAATTTACAAAGCAGGCTTTAAAGGATATAGAAACATTGAAAAAATCAGGTCATCAGGCGTTATTAAAAAAGTTGAAAGTTTTGCTTGATGAAATGGTTATTGACCCTAAAAATGGAACCGGGAAGCCGGAAATGCTTAAATATAATTATGCGGGTTATTGGTCGAGACGGATTAATAAAGCGCATCGAATTGTTTATAGTATTGATGATGAAATTTTAATTGTTGATATTGTATCTGTGTTAGGTCATTATAAGTAAAAAAAACATAGAGATGGGGGCTATGTCTGTGAGGAAAATGACAAAAAAGCCATATTCTATTATATATTCTCTCCTTTTCGACTATAAGAAAATAGAACAGAATACTTTTCCGGTGGGCATGACTGGTTTTGGGTATTTCCCTTTTTTATATTCATTCATAACTTTGGTAATAAAAACGTAACTTTGTATTTAAAATGGTATTATCCTGAATACAGGAACAACAAAGAGGGCGACTTCCATACGGTTAGAAAGAGAACTATATAATCGTATAAAAGAACTGGCTAAAAAGGAGCATCGGAGCGTGAATAATTTTATTGAAGTGGCTTTAGAAAGAGCTACCCATTATCATGTTCCCAATAAAGAGACGCTTAAGGCAATGGAGGAAGTAGAAAAATATGGAGATTCCCTGAAGAGTTATCCTGATGCTAAAAGTCTTTTTGAAGATATAGAAACAGAATAATGGCTAAATACCGAATAGTTCCCACATCAAGATAATTATTTCTTTTTACACCGATAAGGATCCTCTTCTCCGGCAGCAATCTTTTTATTTTTATCCCAGCAAAAATTCATTTCCCGACTCCTGATTTTTAAAAACTGAATTTTTACGCTCATGCCTCTTTTACTGTCGGGGGCTGTTATCGTTTGTGTCTTTTGTGATGGAATCTTTTGGAAAGCTATGTTCTCTGTTTTGAATAAATCACCATTGGCTCTATAGTAGCTTACTTTTACACTCGCCCGATCTATTTGAAAATCTGTTTGATTAGAGAGGGTTATTTTAATGTTCTTTATTCCTCCCAAGAATTTTGTGTTGTAGTCATTTAAGGATAGATGGATATAATCTTCCCAACGTTGGCGATAATATTTCCCTTGATCTACAAAAGTAGGATGCAGGAGTTTCTTCGTGGCTTGCGATTGTTGAAAACGTTTCAGGCTATTTTGTAAATGGTTATTTTTATCCTGAAGATCATTAATCTCATTAGCAAGTTGATGGTTGAGCTGAAGCGTTTTGACATAAAGCTGATGTTGTCTTTTGTACATGAAAAAGACGATGATAATCCCCAATAAAAGGATAACGGGTAGGATTATTTTCTTTACAATTTTCAAAACTTATTTTTCCACATCATACTTTCTACCGGCTGAACGGTTCTTTCGGTATATTTGGCATTTCCCTTTTTGTGATAAGGAATTTCAATCTTTCCTTCTACCGCAAAATAAATGAGCTGTCCGATAGGCATCCTTTTATATACGCGTACCGGGAGGGTACAGGAAATTTCCAGGGTCCAGGTATTACAAAATCCGACATCCCCTTTTCCGGCAGTAGCATGAATATCTATCCCCAGCCGGCCGGTAGAGGATTTCCCTTCTAAGAAAGGAACGTGTTTATAGGTTTCCGTATATTCATGGGTAACGCCCAGGTATAGCTTGTTGGGTTGCAATACCAGTCCTTCTTCGGGAATTTCAAAATGGGTAACTTCGTTGTGTCGCTTTGCATCCAGAATATCGTCTTTATAAGTCGCTAAAAAATCCCCGAGATGGACGTCATAGGAATTTGAGCCTAAATATTGACGGTCAAAGGGTTCTATGTGGATATTTCCGTTGCTCATCTCTTCCAAAATACGGGTATCGGAAAGAATCATGATTTTGTGGTTTATTACTGTTACTTTTGTGTTCAAATTATGCCATTAATTCGTACTATACAAATAAATGACACCACAAAAGTAGGTATTTGGAAAATAACAGAGCCGGAATCCTACTTTTTATCGACGGTTTATCCCCAAAAAGAAATAAAACATCCTCAAAAAAGAGTACAACATTTGGCGGGTAGAAAGTTGTTAAAGGCGCTAGAACCTGGTTTCCCTATTGAAAAAATAGAGAGAAATGAACGAGGGCGGCCTTATCTTCCGGGCGATGATTTTTATTTTTCTATCACCCATAGTGGAGTGTATGCAGCCGTTATTATTGGTAAAAAAGAACCGGTAGGAATTGATATAGAGTGTGTATCTTCAAGGATTAGAGGGTTAGTTCCAAAGTTTTTAAATGAAAAGGAATTTAATGGATTACCGGATGATCTTTTTTGTTATACTTTAAGCTGGAGTGCGAAAGAAGCGGTCTATAAATGGTATGGAGAGAAAGAAACGAACATGAAAAGACATATCTTCATTAAGCCATTTGATCCGGCAGAGAAAGGGTGTTTTGAAGCTGTTTTGGATAGCCGGAAGAAACGATGGAATTTAAGGCTTCATTATGAGAAATTTGCACATTGTGCTTTGGTATGGTTGGAAAGTAAAAAGATTTAAAATTGAAAGGTTTTTCTTTTCTGGCGGATTAGCCTATCTTGAAGTGATTATTTAAAGAACTATGTTAAATGGGAAGGAATAAAAAGAAAAAAGTTTACCTATGGATCGCTATTATTGTTCTATTGTTTATTGTAATAGGGGGATTGTCCGGTCTGATCGTTGAATATTTATGGTTTGGAGGATTGGGATATCAAAATGTATTTTGGACGATCCGGCTGAATGAAATGATCCTCTTTCTGATAACCTTTGCTGTTGTTTTGGGGTATGTAGGTGTCAATTTTAGAATAATCAGCAAAGAAATTCGTCCTCTTTATTTGCATTTGGGGGAAAGACCGGGAGGCGCTCCTAATGTTGTGAGTATAAAAGCGAAAGAATTTAAAGTAATCTTGTATGTTGTAGCTGTTTTGATGGGGTTGTTTTTTGCTTTTAGCCTTTCTTCTCAATGGGATGAATTACTTCGCTTTGTTCATGGAACGTCTTTTGGAAATCCGGATCCTCTCTTTGGTATTGATACAGGCTTTTATGTTTTTAGACTGCCCTTCATTGAAACCATTCAAAATGGGCTGGCTATACTGACTTTTTTGGTGACACTGATAATTATCTTTTATCACCTTGCCACTCGACATGTTGTTTTTTCACAACCCGGGTTTGGGAAAGGAATGCAAATTACTCCTAGAGCTCGTAAACAGATATTTGCTAATTTGGGAATTTGGTTATTGCTTTTGGCTTGTGGCTATTTTTTAGATCGCTTTCATTTGGTTTTTAAGTCTAATGACTTGATATATGGAGCAGATTATACTGATGTTCATGTTTTGCTTCCTCTCTATTGGGTGATGGCGATAGGATGTGCGCTTCTTGCACTTTATGCTTTTTTTCAAAGCCTGCGTTATGCCAGCCGTAAATTCTTTGTAGGAGCTCTTGTTCTTCTGGTTGTGGGCATTGTAGGACAAGCATTCTTACCCGGAATTGTTCAAAATTTTCAGGTAGATCCCAATGAATTTAGTCTTGAAAAACCATATATTAAAAATAATATACAATATACAAGAAAGGCATATGGTCTGGATAGTGTAACCATTCGAGATTACAATGCTTCAGATTCTATCACGCTTCAACAAATAAAAGAACATAAAAAGGCCATTCAAAACATTCGAATCTGGGATCAGAAGCTAACGGTTGAAACCTATAAACAATTGCAGGAGATTCGGCTCTATTATCAGTTTTATAATATTGATTTGGATAGATATCATACCAATAAAGGGTATAGACAGGTATTGATATCTGCTAGGGAATTAGATGCTAATTTGCCTCCTAAGGCACAGACTTGGGTAAATAGTCATTTGCAATATACTCATGGCTATGGAGTTGTGATGAGTCCGACAACCCAAAAAACGGAGGAAGGGAGTCCGATTTTTTATATCAAAGACATTCCTCCTCATTCTGATATGGGGCTTAAAGTTGACCAACCGGCTATTTACTATGGAGAGTCAAAAACAGGTTATAAGATTGTCAATACGGAGATTAGTGAGTTGGATTACCCGAAGGGCGACAATAATAAATATACTCATTATCAGGGAACAGGTGGAATAGCCATTAATAATTGGTTCCGCCGTCTCTTATTTGCCTGGCATTTTGCGGACGTAAATATTTTATTAACGGATTATATTCATAAAGGAAGTAAACTACAGTTTTGGAGCTCCCTTAGGAACAGGGTTCATAAAATTGCTCCCTTTTTGCAGTTAGACGAAGATCCTTATATTGTATTGAGTAAGGGAAAGTTGTATTGGATTCAGGATGCCTACACTACGGCTTCTCAATATCCTTATTCAGAGCCCTATAGTGGTCAAAAAAATTATATCCGAAATGCTGTCAAGATCGTGATTGATGCCTACAACGGAAGCGTCGATTTTTATGTAGCCAATCCCAACGATCCTGTCATTAAAATGTATGAAAACGCATTCCCCGGTGTTTTTCAACCTTTGGAAAAGATGCCGGGTAAGTTGAAGAAACATGTGAAGTATCCTAAAGACCTTTTCCATATTCAGCTTCAGAAGTTTAGCACCTACCACATGTTAGATCCACGTGTATTTTATAATCAGGAAGACTTATGGGAAAGTCCTCAGGAAACTTATGGATCTCATGAATTACAGATGGAGCCTTATTATCTGTTGGGAACTTTGCCGGGGAGCAAGAAATTACAATATATGTTGATTAGCCCTATGACTCCTAAAAACAGGGATAATATGATTTCCTGGATGGTGGTGAAATCTGATTTTCCCGAATATGGGAAAATTATCGATTATGAATTGCCTAAGGAACATTTATTCCTTGGACCTGCACAAATAGAAGCCAAGATTAATCAAAATACAGAAATATCACGACAACTTTCTCTTTGGGATCAACGTGGATCTAAGGTGATACGGGGGAATCTGATGGTCATCCCAATTGAGAATTCATTCCTATACGTGGAACCGGTATTTTTATTTTCCACTTCTGTTAATATCCCCCAGTTAAAAAGAGTGATTGCTACAACCGGATCTAATGTAGTGATGGAACCTACACTGGATGATGCACTAACAGCTTTATATGGGAAAACAAGAGCTTCTCTGTCTTCGACAGATAGTACAACTGTGAAACCGAAAGAAATATTGAAATATATTCAATCTCCAAGAATGGACAAATTGAAAGGGCTTTGGAAGGAAATGCAAGATGCGCTTCAAGACAAGAAATGGAGGGCTTTTGGTGAAAAAATGGACGAAATCAATCAGTTGTTAAAGAAATGACGAAATGAAAATGTGGTTAAAGAGACCAAAAGTGGATTTCAATAAATATGTTGTAAAGACCTTAAATCTTTTGCTGACATTTTGACATTTTTGTTTCTTTGATTACTTTTGTAGTTCAATTTTCAAATAAGACAAATATGGCAATTACAGGTTTAAAGGTAATGGATGAACAGCGGCAAGGGACCCCTTATACCAGTTCAATGTATCCGGAGAAAAGTAATGGAAAAAAGTTTTATATAGAGAATTATGGCTGTCAGATGAATTTCAATGACAGCGAAATCGTCGCCTCTTTGTTAACCAAAGAAGGATACCGGGTAACAGAAAAATATGAAGATGCAAAGGTTGTTTTGATAAACACCTGCGCCATTAGAGATAAGGCTGAGCAGACGATTCGTCGAAGGCTGGAAGCTTTTAACAGTGTAAAGAAAAAAAATCCCGGGATGCTTATTGGGGTGTTAGGCTGTATGGCAGAGCGCTTGAAGTCGAAACTGTTAGAACAAGAAAAGTTGGTTGACTTAATAGCCGGGCCTGATGCATATCGGGCTTTACCCGGATTGATCGATGAAGCAGATGGGGGAAACAGAGCCATTAACGTTTTTCTCAGCCGGGAAGAAACTTATGCGGATGTCAGCCCTGTTCGTCTGAATAGCAATGGGGTGACAGCTTTTGTTTCTATTATGCGTGGTTGTAATAATATGTGCACTTTTTGTGTTGTGCCTTTTACTAGAGGTAGAGAACGTAGCCGAGATCCTTTTTCTATTGTAAGGGAATGTGTGGAATTGAAAGACAAAGGTTATAAAGAAGTAACTTTATTAGGACAAAATGTAGATTCTTTTAATTGGGTGAATCCGGAAACCAATCAGAGTGTGAATTTTGCTAACCTTTTGGAAATGGTAGCTAAAGTGAGCCCTGATTTAAGAGTTCGATTTAGTACTTCTCATCCCAAAGATATTACCGATGAAGTGCTTTATACAATGGCAAAGTATGATAATATTTGCAAGTATATCCATTTGCCGTTACAAAGTGGAAGTACGGCGGTATTACAACGAATGAATCGTACGTATACCCGGGAATGGTATTTAAATAAAGTAAAACGTATTCGAGAAATAATGCCGGATTGCGCTATTTCTTCTGATATGATTGCCGGATTCTGTGGAGAAACCCTAGAAGAACATGAGGAAACCCTGAGCATGATGGAAGCTGTAAGATATGATATGGCGTATATGTTTATGTATTCTGAAAGACCGGGAACGGTAGCTGCCAGAAGGTTTGAAGATGATGTAAATGAGGAAGAAAAGAAAAGAAGGTTGCAGGAAATCGTTGATTTACAACACAAACATCAAGCGGAATCAATGCCGAAAGATATTGGAAAGACCTTTAAAGTCTTAATTGAAGGAGATTCAAAAAGGAGTAAAGAAGATTGGAGTGGAAGAAGTGATCAGAATAAGATGGTGGTGTTCCCTAAAGAGAATGCCGGATTAAAACCGGGAGATTATGCTCATGTAGAGATTACCGATTGTACTTCAGCAACATTACTAGGAAGACTAAATTAATCAAAAAAATAAGAGATTATATGCCGGAGATTCAGTCTGTAAAAAATAAGTTTGGGATTATAGGAAATTCTCCAGAATTAAATTATGCCATAAAGGTGGCTATGCAGGTGGCTGCTACTGAGTTAACGGTATTGATTATGGGAGAAAGTGGAGTTGGGAAAGAAGCCTTTTCTCAAATTATTCATACCCAGAGTGCTCGAAAACACAATCCCTTTATTGCTGTTAATTGCGGTGCTATTCCGGAAGGAACAATAGATTCTGAACTTTTTGGTCATGAAAAGGGTGCTTTTACAGGAGCGACCGACAAAAGAAAAGGGTATTTTGAAACGGTAACCGGAGGAACTATATTTTTAGATGAGATTGGAGAAATGCCAATGGCAACTCAGGCACGGCTTTTGCGTGTTTTGGAAACCGGTGAGTTTATTAAGGTGGGAGCATCAAAGGTACAGCGCACAGATGTGCGGGTCATTGCAGCGACCAATAAAAACCTTTTAGAAGAGACTCAAAAAGGAAAGTTTAGAGAAGATTTATATTATCGGCTGAATACGGTGCCAATTCGTGTGCCTGCTTTACGGGAGAGAAAAGAAGATATCTCTTTACTGTTTAGGAAATTTTGTGCTGATTTTGCAGATAAATACCGAACCGAACCGGTCAGATTAACAGAAGATGCCAGGAAATTGTTGGTTTCATACTCCTGGCCGGGTAATGTGAGGGAATTAAAGAATATTTCTGAACAGATTTCGGTATTAAGTAAAGATAAGTCGATTGATAGTGAGGGATTGAAGGCTTTTTTACCGGATCACAATAAATTCTTACCGGTATTGGCTAAAGCTCAAGCACAAGCAGAGCATGGAGGAGACTTTGGCTCTGAAAGAGAAATCCTCTATAAACTGTTTTTTGACATGAGAAAGGATGTGACCGAACTGAAGCGAATGTTTTTTGATGTGTTACAGAATCCGGAAATGGCCGGAAAAGTACAGGAAAAGTATCAGGAACGTCACGATGAAGATAACAAAAGATTTATGACGGAGGGAGATTATTATGATGAAAGAGAAACAGAGATAGGACAAAATGCATTATCAACAAGTCATCCGATTATATTACGAGATGAGGACATGAATCATCATGAAGAAGTGGAAGAAAGTCTGACGATTGCAGACAAGGAGAAAGAGCTTATACAAAAAGCGTTAAAGAAACATCGCGGAAAACGTAAAAATGCAGCGATGGATTTAGGTATATCAGAAAGAACCCTCTACAGAAAATTAAAAGAATACAATATTAATGATTAGAAAAATTTTTTTTGGGGTTGTGTGTTCATGGCTCCTTTTGAGTATCGGTTGTGGAATCTATAGCTTCACAGGTGCTAGTGTAGATGCTGCGGCAACCACTGTGAATGTTAAAAAGTTTCTAAATGAAGCAAATTATGTCAATCCGACCTTGGCAGATAAAATGACGGAGGAACTAAAAAACAAGATTACCTCTCAGACGAAGTTATCACAGGTAAATTCTGATCAGGTAGATTATATCTTTGATTGTACCATTACTAAATATGGAACCTCTACCGTGGCTGTTCAGGATGTTGAAAAACCGGCTTCTGCTCGTTTAACTATTGCTGTTAAAGTAAAATTTACTTCGAATATTGATCCGGATGATGATTTTTCCCAAACTTTTTCTCGTTCGGAAGATTTTTCTGCTGATAAATCTTTGGATCAGGTACAGGATGGGTTGGTAGAAGATATTAGTAAAGAATTAGTTAGTGATATTTTCAATAAGGCCTTTGTCAATTGGTAAAAATCGAGTAACTTAATCGCTATGAATGCTGATAAGAAAAGCGCTGTCCATCAATTATTTGTAAAGAATTATCCCGAGAAAGTAAGTCAACAGGTAATAGAATCCCTCATGAAGGATTATCCTTATATGGCTCATTTCCATTGGGTCAATGCTTTTTCAAACAGGGAAAATAAGGCTGCGATGGAACATGCCGCTTTATATGCTTTTTACCCCCTTTTATTACAACGAAGCATTGAGAATGGAGCTCTGTTTCAAAACAAACAACAAGAGGATCATCTTCATGCGAAAGAAATAACAGAAACTGAAGAAAAGCTGAAAGAAGAAAGATCCGCCAAAAATGAGGATGAAGGGAAGGAATTTCCAACTAGTAATATTCTGCAGGGTAATTTATCCGTGCCGGAAGAGGAGGAAAATGTAGAAAAATCAAAGGAAAATGTTGTAGATACTTCCTCCAAAGAAGAGGAAGAAGAAAAGAAGGATGAAAAAGTGACGACTTCAAAAAAGAATATTGAAACGGAGGAATCAGCAGAGAAAGAAGATAATCAAACTCCTATCTCAGCTATTCAACCATTATATACTGAAGATTATTTTGCCTATACACAAACAAAACTTCCGGAAGAAATAGAAAATGATAAACCACCAACGATGGAACAAGTTAATAGCTTTACCGGTTGGTTAAAAAAAATGAAACGACCCCAAGCAATGCCGGAGGAGGAAAAATTAAAAGATGAGGATACGGTAGTTAAGGAAGAAGGGAGAGAAGAAGGAGATACAGAGAAGGAAATGAATAATGAGGAGGAAGAGGATGTTAACCTGAAAGATAATGAAGTAATTACGGAATCAATGGCAGAAATATGGGTACAATATGGGGATTTTAATAAGGCAGAAGAGGTTTATCGAAAACTAATTTTGCTTAATCCTGAAAAAAAGACTTATTTTGCAAAAAAGATAAAAGCTTTTAAAGCGCAATAATATGTTAATATTTTTTGGAATTTTGATTTTGATTGCGAGTGTACTGCTGGCTATATTTGTATTGGTTCAGAACCCGAAAGGGGGAGGATTGTCCGGTGCTTTTGGAGGATTCAGTAACCAGACCATGGGCGTAAGACAGACTACCGACTTTTTGGAGAAAGGGACTTGGGGATTGATTATCTTTATTGCAGCTTTGTCGCTGGCTTCTTCTTTCTTTATATCTGAAGCCAATAATAATCAAGGCTCACAAAATGGAAGTCTGATGGAAAATAATATTACTTTACCTACGCCTTCCAGCCCTAATGCGACGCCCTTAAATGCTCCTTCTAATGGAAGTGGTCAGCCTCAGCAGGCACCTTCCTCTCAACAACAAGCTCCCGCTACGCAACAACAAGCTCCTCAAACAACAGAAGCACCTTCTCAAAGTCAAAGTCAGATACCAACCGTTCCGCCTAAAGAAAATGATTAAGTCTTTTTTAAAAGGAATAAAATGAGGCCTCGCATAATAGCGAGGCTTTTTATATCTTTGATAGGCATCGTTAAAATTTAATGCTTATGACGAAGAAGCGAAGTAGTTCACTTTGGAAATATATTCTCCTACTAATTTTGCTCATTTTTATTGTAGCAGCTTTTCTAAGCTGGGTATTATTTTCTCCACATGCTTTAAAAACAGAAGAGGAAACCTTCCTTTATATTCCTGATGGAGCTGTTTATTCCACTGTACTCGATAGTCTGCATAAGAGAAAACTTTTGAGTCATCCCAAAAATTTTAATGAGGTTGCCAAAGCCATGAATTATCCGGAGCATATATATGCCGGTAAATATAAATTAACTTCTGATATGAGCAATTTTGATCTGGTACGATTGTTACATTCCGGGAAACAAACACCGGTGAGGTTGGTGATTAATAAAGAAAGGACAAAAGCAGATGTGGCTCAATTCCTTTCTTCAAAATTAGCTCCGGATTCGATCGCTTTTATGAAAATATTCGAGGATTCTGCTTTTTTACGTCACAATGATTTCAATAGAGAAAATGCAATTTGTGCGATTATCCCTAATACTTACCAATTTTTTTGGAATACTGATGCGCAAGAAACCTATAAAAGATTGGTTAAAGAAAGAAATACATTTTGGAATGCAAGCAGGAGAGATGCAGCTGATTCGTTGGGACTAAGACCGAATGAAGTTTATATCTTAGCTTCCATTGTAGAAGAAGAAACCAACCAACTTCAAGAGAAACCACTGATTGCTAGTGTGTATTTGAATCGTTTGTCAATTGGGATGAAACTTGGCGCCGATCCTACCATCAAATTCGCTTTGAAAGATTTTGCCTTAAAACGAGTGACCGGAAAGGAGCTCTCGGTAGCTTCTCCATATAATACATATATTCATAAAGGTCTTCCCCCGGGGCCTATTTGTACTCCTTCTATAAAGACGATAGATGCCGTTTTGAAAGCCCCTAAAACAGATTATTATTATTTTACAGCAAAAGCTGATTTATCGGGAACACATGTCTTTGAAGAGACCTATTCTCAACATATAAAACATGCACGAGCTTACCATAAAGCATTGAATAAATTGAATATTAAATAGGATTTTATTAGGGAAAGAAAGAAAACAGAGGTTCTGCTATGAATAAAGTAAAACGCTTTTTAAAGCATCTTCAACCTGTTCAGTTTGTAGTTAATAGATTTAAGAAGACAGTGCCACCGGGTTTTAGGGGGATTCCTTTGTATGAAGTATTGAGAACCCTAATTCAATCGTTGCAGAAAGCAGCAGTAACTGACCGCGCTGCATCTATTACTTTTTTCTTTTTGTTAGCTATTCCGCCTACTTGTATTTTCTTGTTTACTCTTTTGCCCTATGTACCTATGGATAACCTTGAAAATACAATTTATCTTTTTGTAAGAGATATTACTCCAAATGAAAATACCTATAACATCGTTCATGGTGTTATTCATGATTTTTTGCATACACAGCGAACAGGGTTGTTATCTTTTTCCTTTCTTTTGGCTATGTATTATTCTTCCTCTGCTGTCGCCGGGATTATCAGAGCCTTTAACAGGGATCTTCCGGGCTTTACTAGACGTAATTTTATAAAGTTGCGCTGGATGGCTCTAAAACTAAACTGGGTTTTGATTTTCCTTACCGTGATTTTGGTCGTCGTTATGGTTATTCAAAGTGTTATTGTGACCGATGTGCTGAATGGACTTCATTTGAGAAATGACTTCGTGAGTGTTTTTATTGATCTAATCAGATGGATCCTTATCTTATTGATGTTCTTTATGATGCTTTCCTTAATATACACATATGCTCCAGCTAGAGAACAACGATGGAAGTTTATTACTCCGGGATCTACTTTGGCGACTATTTTGATGATACTAACGACCTTAGGGTTCTCCTTTTATGTAAAGAACTTTAGCAATTATAATCGAATTTATGGGTCGATTGGCTCGATTATTATTTTGATGTTATGGGTGTATATCAACTCTTATGTCCTTCTCTTAGGATTCGAGCTGAATACCAGTATTGAATTATTGCACAAAAAAAAGTTAGGGCTGATTGAAGGAAAGAAGGACTCCAAATCAGAATGATTTGGTTAGTCGAAAATTTTCCAGTCCTGTTGAATTTTTTCTAAAGCTTCTCCCTGCAATTTTGGCTTTTTATAATGTCCGGCTTGTTCTTTCTGACGATAGGCTTCATATAAGGAAACGGCACAGGCTACAGAGATATTAAGAGAACTAATCATTCCTACTTGGGGGATAATAAAATTTCCATCCGCATATTGGCAGGCATCCTCGCTTACTCCTCTTTTTTCATTTCCAAATACCAGTGCTACAGAGGCTGTAAAATCCATGTCATAAAGAATAGAAGCATTTTCGCTGAGCTTGGTAGTATAAATCTTTTGGTATTTCTCTCTAATTTTATCAAAGCACTTTTTGGTGTCTTCAAAAGTATGAATACTTAACCATTTATTGGCGCTGGAGGAAGTCCGAATACCCCAATTTTTTCTTGTGGGTAAGATTGTATTGAGAATATATATTTCTTGTATGCCAACAGCATCACAACTCCGCATGACGGCAGCTATATTATGCGGATCATGAATGTTCTCCATGACCACGGTTAAATCCGGTTGTCTTTTCTCTAATACCCTTGAGAGTTTTTCTTTTCGTTCAGGAGTCATGTGTTTATTTCTTTCTATAGGAAATTTTGACTTTAGTCACTCCATCTCTTAACATGTTTATGCGTTTTGCTGCTTTTTTAGAGAGGTCAATAATGCGACCTTTGGCATAAGGTCCCCGGTCATTGATCCGAACCTTCACCTGCTTCCCATTTTTTAGGTTGGTTACCTTTACTTTTGTTCCAAAAGGGAGAGTTTTGCTGGCAGCGGTTCTTTTCCTCTGTTTGAAAGTTTCTCCACTTGCCGTTTTTCTTCCTTGAAATTTATCGCCATAATAAGAAGCCATTCCTATTTGAGTTATTTTGGGTGCACAAGAAGAAAAAAAGCAGCCCAATAGCAGCACAAGGATTACATGTTTTTTCCTGTAAAATGCTTGAAACATGGATGGAATTTTCCGGCTAAGGTAAATGATAAAGCACAATTTGAGATAAGATAGACGCGAGAATTGGAAAATAGCTCTAAAAATATTAACTTGACATGAAAATTAAGATCATGAGAAGTAGTACCAAATGGTTCATTTTGGGGATGGTAATAGCAGTTTTTTCTGCTTGTAATGGAATGTCAAAAGGAGGTTCAGGTCATTCTGATAGTCATTCAGATACGCTTGCTTTTGCAGAAGAAAATGCCGGATTGGAACTGCCGGATGGATTTCAAGTCGTAGTCGTGGCGGAAGATATTGGTGCGGCTCGACATATCGCAGTAAGAGAAAATGGGGATATGTATGTGTCTCTCAATGCAGTGCATGATGGACATACAATCGCTGCACTTCGAGATACATCAGGCGACGGGAAAGCCGATATTATTCAATATTTTGGAAAGTTGGGCAGAGGAACAGGAATGCGTATTCACGATGGCTACCTCTATTATGGCAGTGATACGGCTGTGGTACGTTATAAATTGAGAAAAGGGAAGTTGCTACCGGAATTACAGCCGGAAACGGTGGTCTCTTTATTTGATCAGCCGGTTCACCAGGCTCGTTCTCTTGCTTTTGACGATAAAGGAAATTTGTATGTTAATATAGGGGCTCCTTCTAATGCCTGTCAGGTAGAGGATCGAACGAAAGGTTCTCCCGGTCAAAAACCTTGTCCGTTATTGAAACAATATGCTGCAATCTGGCAGTTTGATGCCAATAAGTTGCACCAATCCCAAGCAAATGGAGGAAAACGATTTGTAACCGGCATTAGGAATTGCGTGGCTTTAGACTGGAATCCGAAAAGTCAAAACTTGTATGCAGTTATGCATGGCAGGGATCAATTACATCAGCTTTTCCCACAGTATTATTCGGAAAAAGAAGGAGCAGAATTACCGGGAGAAGAATTCTTATTGTTGAAAAAAGATGCGAATTATGGCTGGCCGTATACGTATTGGGATCAAAAACAGAAAAAATTTATGATAGCTCCGGAATATGGAGGAAATGGGAAGAAGGTAACACAGGAAGATTATGAAAAACCTATCATGGCTTTTCCGGGGCATTGGGCACCGAACGGCTTACATTTTTATGTAGGGAAACAATTTCCTCAAAAGTTTCAAGGAGGAGCATTCGTGGCCTTTCATGGCTCTTGGAATAGATCTCCGGAAGCACAGAAGGGCTTTAAGGTTATGTTCGTTCCCTTTAAAGGAGAACAGCCCTCCGGAGAAGCCCAAACTTTTGCGGACCATTTTACCGGTACTTCTGATCCTGTCAAATCTCCGGGAGATGCTGCACATCGACCCTGTGGGGTTAATGAGGGACCGGATGGATCTTTGTATGTGACGGACGATAGCGGAGGGACTATATTTAGAATCGTTTATACAGCGAAGTAAATAAGGAATTATTGTACTTTTGTCACTATGCAGCAATATCTTCATTTATTACAACATATTTTGGATCATGGAATCGAAAAAGATGATCGTACAGGAACAGGAACATACAGTTGTTTTGGATATCAAATGCGTTTCGACTTGCAGAAAGGCTTCCCGGTGGTGACAACGAAGAAATTACACCTTCGCTCTATTATTCATGAATTATTGTGGTTTTTAAAAGGAGATACGAATATTGCGTATCTAAAGGAAAATGGTGTTCGGATTTGGAATGAGTGGGCTGATGAGAATGGTGATCTTGGTCCGGTTTATGGGAAACAATGGCGAAGCTGGCCATCGAAGGGGGGCAATGTGGATCAGATGAAACAAATATTGGACAATTTAAAAAATAACCCTGACTCACGGCGGATGATTGTGAATGCCTGGAATGTAGGGGAACTTTCGGAAATGGCACTGAGTCCCTGTCATTGCTTGTTCCAATTTTATACCACTCCTCCCGATAGAAGTAAAGGCGAAACCAAAAGAAGATTGAGTTGTCAGTTGTATCAGCGTAGTGCCGATGTTTTCCTGGGGGTTCCTTTTAATATTGCTTCTTATGCTTTATTGACCCAGATGATTGCGCAGGTAACGGATATGATTCCACATGAATTTGTGCATACTTTCGGAGATGTTCATCTCTATAAAAATCATGTTGAACAGGCGCAACTACAATTGACAAGAACCCCCTTCCCTCTTCCGGAAATGAAACTAAATCCCGAAGTAAAAGATTTATTTGCTTTTAAGTATGAGGATTTCAGTTTGGAAAACTATCAGTGTCATCCAAGGATTAAAGCGAAAGTATCGGTTTGATTCAGTTATATAGAAAAAGTATAAAAACAATATAATAAAAGTATAAGTTGCATAGCAATTGAATCTATGCTTTCTTCCCGATGTGCTCTGCTTAATGAATATTCCTTCGTACCTTTGAACTTCATGTTTAAGCATTTAAAAGCACTTAATAAATATTTCGTCAAATATAAAGGACGGGTTATTTTCGGAGTGATTGTCATTATCCTTTCTAATCTCATGGCAGTGATTCCAGCTCAGGTGATTGGGTATGTTTTGGATTTTGTAAAAGAGAATGTTCAAAATTCCGACAGCCGCATCCTTCCTCATCAGAATTGGTTTTTACATTTAACCTTCGATTGGATTAATCAGGCACAACTTATTAAAGTGGTGGCTTATGGGGGAGGAGTGCTTTTGGCCCTGGCGTTATTGAAAGGATTTTTCATGTTTTTGATGCGGGAGATGATTAATGTGATGTCGCGCTATATTGAGGTAGATTTGAAAGATGAAATCTATTCCCATTATCAGAAAATGGATTTAAATTTTTTTAAGACGCATAATACAGGCGATCTGATGAACAGAATTGCCACGGATGTAAGCAGGGTGAGGTATTATGTGGGACCTTCTCTGATGTATTCAACGAACTTGATTATTCTGATAACGGTTACTGTGTATTTTATGTTTCAGGTGAATGTAAAACTCACTTTGTTTACTTTGATACCATTGCCTATACTGGCCTTTATTATTTATTATGTCAATAAAATTATTCATCGAAAGAGCGAACGTATTCAAGAAGATCTTTCCGAACTGACGACGTTGGCACAGGAAGATTATTCGGGAATCAGAGTGATTAAATCTTATGTAGAAGAAGAATCGAATAAAGCTTATTTTGATAAAGCCAGTCAGAGCTATATGGATAGTTCAATCAATTTAGCCAAAACAGAGGCACTGTATCGTCCTTCTATGCAATTGATGATCGGGCTGAGTACGCTGATTACCGTGATGGTTGGTGGAATTGCTGCTATTCATGGAGAAATAACGGTAGGGAATATAGCAGAGTTTGTGGTGTATGTTAATTTGTTGATGTGGCCGGTAGCTTCCATTGGAATGGTGATGGCAATGATACAAAGGGCTTCTGCATCGCAAAAACGGATCAATCAATTTTTGGATGTCCAGCCGGAAATATTCACTCCTCCCAATGCTATAAAGCAGGAAATAAAAGGAAATATTCAGTTTGAAAATGTACAGTTTACCTATCCTCATACCGGAATTAAAGCGTTGAAGGATTTTAATTTGAATATTAAAGCGGGAGAAAAAATCGCAGTAATAGGGAGAACAGGTTCAGGGAAATCGACACTGGCGCATTTGCTGATCAGAATGTATGATCCCCAGGCAGGGAGCGTCTCAATCGATGGAGTGCCTGTAAATAAATATGATTTAACCGATTTACGCTCCCAGGTTAGCCTTGTTCCGCAGGAAGTTTTTCTCTTTTCTGATACCATAGAAGGGAATATCCGATTTGGAAAGCCTGAAGTAACTTTGGAACAAATCAAACAAGCGGCAAGAGCCGCCGTTATAGAAAAGGATATATTGGAGTTCTCAAATGGTTTTCATACCAAAGTAGGGGAACGTGGGGTTTCTCTCTCAGGAGGTCAACGACAAAGGGTTTCTATTGCCAGAGCCTTAGTGAAAGATCCGAATTTGCTTATTTTTGATGATTGTCTGTCTGCTGTGGATGCCGATACTGAACAACGAATCATCGGTGGATTATATAAATATTTACAGGATAAAACCGCCTTAATTATTACTCATCGTATTTTTTCTACCTTTAAGTTTGATCAGATTATTGTGATGGATGACGGAAGAATTGCCGAAAAAGGAACGCATGAGGAATTACTTTCTCGTGGAGGATTATATACAGAACTTTATGAAAAACAGCAAGAAACAAATCAAGAAACAGTATCTAAGTAGGAAAGAAAATAAAAAATAAAATCAAAAATTTCTATTTCTATAAAACTATAGTATATTTGTTTTCCAAAATTATATTTTAAAAATTGTTTATTAAAAAAATTGAGAACTGTGTCGAACGAAAACAATTATCAGGAAGGGAATAACAAAGATTATGTTTATTCCATTAGATTAAGAGCAGGAAAAAGAAGAACTTATTTCTTTGATGTAAGAACAACAAGAGCGAATGATTATTTCCTAACAATTACGGAGAGTAAGAGACGTTTTGATGATAATGGTTATGAGCGTCATAAAATTTTCTTGTATAAAGAAGATTTTAACAAATTTAGAGACGCTTTAGAAGAAGCTACTGACTACGTTAAAACAGAATTACTTCCTGACTATGATTTTGATCAATTCAGCCATAGAGATGATCAGGAAAACCAGCCTTCTGATTCACAGGATGCTGATACGGTAACAGAAAGTGTTTCTTCTAATGAAGAGAATGCTTCTGTTGATGAGCAGGTTGATAAGTGGTAACCCACTTTTATCGAATGATTTAATGGATAGTTAAAGAATCCCGAAGTATTTTCATAGGCATATTTCGGGGCTTTAACTTTCTTTTCTTATATTCTTATCTCTTTTATAGATGACCCACGATCAGCTAAAAGATATGAAGTCCCGGATTGAGGGACTGAGGAGGTATCTTTGACGTCTCCGATAGATTAACAATAATTAAGAAGGATAAACAGTTGACGCTGGCTCCCGGCTTTTGGGAAGACCACGAACGGGCGACGGCAGTCATGAAGGAAATAAAAAGCAACACCTACTGGGTCAATTTTTATGAAAAAGTAAAAACGGCTGTAGAGGATGTGGAAGTGTTGTTTGACTTTCAAAAGGAAGGAGAAGCTTCTGAAGAAGAGGTGGAAAAAGCACAAGAAATAGCGGTTGCTTTATTAGATGAGCTAGAATTTAAATCTACACTCGATAAGCCGGAAGATGAAGCCATTGCTATGCTTACCATTAATGCAGGTGCCGGAGGAACAGAAAGCCAGGATTGGGTAGAAATGTTGATGCGGATGTATAGAATGTATGGAGAGAAACAAGGCTGGAAAGTAAGTGAAGTAGATTTGCAACAAGGAGATACAGCCGGTATAAAATCGGTAACATTAGAGTTTAATGGTGACTTTGCCTATGGCTTGTTGAAGTCTGAAAACGGGGTTCATCGATTGGTACGGATTTCTCCTTTTGATGCAAATTCCAGAAGACATACTTCTTTTGCCTCCGTTTTTGTATATCCCTTAGCAGATGATACTATTGAAATTGAAATAAATCCAGCAGACTTGGAATGGGATTTTTACCGTTCCGGAGGGAAAGGAGGTCAAAATGTGAATAAAGTAGAAACTGCTGTTCGTCTCAAGCACGTTCCCTCAGGAATTATTGTAGAATGCCAACAATCTCGTACGCAAGGTGAGAATAGAGAAAAAGCGATGACTATGTTGAGATCCAGGTTGTATGAAGAAGAACTCCGGAAACAAGAAGAATTGAAAGATAAGGAAAACGCCAAAAAGAGAAAGATAGAATGGGGCTCACAAATTCGTTCTTATGTTTTCCATCCTTATAAAATGATAAAGGATCATCGAACCGATTATGAAGTAGGTAATGTGGATCCTGTTATGGATGGGGCTTTGGATGGTTTTGTAAAAGCTTATCTGATGTGGCAAAAAGAGTAAAAGCTGCCCCCCTTATTTATTTCTCGCAATTAGTTTTATAATCTGGTTTAGAATTATTTTATAAAGGGGCAAAAAAATGAGGGCGTTAATAGAAATTTTAAAACAATAGTCAACTGTAGCTATTTCCACTAGATTATTGGCCAGATAAGGATCTGATGTTCTGTAAAAAGCAATAAAAAAGAAAGTTACCGTATCCATAAAATTGCCAAAGATTGCGGATGCCAGTGGCGCATGCCACCACTGTTTATGTTGTCGTAACTTATTGAAAACAAAGACGTCTAATATCTGCCCTACCACATAAGCGGAAAAACTGGCTAAGGCAATTCTGAACACAAAAAGATTAAATTGAAAAAGGTGTTCCATTCCCATCCAACTGCCATGACGGAAACCTGTAGTAAAAATATAGGAGACCAATAATGCGGGAATCATGGCATAAAAAATAACCCGCCGTCCTGTTTTAGCCCCTAACATACGTACGGTTAAGTCTGTTGCCAAAAAAATAAAAGGAAAGGTAAAAGCTCCCCATGTAGCTTTATAGCTGAAAATGGTAATTGGAAATTGAACCAGATAATTGCTGGATGCAATAACTAGGATATGAAAACCGGCAAGTAATAATTGGAGTCTTTGGGAGGGGTGGCTGGAAGAAGGCATTCTCATAGTATTTTTAACGTAGGGGAATCTCGAACTACGGATTTAAAATAAATACAGTTTACAATTGTCAATTGGGTTGGATAGGAGGGGCTTATTTATTCTTATTTTTTGTAGATTGGACAGAATTTAAAGGATGATTGTCAGGGGTAATCCATTTATAAAGCATCGCCATTCCATATCCTACTATGCATCCTAATATAGCGCCGCATAAAACATCTCCCGGAAAATGTACGCCATTGTATATTCTACTGTAAGAGACGATGATAGCCCAAAACAACAAAACATATTTCAACCATTTAAATCTTGTGCTTAAGATGAGACTAAGAAAAACAAACAAAGCAAAACTATTGGTCGCATGACCGGAAACAAACCCATGGAGACCTCCCGGTCCGGCCTTACTGAGATGTACCAATCCTTCTAATGCCGGGTCATGAGAGGGGCGCAATCGTCCTACCCATGGTTTAATTAAATGGGATGAAAGTTGGTCACTTAGTGCAACCAGACCGGCAGTAAGTATAAAAATCAAAATAGATCGCTTTTTATAAGCTATGATAATCAAAATGACGATCAAAAGGTAAAATGGAATCCAGAAGTATTTATTACTAATCCAATACATGATGGGGTCAAAAAAAGCACTGTGATGACCATTCAGGAAAAGAAATAATTTACGATCGATTGCCTCTAGTTTTTCAATCATATAGATGGTTTGTCTTATAAAAAAACGATAAAAGTATTTTAATTATCGGACATTTTCACTTTTATATTCATTAAATATTTCTAAATTACGACCCACTTGAAAAAAATAAGACGCTGTGCGATTAAAGACATTAGAAATAAAGGGTTTCAAAAGCTTTGCTGACAAGACGGTTTTGCATTTTGATAAAGGAATGACCGGAGTTATCGGACCGAATGGATGCGGGAAAAGTAATATTATTGATTCTATTCGTTGGGCCATAGGGGAGCATAAAATCAGTGCATTGCGGAGTGAAAAAATGTCGGGATTAATCTTTAATGGTTCAAAATCTAGATCCTCTAGTGGTCTTGCTGAGGTTGCACTTACTTTTGAAAATACGCGAAATCTGCTCCCTACCGAGTTTAGTACGGTTACTGTTCAACGCAAATATTTTAAAAATGGAGATAGTGAGTATCGTCTCAATGACGTGGTTTGTCGGTTAAAAGATATTCATAACCTTTTTTTAGATACCGGTATAAGTAGCGATACCTATGCAATTATTGAACTGGCGATGGTAGATGAAATCATTAAAGATAAGGACAATAGCCGTCGTAAAATGTTAGAACAGGCCGCAGGTGTATCCATTTATAAAACCAGAAAAAAAGAAGCTCAGAAGAAATTAAAAGCCACCCAACAGGACTTAGACCGTATTGAAGATTTATTGTACGAGATAGAGGGGAATATGAAAACTTTGGAAGGTCAAGCCAGAAAAGCCGAGCGTTATTATAAATTAAAAAAGAAATATAAAACAACGAGTATTGAGCTGGCGAAAGCTTCCATGGAAGGCTTTCACCAAAGGTTTACCGATCTGAATGAAAAACAACAGACTCGGGAAGATCGTAAGCAGGAACTGGATACAGATTTAAAGAAAACAGATGCCGAAATCGAACGATTAAAAGTTGTTTATACAGAAAAGGAAAAGGAACTTCAAGATTTACAACAAACTTTTAATGATCTGGTTAATCAAGTACAAGGAAAAGAGAATGATAAAAAATTAGCTGCACAAAGATTAGCCTATGCTGTAGAACAAAAAGACCAAATAGCAGAATTTCTTTCCGGAGCAGATGAAAGATTAGAAGATTTGAAGGAGAAAGTAGAGAAAAATAATGAACAAACTCGGATAGAAGAAGAAAAATCAAGTCATTTTTTGGAGGAATTGGAAGAATTAACGGATATAAAAGAAGAAACAAAGCATATTTTTGAGGAAAAAAAAGAGATCCAGGAAGCCAAAAGGAAAGAGCAACAAGAAAAACAACAAGAACGATTTGATATTGAGAAGAAGGTAGCCATCACCAATACTTCTATTCAAAATCTCCAGCAATCTATTGCCAGATTGGAAGATGAAAATGCGGTGAAGAAAGACGAACTAGATGGGCAATATGTGGAGAAAGAACAATTAGAAGAACAGTTAGAGGAAGAAAAAGAACACCTAGAAGATCTGCTTGAACAGAGAGAGGACACGAAGGAGAATATTTTGACAGCGCAATCGGAGGTTGAGAAGCTTAGAGAGCAGCTAGTGAATGAAAACCGTACATTGGATGCTAAGAATAATGAATACAAGTTGCTGAAGTCCATGGTTGATAATCTGGAAGGATATCCGGAAAGTATCAAATTTTTAGAAAAAAATACAGAATGGGAGGTGGAAGCACCACTTTTATCGGATTTGATTTTTTGCAAAGAAGCTTATCGCCCCGCCATTGAAAGTGTTCTCGAACCCTATTTGAATTATTATGTGGTTGATCAATTAGAAGATGCAGCAGCAGCTATTCAGTTATTAGACAAAAAGGAAAAAGGGAAAGCTCACTTTTTCTTATTGGATCAATTCAAAGAGGTACCTAAAGCACCTGCCGAAAAAATCCCCGATGCTATCCCCGCTATGGAAGTGCTCGAATTAGATGAAAAATATCATTCTCTTATTTCATCTCTTTTGGGTAGTACCTATATTACGACTTCTATATCAGAAGAACAACAAGCTAATAATATTACTATCGTTGAAAAGACCGGGAAAAAATATCGTAGTACGATGCGGATGGGAGGTGGTTCTGCCGGACTCTTTGAAGGGAATAAGTTGGGAAGATCTAAAAGTTTAGAGAAGTTGCAAGAAGAAATTACTCAGATCAAAGAACGTACTGATGCTTTGGAAGGGAAGACGACAGAAAAGAAGAAAGAAGTGTCAGCATATAATGGTTTATTGGATGAGAAAAAGATAGAAGAACATAGAGATGCGATTAACCAGCTTCAAAATCGAATATTTGGTGTTCAAAATAAATATGAAAACACAAAAGCACTTATTTCTTCTAATGAACAAAGACTGGAAGAGATGAAAGAGGAGTTGGAGGATAATTATGAGAAAATAACGGATTATAAAGATGATTTATCTTCTTTTTCAGACCAGAATAGCAGCACGTTAATGGCCTTGGAAGAAGCGGAAACTGAATTTAAGGCGGCAGACCAAAAATACAATGAGGTGAGTGGTCGGTATAATGAGCTGAATATTCAATATATGCAACAACAGAATCTCCTAAAATCTGTTCGTCAGGAGTTGGAATATCAAAAGAATAGATTGGAAGAACTAACAAAGCAAATTGCCAATAATAAATCAAAAAAAGCGAAAGCGGAAGAGACTATTCAAAACACGGAAGCTGTCATTGAAGAGACTGAAAATGATAGGAGAGCACTTGCCTTTCAAAGAGAAAAACAAAGACAAGATTTAAATGAAGGACGTCAGGCTTTCGATAATATAAGAAATGAAACAGGGGAGAAGGAAAAATTGCTTCGACAGATACAGCGAGAACGTACTGAAGTCGAAGATCTTTTGGGAAATCTAAAGGAAGAAGTCAATGAATTGAAATTACAGCTTTCAGGAATGAAGGAACGAATGGATGTGGAATTTCAAATTAATCTGGAAGAGATTCTGGAAGAAGAACGCGAGGGGGAGGAAGATATCAACTATTTAAGAAGTCAAACCGAGAAATATAAAAAACGGTTGGAAAGAATGGGGGAGGTGAATCCAACGGCCATCGAGGCTTTTGAAGAAATAAAAAAAAGAAGGGATTTTATAGCGGAGCAAAAGCAAGATCTTGTGGAAGCCCGGGATTCATTGGAGAATACGATCAAAGAAGTAGAAAATACTGCAAATAAAAAATTTTCAGATACGTTTAATCAAGTACGAGAAAACTTTATTAAAGTCTTTAAAACCTTATTTACCGAAGAGGATGAAGCAGATATGTTTTTATCCGATCCGGAGGATATCTCGAATACAGGAGTGGAAATTATGGCCAAACCCAAAGGGAAACGACCTACGGCAATTACACAGTTGTCCGGTGGAGAGAAAACACTGACTTCTATCGCATTATTGTTCGCCATTTATCTGATTAAACCGGCTCCTTTCTGTATTCTGGACGAGGTGGATGCACCTTTAGATGATGCCAATGTAGGGAAGTTTACCAATATGATTCGGGAGTTTTCGGAGAAATCACAGTTTATTATCGTCACCCATAATAAACAAACCATGGCGGCAGTAGATGTGATCTATGGAGTCACCATGCAGGAAGCCGGCGTGAGCAAGCTGGTGCCGGTAGATTTTCGGAGTTTGGAGATGAAGAATTAAGAGAACGATTTTAAAGTTATTTTTTAATTTAGGTAAGACATTCTTCTTTTGTTCGGAAACACTGGGAGCAACAAGAAATCCTTAATCCATTGAAGTTTGAATGACGTTGGTGTTATCCCGTTTCTTTGTGCTTATAGCAGTGAATAGAACTATGAATAAACAATTTAGTGCTTGAGTAAGCTCCAAAGTATTAATAATCTTTTAGTTAAAAGGCCTTTTAAGAATATTTAGTAACAAATAATTTACTAACAAAATTATTACTAATAAAATAATTACTTATATTTGTAATAAAATTTTTACTCATGACTCAAACTCCCTTTATTTATGGCAAAGTCGCCTCCCGTCCGGATTTTACAGATCGTCAGGAGGAAGTACAATTGTTGAAGCGTAATTTTAAGTCTCAGATGAATACCATTTTGGTCTCTCCGAGGAGATGGGGGAAGACGTCATTAGTAAAACGAGCGACGGAAGAGGTGACAAAAGAAAGTAAGACCATAAAAATATGCAATTTAGATATTTTTGACCTTCGAAGCGAGAGTGAATTTTATACTGCGCTAGCGGGAAAGGTTTTGGAAAGTACCTCCTCGAAATTAGAAGAGCTAACCAAAAATGCAGGAGATCTCTTGTCAAGATTTATTCCTCAAATAACGCTTTCTCCGGATATGCAGACTGAACTTACATTTGGGTTGAATTTTGAAGAAATTAAACGGAAACCCGATGAAATCCTGGACTTGGCTGAAAATATAGCACAACGTAAAAAGTTGCGAATCCTTATTTGTATTGATGAATTTCAAAATATTGCCTCTTTTGGAGATCCGGAAGGATTTCAGAAGAAATTGCGATCTCATTGGCAAAGACATCAAAAGGTCACTTATTGTCTGTATGGTAGCAAAAGGAATATGTTATTGGATATCTTTTCTAATCCTTCTATGCCGTTTTATAAATTTGGGGATTTGATCTTATTAGAAAAGATTAAGACCGCCGACTGGGTTACTTTTATTCAAAAAAGATTTACAGATACCGGGAAAAAAATAGGCAAAGCTTCAGCTACTCTGATTGCTCAATTAGCTGATAATCACCCTTATTATGTGCAACAATTAGCCCAGCAATCCTGGTTTAGAACCGATAAAAAGTGTCGTGAAGAAATTGTTTATGAAGCGCATGAATCGTTGATTAATCAGTTGAGTCTTTTATTTTCGAATACTACAGAGACACTGTCTGCTGCACAGATTAGCTTGTTAAGAGCAATTCTTTCGGGAGAAAAGCAATTGACTTCCCGAGCCGTACTCGATAAATACAGATTGAATAGTTCAGCCCATGTGGTAAGTATAAAAAAACGATTAATCGAGATGGAATTGATTGATGAGGAGTCGGGAAAATTGGTTTTTCTGGATCCGATGTATGAATATTGGTTGAGAAGAAAGTTGTAATTTTTTATTAAAAAATGCGCAAACGGTTGAATCAGGCATTGAAAACGTTTGCATTGTCTCCTTCAAAAGGATTCCTCCTTCAAAAAATTGGAATACCTGAAGAATGCCTTTATCTTACAAAAAAATTGACCCCCTAAATTATTATAAGAAAGAGCTTTACTTGTTACAAAAACATCATTATGAAAAACGATCGTAGAAACTTTTTGAAATTTACCGGATTGACAGGACTTAGTCTTTTAAGTAGTGGCCTTATTAAAAGCTCTGCTAAAGATTTGAAGGAAGAAGAAATAAGTCGTTTTCTTTATCCGAATCAAAAAAGTACACATTTTAATATGAGTGGGTATAGAGCACCCAAATTAAATACGGTACGAGTGGGGTTTATAGGTTTAGGAATGCGGGGACCTACACATTTGAATGCCATTACCAAATTGGAAGGAGCGGAAGTGAAAGGAGTTTGTGACATTCGTAGAGATCATGCGGAAAAGGCGGAGAAAATGGCAAAAGATGCAGGACATCATCCTAAGGTGTATACCGATAAAGCCGATGCCTGGAAAGACATGTGTGACAGCGGAGATTTGGATTTGGTATTTATTGCGACCCCCTGGGATTTACATACGCCTATGGCATTGTATGCGATGGAAGCCGGTATGCATGTTTGTTGCGAAGTGCCGATTGGATTGACTTTAGAAGAGTGCTGGCAGGTTGTAGAAACCTCAGAGAAAACAAAGAAGCATTGTATGATGATGGAAAATTGTTGTTATGATTTCTTTGAATTACTAACTCTCAATATGGCCAGACAAGGTTATTTTGGAGAAGTTGTACATGGAGAAGGGGCCTATAATCATAATTTATATGACTTGAATTTTAATAAGAATGGCTATTATGGGATGTGGAGATTAAGAGAGAATACAAGGCATAATGGGAACCTTTATCCTACACATGGATTAGGTCCTATTTGTCAGATTATGAATGTAAATAGAGGAGATCAAATGGATTACCTGGTTTCCATGTCTACGAATGACTTCATGATGGGGAAACGTGCCAAGGAATATGCAGCAAAAGATAGTTTTTATGCACCTTATGTCGGAGCGCAATACAGGGGAAATATGAATGTGACAACGGTTCGCACTCACCAAGGAAAAACCATAATGATCGAACATGATGTGACCTCCCCCAATGTGTATTCTCGCATTCATAAAGTTGTGGGTACAGAGGGGACGGCTTTGAAGTATCCATTACCGGGTAAGATTTCTAATGGGGGGCATCATTGGCTGAATGAAGAAGAGATGCAAGGAGTACATAAGAAATATGAAGTGCCGATTGTTAAAAAAGTAGGGAAAATGGCCAAGAAAGTAGGGGGGCATGGTGGAATGGACTTTATGATGGATTGGAGAACGATCGATTGTTTGAGGAATGGTTTGCCGTTAGATCAAGATGTTTATGATGCTGCTTTGTGGAGCTGTATCTTCCCGCTGAGTGGCCTCTCTGTAGCTAATAAATCGATGACTTTAGATGTTCCCGATTTTACACGTGGTTCCTGGAAAACAAATAAACCGGTGGATCTTTCTTTGAAAGAAGGAGCCAATACAGGGGTGAGGGGATAGAGATAAGTATACAAGAAAACAAAAAGGGCTTGAGTCATGGCAGAATGCAGTTGGCTCAAGCTTTTTTTTGCCCGTTTATCAAGTAACTCATTTATTGTAGGGGAGCAAAAAACGGCTATAATTAGAGAAAGCCTTTTACCGGTAGATTATAGTAAGTGTTTGGTTTTATTAAGGATCCTCTTCTGTTCTTTAAGGAATTGTATTTCCCCGGAAGTGAAGAAATTCCTGATTGTCAAAAGGTAAAAAAATAAAATAAACTTCTTAGGATTAGCGAGGGTTTTACTATATTTATCAAAAAATTACTGAGTGTGAGTTTGACTGCATTCATCAATGAACCCTTCTTTGTGTTGAAGAATAAGCGTTTACTAGTAATGAATGAGTTAGAGCGATAAAAGACAAGTAGAATGTGAATGATTTACAAGGTTAACCGATTTTGGACCGTTGTTAAGAACCGAGAAGTCGATAAATCCTATGAAGTCTATATGGCTATTTATCAGGGGTTGACAGGTCACGAAGAAAATAGTAACATATTCAAACAATTCAGTCGTGATTTCTTTGACCTGATTATTATCGGATTTATAATCGAAAAGATTTTGACCGTAATGTAGCAATCGATGAACGCACACAAATTTATGAAATAGTCAGAATGTGTATTGTGGGTTTTTTAGCGGTGAAGACCCTGATATTGATACTTCAGGTCATTCTTAATAGGGATTAAGCCTTTGGATAATTTTTTATATCTTTGGAATATTAAAGGTAGAGAAATCTGACAAATTAAAGCTAAGATTCTTGTAATTTCGTCATAAAACAGGAGGTTATCATGTATGCTGAATCGAGAAAATTACGGTTAGTTGAAGAAGTCCTTTCAATTAAAAATGAACATATCTTAGTTGAAATAGAAGACTTTTTAAAGAAAGTTAAAAAAACTAAATCTGCTCAAAAACAATCGGCCCGAGATTTTGTAGGGGTATGGAACAGAGAGGATGCTGACTTGATTGAAAAAGCCATCGAAGATGGTTGCGAAGAAATTAATCCTGATGACTGGAAATAGAGCTATATTTTAGATACAAATATTATCACTGCTTGGTTAAAGGAAGATACAGCAATAGCTGACCGAATTGATGCGGCAAATGATATATTTATTCCTATTATTGTTATAGGAGAACTTTATTATGGTGCTGCTTTTTCTAAGCATGTAAAGAAGAATGTCAATAATACGAAAAATGTTATTGCAAGCTACAAGATACTGACATTGGATGAAGAAAGCACAGTTATTTATGGACAAATAAAATCTGTACTCCGGAAAAATGGAACACCGATACCTGAAAATGATATTTGGATTGCAGCCATAGCCATTCAAAATAATATTACTTTTGTAACACGGGATAAACATTTTAAAAATATTAATGACTAAATCTGGAAAAGTGGTAGATCGAGCATATTGAACTTCTTGAGAATTACAGCCTCGGGCATTGCCTTGCTTTACCTGATAGCATTATTGCAGCTACAGCTTTAGTAGCAGACTTCCAACTTTTCACTTACAATAAGAACTTTTCGCTCTCTAAAAAGTAATTACCTTTGTCTCATGTCAGATATTATTTTAGCAATTGAATCCTCTTGTGATGATACGAGTGCGGCGGTTTTGAGGGATGGGCAGATACTTTCTAACCTGATTGCCAATCAGCCGGTACATGAACAGTATGGCGGAGTTGTACCCGAGTTAGCTTCTCGTGCACATCAGCAGAATATTATACCGGTGGTGGATCAGGCTTTGAAAAAAGCGGAGGTTCGAAAAGAAGATTTAGACGCGATTGCTTTTACCCGGGCACCCGGGTTAATAGGCTCTCTTCTGGTGGGAGGAAGTTTTGCAAAGTCCATGGCTTTAGGGTTGAATATTCCACTCATTGATGTGCATCATATGCAAGCTCATGTTTTGGCGAATTGTATCGATGAACCTCGACCGGCATTCCCCTTTTTATGCCTGACTGTTTCCGGGGGACATACGCAAATTGTATTGTGTAAGGATTATTTAGAGATGGAAGTGCTGGGACAAACATTGGATGATGCCGCCGGCGAGGCCTTTGATAAAACAGCCAAAATTTTAGGGTTGCCCTATCCCGGTGGCCCGGTTTTGGATAAAAAAGCACAAAAGGGAGATCCACATCGCTTTTCTTTTCCGGAGCCTCAGGTAAAAGGTTTTGATTTTAGTTTTAGTGGATTAAAAACCGCCATTCTCTATTTTGTACAAGAGAATACAGCAAAAGATCCCGATTTTATCAAGAAGAATATCAATGATATTTGTGCTTCCGTACAAGATCGGATAGTGACGATTTTAATGAAAAAATTAAAAAAGGCAGTCAAAGAAACAGGAATACAAGAAGTTTGTATTGCCGGTGGGGTGAGCGCCAATTCCGGATTGAGGAAGGCAATGACCGAATATGCTGAAAAATTTCATTGGAAAGAATATATTCCGGCTTTTCAATATTGTACCGATAATGCCGGAATGATTGCCATTGCAGGATATTATAAATACAAAAAAAGGCTGTTTTCAGATTTGAATGTTAGTCCGACCGCAAGGGCCGGATTTGATATAGGATAATGCCCAAAACGACAAACCCCTGAACGTCTCTATTCAGGGGTTGGTATCTGTTTTTCTTTCTTTATTGAAGAAATGCGGACTTACTGTTCTTTATTTTCAATAGTATGTTGTTTGCCGCCTCGGGGTCCTTCCGGTAAATAAATATCTTGTTTAGGAATAGCCAGCTTAATGTTATTTTTTTCCAGTACTTTTTTCAAGCTCTCTTCAATTGCCCAGTAAACGCCCCAATAATCTTTACTCTTACACCAGCATCTGGCAGAAGTCTTTATGTAGTAATCCTGGAAATTATTTATCCAAAGCTGAAAAGGTTTTTCTTGGATGACATCCGGATTTTTTTTCATTTCTGAAGTAATAATTTCACGCAAACGATCAAAATCCTCATTGAAAGAGAAATGGAATTCAATTTGGACGCGTCGTAATTCTTCTGCCGTATTGTTTTTTACTGCACTATTGGACACCGTACCATTTGGTAAAGTATAAACTTGACCTCGCCAATCATGTACTCGGGTATATAAAATATTAATATCCTTCACCTCCCCTTCGATTCCATTAATAATTACTTCGTCTCCAATCTTAAAAGGTCTGAATACTAAAATGAGCAATCCACCTGCAAAATTAGCTAAACTTCCCTGGAGCGCAAGCCCAATGGCAATACCCGCTGCACCAAAAATAGTCATGAAGGCACTCGCCTTCATTCCCAAAGAAAGACCTACAACAAAAACCAGAATGGCATAGAGAAATGCAATGCTTAAACTCTCAATAAAGCTACGCAAAGAAAGCTCCGTATTGGCCTTATCCATTATCTTTTTGAGAAGACGCATAAGTAAACGGATAACAATCAGTCCGATAATAAGGACGATGATTGCATATATCAGTCTGCTACCTAGTGTATATAAGATTTCCATTGACTTTTCTTGTAGGTGTTGCAAAAAGCTTTCATTCATAATAGGATACTTTGTTTTAGTTCAATATTTAATTATTCTTTCTCATAAACGAGCGGAGAATGCGGCAAATATACAATCTTGCAATCATTATTAAAAACAATTCCTGAAAATGACCAACTTATGAGCGTAAGAAGGCAAGAACCTCATTCATTAATTAAGAATTGCTATTATAAGGAAATAGAGAATTAAAATGGATTATAAAAGTTGTATCTTGAGCAAAATTTGAATAGAAGGTAAGCATATGGAGCATTCTTTTGTAAAAGTAATAAAGAAACGATTTTTAGTCTATAAAGATTTAGGAGATCGAACCCTTAAACAGCTAAATGATCAAGAGATCCATTTTAGGAATAATGATACAGACAATAATATCTATATCATGGTTAAACATATTCATGGGAATATGCTTTCTCGTTTTACTGATTTTCTGACTTCTGATGGAGAAAAATCCTGGAGGAATAGGGAAGACGAGTTTGAAGATGATGTAGAAAAGGGGGTGGATGATCTTCTTGCCCTTTGGGAAGAGAGTTGGAGTTGTTTAATAAAAACCTTAGACAGGTTAGTGGATGAAGATCTTAAAAAAGAGGTGAGAATTCGGGGAGAAAAGCACTTGGTGCTCGATGCTTTATTAAGACAAGTGGCACATTATGCTTATCATGTGGGACAAATCGTTTATATTGCCAAAAATATAAAAAAGGAAGATTGGTCATCCTTATCAATTCCTAAAAATGGCACTTCAGCTTTCAATCAAAAAATGAATGAAAAATATGGTGACTCCTAGTTGGAAAACTTATTTGACTTTTGGTGTATTGTTGATAGGATGGGGACTGTTTGCTTCTTGTGGAAAATCCGGAACGAAGGAATTACTGACCAATAAAAAGTGGGTGGTGGAAGATGTCACCCCCCCTTCGGGGGCATTTAATATAGAGAATGCACAGCGTGCGAAACAGTTAAAAAATGGTTTTTATAAAGGAGCCTGGTTTGAGTTTTTAGAAGATAGTCTTTTTGTTGCTTCTTTTGGAGGTAAGGTGGATACGGCTCAATATGCACTTATTGCAAAGGATGAGGTAGAATTATATCCCAAGGGAAGAAGTCAGGCCTATGAACGGATATTGATTTTGGATATTAGCCAGCAAAAGTTAAAATTTAATACGGAGATGGCAGATTTTAAAATGACACTGCATCTCAAGGCGGAACCCCTTGAATAAACATTTGACTAAGAAGTATGTTATATTTGGAAGACCTTCCCGGAAGAGAGACTGAAATAGAGGGGATATCTTATCTCTTTTTTTCAGGTTTTGCCTACTTGGGAATGCCTTCTTTAAAGGAATTTCAGCATGTTGTTCAGGAAGGAGTGTCGAAATTTGGTACTGTCTTCCCTTCATCGAGGAGAAGTAATACTCCTCATCGATTGTATGTCGATTTCGAAAAAGCTTTATCTCAATGGGTGGATCTTCCCGCGACGGCTAGTTTCTCCTCAGGATATTTAGCAGCTCTTTCTGCCGTACATTGGGTTGCTGATCAAAAAGTAGTCTATGCAATTCAAGGAACTCATCCCTCTCTTTGTCAAGGAAATAAGATAAGGCTTTTGAAAAATAAAGAATGGATTGTGGATGCCGTCAACTCTTCTGAAAAAGATTGTGCAGTGGTATTGGAAACAGTAAACCCTCTGACGGGAGCATTGGCCGATTTCGATTGGCTATTAGAAATAAAAAAGCCTGTTTCTGTGGTAGTAGATGATTCTCATGGAATAGGGATCTTGGGGGCAAAAGGGGAAGGCATAAAACCATATCTACCCCGGGGAAAGTATCTGAAATATCTCCTTTGTTATTCCTTATCAAAAGCTTTTAGTTGTGAAGGAGGTGCCGTGTCCGGTGAAGAGGATGACATCTTGGAATTGCGATCTCAACCCACCTTTTCGGCTTCTACACCTATGTCGCCGGCTTATGCTTATGCTTGGATGAAAAGTAGAACCTTATTTCTCAGACAATGCCGGCTTCTTCATAAGCGAGTCAGATTTTTTAATGACATGGCTATCCATAAAAAAAATATTACTTTTGATGGGCGATTGCCTGTTTGTTTTATCACTAGAAAGGATATATACAAACGAGCTTTAGAACATCATATTATACTTTCTGCGTTTAGATATCCTACGCAGAAGGATCCATTGATAACTCGTGCTGTTATTAATGCATTGCATACAGAAGAAGATTTAAAGCAATTGCTTCACTGTATTATGGGAAATTGATTTTAACTCACAAACAATAAATTTTGTAAAAATGAAGAAAATTAATCTACGATTCCTCCTCAGTATCATGGGGATTTTTACACTCATCCTTTTTTCCTGTAATTCTTCAAAATTTTCGGCATCGGATTTTTTATCGGCAACCAAACCGAAAGTGAAAATTATTCCTAAGCCTGTCTCTTTACAACAACAAGATAGTTCATTTGAGCTGACACAAAATGCTCGTATTATCCTGTTGGCAGATAGTCTAAAGAACAGTGCAGACTATCTGAATGATTATTTGAAGAAATATTATGGCTTTACGCTGAAGGTGATGAAGGGGCAACAAAAGGATACGTCCGCCTATAATGCTATTGTTTTGGGAAATGGTTCACTGTCTGAGCCGATTTCCGGAGGCTATACCTTTGATTGCTCCGGGAATAATATTCTCATTAGGGGGAAAGATGCCAGAGGTACATTTTATGGCATACAAACCCTGATTCAGTTGCTCCCTGCGGATACGACGCAGGCATTGGATATAGCCCATGTGCGGGTGAAGGATTATCCCCGGTTTAAATATAGAGGAATGATGTTGGATTGCGGACGCCACTTTTTCCCGCCATCTTTTGTGAAAAAATATATCGATTATTTGGCATTGCACAAGATGGATGTTTTTCATTGGCATTTGACCGAAGATCAAGGTTGGCGAATCCAAATAAAAAAATATCCTAAATTGACGAAAATTGGTAGTACACGTGAACCCACAGAAGGAGATCATAATTATTCGGGATATTATACTCAGGATCAGATCAAAGAAATTGTCAAATATGCACAGAAGAGGTACATCACTATCATACCTGAAATTGAAATCCCCGGACACTCTTTGGCAGCAATAGCAGCCTATCCCAGATTGACCTGTGACACAACGGGCGATTATAAAGTGGCCAATACTTGGGGCGTTTTTAGCCCGGTTCTTTGTCCCAAGCCGTACACTTTTAAGTTTTATGAAAATGTATTAGATGAGGTCATGGATTTATTCCCCAGTCATTATATTCATATAGGAGGGGATGAAGCACCCACAGATACCTGGGAAAACTCTGCTTATTGTAAAAAGCTGATGAAAGAGAAAGGATTGACAGATGTAAGACAGATCCAAGGGTATTTTACAAAGAAAATGGGGGATTATTTGGGACAACATGGTCGTACTATGATTGGTTGGGATGAAATTCTTGAAGGCGGAGTACCTTCCGATGCAGTGGTAATGAGTTGGAGAGGAACGTCCGGTGGTATAAAAGCAGCCCACATGAACCATGATGTGATTATGTCTCCTTCTACTTATCTCTATTTTGATATGCAACAGCAAGATCATCCGGATTCTACAGGGCAGGATTGGGCAGGAACTGTTAATCTGAAAAAAGTTTATGATTACAACCCGACAAAAGGAATGAAGGATTCCGTTGCTCAATATTTGCTTGGGGTGCAAGCAAATATTTGGACTGAAATGCTACAATGGCCCACTTCTGTTGAATATAAAATGTTTCCCAGGATAGAAGCTTTATCGGAAATTGCATGGACCCCTAATGAGGAGAAAAATTATAGTGATTTTAAAAACAGGCTTTCCAATGCTTATGAAAGATATCAGCTTTGGGGAGTAAGCTATTTTAAAGGTGAAGAATAGTCTTTCAATGCCCGGAAGTGACCCCTCATTTCCAAAAAAGTGCGAATGAGGGATCTTTTTTATATGGTTACTGAACAATTAGGTACTATAGAACACACCTGAGCTATTGTTGGTTTCGTGAAAGGAAGGCAGATAAGGATTGCTAAACATTCCATTCAGAAGATATCCGATAAGGAATCGAATGATGAAGACACCAAAGATAATGAGGATGACATAGACTAGTTTTTTGTTCTCCGGAACATTTTTCATTGGGGAAGCTCCCCAGTACAATAAAGGGATGCTATATAATCCAAAAAGATTTCCTACAATGGTAAGTGCAGGAATAACATTGAGAAATGAACCAATCATGACCGGAGTGTAGGAATAGGCCATCAGTTGTATGGAAGTTTCTACTTTTTTTTCTGCTTGATGGTAGGGGGCTAAAGCATCAATGAGCCACCCCCCGATAATGATGGTCACCACATCTTCCAAAATAAGGTTTATTCCTGAAGTAAGCCCTGTACCAAAACCACCGGCACTGGTGGAATGATTGTGGTAACCGAAAAATCCAAGCCCTATGAAAGTTGCAATAGCCGCAATAATCGTAATGGGTAGAACGTACTGCAAAATAAGCTCTCTGGGGGTACTTTGTTCGTATTGAATAAATTCCCATTCCTTCTTAGGGTGGATAAGTATATTTTTTACCCGCTCTGGAATTTCCTTTATAACCATAGAATGATGTAATTTGCAGCAAAAATAACATTGTTGTTGGAAAACTATAAAGAATTAAGAAGAAGTTTGATTAATGGAAAATATAAAACAATCTTATCTGTCAAGATTAGAAACCTTAAAGAAGCAGCTTTCTTTATATAAAAAGAGGAGAAAAAAGTTGGGAGGGGCTCGTTTGGTAACCTTTGTTGCTGCAATACTTTTATTTTTTATCTTTTTAACAATCAATGGTTGGGTAGCTTCTATCCTTGCAATAGTGTTGCTATGCGGTTTTATTATTGCGACATTAAAAGATTTGGATAATGCTAAAAAATTACATTTTGTTGAGCAGCTTATTCAAATTAATACAGAAGAATTAGAAGCTCTGGATGGGAACTATAAAGCTTTTGGAAGTGGAGCTGTTTTTAAAGAGGACAAACATCCATATACCGGGGATTTGGATATTTTTGGTTCTCATAGTATTTTTAGAATGCTAAACAGAACCACTACCTTTCGCTCCGCACAACGACTAGCCTCCTGGTTAAAGAACCCGACAGATAAAAAAGAGATTATACAAAGACAAGAAGCTGTCAAAGCTCTAGCCTCAGAAGTAGAATGGAGACAAGAACTCCGGGCAGTAGGACGGCATGAGAATATTCATGAATCTGACTTTGATCAGATTTTAGAATGGGCTAAGAGTCATCCGGAAACAGAAAATTTGAAAAAGTGGAACCTTCTTACCCGGGCTGCTATGATAATGACCGGTATCTTTATTCTGTTAGGAGCCTTACATCTTGCTTCCTGGCAATTGTTATGGATTTCTCTTATTGTACATTCCTGGATTGTATGGAAATCCGGAAAAGTGCTGCTCCCTCATTATGAATTGCTGTCTAAAACAGCTCATTCTTTAGAAGCCTTGGAGCAGCGATTATTTTTAATAGGAACAAAGGATTTTGATAATGAGCATTTGCAAGCATTACAAACCGGGCTGGAAACTGAAAGCAAACATGGAGAGCAGAAGGCTTATCAGGCTATTCAGAGCCTAAAGAAAATTTTAGAACGTTTGGATATAAGGAATAATCCTTTGGTACATTTTCCTTTAAATTGGGTTGTTTTCTGGGATTGGCATCAGTTTCGGCAATTGACAAAAATGCATCAGAAGATTCATGAAAGTCTTTTACGCTGGGCAGATATTTTTGTTGAAGTAGAAGTGTTGTGTTCTGTGGCCAATCTGACCTATAATCAACCTCATTGGGAATTTCCTGAGATTACCGAAGAATATTTTACATTGGAAGCTACTGCTTTAGGGCATCCTCTGATATTGAGTGGAAAAAGGGTGTGTAATGATGTAACATTGGAAGGGAAAGGTAAAATGATGCTTATTACGGGCTCCAATATGGCCGGAAAGAGTACTTTCCTTCGTTCGATTGGCGTGAATGTTGTATTAGCAATGATTGGATCCCCGGTTTGTGCAGAAAAAATGGTGCTTTCCCCGGCGAATGTGATTAGCAGTATGCGAATAGCAGATAATTTAGAAGAAAATATTTCAACCTTTTATGCGGAACTACAGAAATTAGAATATATCATAAAACAAGCTAAGAAGAGAGGAAGAAATTTATTGTTGATGGATGAAATCTTAAGAGGAACCAATTCCAATGACCGACATTCCGGATCAAGGGCATTAATAGAGCAATTGTTGGCCGTGGATGCTGTAGGGATTTTGGCAACTCATGATTTAGCATTGACAGATTTGGAAGAAAAATATCCGAAAAATGTGGATAACTATCATTTTGATGTCCAGGTACAAAACGAAGATTTGTTTTTTGATTATGTGCTAAAAAAAGGAATATGCACCAGTATGAATGCTTCTATCTTGATGAGAAAAATAGGTATTGAGGTATAAAATACTGTTAAATAGGAACCATTTGTAACAGATTCAATTATATAAGCACATTAAAAGTTATTTTTGCAAAATAGTTTTTACTATATTGACCGTTTTTATAAAATAGAATATAAGAGAAATGAAACTGAAATTTATTATACCGTCCATTTTGGTAGTTATTGCTGCCGGAATTTTGGCCTTTAATGCTTATAGCAAAGATCAGCCTTATTCTGACTCTTCTTCCAAGAAAGCTGTAATTGCCGATGTCATGAGTAATATACTTGAAAAATATCATTATTCGCCGAAGAAGATTAATGATAGCTTTTCAGAGAAGGTCTTTAAGAAATATATTAAAAATTTAGATGGAGAAAAGAAATTCTTCTTTAAATCGGATATTGAATATTTGAAGAAGTATAAGACGTCCATCGATGATGAATTAAAAGGAATTCAGCCGCTTAACTTTTATCGGGAAGCTGATTCGATCTTAGAAGTGAGAATGAAGGCTACAGAAAAACTGTATCCTGAAATTTTGTCTCAGCCTTTTAATTTTACAGAGGAGGATAGCCTGCAGCGAAACCGGTCAAAAGTGGACTTTACAGAGAATAAAACCGCTCGGAAAGAGGTATGGAAGAAAATGTTGAAATTCCGTACGCTTACTAAATTATTGGATTTAAAAGAGTCTCGTTCTAAGGCTGTGGATACTGCGTCTATTAAGTCTAAAAGCGATGAAGAGTTGGAGGCAAAGGCCAGGAAGGCGATTAAAAAGAGTTTCGACCTTTACTTTGATCGTATGGAAAATCACTACAACGATGATGTACGGTTTACGGACTTTTTGAATACTGTCGCAGGATTGATGGATCCACATACCAATTATTTTTCCCCCAAGGATCATCGTTATTTTGATGAACAGATGTCGGGTACCTTTTATGGTATTGGAGCCTTGTTGACTCAGGATGACTATTATGTCAAAATCGAGAGTGTAGTGACCGGAGGTCCGGCATGGAAGCAGGGCGAATTGAAGGCCGGAGATCTTATTCTAAAGGTGGCAGAAGGTGATGATCAGCCCATAGATATGACCGGATATACCGTAGAGGATGCCGTGAAAATTATAAGAGGAGAGAAAGGGGCTGTAGTCCATTTGACGGTCAAACATCTTGATGGTACAATAGAAACTATTCCTATTACGCGAGATGAAGTAAAAGTTGATGCCGTATTTGCCCATTCCTATGTTATAGATTATGGAAAAAATAAAATCGGATTTCTGGTGTTACCGGAATTTTATTTTAATCCAAACCAAAGAACGGGGCCGGGAAGTAGTGCTTTTGATGTAAAAGCCGAGCTAAAAAAATTGAAAGAACAACATGTAGATGGAATTATTATGGATCTGAGGTTTAATGGCGGGGGATCTCTTGGTGATGCGATAGATATGGCCGGTCTGTTTGTGGGGAAAGGACCAATTGTGCAGGTGAGAGAAGGCAACGGTACTAAGCATGTTTTGAAAAACAGAAAAGAAGATGTTACCTATTCGGGTCCTTTAGCAATTATGGTTAACGAATATAGTGCATCTGCTTCTGAAATTCTTTCTGCTGCTATGCAAGATTATAAACGGGCTGTGATTATAGGAAGTAAAAAGACATTCGGGAAAGGAACCGTTCAGCGTATGATTGATCTGTCCAAGGGAATTCCAAGTAGATTACGGGATAAGTTTGGGAAATTGGGAGCTCTGAAATTGACGATTGAAAAGTTTTATCGGATTAACGGAGGATCAACTCAGTTGAAAGGGGTCTCTTCGGATATCGTACTGCCGGATCCTTATTATGGAACAGCTGAGGGGAATAGCAGCAGTGCATTACCTTGGGATAGTATTTCTCCAGCAGATTATCAGGTATGGAAAAATCCGGTGGATGTTCAATATCTTAAACAAAGAAGTGATGCACGTTTGGCACATTCTAAAACCTTTTCAGAAATTACCAATACGATTGATGTCCTAAAAAAGGTAAAGAAAGAAAAGAAAGTATCTTTAGATATAAATCAATATAAAGCAATGCAAGATTCTAATGCACATGCTTTGAAAAAGGTCGGAAAGCTGGATAGTTTAGGAAAAAAGCTGGATATTATTAATCTTGCTGCGGATTCTTCTAAATTAAACAGTGATTCCATGATTGCAGTGCGAAACAGGAAAATGCTGAAAGGATATAAGACTGATCCTTATTTGCATGAGGCTGTAAATGTGATACAAGATATGATTTCCAGGCAATCTACCCTTCAAAATAAAAAATTAACAGATGCTAAAAAAGAGGATTAAAAGAGGCAGATACAGCTTTTAGCATTTTTACAAAGGGTCAAAATATTCTAAACAGGGAGTATTTTGACCCTTTGTCAATCAATTAGGTAGTTATTTATGAAGCCATTGTATAAAATTTTGCCTAAATTTACAGGACTATTTTAAATTTCTGTTTTTGTGAAACGATTTTATATTATCATATTTATTCTGGGTCTTTCTCAGGTTGTCTTTGCTCAAGATGCAGATCAGAAAGATATTCAAAATATCAAACAAGGTCATATACACTTTTTGGGAAATGTATCTTCTAATCCATATAAAAGTGAATTTGATGTTGGGGGACGTTTGAATACCAATGGATGGAATGTGTATCTTGAGTTGGAGAAAAAGAAAAATGATAGTGTAAGGCAACTTTTTCAGTTTGAAGTAGGAGAAACGAAGCATCCTAAAGAGAATAAGAACTCACGTAGTCAACTGTATCGTGAACCGGGTACAAATTATGTGAGAAGAACCTCAGGGCGGCGTTTTGTTTATGGGAAGAAGAATGTATTCTATCAGATCAGGCTGGGATATGGAAGAAGGCGAACAATTGGGAAAAAAGGGAATAAGAATGGAGTGGAAGTATCTGCTATTTATATGGGAGGAGTAACGATAGGCTTGTTGAAGCCTTACTATCTTGAATTATTGGATGAAAATGGAAGCAGTACTTATTATGCAAAGTATAGTCCGGAAACAGCTACTGATTTTTTAACACTTAATAATATTGTTGAAGGAGGAGGATTTAAACGAGGCTGGGACGAAGTGAAAGTCGATCCCGGAGTATATGCCCGCTTGGGTATGCGTTTTGACTGGGCGCAATTTAATAAAATGGTAAGTGCTTTAGAAGTAGGAATCACCGGCTCTTATTATACTAAAGAGGCTCAAATTATGGTTAAAAATGAAGGAAAAAAGTTCTTTTATGGTGCCTATATTAGTTTACTCTTTGGTAAACGGTGGTAAAAATAATTTCAAATAAGAAGAACTTCTTTGGTACTATGTCGGTATTATTCTAATTTTGAAAAAAAAATTGCTATGGCAATAAGAATATCCGGAGTTCCCGCTGAAAATGATACGATTAATAATATAGCTACCGATTCTAAATCGCAACGTACCAAAAAGCCTTCCTGGTTGCGGGTTCGTTTACCTACAGGAGAAAAGTATAAAAAAGTTCGTGGTATTGTAGATGAACACAATCTACATACGATATGTCAGAGTGGAAATTGTCCGAATATGGGAGAATGTTGGGGAGCCGGAACCGCTACTTTTATGATTCTCGGAAATACTTGTACTCGTAGTTGTGGGTTTTGTGCTGTGAATACCGGTCGCCCGGATCCGGTGGATTGGGAAGAACCCAGGAGAGTAGCAGAAGCTATACAAAAAATGGAAGTAAAACATGCTGTATTGACTTCTGTGGATAGAGATGAATTAAAAGATGGAGGTTCTATTCTCTGGGCAAAAGTAGTAGAGGAAATCAGAGCTTTGAATCCCAATACGACCCTAGAAACGCTTATTCCCGACTTTAAGGGGATTGAAGCAAATATTCAGCGGGTAGTAGATGTGGCTCCGGAAGTAGTTTCCCATAATGTAGAGACCGTAGAAAGATTAACACGGAAGGTACGTATACAGGCAAAATATCGTAGAAGCCTGGAGGTGATTCGCTATTTGAAAGAAAAAGGAATGCGAACCAAGAGTGGAGTAATGCTGGGGCTGGGAGAGAAAAAAGAAGAAGTGGTTCAAACGATGCAGGATCTTTATGATAATGGTTGTGATGTAGTTACGATAGGTCAATATCTACAACCTTCTACTAAGCACCTCAAGGTGGAGCGATTCATTACACCACAGGAGTTTGAAGATTACAAAGAAATAGGCTATGGAATTGGATTGGATTTTGTGGAGAGTGGTCCTTTAGTACGTTCTTCCTATCATGCAGAAAGACACCTTTATAGTGGAAAAGAAGAATTTGAAAAGAGCAAGAAAGAAAGCAAAGCAAAGGCTTCCTAATAGAAGAATCCTTACTTTGACGGATCTTCTTGTTCTTCGAAACTCTTTTCCCAATGGAATAATTGACGTCCTCTCACGATCATTCGCATTGATCGATTTTTTAAGGAAATCGATTGTTTATAGGTGATGTTTTCATTCTTTCGTTCGCTGTAAATAGAAAATATTTTTTCCCTGGAGATCTGACCTAAGACCTTTCTTCTGTTGGTGCGAGTGACAACGGGAAGCACATCCAACTTATATTTATCCATGATGTCAATGGCTAAGCTTAATGGGTTGTTCGGATAGATGTAAGCATCCCTTTTATTACTAATAATCGAAGATATAGAGGCGTCGTCAATGGCTCCATTACTGAAGATATCCTTTCTCTGTACTAATCCCAGAAGATTGGTATTGTCATCAGCGATAATATAGGTATTGAATTTGGCTTCATTGTGAGATCTAATCCATTCGCGAGTTTCTTTGATGGTATTTGTCAGGTTAATAAGGGTCGCCCTTTTATCAAAAACCTGTTTGATATTGATTTGTTCTAGTATGTCGGGTTTGAAAGTACCGGGAGGGGTGAGTCCATGTCGCTCCATTTTTTCAGTCATAATGCTTCCTTTCATGAGAAAAAAAGAGACAAAATAAGCGGCAGTACAAGCTCCGACCAGCGGTAACAAACCGTGCATTTCTCCTGTTGTTTCTAAAGCAAAAACGATAGAGGTGAGAATGGCACGAGAAGCGCCTGCAAACATTGCTGCCATACCTATCAGAGCTGCAGTAGCAATGTTAATTCCTGAATGGGGAAAGAAATATAAAGTAGTAATAGATAAAAAGGCACCTAAAGCTCCTCCAATAGTGAATAAAGGTGCTAAGGTTCCTCCTGAAGTTCCGCTGGCAAGAGAGAAACTCCAAGAAATAAATTTTAGAATACAAAGAACAAAAAGTAAATAAAGAGGAATATTTCCTGTGAGTAAAAGGCGAACATTATCATATCCTACTCCCATTGTTTTGGGTGCAAAATAGCCGATTATTCCAACCACTACAGCTCCCAAAGCAGGCCACCACATCCAGTGTATAGGTAACTTCTTATAAATATCTTCAAGAAAATAAATAGCCTTAGAGGCGTAAGCAGCAGCAACACCTATAATAACACCAAAAATGGTATAGATGATGATTGCCAGGCTATTCGGGCTTGGAATAGCAGGCATTGCAAAAATAGGAGCAGCACCAAAAAGTAGAAAACGCATGGCAGCACCTGTAGCGCAGGAAAGTGCCACCGGAATAAGAGAACGGGGAGAAAATTCGAAGAGCAGCAACTCTACCCCTAACAGAATTCCGGCTATGGGGCACCCGAAAATAGCAGCCATTCCCCCACAGGCTCCTGCTGTCAGCATGATCTTTCTTTCGGTAGAGTTGATGGTCATGATTTGTCCGGCGAATGACCCTAAGGCTCCTCCTCCGGATATAATTGGACCCTCTGCGCCGAAAGGACCACCGGTACCAATGGATATGGCAGCTGAAATAGGTTTTAAAAAAGTAATGATGGGTTTTATTTTACTCTCATTAAGTAGTATCTGTTCCATGGCTTCTGGGATTCCGTGACCCCGTATCCCCGGTGACCCAAATCGCGCCATGAATCCGACGATGAGCCCACCAATGATAGGAATGAAAATGACAAATATTCCTAAATGTGATATCCCGGGAGCCGCAGGATCAAAAGAAAATTTACCATAAAAAAAGAGGTTGGTAACAAGGTCTATCAAGGCAACCATCGCCTTGGCAATAAACCCAATAATAATAGCATTGAAGATGGCTTGAAGGCTAAGTAGAAATACACGTTTATAAGTGTACCCCCGACTGGGGGGAGGCTCAATCCCATGCGGATAGGCCGGCAGATTAACAGTAGCCGAAATGGGAAGAAGTTCAGATTGGGAGGGACCTTTTCTTTTACGAGGGGGTCTATGTTTATTTGAATCTTTTTTCATTGGCACTCCATTTTTCCTTTAGGAAAAGAGGAATTATTTTGAATGAATAGAATCCGCTGAATGATGATGGGAATCTTTCATCTTTAAAAGTTGGTAATAGGTCTCCAATCGATCATTTTTCACATACCCCTTGAAAATAGAATAAGCCACCGCAATAAGAAACACACAAATCATTATAATTGTTAATTCTGCATGCGTGACAATGGCTCTTCTTTTGGGACCCATGACAAAAAAGAATAACGCAATAGGAAGGCTGAAGATAAGACCCTTAGGAAGATGTCTTTTTAGCATGTTTAGCCAAGTTTTCTCTTTTTTGCCTTCTTTTTCCCAATATTCAATGAACTCTTTTTCTTCCGCTGTCAATTGTTTACTCATTACCTTCAATTTAACATATTCAAATATACAAATTCTATCTCACATATATTGTATTTTTGAAAATAAAATAATACAAAATTACGTTTTTTTATTTGTTCTTTCCTAAATCCCAAAGGATAGGCGTTTTCCCTTGTTTTTCTAATATTTTGTTTGTCTTTGAAAAATGTTGACATCCGAAGAATCCTCTGTTAGCAGAAAAAGGAGAGGGGTGTGGAGATTCTAGGACATAATGCTTGTTCAGGTCAATAAGATCTTTTTTATTTCTGGCAAAATTTCCCCAGAGAAGGAAAACAACTCCTTCTTTTTTTTCTGATATTTTTTGGATGACAGCATCTGTGAAGTGTTCCCAACCTATTTTGCTGTGAGAAGCCGGTTGATGGGCAACAACGGTGAGCATGGCATTCAATAAGAGAACACCCTGCTTTGCCCATGGAGAAAGATTTCCGGAAGATGGAATGGGAATTCCTAGATCTGATTCGATTTCTTTGAAAATATTTTTCAAGGAGGGAGGAAAACGAATACCGTCATTTACGGAGAAACAGAGCCCATTCGCTTGTCCTTTCCCATGATAGGGATCTTGTCCAAGGATGACACATTTTACCTGAGAGAAAGGAGTAAGGTTAAAAGCATTGAAGATAAATTTACCCGGTGGATAAATATGTTTCCCTGATTTTATGTCTGATTTGACACTGTTAGCAACGTTTTGAAAATAAGGTTTGTCAAATTCTTCTTGCAAAATAGGACTCCAACTTTCGTCTATTTGTACTTTCATGAGATAAAATCTGCTTTTTTCTGGCAATTTATATAAATAAATTTTACTTTTGCAATTCCATTGAAAAAATGGTCCGGTAGCTCAGCTGGATAGAGCAACAGTCTTCTAAACTGTAGGTCATGCGTTCGAATCGCATCCGGATCACACTCCTATAAGCGAGAGGAATAACATCCTTATCTTATATAACTAAATCTTCTTCTAAATCTATTTTGTGATCCATTAAACAAAATAGATTTAGAAGAAGATGCACTTATTTCATCATAACAAATCAGCATCAGAGTTGAACAATGCCCGATGTCTAGAAGGATGTTGGTGAAGTTAAAGATTACAGAGCCGACGCTCCGGCTTCAGCCACTTGTTCGTCTTGTGTTACCTGTCCACCACTAACTCCAATAGCTCCAATGATCGTGTCATTGTTTTTTAATAATACTCCTCCGGGAAAAGAGATTAGCCCATTATTAGATACTTCTATACCGTAGAGAGATTCTCCGGGCTGGGATAGTTTCCCGAGGCTCCCACTATTCATATCAAAATAATTTGCGGTTTTTGCCTTTTTGATGGCAATGTCTATCGAGCCTAGCCATGCATTATCCATACGCCCAAAGGCTACGAGATTTCCCCCTCTATCTACTACGGCAATGTTCATGGGAACATTAATTTCTACTGCTTTTGATTTCGCTTTGGCAATGACTTTTTCTGCCTGTTCCAGAATTACATTCATAATTTACTTTTTTGATAAAATGCTATAATAGCGTTTTTGATTGTTTCTTCTTCTCTTAGATTCTGCAAGTTTTCCTGCCTTTTATTGGAACAAAATAATTCTTATCATTGTTCACTTGGGAAGATGACTTACTTGAGTTGATGCTAATGCAATTAAAAGCAACCTTTACAAAATTGATGATAGATTAAATTTCTATAATTAATTTAAGGTGAAACTTTTGCATTCGTCTATTAAAAATCATTCTATGGAAAAAGCAGGCTAAGGATGAGAAATATCCTTAATTTGCAGATAAACGAAAGCGAAAAATCATGAAAGCTCATTTAGAGGATCACAACCATCCATCTTTTACCAATAAACTTATTGAAGAATCCAGTCCCTATCTTTTGGAACATGCTCATAATCCGGTTAATTGGTATCCGTGGGGAAAAGAGGCTCTAAGGAAGGCTGAAGATCAAAATAAACCTTTGGTAATTAGTATCGGATATGCTTCTTGTCATTGGTGTCATGTGATGGAAAGGGAATGTTATTCAGATACGGAGGTGGCTGCTTATATGAATGAACACTTTGTGTCGATTAAAATAGATCGGGAAGAACGCCCGGATATCGACCAAATATATATGAATGCATCCATGATGCTGAACGGGAGTGGAGGATGGCCTTTAAATGCGTTTACACTTCCCGATGGGAAGCCTTTTTATGTGGTGACTTATTTGCCGAAGGGACAGTGGTTGCAGTTGCTTCAACAAATCCATTCTTTATCTGAAAATAAGGCAGAAGAACTAAAAACGCAAGCGGATACTATTACCCACGGGGTTGCTACTCATCAAATGTTCTCTCCTCCAAAGGAAGGATCGACACAAAAATGGGAAGAAAGTTATGATTCTTTGTATCTAAAGATAAAATCTACAATAGATTTTAAACAGGGAGGCTTTAATCGTTCTCCAAAATTTCCTTTGCCGGTAGCATGGGAGTGGTTGCTGCAAGAATATGCAGTCAATAAAAACGAGGAAGCTTTTAAAGCGACAGCTACGACTCTTAGAAATATGGCATTGGGAGGTATTTATGATCAACTGGGAGGTGGTTTCTCACGATATTCCACGGATGGGTATTGGTTTGCTCCTCATTTTGAAAAGATGTTGTACGATAATGGGCAGTTGATTAGCTTGTATGCGCATGCGTATAAAATTTCAAAAAATAAACTTTATAAAGATGTTATTGAGGAGACTTTAGATTTTGTTGAGCGAGAGTTAATGAATGAAAGAGGAGGATTTTATTCCTCCATTAATGCAGATAGTGAGGGAGAAGAGGGACGCTTTTATGTTTGGTCTGAGAAAGAAATAAAAGAACTTTTGCCAAAAGAAGATGTTTCCCTCATATTATCTTATTATCAAATTCGCACAGAAGGTAATTGGGAGGAAAATAAAAATATCCTTTATCCGGTGGATATAAAGGAAAATTTTGCAAGAAAAGAAGATATAGAGTTCAAAAAGTGGGAACGGATTTTGAAAGAGTCAAGGCAGAAGCTTTTTGAAGCTAGAAAGGAGCGGGTTTCTCCGACGGTTGATGATAAAATATTGGTTTCATGGAATGCCGTAATGATGAAAGGTTATATCGATGCTTTTCAAGCTTTAGGGAAGAAAAGATATCTGGATGTTGCTATTGAGAATGCAAATTTTTTGACAGAAAAAATGGTAGAGGAAGACGGTCATCTTTGGCGTAATTATAAGGATGGACAAACGAATATAGATGGATTATTAGAAGATTATGCCTTGTTAGCAGATGCCTATATCGCCTTGTATCAGGTGACATTTAATAAGCATTGGTTAGATTTGGCGGATCGATTGTTGCAGTATGTAGATGCTCATTTTAAAGATGAGGACAATGCTTTGTTTTTTTATACTTCAGAAAAATCAGAACGTTTAATTGCCCGTAAGAAGGAGGTAGAGGATAATGTGCTTCCGGCGTCTAATTCTGTTTTAGCAACCGTCTTTTATAAGCTTGGCGTGTATCTTGAAAAAGAAGATTATCAACAGGTTGCAAAGGCAATGTTGGAAAATGTATTGAAAGAAATTCCCACAGCGGTGCCTTATTTTGCCCAATGGGCTCAACTATTGGGAATTTGCTGTAAAGATCGTTCAGAAATAGCTATTTTAGGGAAAGGAACTTCAGAAATTCGTAAAAGATTGCAACGAGAATTTTTCCCCCTTTCTTTTTGGATGGGAGGAGAAAAAGAAAATCTCCCGCTGTTAGAACATAAATTAATATCCGGGAAAACCTTGATTTATGTCTGTAGAAATAAGGTATGCCGGCAGCCTGTGGAAAAGATAGATGAAGCTTTTAAGGAATTGGGAGGATAAAAGTAATGATTTTTATCTTACCTTAGCATTTTAAGATAGAAATATCCTATTTAGAAAAATTAGTAAAATGTCAAATAGTGAACAGGTTATACCGGAATATGATGTACGTACATTAGTTCCCATTGAGCGACACAAAAAGCTGATTAAAGATTTTAAAGAGTTGCCGGTGAATGAGAGTTTTATATTTATTAATGATCATGATCCGATTCCGCTGTATTATGAGTTTCGTTCGGTCTATGGAGATGTAGTAGATTGGGAATATCTAAACCGCGGAGGCAGAGAATGGAAGGTAAAGGTAACGCGTACTGAAGCTTCTAAAGGTAGAGAATTTAAAGATATTTCTACATTAATGGATTTAAGAAAAGTAGATCCAAAACGTTGGAAACAAGTAATTTTTCATCGTTATGGTATGATGGGAGAAGGGGATACTATGGAGATTATTGCAGGAAATGACCCGGTAGAGATTCACCATGTATTTATTCGTAAATTTGAAGGGAAACATACATGGGTTTATAAGAAAAAAGAAAAAAATGAATTTGTAATTCATCTGACGAAAAATGTAAAATCGGGATTAGGAGATGATGGCTTTTCTGTAGTGAATGAATTTGACTTAAGACCTTATCCCCCTACTGAAAGACACGAAATGTTTTATAAAGCATTTGCCGATATTAAAGTAGGAGAAGCCTTTGAATTTATTAATGATCATGATCCCAAACCCCTGTACTATCAGATGGAAGCAGAGAGTGAAGAACCTTTCCGTTGGGAATATTTGGAGGAAGGTCCTCAAGAATGGAAGGTGAGGGTGGTTAAAGTAAAGAAGTAGTATCTTTGAAAAATGAAGATTACTTTTTATATAGCCACCGGCTTCCTGTTGTTAGCATTAGGATTCTTTTTCTTTTCCCTGATGGGCGTAGTAATGAATATGAAAGATAAAGAAATGATGAAAAAGCAGGGGCGAAATGCCCTCATCTCTTTGATAGCTGCGATTATTTTCTATTTTTTTACGGCTCATTTCTTTTAAAAAAAGCTATCTGACGGTGGTTGAAACCGTCAGATAGCTTTGGAGAACTAGGATTCTATCTGTCCTTTCGAATCTATATGCAATCCTTCTTCTTCCTCTTCTTCTTCATTTCGGATGACTACCACGCCGTCGAATACGTCAATCAATACCGGTTGGGATTTATCAATATCTCCGGCGAGGATTTTTTTACTGAGCAGGTTGACCAGCTGTTTTTGAATGACTCTTTTCAAAGGTCTTGCTCCAAATTGCGGATCGAATCCTTTCTCGGCTAAGTATTCCAGGGTGTAATCTGTAAATTCCAGATCCATGCCGTTTTTGGCCATTAGGTCTTTGAGATGTTGAAGCTGTATTTCTACAATGCCTTTGATCTCGTTGAGCATAAGCGGTTGGAACATGATGATTTCATCTACACGATTAAGAAATTCCGGTCGGATGGTCTTTCGCAATAAGGTCATGACCTGTGAACGTGTTTTATCGGTAATTTCTTCTTTATTACGATCATTCACCTCTTCAAAATTCTCCTGAATGACATTGCTACCCATGTTTGAAGTCATGATTATAATGGTATTCTTAAAGTTGACCATACGACCTTTGTTGTCTGTCAATCTTCCATCATCCAGGACTTGCAACATGGTGTTCCAAACATCCGGATGCGCTTTTTCAATCTCATCGAGTAAAACGACAGAATAAGGTTTACGTCTTACGGCTTCGGTTAATTGTCCACCTTCATCATATCCTACATAACCGGGAGGGGAACCTACCAAACGACTGACGGAATGTTTTTCCTGGTATTCACTCATATCTATGCGGGTCATCATGCTTTCATCATCAAAAAGGAATTCTGCCAGGGCTTTTGCTAACTCGGTTTTACCTACTCCTGTGGTTCCCAAGAAAATAAAGGAACCAATGGGTTTATTAGGATCTTGAAGACCGGATCGGCTTCTACGAATGGCATCAGCAACCGCCTCTATTGCTTCATCCTGACCGACTACACGTTGGTGGAGACGTTCTTCCAGATGGAGGAGCTTTTCTCGTTCTGTTTGCAGCATCCGGGTAATGGGAATGCCGGTAGCACGTGATACGTTTTCTGCAATATCTTCAGCATCAACTTCTTCTTTCAACAGTCGTTTACTATTGGCAGAAATCTTGTTTAGGTCTTCGTTATATTTTTCTACCTTGTCTTGTTCTTCTTTAACTCTTCCATAACGGATTTCTGCTACTTTACCATAATCCCCATTTCGTTCTGCTTTTTCGGCTTCCAGTTTGAGGTCTTCGATAGCAGATTGTGCATTTTGAATTTTATCTACAATTTCCTTCTCTTGTTTCCATTTGGCTTTGAAAGCATTGCGTTCCTCATTTAAATCAGCTATTTGTTGATTTAAATCTTCCAATTTTTCCTTATCATTTTCCTGTTTGATGGCTTCCCGTTCGATTTCTAACTGACGGACTCTTCTTTCCAGCTCATCTAACTCTTCCGGCATGGAATTCATCTCCAGGCGTAGTTTAGCTGCACTCTCATCAATCAGATCAATGGCTTTATCCGGTAAAAACCGATCAGAAATATAACGATTAGATAATTCTACAGCAGCAATGATGGCTTCATCTTTGATTCTGACATGATGATGCGTTTCGTATCTTTCTTTTAACCCCCGCAGGATAGAAATAGCATCTTCTTCTGAAGGTTCATCCACCATGACTGTTTGGAAACGACGTTCCAAAGCTTTATCTTTTTCAAAATATTTTTGATATTCATTGAGGGTAGTGGCACCAACTGCTCTAAGTTCTCCTCTGGCTAATGCCGGTTTGAGAATATTTGCAGCATCCATGGCTCCTTCCATAGCCCCGGCGCCTACTAGGGTATGGATCTCATCTATAAAGAGAATAATTTCGCCATCACTATTAGCTACCTCTTTGATGACTGCTTTCAATCGTTCTTCAAAATCACCTCTATATTTGGCCCCGGCCATCAAGGCTCCCATATCTAAAGCATAAATTACTTTTGATTTCAGATTCTCCGGCACATCTCCATTTACGATTCGATGTCCTAATCCTTCGGCAATAGCCGTTTTCCCTACGCCGGGTTCTCCTATAAGAATAGGATTGTTTTTAGTTCTTCGAGTCAGAATATGCAGGGTACGTCGAATTTCTTCATCCCGACCGATGACGGGATCTAATTTTCCAGAGGAGGCCAGCTCGTTCAAATTTCGAGCATATTTTTCCAAGGCATTGTATTGAGATTCTGCATTTTGAGAAGTGATGGTAGAACCTTTTCGCAATTCCTTGATAGCCGATTTTAATCCTTTTTCAGTTAACCCTCCGTCTTTTAAGAGGTTGGCCGTATTATCCTTTCCTTGTAAAATAGCCAATAAAAGATGTTCTATACTGACATATTCGTCTTTAAATTCTTTGATAACAGAGCCTGCTCGTAATAAAACATTGTTGGCATCTCGGCTCATAAGTTGTCCACCTTCTCCTGATATTTTAGGATAAGATTTTAATTCTTGATCCAGTTTTTGCTGAATTAATTTCAAATTGACATCATTTTTCTTAAATAAAAAGTCAATGATATCACCATTGTCTTCCATCAGCGCCTTCAATAAATGGGCTGTTTCTATACTTTGGTTGTTTGCATTAAAGGCCAGTTGCTGAGCTTGTTGTAGCGCCTCCTGAGCTTTAATGGTTAATTTATTTGGATTCATATATTTATAGTTTTTTTCGTAATTATCAATGTACAACTATATCAACAAAATATAAACCATATAGTTAAATCGGAAATTTTGTCATAAAAAAAAGAAGATATATGACAAAATTACATAATTTTAAAAGAAGCCATCTTCTTTTTAATTTTATATCTTCGCCATGAATTGGAAGCCTGCCTGTTTCATGGCGTCATATAGAAGCTTTGCTGCATGAAAATTATCATTATAGGACCTGCCTATCCTTACAGAGGAGGAATTGCAACTTTTAGTGTGCGAATGGCCGGCGCATTTCAGGAAGATGGGCATGAAGTATCGATATCTACTTTTTCATTACAATATCCCCGTTTTTTATTTCCGGGAAAGACGCAGTACGCTGACGATCCGGCTCCGAAGGGGATTAAAATCTATCGTCAGATTAATGCTGTTAATCCCTTGAACTGGATGAGAGTAGGGGCGCTTTTGAAAAGGGAGAAACCGGATTTGGTTATCGTAAAATATTGGCTTCCTTTTATGGGGGCTTGTTTAGGGACGATATTAAGAAGGATCAAACGCAATAAGACAACAAAAGTAGTCGCTTTTCTTCATAATATCATTCCACATGAAGAACGTCTTGGAGATCGGTGGTTAACAAGTTACTTTGTGAAACCGGTGGATGCTTTTATTTCTATGTCGGAAGCGGTGATGGAAGACCTTTCAGAATTTGACCAACAAAAGCCTCGTGCTTTTCATCCTCATCCTATATTTGATCATTTTGGTGCTCCTGTTTCTCGAAAGGACGCCGCTGAATTTTTAAAATTAGAAGACGATATCGACTATATTCTTTTCTTTGGTATTGTAAGAGACTATAAGGGATTAGATTGGTTGTTGGAGGCCTTTTCCAAAACAAGGGCAAAAAAGAAGGCGAAATTGATCATTGCGGGAGAATTTTATGCCGACCAGCAACAGTATGAGAAATTGATCATAGATCTGGGTATAAAGGAGCGAGTAATTCTACATGACCATTTTATTAAAAATGCAGAGGTGAAATATTATTTTAGTTTGGCCAATCTGGTGGCTCAGCCTTACAAGAATGCTACTCAAAGCGGCGTGACGCAAATTGGCTATCATTTCAATTGTCCTATGTTAGTGACTAAAGTCGGCGGATTGCCGGAGATGATTCCGGATCATAAAATCGGTCTCGTTGTAGCCCCTGCTGTAGATCAGATTGCAGCGGCTATAGATGAGTATTTTAAAGATCATTTGGAAGAGACCTTTAAGGCTAATTTTCCGACAGAAAAAAGAAAGTATTCCTGGGAGGGATTGACAGATAAGATCTATTCTTTGTATGAGAAGATAAAGTAGAAATATGGTTGTTTCTTTTGTTTCAAGACAAAAGAAACAAAAAATCAAGACGGTAGAAAAAAATTAAAAAGAAGGAATAGGAGTTTTTTTTGTAGCACGGGGTTACGTTCTTCCGGTCTCCACAAAAACAAGATGTTGAAGGTCATTTTGAATGAAGTGAAAAATATTCTCCGATAAACTTTATTGATGAAATTAACGGACAGTAATAAAGTATATCTATAAAATAGGCATACAATCTAATTCGTTTTTTCTTTTAATTTTTCCAGAACATAATATACGGCTGGGCAGGTGGTTGAGTTTTTGAAAGTAGTATGAGGATGTTTTATAAAATCACTACTATCGGTATGCGGATATTTTCTACAATCTCTGGGTCGGACGTCGTAGATACTACAGTAATTATCGTCCCCTAAAAAAGGACAAGGTTGCGTTTTGTTTACATAATCTCCATCTTCATCAATGCGAAGATATTTTTCTGTAAACTCTGATTCCTTCATGCCAAGATGTTTGGCAATTCTCTTTCTGTCCGGAGCCTTGTAACGGGGGCTGATCGTTTTACAGCAATTTGCACATTCCAAACAATTGATATGAGAAAAAGCTTCTTCATGGAGTTCGGGAAGAAGCTTTTCCAGCCCCTTATTCCTTTTATTTTGGAACTTTTTGAGCAGCTTTTTATTTGTTTTTCCGGCTTTTTTTGCTTTTTGCTTCCAACCATTGAAATCCTTATCCATATTCTTCTATTATACTTCTTACTTGTTGAACATATCCACCACCGAAGAGAAGACTATGTACCAGAAGAGGATATAGCTGACATAATCTTATTCTTTTTTGCCAGTCGGGTTCGAGTGGATAATATTCATTATAATGCCAATAAAATTGTCGATCAAATCCTCCGAATAAACGCGTCATGGCTAAATCTATTTCCCGATGTCCGTAATATACTGCCGGATCGAATAAATAAGGTTGGGCAGAAGTGCCACACAGATAATTACCGCCCCATAGATCCCCGTGTAAGAGTGCCGGCTTTTCTTTGGGAAAATAATCGGGGATTTTGCTATAAAGTTGCATAGATTTATCGATAAAATCGGTAGTAAGTAACTTCCGGTCAATACATTTTTTGATGAGTGGCTGTAGTCTTTGAGAAATAAAGAAATCAGACCAATTATCGTGAGGAGTGTTGGATTGCGGAAGCGGACCGATATAATTGTCTTCCTTCAAGCCGAAGGTGGTTGAACTGCACAGATGCAGATCGGCCATTGCTTTGGCAAATACCTGCCAAAAATCCGGATTTGTCGGAGTTCTTTCGACAAATTCCATTAACAGATAACCCTCTTTTTCGGATTGACTATAGGCGATTGGTTCCGGTATGGAGATGACTTGTTGTTCTTTTAAAAGCTGTAGCCCTTGAAATTCTGTTTTAAAAAGGTTTTGAGGAGGCTGTGGAGAGGTCTTTAAAAAATAGGTGGCTTCTTCGGTAGATATTTTATAAGCGTCATGAATATCTCCTCCCGATACAGGCGTTGTGTTTTTTATTTTTTGTTCTTTACCTGAATGTTCTGCTACGGCTTTCTCAATGCTATTTCTAAGAGATAATGTTAAAGACATAAAAACTTTTAAATTTTATAACCATCATAAAAGAGTCTTGCTAATAAAGTTTCTTTACTTTTAAGGATTTAAATTCAATAGAGCTTTTTATTATTAAAAAAAGAATACTGCAGTAAATGAAACAAAGAGCTACTGTTAAGGCGAAGATACTATATATTTTGGGAGCATTAATAGGGATTAGTACTATCCAGCTCCTTTTTTCCTATTCTTCCGGATTTAGGATGTTTTATATTTATGATTTCTATCCTGTTTTATCTTTTGGGTTACGAGTTATAACGGGATGGTTTCCTTTTAGCATGGGAGACCTCTTTTATGTTTTGGTGGGCATATGGTTCTTGTTTGGACTGATTTATTTTATTAAGGTACTCTTTAAGCGTAAAAAATATCCTTGGATATGGGGCAAAGTATTGTTGCATTTCATTGGGGTAGTATTGACAATCTATTTTATATTCTTACTTTTTTGGGGAATGAATTATCGTTATGATAGGGTAGGAGTAAATTTTAACATTTCTCAGAATTTTACTATTCAGGAACGAGATTTAAAAGACTTGTGTGATACGTTGGCAAAAAAGCTGAATGTGTTGCATTTGGAAGTGACCGGATCAGATACCATGGCAGTGAAGAAAGAAGTTGATTTTCCGGAAATTAGAAAACAAGCTTTTCGGAGTTATACGGTAAGGGGATATGAAAACAGAAGTTTGCATTATTATCCTGAGAGTGTGAAGCCTTCTATGTTTGGACAACTTATGAACTATTCGGGGGTGACGGGATATTATAACCCTTTTACGGGAGAAGCTCAGGTGAATACGACTCCTCCGAAAGTAGAAATCCCTTTTACTACTTGTCATGAGATGGCCCATCAAATTGGTTTTGCCGCAGAGGAAGATGCAAATTTTATAGGGTACCTTGTGGCGGCACAGTCTCCTTATCCATTATTTCAATATTCTGCAAATTTTTCCCTGTTTATGTATGCCATCAATAGATTAACACTGAAGGATAGAGAATGGGCAGACTCCTTATGGAATAATGAGCTGTCGTTGGGCGTTAGGAAAGATTATAGAAATTATTTTCTCTTTTTTCAAAAGTATAGAACCTCTTTTCGAAAAATAAGTAATCGGGCTTATGATCAATATCTAAAAGCCAACCAACAACAGAATGGTATTAAAAGTTATAGAGGTATTGTAGCTTTAATCATAGATTATCAGAAAAAATATGGGAAGCTACCCTAAAAATGGATTAATCTTTCTCTGACGATTCCATTTTTTTTGGCTTTTTGAGTTTACCAAACAGCAACTTATAAAGGACGGGGCCGGTGGTAATAACAACCATGGCAATAACGATGATAAGAAGATGTTCTTCTAATCCCGGAATTGCTTTTCCCAGAAAATAACCTGCAAGGGTTATAAAAAAGACCCAAACGACACTTCCAAGAATATTGAAGAGGGAAAATTTCCTAAAATTCATTTTTACAATTCCTGCTACAATAGGAGCAAATGTGCGAATAAAAGGAAGGAAACGCGCCAAGAAGATAGCTCCTCCTCCATATTTTTCATAGAATTCGTGAGCAGCGAATAGATGTTTTTTTTTGAAAAGCAGACTATCTTCTCTTTTAAAAAGCAAAGGTCCGGATTTTCTTCCAAACCAATAGCCTACATAATTTCCTAGAATACCGGCTAAAGTGATAAGGAGGGTAACCTCCCATACGTTCATCCCGGAGATGTGATTTTGTAGTGATAAAGTCATACCGGTGACAAAAAGCAAGGAATCGCCGGGAAGAAAGAAGCCGAGGAATAAACCGGTTTCTGCAAAGACAATAAGAAGCAACAACCATAATCCGCCGTGTTCCAAGATCCATTGAGGATTAATAATATGTTGAAGAAAGTCCCACATAGCGGTTATGAATATGATGAAAATAAAGTTTGCAAAAGGGTGAAAATAGTCCTTTAGAGAGAAAAAAGAAGCTATTGATTCCCTTTTTTAATTCTTTCTACTTTTTTATTCTGTTTCTTCTTCTTTGGTACGTTTCTTAGGAATTAAGACCTTAAAAAAGTAGAATAAAGTGACAGCAGTTATAAATGCTTGAACCCCAATCATCATTAAAAGTGCTCCGGTTGTCATAATCTTAAATATTTAATTTTTTCCTGATTTTGGAAGAACGATAGACTAAGAATAATAAGAAAAGAAATAATACAAGCAAAAGCGTTCTTCCCATATCTAGGAAAAAGATATCATTAATAAAATGTCCGGAAAATAGAGCCGTACCGGCTTTTATATAATGACCTTCTTTTACCAATAGGTCTTTATTTTTTTTCTCTTTATATACCTTTTCGTTTACGCTATACTGGATTTCCGTCCTGTTTTTGCTTTTATCGATGTGATGAATATAAGCTTTTTTCTTCAGTTTAAAGGTGTCTTTCCCTCCATTGGGTAAATGGGAAATTCCAATAATGGTACCTGGTTGGACGATATCTCCGGTTTCTACATTTATATTTGAGAAATTGGCTTTTTTAGTCTGAGGAATACGTTGGTGTATGCGATAATAAACCTTTCCGGTGTCCACTTTACTGATATATCCTGCTTGTGGTGCATAATATTTATCTGCAAAATAGGATTTATTATATTTAATCCCCTGATGCGTTAATTTACCAATAATACTTCCGTCGTCGAATTCCCACCCTTCAGTAATGGCTTTGTGCCAATCATTGTTCTTGGGTTTAATGGCAGAGCCAATAAATATTAAAATGAGTAAAGTAGGGGTGATAATAAATGAGATGTATTTAACAATGTTGGACACTTTAATATCCGCTCCTTGTTTGAGTTCTTTCCAGCTATTGTTAATACCGAATATCCAGGAGAATAATACTACTTCAATGGTGGCTAATCCAACCAGTCCTACTGTGCCGGACCAGAAATCATATTCATTGAATACCCCATTGTTATAGAAAAATACGGTAGGCAAGCCAACAATAAGCGTGATTAAACCAAAGGTCCAGGCTGCTTTACTCTTTTTGAAATTGAAACCATCCTTCATGAAATTTACCCATGGAGTGCCCATGGCCAAAGAAGAAGTGATGGCCGCAAAGAATAATAAACCGAACCAGAAGACGCCCATGATGGTGCCAATTACATCTCCCCATTGGCTAAATAAATAAGGCATCGTCTGGAAAGCCATGGAAAATCCTGCATTTTCCTGTACCCATCCCAGACCTAAGTAACCTACAGCAATAGGGATAACAATAGAAGCCCCTAAAACAACTTCTACGAAACTATTCATCCAGCCGGCACTCATAGCGTTAAGGGCAATGTCATCGTTTTTCTTGACAAAGGAGGCGTAACATTGTATTGTACCCATGCCGACGGATAGGGTAAAGAAAATCTGGCCGGCAGCGGCTAACCAAACATTAAGATCCAGGAGGCTGCTAAATTGTGGATTCCATAGAAAATTAAGCCCTAAGGTTGAGGAACAAGTTGCACATCGTCCGGTATCTCCGAGTGTAATTCCTTGGAAAGCTAAGAAAGCTCCAAATAGGATGAGTAAAGGCATTCCGATTTTTGCGACTTTTTCTATTCCCTTGCTCATATCTTTCGATAAGATATAGGTATTCAATGCCAGACAAATAATATAAGCCAAGATAGATTCAAAAGGTATGCCTGAAGTACTATATCCAATAGACACATATCTTTCAAAAAACTGGGCTACTTGTGTACTTGATAATCCTGAAAAAGTCTGCCCTAAAGAGTGTAAAACATAAGAGATGGTCCAAGCTTCGATATAACAATAATAGGCCGCTATCACAATATTGATAAAGATTCCGAAACTTCCGATGTACTTCCATGCTTTCTTTTTTCCCATTTTATGAACAATATAGGGGGTCGAATGTTCTCCATAGCGACCTCCAAAACGACCAATGGTCCATTCTACCCATAAAAGAGGAATTCCAATAAGGAAGAAACAGATAAGGTAGGGAATCATAAAAGCTCCTCCACCGTTTTTTACGGCTTCAACAGGAAATCTAAGGAAATTACCCAGCCCGACAGCGTTTCCGGCCATTGCTAAAATAAGACCAACGCGTGAGCCCCAGCCGTCTGTTTTTTTAGTCATTATTTATAGTACTTTGATAATAAAAAGGATGTTTTGACAATAGTATTTTTATAAAAAAGATAGCCTAAAGCAATGGCTAAAATTATTTAGGTAAAGCAAATATAATAATAATGTAAGAGTTTCTCAAACCGGAGGTGTTTTGATTCTTTTAATAAATAGATGATTTTTTGAGTAAATGAGATTACTTTTGTAGCAAATAATACTGTTGTAAAGGATTCAAAACAAGGATGAGAAGGGAGGATATAGATATTTAAAAATATTTTTGATAAATCCTTTTGAAATATAAAAAAGAGAATATACCTTTGCAGTCCCAAAATTTCAGAGCGTGGCTCTGTCATAATTAAGGAATATGGCACAAAGAATAAGAATTAAACTAAAATCCTACGATCATAACTTGGTAGATAAATCTGCTGAGAAGATTGTAAAGACCGTGCGTAACTCGGGCGCTGTGGTAACAGGTCCTATACCGTTACCCACGAAGAAGAAAATTTTCACGGTTTTGCGTTCTCCACATGTGAACAAGAAATCTCGTGAACAGTTTCAATTAAATACGCATAAACGGTTGATGGATATTTATACATCTTCTTCCAGAACGGTAGATGCGCTTGCAAAGCTTGACTTACCTTCCGGTGTGGATGTAGCAATAAAGGCGTAAAATTAATTTAATAAATCACTTATCCTGAGGATAGCAGAGAATCCCCTCAGGCAATGAGCAAAAGGAACAATATGAAAGGTATCCTTGGTAAAAAGGTCGGAATGACCAGCATTTTCCTAGATAATGGAATGCAAATAGCCTGCACGGTTATTGAGGCAGGTCCCTGTACGGTTACGCAGGTAAAATCTGATGCCACTGATGGATATGATGCGCTCCAAATATCCTATGGTGAGAAAAAAGAAAAGCGGACTTCTAAAGGATTGCAAAATCACTTCGCTAAAGCCGGAACAACTCCAAAACGTTACATTAAGGAATTGAGAAATACTACTTTAGATAAAAAAGTGGGAGATACAATTACTTGTGACATCTTCGAAAGAGGAGATGAAGTAGAGGTTGTTGGTACTTCTAAAGGGAAAGGCTTTCAAGGAGTAGTAAAACGTCATGGCTTTCATGGTGTAGGAGAAGCTACTCATGGTCAGAAAGATAAACAACGCCATCCCGGTTCTATTGGAGCTTCTTCTGATCCTTCTCGCGTGTTTAAAGGAATGCGCATGGGCGGAAGAATGGGAGGTGAACGTGTGAAAGTGAAAGGCTTGAGTGTTGTTCGTGTTTATCCCGAAGAAAATTTGTTATTGGTAAGTGGATCGGTTCCCGGCCACAATGGTTCAATCGTTTTAATTCAGAATTGATATGCAACTGGAGGTATTAAATATTGAAGGAAAAAAGACCGGACGGTCAGTGAATCTTTCTGATCAGATTTTTGGTATTGAACCCAATGATCATGTGATTTACATGGCTGTAAAAAACTATTTAGCCGGTAAACATCGCGGGACCCATAAAACAAAAGGGCGTAGTGAAGTGAAAGGATCTACTCATAAATTACACCGTCAGAAAGGAACAGGAGGCTCTCGTAAAGGGGATATTAAAAATCCACTTTACCATGGAGGGGGTACTATTTTTGGACCGCAACCTCATAGCTATTCTTTTAAAATGAATCGGAAAGAGAAGGATTTAGCTCGAATTTCTGCATTGTCATATAAAGCCAGCGAAGAAGCCATTAAAGTGGTTGAAGAAGTAAATCTGGAAACTCCTAAAACTAAAACAATGCATACTGCATTGCAAGGATTAGAGGTAGAAGGTAAAAAGGTGCTCTACGTGACTGCGGACTATGAAAAAAACCTCTTCTTATCTTTACGAAATCTATCCAGAGTAAAGGTAATTACCCTAAGCAATATCAATACTTATGATATTGTAAACAGCTCCTATCTTGTGCTTTCTGAAAAAGCTGCAGAGATTTTTGCTGATGAAGTAGAAGGGAAAGAAGGGAAAGAAAATAAAACGGAAGAATAAAGTATAATGATGAGATCCTCTACGGAGGATTTTTTATATAAAAGTAACTAACTAACGACGGTTAAAGAAACGTTGGATATGAAACAAGAAGATGTATTAATTCGCCCGGTGCTTACAGAGAAAGCTAATGAATTGTCCGAAAAACAAGGACGGTATACTTTTCGTGTAGCTCGTAAAGCTGGAAAACTGGAGATCAAAGAAGCCATTGAGTCCTTCTATGGAGTTCAGGTCGAAAAAGTGAACACGATGGTGGTTCCGGGAAAGGAAAAAAGACGTTATACAAAGACCGGAACATTATCCGGACGTAAACCGGCTTATAAGAAAGCAATTATCACTTTAGTGGAAGGTGATAGTATTGATATTTTTGAAAGTATTTAAGAAAGCCTTTACTCTATTTAAGAGCAGAAAGAATATATTGAATTATGGCATTAAGAAAATATAAACCAGCAACACCCGGCACCCGATGGAGAACAGGGAATGCTTATGCCGAGGTGACTACAGATAAGCCTGAAAAAAGTTTGCTTGCCCCCTATAAAAGAAGAGGAGGAAGAAATTCTCAAGGGCGTATGGTGGTTAGAAATGTAGGCGGTGGTCATAAAAAACGCTATCGTGTGATTGATTTTAAAAGGAATAAAAAGAATATTCCCGGAAAGATCAAATCGATCGAATATGATCCTAATCGTAGTGCTTTTATTGCTTTGGTGATTTATGCTGATGGTGAAAAAAGATACATTATTGCTCCACAGGGACTTCAGGTAGGATCTGAGATTGTTAGCGGGGATCGTGTAGCTCCTGAAATTGGGAATGCACTTCTATTGAAAAATATGCCTTTGGGGACTGTTATTCACAATATCGAATTGCATCCGGGGCAAGGTGGAATTATTGCAAGAGGAGCCGGAGCAAGTGCTCAGCTTACTTCCAGAGAAGGAAAATATGCAATTTTGAAAATGCCATCCGGTGAATTTAGAAAAATTCTTGTTACTTGTATGGCTACGGTTGGAAGAGTATCAAACTCTGATCATGTATTGCAATCCCGAGGGAAAGCCGGAGTGAATCGTTGGAGAGGAAGAAGACCCCGTGTAAGAGGGGTTGCCATGAACCCGGTAGATCACCCCATGGGTGGTGGTGAAGGAAAAGCTTCCGGTGGTTTACCACGTTCCAGAAATGGACAATACGCAAAGGGGCTTAAAACACGTAACCCTAACAAAGCTTCTAATCGTTTAATTGTACAACGTAGGAAGAAAAAGAGAAGAAAATAATTTTTAGCAACACTTAATAGGATATAACATGGCTCGTTCCATAAAAAAAGGACCTTATATAGAACATTCTCTGATGGCAAAAATAGATGCTATGAATGAGGGGAGTGTGAAGAAATCAGTAATTAAGACTTGGAGTAGGCGTTCTACTATTTCTCCTGAGTTTGTTGGACATACCTTTGCTGTACATAATGGGAACAAATTTATTCCTGTTTTCGTAACAGAATATATGGTGGGGCATAAATTGGGAGAGTTTGCACCTACTAGAAACTTTAAAGGGCATACCCAAAGTAAGTAAAATAACAAGAATTAAGAAATGGAAGCTGTAGCAAAACTTAAAAATCATCCGACATCTACTCGGAAAATGCGTCTAATCGCTGACTTGATTAGAGGTAAGGAAGTTGAAAAGGCACTTGATATATTAAAGTTTCAATCTAATTATGCAAGTATTCCTTTAGAGAAATTGATTCTTTCTGCCGTTAACAATTGGGAACAAGCTAATGAAGGGCAAAGGGTAGAAGATGCGGAACTCTATATTAAAACTATTTTTGTTGATGGTGGAACCATGTTAAAGAGATTACGTCCACGTGCGCAAGGAAGAGCAAATCGTATTCGTAAACGTAGTAATCATGTAACCGTTATTGTTGATGCTAAAAATCAACCTGAACCGGTGAATACACCGGAAGAAGTTGAATCAACAGAAGAAACAGAAAATAAAGAATAAAAATTAAACGTTAAGGATTAAAAGTTAGACATGGGTCAAAAGACAAATCCAATAGGAAACCGCTTAGGAATAATTCGCGGATGGGATTCAAACTGGTTTGGGAATAAAACTGATTTTGCTCCGAAACTTATTGAAGATAATAAAATCCGTACTTATCTTGATGCACGTATCAATAAAGGGGGTGTAGCGAGAGTTGTTATTGAACGTACCTTAAATAAGTTGATTATTACGATTCATACTTCTAAGCCGGGTATCATTATTGGGAAAGGTGGCTCTGAGGTAGATCGGATTAAAGAGGAAATAAAGAAATTGACGGATAAGCAAGATGTTCAAATCAATATTTTGGAGATCCGTCGCCCTGAAGTGGATGCCAATATTGTAGCTGAGAATATCTGCAGACAGATAGAAAATCGCGTCAATTATAAAAGGGCTATTCGTATGGCTATTGCGACGGCTTTAAGAATGGGCGCTGAAGGAATAAAAATAAAAGTTGGAGGACGACTTGGTGGTGCTGAAATTGCTCGTAAAGAAGAGATGAAGCAGGGAAGAATTCCATTGCATACTTTTAGAATGGATATTGATTACTGTAGTACTGCTGCAAATACAGTGTATGGTAAAATTGGAGTGAAAGTATGGATATGTAAAGGAGAGGTTTTAGGAAAACGGGATTTGAATCCTAATTTCCAGGCCGGAGGTAAGAAAAGGGATAGAAATCGTCGTCGTGGACGCGCTAGAAGAAGATAATAGTCATCCTTAGATTAAATAAATGGCGATTAAGTAGCTATAAATTTTTTAAACATGTTACAACCAAAGAAGACTAAACATCGTAAAGTTCATAAAAATCCTTCCAAAGGGAATGCACACAGAGGGACTTCTATAGCTTTTGGTTCTTTTGGATTGAAAGCCTTAGAGCCCAAATGGATTACTGACAGACAAATAGAAGCTTCCCGTATTGCGGTAACAAGACACATGAAGAGAGAAGGGCAGGTTTGGATCAGGATTTTTCCGGATAAACCAATTACTAAAAAACCTCTAGAGGTGAGAATGGGTAAAGGAAAGGGAAGTCCGGATCATTGGGCTGCTGTAGTGAAGCCCGGTCGTATGTTGTTTGAAGTAGATGGTGTTCCTTATGAAGTAGCTCGTCAGGCTTTAACATTGGCTGCTTCTAAGTTGCCGATCAAAACAAAAATTGTTGTACGTAGGGATTACGAATTTTAAATTAATGAAAGAGGCGATTTTGAATCGACTTTATTAAAACCAAAGATATGGCTCAGGATAAATTAGAAGTACGTTCCCTTAGTGATCATGACATAGATGCTAAGATAACGGAATATAAATTGAGGCTGAAAAAATTAAAATTTTCACATGCGGTGACCCCGGTAGAAAATCCATTAACCATGAAACTTCTCAGAAGAGATATAGCTCGTTTGAAAACCGAAAAGCGCAGTAGAGAATTAAACCCTAAAGCCGAATAAATGATCGTATCCTTAACAGGGTAAATAATAATATCATGACCGAAGAAAGAAATTTAAGGAAAACCAGAATTGGAACTGTTACCAGTAATAAAATGGATAAATCCATTGTTGTTAAGGTACATAGAAGACTCCGTCATCCCCTTTACGGGAAGTTTGTGAAGAAGACTTCTAGCTATATGACCCATGATGAAGACAATACTTGCAATGTGGGGGACAAAGTACGGATTATGGAAACGCGTCCATTGAGTAAAAATAAGCGTTGGAGACTGGTTGAAGTTATTGAAAAAGCTAAATAGAAATAAGTTAAAATGATTCAGCAAGAAACCAGATTAAGGGTAGCCGATAATAGTGGTGCTAAAGAAGTACTCTGTATAAAAGTGCTAGGAAATTCCGGACAGGATTATGCACATATTGGCGATAAAATTGTTGTAACAGTCAAAAATGCCATGCCTTCCGGTGGAGTGAAGAAAGGAACCGTAAGTAAGGCAGTTGTTGTTAGAACAAAATATAAATTACGTCGACAAGACGGTTCTTTTATTAATTTTGATGACAATGCTGTAGTATTGCTCAATAATTCTGAAGAACCCAGAGGCTCTCGTATCTTTGGACCTGTTGCTCGTGAGTTAAGAGATAAAGGATATATGAAAATAGTCTCTCTTGCTCCCGAAGTATTATAATGATTGTATTATATCATTAAATTAATGTACCTTTGCAGCCCAAAAATTAAATAAGAGAAAAGGTCGGAAGGTTTTTTTATAAAGGAAAGAATTTTTAATCATGAAGCAACGATTCAAACCCAAATTGCACATAAAGAAAGGGGATCAAGTGGCGGTTATTGCCGGGAATGATAAAAACCTGTCACATGCTCGTAAAGTATTGGAGGTTTTACCTCATGAAGGTCGTATCCTTGTTGAGGGTGTTAATATACGTACCCGTCATACCAAGCCTAGTGCTCAAAACACGAAAGGTGGTATCGTAAAACAAGAGGCTCCGATTGCTATTTCTAATGTGATGTTATGGGATGCTAAATCAGATGCTCCTTCTCGTATTTCTATAGAAGAAAGAGAGGGAAAAAAAGTCAGAATTGCTAAAAAATCAGGAGAAGTTATTTAAAATGGCTGAGAAAACATATATACCCCGCTTAGAGGAAAAATATAAGAATGAAGTAATTCCTGCATTAAACGAAAAGTTTAATTATAAATCTATTATGCAGGTTCCTCGGTTGGTAAAGATTAATCTGAACCAAGGTGTGAATGGTGCTGTTGCTGATAAAAAGTTAGTAGATACAGCACTTGAGGAAATGTCAAGCGTTGTAGGGCAGAAGGCACTTGTTGCGAAGTCCAAAAAGGATGTATCCAACTTTAAGTTAAGAAAGGGAATGCCTATTGGCGTTAAAGTTACCTTGAGAAGATCCAAAATGTATGAGTTTTTAGATCGTTTGGTTTCTGTTTCACTTCCTCGTGTTAGAGATTTCAAGGGAATTAATGGAAAGTCTTTTGATGGGCATGGGAATTATACTTTAGGTATTACCGAACAAATTATTTTCCCTGAGATTAACATTGATAAGGTAAACAAAATTAATGGAATGGACATTACTTTTGTGACCACTGCAAAAACGAATGAGGAAGCTTATGAATTGTTGAAAGCATTAGGACTCCCTTTCAAAGACATGAATAAAAATATTTAATTTAATAAAGGAAATTAACCATGGCAAAGCAATCCGTTATCGCACGTCAAAAGAAACGAGAAAAATTGGTAGCCAAATATGCTGATAAACGTGCAGAGTTAAAAGCTGCCGGTGATTATGAAGCACTTGACAAATTACCAAAAAATGCTTCTCCTGTGAGACTACATAATCGTTGTCATCTTACAGGCAGACCCAAAGGGTATATTCGTCAATTTGGGATGTCGAGAATTAAGTTTCGTGAAATGGCTTTAAATGGTAAGATCCCCGGAATAAGAAAAGCTTCGTGGTAATTTAATAATTGAGTAAATAATTATATACAATGGTAACTGATCCAATAGCTGATTTTTTGACGCGTATTCGTAATGCCCAGTTAGCTGGTCATCGTATAGTTGAGATTCCGGCATCTAATTTAAAAAAGAGAATGACCGAAATTTTATATGAGCAGGGGTATATATTCAAGTATATTTTTGTGGATGATAATAAACAAGGTATCATTAAGATCGCTTTAAAATATAATCCTGAGACTCATCGACCTGCTATTACATCCTTAAAAAGAGTGAGTCGACCCGGATTAAGACAATATGCAAGCCCTGATAAATTTAAAAGGGTAAAAAATGGTCTGGGAATCTCGATTATTTCTACATCCAGCGGAGTAATGACAGACAAAGAAGCAATCAAACGCCAGGTAGGAGGTGAAGTACTTTGTTACGTTTATTAATGTTTGTTTAGATTAATAATTAGAAAAATATTTTAAATGTCACGTATTGGATTAACACCGATTCCTGTTCCCGATAAAGTGGAGATAAAAGTATCTCCAGCTAATGAAGTGAGTGTAAAGGGACCTAAAGGTGAATTAAAGAAAAATATAGGTAGAGAATTTAAGATCGAAGTGAAGGATGGGGAAATTGAAGTTGTTCGTCCTTCGAAATTAAAACGAATCAAGTCTTTGCATGGAACCTATCGGGCTTTGATTAATAACATGGTTATTGGAGTTACGAAGGGTTTTAAAAAAGAATTAGAATTGGTAGGTGTAGGATATAAAGCAACTAATAAAGGACAAGTTCTTGATTTATCCCTTGGGTTCTCTCATAACTTTATTTTGGAATTGCCTGAGGAAGTCTCAGTGACCACTGAAACTAAAAAGGGGAAAAGTCCTTTGATTACTTTAGAAAGTATTGATAAAGAGATTTTAGGACAAGTAGCAGCTAAGATTCGTAGCTTACGTAAACCCGAGCCCTATCAAGGGAAAGGGGTAAGATACAAAGGAGAAATTGTTAGAAGAAAAGCCGGGAAAACGGCAAGTAAATAAAGTTTAAGATCATGGATAAGAAAACTATTCGCAGAAAAAAGATTCATTCTCATATTCGGAGAAGGATTTCCGGGACTGCTCAAAAACCGAGATTATCTGTTTACCGTAGCAATAAGGAAATATACGCCCAGTTGATTGATGATGAAAATGGAAATACACTTGCCTCTTTTTCTTCTAGAAATAAAGGTTTGAAGAAAGGAAATGAAGGAAAAATAGAAGATTCTAAGAAAGTTGGAGTAGAATTGGCAGCAAAAGCTAAATCTTTAGGTATTGAAAAATGTGTTTTCGATAGAAGTGGCTATTTATACCATGGCAGAGTAAAAGCATTAAGTGAAGGAGCACGTGAAGGTGGACTTCAATTTTAATAGAATAAATTTTTGAACTGAATATCTTAATAAATAATGGCTAAGCAAGCAAAAAATGTGATTAAAGCCGGTGAGCTGGAATTAACAGAAAAAGTGGTTTCCATAAATAGAGTGACTAAAGCTACTAAAGGTGGACGTAATTTTAGCTTTTCAGCTTTGGTTGTAGTAGGTAATGAAAATGGGGTTGTGGGACATGGTTTAGGAAAAGCGAAGGAAGTTCAACAGGCAATTGCAAAAGGAATAGATAATGCCAAGAAGAATCTTATTCATGTTCCTATCACCAATGGTAGTATTCCTCATCCTCAAATATCAAAAGTAAGTGCTGCGAAGGTCTTAATCAAACCTGCTGCACATGGTACCGGAGTAATTGCGGGAGGATCAATGCGTGCGGTATTAGAAAGTGCGGGGGTACGTGATGTATTGTCCAAATCATTAGGGTCTTCCAATCCACAAAATGTTGTGAAGGCTACTATTAAGGCTTTATCAGAATTGCGTGAACCTTATGAAATTGCGCGTAAGCGTAATATTTCTTTAAATAAAGTTTTTAACGGATAAGCTAAATCCAGTATAATGGGAAAAATAAAAGTAACATTAGTAAAAAGTCCTATCGACCATCCAGTAAGACAAAAAAGGACCTTGAAAGCTTTAGGACTGGGTAAGATTAACTCTTCTAGAGAATTTGAAGCTACTCCCCAGATAGAAGGAATGATTAGAAAAATTTCCCATTTGGTGGAAGTTGAAAAATAAGATTAAAAGGAATTATCAATGAAATTACATACATTAAAACCGGCTAAAGGTTCAACAAAAAGAAAAGTCCGCGTTGGACGAGGAGTAGGATCCGGAAAGGGTGGTACTTCTACGCGCGGAAATAAAGGAGCTCAGTCCAGAAGTGGCTACAAAACAAAGGTTGGATTTGAGGGTGGACAAATGCCTATACAAAGAAGAGTTCCCAAAAGAGGATTTAAAAGTATAAATCGTGTTTCTTATCAGGTATTTAACCTGACTCAGGTGGTAGAGTTAACTGAAAAGCATGAATTAAAGGAATTCAGTCCTTCTTCTTTATATGAAAATAATATTATTGGGAAGAACGTACTAGTGAAAATACTTTCTGATGGAGAGTTAACTACTAAAGTGGATTTTAAAGTAAATGCTGTAAGTAAAAAAGCTAAAGAAGCAATTGAAAAAAGTGGTTCTAAATTGGAAATAATTTAGTAATATTACCACATTTTTAACCTGCAAAATGAATTAATTTCCGGTGAAGAAAATTATAACGACATTAAGGAATATATGGAGCATTGAAGACCTTCGTAAAAGAATACTCTATACGGTAGGTCTTATTTTCGTTTATCGTATTGGTTCCTACGTTACCTTACCTGGTTTGGATCCGGTAATGCTGACAATGCAACAGTCTTCACAAGGACTGATGGGATTGTTAGATATGTTTGCAGGAGGCTCCTTCTCTCGGGCTTCTATTTTTGCATTGGGAATTATGCCTTATATTTCAGCTTCTATTGCAATGCAATTGCTGACTATAGTCGTTCCTAGTTATCAAAAATTACAAAAAGAAGGTGAGAGTGGTCAAAGAAAGATTAATCAACATACACGGTATTTGACCGTTGTTGTGACAGCCGCCCAGGCCATTGCTTACGTAACTTATTTAAAAACACAATCAGGGCAAGCTATCCTTCCTCAATTTCAAGGAATTACCTTTTGGCTGTCCACGGTAATTGTATTAACCTCCGGTTCTCTTTTTGTGATGTGGTTAGGAGAAAAAATTACGGATAAAGGGATTGGAAATGGAACTTCATTGCTTATTGAAATTGGTATTATTGCACGACTTCCCGGAGCATTGATTTATGAATGGCAATCGAAAGCCAATATGGGAGGAGGAGGTTTATTAATCTTTATGCTTGAAATCCTGTTCCTAGTTGTTGTTATTGCTGGTTTGGTTGCCCTTGTTCAAGGGACTCGTAAGATTCCGGTTAATTATGCTAAGAGAGCTGTTGGAGCTAAACAAGTCGGAGGTGCACGTCAATTTTTACCGTTGAAGGTGAATGCGGCCGGAGTAATGCCTATCATTTTTGCCCAATCTATTATGTTTATTCCGATGGCCTTTTCCAGTTTGGCTACCCCGGGAGGAAGATTAGCAGGCTTTATACAAACTTTGTCAGACTTTACCAGTGTGCCTTATAATATTATTTATGCTTTAATGGTCATCCTGTTTACATATTTTTATACCGCTTTGATTTTTAATCCGACACAGATGGCTGATCAAATGAAACGGAATAATGGATTTATTCCGGGCATAAAACCGGGTAAAGCTACAGCCAATTATATTGGAACGATCATGGATCGTATCATGTTACCAGGTTCTATTTTCCTTGCTATTGTGGGTATATTGCCAGGATTTGCCAGTGCTATAAACATTAACCAACAGTTTGCTATTTTCTTTGGAGGAACTTCTATGTTGATTATTGTTGCTGTAGTCCTAGATACTTTACAACAAATTGAAGGACACCTACTTATGCGTCATTATGATGGATTAATGAGCAAAGGAAGAGTGTCAGGTAGGAATGCGACCGTTGGGGCTTCTATGTAAAAATTATGAGTAAGATTTCTTATAAAAATGAAGAGGAAATAACATTGATGAGGAAGAGTGCAGAGTTGGTCTCTTCTACTCTTGCTGAAGTCGCTTCATTTTTAAAACCGGGACAAAGCCTTTTGGAAATTGATAAATTTGCAGAGAGCTTTATTCGAGATCATGATGCTGTTCCTTCTTTTCTAAATTATGAAGGTTTTCCTAATACCGCTTGTATTTCTGTCAACGATGCTATAGTTCATGGAATTCCTAATGATTATAAAATTAAAGATGGAGATATTATCTCTGTTGATTTAGGGGTTATTCTTAATGAATTTCATGGAGATAGTGCTTATACTTTTGCTATTGGAGAGGTCTCCAAAGAGGTTCTTGAATTACTGAAATATACGAAGGTTTCACTTAATAAGGGGATTGAACAAGCCATTGTTGGAAATAGGATCGGGGATATTTCTTTTGCAATACAACAATCTGCTGAAAAGGAACATGGTTATGGTATTGTTCGTGAATTAGTGGGGCATGGTTTAGGGAAAGAATTACATGAAAGTCCACAAATCCCGAATTATGGGAAAAGAGGTAGAGGACGTAAATTAAAAAGAGGATTAGTAATTTGTATCGAGCCTATGGTTAATCTAGGCGGGAAAGAAGTGGCCTTTCTGGATGATGGCTGGACTGTAGTTACTAAGGATCATACCCCTTCTGCCCATTATGAACACATTGTAGCTATAGATAAAGGAAAAGCCGATATCCTTTCGGATTTTAGCCTAATAGAAGAGGCAGAAAGAAAAAATAATGCACTAAATAGTTCCTATTTAGGTTTTGCTTAATACCACATTTCGGTGGGTACCATAGAGATTCCCAATTATTGTATTTTATGTTAATGCAAGGCTTTTCATAATATAGATTCGATTTCCTTACATTTCTTTTTATAGGTATTCAGGATTAAATATTTAATGGTACTAAGGTCAAAGTATATCCTATCCGGGGAGAGGGATCAGGATGGTTAAAACCCGAAGGGGCAAAAGTAACAATAGGAAATCCTAAAAGGAACATTATCGATAATAACAACATTCGATATGGAAGAAGTTTCCAAAAAAATGTGCGAAGGAGGAGATTCGAACTCCCACGCCCTTTCGGGCACTACCCCCTCAAAGTAGCGCGTCTACCGGTTTCGCCACCTTCGCATGATGATAGGACTGCAAAAATAGGTTCTTTTTTTCTTTCTCTAAAAAAATTAGGATCATTTTTAGGAAATGTTTCTTCTTTGAATGAAAAACTTATTTTTGCGGTATGGCAAAGATATCGGGTAATTCGGAAGAAACAGAAGGTTCAAGTACAGAATGGCATAAAAGAGCTACGATTGCTGTTGACGGAGGTCAGGAACCAATACGTATTGACAAATTTCTTGTTGGTAGACTGGAGCACACGTCTCGCAATAAAATTAAAAAGAGTGCAGAGGAAGGGATGATTAAAGTAAATGGTTCCGCTGTCAGGACAAATTATAAAGTAAGACCGGGAGATGAAATCATTATATTTACTGCTCGAGAACCTATAGATACTCGAGTGTTGCCGGAAGACATCCCCTTAGATATTCGATATGAGGATGATACTATTATCGTAGTTCATAAACCGGCAGGAATGGTAGTACATCCAGCCCATGGAAATTATACGGGAACATTGTTGAATGGTTTAGCTTGGCATTTGGGATATCGTTCTAAGGAAGGGATTACCCCGGGAGTAAATCGATTTGGATTAGTTCATCGTATTGATAAGGATACAAGTGGACTATTGGTCATTGGGAAAACAGAAGCTGCCTTAAATGAGTTGGCAAGCCAATTTTATCACCATACTACAGAACGAACCTATAAAGCTTTAGTTTGGGGAAATTTTGGAGAGGAGTTTGGACGTATTGAGGCTCACATTGGACGTCATCCACGGTTTCGAAAAATAATGACTGCTTTCCCTGATGGTAGTCAAGGAAAACAAGCCATTACCCATTATAAAGTATTGGAAGATTTTCATTATGTTTCTTTGATTGAATGTCAATTAGAGACCGGGCGTACGCATCAAATCAGAGTGCATATGCAATGGTTAGGTCATCCTCTTTTTAATGATCAGACCTATGGAGGAGATAGTATTAGAAAAGGAACCGTTTTCAATAAGTACAAACAATTTGTGAATAACTGTTTTAAATTGCTTCCTCGTCAGGCTTTGCATGCTCAATCTTTAGGATTTGTCCATCCCACCACCGGTAAAAAGATGGTTTTTGATAGTGAATTGCCGGAAGATATGCAGGCTGCCATCGATAAATGGAGAAAGTATGTATCGATCAAACGGTTCTAAACCGTCAGACCAATAACTAAATAGCCGACTTCTGAAGAGAAGCCGGCTATTTTTATTGAGGGCTAAAGCTTGTTTAAGGAAAATCTTTTTCTGTTAGTTACTATACACCTCTTTTATTAAAGATGCGGTATCAAAATGAGTAGAGGGAACAGGGGTAGGATTATAAATCATTTTATACGCTTTGTCAATATGATGAACCCCGTCCGGAAGAGTCCAACACCCGGATTTCAATGATGGAGATACCGTATAGACAAATGCTATGGGTAATCCAAAATCAGGCCCCTTGCAAATTTTGTTGAAGTAGTATTTTGTTGTTTCGCAAGTACTGTTAGCTTCTGCCTGCCATTGAATCATGTTTTCTTGAATCCAGTTATTGAAATTCTCTTCTGTACAAGGTGGTTTAGGAGGGGGAACAGGGCATGGGATCCCGTCAAGATTCATACAGGGTTGAAGAGGGGTCGTTGTTTCCACAACACCGCTACCTGTAATCAGATAAGTTGGATACTTTTTTGAAGTACGTTGAAGCCTAAAACCATTATTACGTAGCAGGAGTGCTTTTAATTTTCCTTTTTCGCCAATGACAATTGCGTTAATGGTTTTTTCGGACTCACCTTTTACCGGTTCCGAATAATCGAACGGTTTCAATTGCATTTTGACAGCAATTTGTGTCTTTGAGTCATCTTTTTTAATTGAGTCATCTTCCTTTTTACAGGCAGAGAATAAAAATAGCCCCAGGGCTATTAGAGTAATTGAGGTTAATTTTTTCATGATTGTAAATTTTTTAGTTAAAAAGAAGTACCTCTCGGCTTTCATAGGGATATACCTCATGCGTGTATTTTGTTACCTCTTTTGTTAAAAAATGTAGGCTTTCTCAATGGGGGGTAGGGGGACTTATTTATGTAAAAAAAAACATCCCCCTCGTCATTCGAGGAAGGATGCAATCTATTAAGTACTTGTTTCTGAGGATCATAGATCTATCGATCAAACGGTTCTAAACCGTCAGACCAATAGCCTTCAACACTCGATTTTTTACTTCACTCATCTTTACTCTTTCTTGTTTTAGAGAGTCTCTATTACGGATAGTAACGGTGCCATCTTCTTTGGTCTGATGATCAATTGTGGCACAGAAAGGTGTTCCTATAGCATCTTGTCGACGGTATCGTTTTCCTATACTCCCTTTGACTTCGGAATGACATTGAAAATATGATTTACAGTCATTGGTAAGTTCTTGGGCTATATCGGGTAATCCGTCCTTTTTTGTGAGAGGCAAGATAGCTAATTTAATAGGGGCTAGCCCGGGATTAAATTTCATCACTTTTCGAACTTCAGTTTTGTCAGCTTTCCCTGAAGGAACTTCTTCTTCGGCATAGGCTTCACTTAACACCATCATAATAATTCGATCTAACCCTGCAGAAGTCTCTATGACGTATGGGATATAATTTTTATTTATTTCAGGATCAAAGTACTGAAGTTTTTTTCCGGAAAATTCTTGATGACGGCTTAGGTCATAATCAGTGCGAGAGTGTATTCCTTCAATTTCTTTAAAACCCATAGGAAGTTTATATTCAATATCTTCGGCAGCATTGGCATAATGAGCTAATTTGCTGTGTTTATGAAATTGTAGATGGTCGGCATTTATTCCGAGACTTTTGTGCCACTCCATGCGTTCAGCTTTCCAACGGTCATACCATTCTAGTTCAGTTCCGGGGCGTACAAAAAATTGCATTTCCATTTGTTCAAATTCACGCATACGGAAAATAAACTGTCGGGCGACGATTTCATTCCTGAAAGCTTTTCCGGTTTGGGCAATGCCGAAGGGGATTTTCATTCTTCCGGTTTTTCTAACATTCAGGAAATTGACAAAAATACCCTGGGCGGTTTCAGGTCGAAGGTATAATTCATTTGCCTCACTGCTTACACTGCCTACCTGGGTAGAAAACATCAGATTAAATTGACGAATATCTGTCCAGTTGGATGTTCCCGAAACAGGGCAGCTAATATTTTCTTCTTCAATGAATTTCTTCAAACCTTCAAAGTCGTCTACTTTGAGTAAAGCTTCCATTTTCTCTATCAGTCTTGAAGCTTCTTTTGTTTTTCCTTTGGAAGTAAGTTTTTCTGCTTTTTCTTCTATAAGATGATCAACCCGATAGCGTTTTTTACTGTCTTTATTGTCGATCATGGGATCACTAAAATTGTCCAGATGTCCTGAAGCACTCCAGGTTGTAGGGTGCATAAAAATAGAAGCATCCAAACCAACTACATCTTCATGTAATTGCGTCATGGATTTCCACCAATAATCGCGAATATTTTTCTTTAACTGAGCACCGTTTTGTCCATAATCATAAACGGCACTAAGTCCGTCATAAATCTCACTGGATGGGAATATAAAACCGTATTCTTTGCAATGTGCAATTAATGTTTGTAGAGGATTTTGTTTCTTTGCCATAATGCGGCAAAGATAATATTTATACCCTTAATGAGGAATTATGAATCATGAATTTTAAAGAAGGAGACGAAATAGAGAATGGAGCTTATTACAAACAGTTGCATATCGAACAGACCTTACTCTTTTTTTAACTTATCATTCTTTTTGTGTCGGTTTGCATCTCTTCCTGTTTTTTTGTCGAAATTCTTCTTTAATGCAGTTGTCAGATCCACTTCCGTTTGATTGGCAATACACAATAATACCCAAAGTACATCGGCTAGCTCATCTGATAAATTTTTATCCTTGTCACTAGTTTTAAAAGATTGTTCTCCATATTTTCGCGACATGATTCTGGCAACTTCACCTACTTCTTCAGTAAGAATGGCCATATTGGTGAGTTCATCAAAATATCGTACGCCATATTCTTTAATCCATTGATCTACTTGGTTTTGAGCCTCTTTAATGGTCATAGTTGATCTACTTTATATCAATTTTTAATTCATCATAAGCCAAGTCTTTTCCTTGAGGAAGTTCCTTTTGAATTTCTTTATATCGACCCATTTGATGGCTTATGTGAGTAAAATAAGTTTGTTCGGCCTTTAATTCATCTGATAATTTGATGGCTTGTGGTAGGGTGAAATGGGAGATATGTGGTGGATCTTTCCTTAATGCATTTAATACCAAAGTTTTTGTTCCGACAATCTTTTCTTTTTCCTCTGGGGCAATAAAATTAGCATCTGTAATATAAGTAAAATCTCCGATTCTGAAACCTACGACAGGAAGCTTATGATGAAGAACATGTATAGGTATGATTTTAATTCCTTTGATCACAAAGGCATTGTTTTCTATGGTCTTTAAGTTAATTTGGGGAACACCGGGATATTTATTTTTGCCGAAGGCATAAGAAAAGTCCTTTTTTATAATTTCTTGAGTAGTTTTCATCGCATAGATGTCTATTGCATCTTTTTGAAAGAAGTTGAAGGCTCGTACATCATCCATCCCTGCCAGATGATCTTTATGATGGTGCGTAATAAGAATAGCATCCAAATGTTTTACCTTTTCTCTCAACATTTGAAATCTAAAATCGGGTGTGGTATCTACTACGATATTTACGTCCTCATGTTGAATCAGGATACTGCTTCGTAAGTGTTTATCTTTTGGGTCGTCAGAGGTACATACGTCACAATCGCAAGCTATCATGGGAACCCCTTGTGAAGTGCCGGTACCTAAAAAAGTAATTTTCAAAACGAGTTTCTTTTAAATGAGAAACTGCCGATTCTTCTTTAATCGGCAATTTTGGTTTATTTGTTTTGGTCTCCTAAATCAATTTTCTGTTCTACTACCGGATGAAGGATATCCGCTTTTTCCGAATTCGTCATTAATTTTTTATAAAGCGCCTTTGAAGCAGGTGTTAATCGATTAGTGTCAATGTTCAGACGTACGATTAGTTCCGAAATAACCTGAAGTCTTGCCGAAGAATCTAAAAATTTATTAATAACGATGACTTTTCGATGTTCTAATACACAATAACCACTATTGAAATTCCCTTTTTCGAATCGCAATACATATCCGGCTTCACTTAACAAGCTTTCTGTTTTTTCTAATTTTGCATTGCTCTTTTTTGAAGACATATTCTACACTTTCACTTGAATATCAAAAATAACAAAATGAGTTAGAAAACCGTCGTTTATCTGCTATAGTTTGGAGCCTCTTTGGTAATAAAGATATCATGAGGATGATTTTCTTTGACAGTAGCTGCAGAGATTTTTACAAACTGAGCTTTTTGCAGGGTGGGGATATCCTTTGAGCCTGAATAGCCCATACCTGCTCTTAATCCGCCTATAAATTGTTGCATGACCTCATTTAAATGACCTTTATAAGGTACTCTGCCGACGATACCTTCCGGAACTAATTTCTTAATGTCTGCTTCAACATCCTGAAAATAACGATCTTTACTTCCTTCGGCCATCGCTTCTACGGAGCCCATTCCACGGTAGGTCTTAAATTTACGTCCTTCGTAAATAACGGTTTCTCCCGGACTTTCATCTACCCCTGCCAGAACAGATCCTGCCATTACACAAGAGGCTCCGGCAACTAAGGCTTTGACCATGTCTCCGGTATATCGAATTCCGCCATCTGCTATAACAGGAACACCTGAATTTTTTAGCGCAGAGGCTGCTTCCATGATTGCTGTTAGTTGGGGCATCCCTGTTCCAGTTACTACTCTGGTTGTGCAAATAGATCCGGGACCGACGCCTACTTTTACGGCATCTGCTCCGGCATCTGCTAAGGCTATTGCGCCAGCTGCGGTAGCCACATTGCCTGCAATAACCGGTAAAGAAGAGTAGTGTTTTTTGACTTCTGATAGGGCATTCATCACACCTTGAGAATGACCATGGGCACTATCCAAACATATAACATCCACACCGGCATCTACTAAAGCTTTGACCCGATCTAACATATCTCCGGTAATTCCTACTGCGGCACCCACCAATAAGCGACCATATTCATCTTTAATAGCTTGGGGGTAGTTTTGAACCTGTAAGACATCTCTATAGGTGATGAGTCCGATGAGCTTACCTTTTTTATCCACCACGGGAAGCTTTTCGATTTTATGTTTTTCCAGAATGCTTTCTGCTTTTTTTAAAGTAGTCCCTTTGGGTGCGGTGATAAGCCCTTCATGGGTCATGATACTGCTTACCTTACTGTTCAGATTTCTTTGAAACCTTAAATCACGATTGGTTAAAATCCCTACCAATTTATTGTCTTTGCTTATAATGGGGATCCCTCCGATGTGATTTTCTGTCATCAATGCCAAGGCTTTTTTTACTGTAGCATGTTCAGGAAGGGTAATAGGATCGAGAATCAACCCGTTTTCGGTCCTTTTTACTTTTCTAACTTCTTTTGCCTGTTTTTCTATAGACATATTTTTGTGTAAGATTCCCAAACCTCCCGCTCGTGCCATAGCAATGGCCATTTGCGATTCGGTAACGGTGTCCATAGCTGAAGAAATCATGGGGGTGTTCAAACGAATCTTTTTCGTTAATTGCGTTGAAATGTTGACTTCTCTAGGAAGTACATTCGAATGGGCAGGAACCAACAGCACATCATCAAATGTAAGTCCTTCTCCAATGAATTTGGCATCTTTATCAGGCATAGCAATTATTTTATTTAGGAAATAATTGCATGCAAATTTACGTATTTTTAGCGGAACAGCATTTTTAGAAGAAAAAATACTGTTAAAATAAAAAGGAGTCTTATAATAAACGATATAATTTACCCGGCATGGATTGGATTATCCCTTGTAGCTCAAGGTTAAGAATAGCTGCAGCTATCTCAGTACTTTTATATTCACTTTGCAGGCGAATGTCGTCAATATGTAGCACCTTGTGACCGGTGAGAATATTAACAATAGATTTTTCTTTTTCGTTAAGCTCAACAAATAGTTGTGTCTGTGTTGCCTTTGAAGCAGGTTCTTTCGGTTGTTCCCAATTCATTAAACGCATAATATCCTTGGCGCTATTGACTAAGGCTGCTTTATTGTTGTGGATAAGCCTATTACATCCTTCTGAATAGGTATCATTGGCTCGTCCCGGTACTGCAAAGACATCTCTATTGTAGCTATTGGCAATTTCTGTTGTGATCAGAGAGCCTCCTCTTTTAGCAGATTCTATGACCAGGGTGGCGTCTGCGATGCCGGCGACAATACGATTTCGACTGGGAAAGTTTTGTTTATCGGGCTTTACGCCACTCATAAAATCAGTCAATAAACCTCCATTTCCCATCATCTTACGTGCTGTTGATAGGTGTTGTGGAGGATATAGTTGATCTAAACCATGCGCAACTACTCCTACGGTAGGTAAATTGTTCTTTAACGCTGCTTTATGAGCAGTAACATCGATGCCATAGGCTAAGCCACTGACAATGAGAATATTTAAGTCTTTGAGATCTGCAATAATCTTATTGCAAATCGTTTTCCCATAATCAGTGGCATGCCGCGTACCGACAATACTCAAAATTTTTGTCTCATTCAAATTGGCATTGCCCTTATAATAAAGCATAAGAGGGCTGTCTACACAATATTTCAATCTTTTAGGATAAGCCTTATCGGTATAGAAAAGAGGAGTGATCTCATATTTTTCCAGAAAATTTATTTCTTTCTCTACTCGATCAAACTTCTTGAAATTTTCGACAGCTTTAGCACGAACCGATCCAAATCCCGGGATGGCATTCAGCTTTTTAGCCGGGGTTTCCAAAATATTTTTTGCAGAACCGAAATGATGTAATAATTGCTTCGCCAGAACGTCTCCAATTCTGGGAACAAGCGTTAATGCTATTTGATATTTTAATTCTTCTTTGTGTTGTATATCAATCATTCCGAGCTATGGATATTTGTTGTAGAAGCCCTACTAATTGCGGCCTTTATTGTTCTATGTCTTTGAGCTTTAATTGCCATTTCCAAGCGGTATCCATCATCTCTTCTATCCCTTTTTGTGGATCCCAACCTAGTTTTTTTCTGGCATATTCATTATTGGCGTATATGGCAATGACATCGCCGGGGCGACGATCTCCGGTTGTATAGTTTAATTTTACACCACTTACTTTTTCAAAAGCCTTAATGGCTTCTAAAACGGTTACACCATTGCCGGTACCGAGGTTAAATACTTCGCATTTGTCTTTGTTTTTCTCGGCAATGAGGTATTGAATAGCTTTGGTGTGTGCGTTGGCAATATCCATCACATGGATATAATCACGAACACAAGAACCATCTCTGGTATCATAGTCTGTTCCGAAAACAGTCATTTGTTCAATTTTTCCAATAGCGGTTTGGGTAATGACCGGAACCAGATTGTCCGGTTTACCGAGAGGCATTTCTCCAATCTCAATAGAAGGATGAGCCCCAACCGGATTAAAGTAACGAAGAAGAATATTGTTGGTGGGGTTGACTTTAGAATAATCTAGGATAATATCTTCTCCTATATGTTTGGTACGGGCATAAGGGCTTTCGACTTCTCCCATAGGGGTAGATTCCACGACCGGTAATTCTTTCGCATTTCCATATACCGAGCAGGAGGACGAAAAGACAAAACTAGAAACCTCAAATTCCTTGACGCAGGCTAATATATTAACCAGAGATTCCAGATTGTTGTGAAAATATAATAGGGGTTTTTCTACCGATTCCGGCACTGTTTTATAAGCAGCAAAATGGATGACTCCTTCGACATCTTTATTTTCTTCAAAAACAGCTTTTGTGGCTTCTAAGTCACAAAGATTGACTTGGTAATTTTTTATTTTTTTGCCTGTAATTTTCTCGATCCCTTCCAATAAGTAAGGGGTTGAACGGGAATTGTCGTCTATTGAAATGACTTCAAAACCATGATCTACTAAATCTACAATTGTGTGGGAACCAATATATCCACAGCCTCCGGTTACTAATATTTTACTCATATCTTCTTTTTAATGAGCAAATTTAACTATTTAACTCCGAATTATTAGGTCTCTTTTTTGCAATCTCTCTTTATCAGTGATATTATTTATCAATAGCCTATGAGGATGAAAATTAATTTCAACCTCCGGGTTTTCGGCTTACGCCTTCATCCTATTGGCTTTGATGAAACAATAAGGGAAACCATTTTTAGTGAATCCCATTGAGTATTCGGCTCCAGCGAATACCATGCTTTCCGTAGCTCATCCAGATAAACCAGGCTTTACCGACAACATGAGATTCGGGAACAAAGCCCCAATAACGGGAATCCAAGGAGTTGTCTCGATTGTCTCCCATCATCCAGTAATAATCCATCTTAAAAGTATAAGTGTCTGTAATTTTCCCATTAATATAAATCTTTCCGTCCTTTATCTCCAAATCGTTATGTTCATAGGTCTGAATCAACCTTTTATACAAGGCGATATTGGATAGATCTAAATGAACAGTAGCTCCTTTTTGGGGAATGTAGATTTTCCCGTAATTATCTGCGGACCATTGAAAGTGTTTTGTATCATGTGGAAATAATCGGCGGGTTACGGTAGTATCTAAATATCTGGTAATATTTGTTACCATTTTGAATTTACTGATATTGGCAGAATCCTCCGGAGATAAATTAAATTGATAGGTAGAGGTGGAAGGGTCTACATATCTTGGCATTTTAATTTTCATATCTTCTAATCTTTCGGGATTAAAAGTGCCACCATCCGTCTGAACAAGATAGTATTTCTGAGAATGGGAAGGAATATCTTCTCTTTTACCATCAATATATACAAACCCATTTCTAACTGATAGGGTATCTCCGGGGATCCCTACGCATCTCTTAATATAGTTTTCTTTTCTGTCCACCGGGCGGGTTACTATTTCAGAACTGTTCCAAACAGCTTTCCTTCCGTTTCTACGAACCATAGCATAATAATCGGCTTCCGGGTTCCTTTTTATCACGGTATCTCCATCCGGAAAGTTAAATACCACTACATCTCCTCTTTGCACATCTCCAAACCCGGGCAAACGGTGATACCCAAATTTGGGCCAGTTAGAATAAGACTGAAAATTGAATAAAGGTACCGTACTCATAGTAAATGGAACGGCTAAAGGCGTCATGGGTACTCGGGGGCCATAACTGAGTTTATTTACAAATAAGAAATCATGAACGAGCAATGTTTTTTCCATGGAAGGAGTAGGAATAGTATAAGCTTCAAAGAAAAAAGTACGTATAATACTGGCCGCAATGATAGCAAAAACAGCTGCATCTACCCATTCTCTTACAGCTGATTTCTTTTTTCTTTTTTTCTTTCTATTCCGGCCTTTTTTTTCCGGTTCTACCTTATAAGGCTTAGTATCTTGTTTTTTTGGGTTCATAAGTCTTTGCGTATAAAGTGCAAAAGTAATATTCCTTTTTAAAACTTGCAGGACTCAAGCATAAAAAGGAAAAGTTAATCTTTCTTATTCTGAATAAAATAATCAATCCCAAGTTGATAGCCGGAAAGCCCAAGCCCACTTATAGATCCTTTACATACAGGACTAATAAAGGAGTGATGACGGAAGGTCTCCCGGGCATGCACGTTGGAGATATGAATCTCCAAGACTTCTGACGAAATAGCAGAAATAGCATCTCGAATGGCTACACTGGTATGGGTATAAGCGGCTGCATTGAGTAAAATGCCATCAACATCAAAGCCTACTTCCTGTATTTTATCAATGATTTCTCCTTCAGAATTACTCTGAAAGTAGGATAGCGTTACATGCGGATATTTTTCCTTTAATATATTAAAAAAGGAGTCAAAAGACTGGTCTCCATAAATATCCGGTTCTCTTTTTCCTAATAAATTAAGATTAGGCCCATTTATAATAACAATTTCCATATAAAGAGTAGGATTATCCTAATATTTAATAAATGCTTAAAAGTACTTTTTATCTTTTAACTAAAGGATTTACTCTGATGAGGAGATGTTACTTGTCCTAAATTTGTTGGACAACCCAGACCTCTGGATGACCTGCATGCTGTAAGTTCTGCCATGAGAAATAATCCCAGTACACAAACAACCAATAAAAATAATCTGTTTTTTGACATACCTTTATTATATTTTATGCGCTAAAGGTAAGCAATTATTAGAAAAATCGGGTATTTTCGCCATTTATGAAGAAAGTCCATTTTATAGCAGTAGGAGGAAGCATTATGCATCAATTGGCTATTGCACTCCATAAGAAAGGATATCAGGTATCCGGAAGTGATGATGAGGTGTATGATCCGGCGTTATCTAACTTGAAGAAATACCATCTTTTTTCGGGGAATGGATGGCATCCTGAAAAAATTACATCGGATTTGGATGCTGTAATCCTTGGTATGCATGCACGAGAAGGAAATCCTGAATTGGAAAAAGCAGAAGAATTAGGAGTCCCTATTTTTTCTTTTCCGGAATATATATATGAAGAATCAAAAGAAAAAAAACGGATTGTCGTAGGAGGAAGTCATGGAAAAACGACCATTACTTCTATGATTATGCATGTTTTGAAATATAATAAAAAGGATTTTGATTATTTGGTAGGTGCGCAAGTGCCCGAATTTGATTCTTCTGTAAAAATGAGTCATGCTCCGCTTATCGTTTGTGAAGGAGATGAATATCCGGCATCAGCTCTGAAAAAGGTACCTAAATTCTTTTTTTACCATCCACAAATTGCTGTTTTAAGTGGCATAGCTTGGGATCATATGAATGTGTTCCCAACTTTTAAGAACTATGTGAATCAGTTTAAAAAATTTGTAGAGGACTTGGCTCCCGATAGTGTGCTTATTTTTAATGCAGAAGATGAAGAATTGCGTCATGTGGTCAATGATTATGGACAGCATCTAACCCTTGTTCCCTACAAACTTCCAGAGAATGAAGTTGTAGAGGGTAAGACCAGGGTGTCGTTGGAAAACGAAACGGAAACAATAGCTGTTTTTGGGAAACATAATCTAATGAATTTACAGGCTGCTGCATTGGTATGTCGGGAGATTGGTATCTCAGCCGGGGCTTTCTTATCTGCAATAAAAACTTTTACAGGGGCTTCTCAGAGATTGGAAAAAATTTATGAACAGGAAAATACCGTTATTTATAGAGATTTTGCTCATGCCCCTTCTAAAGTAAAGGCTAGTTTGGAAGCCGTTCGGGAGCAATTTCCGAATAGAAAATTGACGGCTGTAGCTGAATTACACACTTACAGTAGTTTAAATAAAGATTTTTTACCTCAATATGCCGGGAAATTAGATGCCGCAGATCGGGTAGCTGTATTTTATGATCCGCATGCCGTAAAAGTAAAGAAATTACCTTTTATAAGCCCTGAACAGATAAAAGAGGGCTTTCAGCGACAGGACATGGAAGTGATAAGTACAAAAGAAGAATTGCAACAATTTATTTCTCAGCGAGACGACCTTGAGTCTAATCTGTTAATTATGAGTTCAGGTAGTCTTGGAGGTCTGACCAATGAAGAAATAAAAAAATGTTGGATAAGGAATGCGGAAACCTTTTAAGATATTTCCTAAATTTGGCGCTTTATAGAATTTATATTCAATGAAATGAAAAATGTGCTCTCATGAAAGAATTGAAGCTTGATCGTCCACTTGTATTTTTTGATTTAGAAACTACGGGGACAAACATTGCGAAAGATCGTATTGTAGAAATTGCCATTGTGAAGGTGATGCCTAACGGAGATACTGAATCGAAGACAAAAAAGATTAATCCTGAAATGCCTATTCCTGAAGATGCTGCTAATATTCATGGTATTAAGGATGAAGATGTAAAAGATTGTCCAACTTTTAAGGATGCAGCAAATGAGATTAAACAATTTATTGGGGATAGCGATTTGGCAGGATATAATTCTGATCGTTTTGATATCCCATTATTGGTAGAAGAGTTTTTAAGGGTGGGACTCGATTTAGAGATGAAAAATCGGAAAAAGATTGATGTACAGACGATCTTTCATAAAATGGAGAAACGAACCTTGGGAGCGGCGTATCAGTTTTATTGCAATAAAGAGTTGGTCGATGCGCATTCGGCAGATGCGGATGCGCTGGCAACTTATGAAATCCTCAAAGCTCAGATTAACTATTATGAAGAATTAAAAACGGATGTTGCCGGTCTTTCTCAATTTACTACCAGAGACGAATATGTGGATAATGGCCGTCGGATTGTTCGTAGAAAGGGGGTAGAGCTTTTTAACTTTGGAAAATATAAAGGGAAACCGGTTAGAGAAGTTTTGAAGCGAGAACCACAGTATTACGACTGGATTATGAGAGCTGATTTTTTGTTAGATACAAAACAGAAGCTTTCAGAAATATATAATGATATGATGTTAAAATAGTCCTAATTTGGTCATGACTTCCTACCGCAAAACCAAGAATTACTACTTTTATATCTTATTTTAAAAGCCAGCTTTTGAAAAAGATTGTCATCATACCTACTTATAAGGAAAGAGAGAATATCATCCCCATCATCAAGGCTGTTTTGTCATTAGAAGCCGGTTTTCATGTATTGGTAGTGGATGATCATTCTCCGGATGGAACAGCTTCCTTGGTAAAGGACTTCATGAAGGATAGGGAAGAGGAGGTTTTTCTTATGGAGCGAAAAGGGAAGCAAGGGTTAGGAACTGCATATATTCATGGTTTTCAATGGTCTCTTGACCGAGGGTATGATTATATTTTTGAAATGGATGCTGATTTCTCTCATAATCCAAAGGACTTACTTCGTTTATATTCTGCCTGTCATGAAAAAGGTGCTGATGTAGCTGTTGGCTCTCGATATGTGGATGGTGGAATGACGAAAAATTGGCCTAAAAACAGGATTTTACTTTCGAAAGGTGCTTCGATATATGTTAGAATGATTACCGGAATCCCCGTGAAAGATGCGACGGCAGGTTTTGTTTGTTACAAAAAGAAGGTCTTAGAAAAAATAGACTTTAGACATATCAAGTTTGTAGGATATGCCTTTCAGATCGAAATGAAATTCAATGCATGGAAATTAGGCTTTCAGGTAAGAGAAGTTCCGATTGTTTTTACGGATCGGCAATTTGGAGAATCTAAAATGAGTAAGAATATTATTAAGGAAGGAGTTTGGGGAGTGATTGATATGCAATGGCGCCATCTTTTTAATAGGAGAAGGTAAGATGAATAGAGGTTTGTTAGCTTTGGCTTTAGGGGGGCTTTCTATTGGAATGACAGAATTTTCAATGATGGGAGTTCTTCCGGATTTGGCTTCAGATTTGGGGGTGTCTATCCCGACTGCTGCCCATTTAATTGCTTTTTATGCTTTAGGAGTTGTTGTAGGAGCACCAACTTTAGTATTGTTTACACGGAAATATCCGCCAAAGAAAGTCTTGTTGTTTTTGATGTTGGTTTTCTCCATCTTTAATGGACTTTTTGCCATTACTCCTAATTTTACGTTATTACAACTATCCCGTTTTGCCGCCGGCTTACCGCATGGGGCATTTTTTGGAGTAGGGTCAGTAGTTGCTACTATTTTGGCAAAAAAAGGAAAAGAAACACAAGCCATCGCCATCATGTTTACCGGCTTGACTTTAGCTAATCTGGTGGGTGTTCCCTTGGGAACTTATATAGGTCATCAGTTTTCGTGGCGATATACCTACGGTATTGTGAGCATTTTGGGTTTGCTTACTTTTTTTACTCTGCATATGTGGATGCCGGATATCTCTAAAGATTCAAATAACGAAGACTTGTTCCAACAATTGAATTACTTCAAAAAAGGGCGATCCTGGTTGTTAATAGCCATTATTTCTATAGGTACAGGAGGATTATTTGCCTGGATTAGTTATATCGCACCGATGGTAACGAAAGTGTCGGGAATAGATCCGGATAGGGTACCTATTATTATGGTTTTAGTTGGGTTGGGGATGTTCATTGGTAATTTGTTGGGAGCCAGGTTAGGAGATACAATCGGGGCTGAAAAAGCGGCAGTAACCTGTTTATCGGCAATGGTTTTGTGCTTGATAACGGTACATTTTACCGCTCATTTCACTCTTTTTTCTTATGTCATGGCTTTTGTTACCGGTGCGATCTCTTTTTCTTTAGGATCTCCTTTGCAAATGATGTTGATTAATGATGCACGAGGGGCGGAGACTTTTGCTGCTTCTGCCGGTCAGGCCAGTTTTAATATTGGAAATACCTTGGGAGCCTATTTGGGAGGATTGCCTATTGTAATGGGATTCGCTTACGATACGCCGGTGTTGGTTGGGGTAGGGATGGCTTTTATCGGTATTGTCCTGACTATTGTTTTTATGAAAGGGAAGAAAAATAGGGTAGAACTGAGTAGATAGATAGGTGATTATTTATTTTTTTGTTGCGCATTGCCTATTTTTGTTCAAAAGAAAAGAATATTTTGAAAACCATTATCAATCAACAACAGTTAGGGGTAATATTAGATCGGCTTTGCCACCAATTGGTAGAAAATCATTTATCCTTTGAAAAAACGGTTTTGATAGGATTACAACCTCGAGGGGTGTATTTGTCAGATCGTATTTATGAAAGATTGAAAGGAATTTTGCCCAATACCAATATTAATTACGGTAAATTAGATATTACTTTCTATCGGGATGATTATCATAGAAAAGGAGAAATGCCGGTTCCCAATCAAACAGATATTGGTTTTTCTATAGAAAATAAAAAAGTCGTTTTGGTAGATGATGTACTCTTTACCGGACGGACGATTCGATCGGCTCTAGATGCCGTTCTGGATTTTGGCAGACCCGATAAAATAGAACTTTTGGTTTTGATTGATCGGCGGTTTAGTCGCCAGCTTCCTATTCAACCGGACTATGTAGGACGTAGTATAGATGCAATAATCTCCCAAAAAGTGAAAGTCTGTTGGAATGAAAAGGAGGGGGAAGAGAAAGTGATTTTGACGGATTCTTAAAGAATTAGTCGGCGGCTTCGATTTTTGTGATTAAATTTGCATTTTAGCATGGCACTATCGGTAAAACATCTTTTAGGAATTCGAGATCTGACGCGTCAGGATATCGAACTTATTTTTAAGACGGCAGATAACTTTAAGGAAGTTTTAAAACGTCCTATTAAGAAAGTGCCTTCGTTGAGAGATACCACCATTGCCAATCTCTTTTTTGAAAATTCTACGCGAACAAGGATGTCTTTTGAGTTGGCAGAAAAGCGTCTCTCTGCTGATGTCATTAATTTCAGCGCTTCCAACTCTTCATTGAAAAAAGGAGAGACCTTCGTAGATACCGTGAATAATATTCTGGCGATGAAGGTGGATATGGTAGTCTTAAGACATTCAGCTGTTTGGGCACCTCACTTTCTTTCAAAACATATTAATGCGTCTATCATTAATGCCGGAGACGGAACCGATGAACATCCTACGCAAGCTTTGTTAGATTCTTTTTCCATTAGAGAAAAATTGGGACAAGTAAAAGGTAAAAAAGTAGCGATTCTTGGAGATATTACTCATTCCAGAGTAGCACTATCTAATATTTATTGTTTACAAAAACAGGGAGCCGAAGTAATGGTAGCCGGTCCTCCTACTTTAATTCCAAAGCATTTTGAAAAGGCGTTGGGAGTCAAAGTCTCCTATAATCTTCGGGAAGCATTGGAATGGTGTGATGTAGCCAATGTGTTGCGTATTCAGCTGGAGAGACAAAATAAACCTTTATTTTCCTCCTTGCGGGAGTATAATCTTTTCTATGGTATTGATAAGGCATTGTTAGATAGTCTGGATAAAGAGATTATTATCATGCATCCCGGACCTATCAATAGGGGAGTAGAGTTAAATTCTGATGTTGCAGATTCTAAGCAGTCTATTATTTTACAGCAGGTAGAAAATGGAGTAGCCGTTAGAATGGCTGTTCTTTATCTTTTGGCGTCGGGAAAAGAAGAATTAGATCATAACAATTAAGAAAATGAAGAGGAATATAGACATTACAAAGATCTCCAGAGTGGTTGGTATCCTCTCTGTAGTATTATTATTTGTGAGTGCCTACCTGCCCTGGATAAATATCTTAGAAGATGGAGTACACAAGGCTACCTTAACCGGTATGAAAACCATAGGTACACGATATCGACCGGCAGAAATATCGTTGATTTTTGCAGCACTCTATTTTATAACCATCTTTATTCACAAACTATGGATTAAAATAGCGGGCATATTTTTTGGGGTTGTAGTTTTTGCCTGGAGTATAAAAGATTTTGTTTCACTTTCTAAGTTTCCGAATGCAGAAAAACTTTTTTCTCCTGAGATGTATACGCAGTATACTTCAACCAGAGAAGCCGGGTTGTATATTTTTATTATCGCAGCTTTGTTGATATTGGCTGCAGCAGTCACTCCATATTATCCGGAGAAAGATAGAAAGGGTTGAAGAAAGTTTTTTTGATTTATTTTATCCAAGTATATCTGCTAATTCCCTTAATTCCTCGTATTTATAATTTGTTTCTTCTTTTTTATAACAAAGACTGAGTTCTTTGAGGGCTAATTTGATGATTCCTTTGATGGATTGGGGCTGGAAATATTGACTTTTCTTTGGGATCATTAATTTATTGAGATAGACATTGACGTCATTGCTACTATATATTTGTCCTTTTGTGGGGTCTATATAAAAAAGGATGGAGGGGGCTTCCTTTTTTTTGAATAATTGGGTAGGTCGGGGCAATAAATCGAAATATCCCAGTATAAATTGTCTGGGTAATCCTATAGCATAAACGGGAATGTCCAATCTTTTACAAAGAATCTGATATAGGATCCCAACTGAAACAGCATTACCCTCGTGACTTTCTGTTAAGTGATTAATGAAATAGTGCTTTGGTAGAGTCTCTGACATTTCTACACTTTTTATGTGGAAATGATTATAGAAGATGCTGTTTAGTACATTTATTTTCTCTAATGCTGTTAAATAATTGTTGAGCTCTAACCAGATATTTCTTTCCAACTTCTTGATTCTTAATAATATTTCTTCTTGTTGGAGGTCGGGAAATTGGTAGCGAGCAATGAGTAGAGCCCCGGAAAGCAGATCTGGTTTTGTTTCCTTATTCCATGCTATAAAAGCATCTTTCAGAATGTGAAAGTGAACCCGATGAATAAGCATTTCCAGTCTTTCCTGGACAGATTCATCCGGTGTAATTTCCCATAAACTCTCAAGGCGGGGAATAATTCCTGAACCATAACCCAAAATTTTGTTGGCTACGGTAGAATAGACCTCTTGATCCGGATCATCTATTAGGCGAAGAAGGGCTTGTATTTCCTGTTCATCGGATTCCATCCAAAAATTATTTATTATTTCTTTTTCTTTGTGGAAGACTTTTTACCGGTTGATTTTTTCTTTTTAGTTTTCTTTATTGTCCCGGGGCTATTGGTTTCAATAATGTTTTTAACTTCATCCAAAGATAGCTCTTGCAGTTCTTCCTTGGTATATTTTTCTCCATTCTCTTTTTTACCCAGTTTAATGGATTTTTTCTTAAACCGAATAAAAGGTCCCCAGCGTCCATTTTCTATAGCAATCTTTTCTTTTTCCCATCTTTGGATATATCGATTGGCTTCTTTTTCCAATTTAGCATCGATAAGTTCCTCTATTTCTTCTTGACTGAGGTTCTCAAAGTTATACTTTTTCGGAACATTTACAAAAAGCCCAGTATATTTGAGATAAGGACCGAAACGACCGATTCCTTTGGTTACCGGTTCTCCTTTGTATGTCGTAATGGGGGCATCTGCCTTTTTTCTTTCTTCTATAAGCTCTATAGCCCTCTCCTGATTGACAGACAAAGGATCTTCTCCTTTAGGGATAGAAATATATTTTCTTCCCCATTTTACATAGGGGCCATATCTTCCGGCTCCGACAGCTACTTTTTCACCGTTATAGTCTTCTAAGTCGAAAGGTAGTTTGAAAAGATCCAAGGCCTCTTCCAGTGTGATAGTTTCAATACTCTGGCCGGGTTTGATAGAGGCAAATTTTGGTTTTTCTTCGTCATCAGAAGTGCCTATTTGTACCATGGGGCCAAAACGTCCCAGGCGAGCGATAACCGGTTTCCCACTCTCAGGATGAATTCCTAATTCATGTTCTCCTTTGCTGTATTGCGCATTTTCCAAGGTATCTTCTACCACTTCATGAAAGGGTTGATAGAAGGCGCCTACCATATCATTCCATACTTTTTTTCCGGAAGCAATTTCGTCAAATTGGCTTTCTATGTCAGCTGTAAAACCATAATCCATCACCTTTTTAAAATGCTTGCTAAGGAAATCTGTAACCACGAGTCCTAAATCGGTAGGGAAAAGTTTATTCTTCTCTACTCCGGTATTTTCTTTATTGGTTTTTTCGGAAACTTTTCCATTCTTTAACTGAAGGATTTGATAATCTCTTTTATGCCCTTCTTTGCTTTTCTTTTCAACATATCCTCTGTGTTGAATGGTGCTAATTGTTGGAGCATAAGTTGAGGGGCGTCCGATGTTCATTTCTTCTAACCGTTTTACTAAGCTTGCTTCTGTATATCTTGCCGGTGGTCGGTTGAAACGTTCTATCGCACTGAGAGAAACCAGAGGCAATTGCTGTCCTTTGGTTAGTGGAGGAAGCAATCCCGTATCTTTAGATCCATTTTCCTCATCAGACCCTTCTTTATAGACTTTGAGAAAACCGTCAAAAGTAACTACCTCTCCTTTAGCAGTGAGTAGGTTATGTTTTTTAAAGTCTGTATCTGTTGCATGTTTTGATGCGTTGTCCTGAGGTAGAATATTAATTTTGGCAGTAGTCTTTTCTGTCTGTGCTTCTGCCATTTGAGAGGCGATGGTGCGTTTCCATATCAGATTATATAATTTCTGATTTTGTGCCAGCCCTACCTGTGTTACTTTTAAATCCGTCGGTCGAATAGCTTCATGGGCTTCCTGTGCGCCTTTGCTTTTGGTCTTAAATTGCCTAGAATGATGATATGATGCTCCGTATTTATCCGCAATCACTTTTCCTGCACTCTGAATAGCAGTTTGGGAAAGATTAACAGAATCTGTTCTCATGTAGGAAATGTGCCCGTTTTCGTATAATTGCTGTGCAATACGCATGGTACGGGATACCGAATAACCTAATTTTCTACTGGCTTCCTGTTGAAGAGTAGAGGTGGTGAAAGGGGCTGCCGGTCGCTTCTTTCCCGGTTTTACCTGTATGTTTTCTACTTGATAAGTAGCATCGATACAATGTTCTAAAAAGGCTCTTGCTTCACCATTGTTTTGGAATTGATTTCCTTCAGCTTTAAAATTGATGTTTTTCCCTTCTTTGTCTTTTGCATTAAAAATTCCTTCTACTTTAAAGCTGCTCTTTTGTTGAAACTTGTTGATTTCCCTTTCTCTTTCTGCCAGTAATTTTACTGCTACAGATTGAACACGACCGGCAGAAAGGCTTTTTCCGCTTAATTTTCGCCATAAGACCGGTGATATTTCAAATCCGACCAACCGATCAAGAACACGACGAGCTTGTTGGGCATCTACCAGACTCATATCTACCTTGCGAGGAGAATCAATAGCTTTTTTGATTGCAGGTTTGGTAATTTCATGAAAAACAATCCTTTTGGTATCTTCAGGTTTTAACCCCAGTACTTCACATAAATGCCAACTGATGGCTTCTCCTTCGCGATCTTCATCCGTTGCTAACCATACTTCATCTGCTTTCTTCACTTCACGTTTCAGCTCCGAAACTACTTTCTTTTTATCTGAAGAAATACTGTAATGTGGTTGAAATCCGTGATCTATATCAATCCCCATTCCTTCTTTCTCCAAATCTCGTATATGACCTTTGGAAGAAAGGACTTTAAAATCTTTGCCTAAATACTTCCCAATGGTTTTTGCTTTTGCCGGTGACTCTACTATTAATAACTTTTTTGACATGTTTTGTATATTTCAAAAATCAAAATACCTTTAGAATATCCTTTGGGGGGTTCTAAAAAAAAGACGTTATGGTCTTACAAAATCATGCAAGTTTAAAGTAATAATATAAAATAATAAAATTGTCGTAAGGAATTATGAGATAGGAATAGTAAATTAGCCCTAATTTTATAAACAATGGATATAGTAATAATAGGTTCCGGAAATGTGGCTCATTGCTTTGGTCATCTGTTGAAACTCAATGGACATCAGGTAAAACAGGTGATTAGTAAGACTGAATCACATGCCCAAGAATTAGCAGAAAAGTTGAATACAGACTTTGATACAAAGATTAAAAATATTTATAGAGACGCAGATGTATATATTCTTGCAGTTGCAGATGATGCTGTCACCAAGGTGGCGTCCGAATTAGACCTTGGAGATCGTATCGTCGTCCACACGGCAGGAGCTATTAATATTGATGTTTTAGAAAATTCTGCTACTCATTTTGGGGTTTTATACCCCCTGCAGTCTATTCGAAAGGAAATTGTAGGAGATACGAAAATACCCCTGCTTATTGAAGGGAATACCTCAATGGCATTGAGTAGAATAAAAGCGCTTGGAAATGCCCTGTCAGAACATGTGGTAGAAATGGATTCTGAACAAAGGAAAAAAATGCATTTAACGGCTATATTCTGCAATAATTTCCCCAATTATTTGATGATGCTTTGCAAAACATTTTGTGAAAAAGAAGCCTTGGATTATGAATTGTTATTTCCGTTATTGGAAGAGACGGCTTCACAAATGAAACGTCCTTTGAAAGATACCGGGCAGACCGGTCCTGCAGTGAGAGGAGATGAATCGACTATAAAAAAACACCTTTCTCTCTTGAAAGAATATCCGGAGTTCTATAAGATCTATGAATTGTTGAGCGAAAGTATTCAGAAATATTATAATTAAGTATGAATTATTCTTTAGAATTACGAAACCCTTATTTTTACAAGAAAAAGATTCCTATTTCATTATTACACTTTACTGCCGGTTTCTTATTGCTTATTACCTGGAATCTGAGCAATATAGAAAGCAGAATACCGGTGGTGGGGACAATATTGCTGATCGTAGCTGTGTTTGAGTTAATTTATACCTTTTTTGCTTTTAAGGTGATGCACCGATCTCCAAAAATAAATAGTATAGTACGAATAATTACAGCGCTTTCTTTCTTATTTTATTCGGGATTGCTTTTTTATTTGGGAGACACCTCTTTTGCTGTTTTTATGTTGGTGATTGGTGGTATTTTTGTTTTTATTTATTTCATTGAAAGGAAATGGGCAAAACCTTTCGTTATTCAACTGAATCCCCAAGGTGTGCTTTTCCCGGGTACTTTTAAAGAACCATTAATTCCCTGGAAGAATTTTAATAATGTGGTATTAAAAGATCATATCCTGACGCTAGATTTGGTCTCTAATAAGGTGATACAGTTAGAAATGAGAGTCTTAGAGGATGAAAAAGAGGTTGAAGAGATTAATGATTTCTGTAAAAATTGTATAGAAAGTTAGCCCTTTATTGAACATTATCATTAATTTTTAGGAGAATGCTTCTAAATTTTTACAATAATTAACACTTTGAAATGACAAATGTACTGTTCTTATGTGAAACCTTACCGGCTTACTCGATAAGGAAAAAGGATCTTTATGTTTTTATTGTAGTGTAATTTTACTGCTCAGAAAATATTCATGTTACCGAGTTTTTTTACGTTGACAGAATATGTAAATTTTATGCTCATCGCGCCTTCTTTGCGGCTCTTGTGGTTAAAAGGAAACTGTTCAGGAATAAGAAATTGAATCGCAAAGTATAGCGAGAAGGCGTAGCATTCGCGGAGCCGGAAAAGAATTGCATTATTGGCGATCTTTAGCATATATAATAACCTTTACGACAATGTAAGGGGCGGATTGCAACAATGAGATTCATTTAATCGAAAAATATACTGACCGGAAAATCTGTTCATTCGGTTGCTTTTGGGCTGCTACATTCATATTATGGCTTGGAAATTGGGGATTATAGAAATTAACCCTAAATTTGACAAGTGAAAGGATTTTAAATATCTTCCTGGAAAGACAGAATAAAGTGAAAACTATGGATGTGCCGGAGAAAAAGAGAAATGTAAAAGCGCTGTTATATACCCTCGTTGTTTATGTGGGAGTTGTAGGAGTATGCCTTCTTTTGGGGTTTTCTTCCCCACCGCCGCTTCCCAATCAGGATATGGGGATGGTGATTAATCTGGGAAATTCTACAGAAGGTACCGGTGATATACAACCCTTGAGTTCCAGTTCTTCTGCATTGAATTCTTCACAGCAGCATGAAGTCCAGCCAACGAATTCAACAGAAGAAAAAGGTGCTCGCTCGGAAAATATCATGACACAAAATTCAGAAGATGCACCGGTAATAAAAAAAGTTTCACCACAAAAAGAAAAGGAAGATTTCTCTAAAGATATTAATGAAAATACTAAAAAAGCTGCTCATCCGCGAAAAGATGTTCCTGTAGCTCCTAAAAAGACGCAGCCAAAGCCTAAAGCTATTTATGGAGGAGGTGAAGCCAATGAAAGTTCGGGAGGAAATAACGCTTCTGCTAATAATGGATCGAAAGGGGAGGGTTTAACAGGAGAAGCCGGAGATCAGGGAGCCGTAAATGGTGATCCTACTGCTAGCAACCATAATGGCGAATATTCCGGATTAGGAGGAAATAGCCTGAGTTACCGATTAGGAGGTAGAAAAATTATTCAATATCCCTCACGTTTGGGACAATTTTCTGAAGCCGGGAAAGTAAAATTGGGAATAAAAGTGAATCGGCAAGGAAAAGTAGTCAGCTATAGAATCATAAGCTCCGGTAATCCAACGATTGCAAATCTTGCCAAGAAAAAGGTAAAGCAAATTAAATTTAATTCCAGTTCTTCTGCTCCTGTGGAACAATTTGGTACTATTGTCTTTGTATTTAAGATTAGGCAATAGGTCATTATGGAGTTATCGGTTAATTTCAGGACAATATTGTTTCTTTAACGATCCCCTTTGTATTCTATTGTTTTTTTGTGTTTTCAGAACTCGGACATTTTTATTGAATGACTAATTTTGTCGTTTTAATTTTATGATTGTCTTTTTTGGGGTCTCTGAAAATCAGTAAATATACGGCAGCCGACAATGTAGGCAGATGAATAGTTTGCTTATTATTTAGCCTATATTGGTATAGTATCTTTCCTCTATCATCAATTAGTTGCATTTGAATTGGGTGTATTATTCCACTTACTTTAATCTGCACATTTCCATCATGACTGGGATTTGGCCATACCTTTAAATCAATGCTCCAGGAAACGGATTGTTCTTCGGTAAAGGAGATGCATCCACTTTTGCTTATCAATTTTAAACGATAATAAATCCATCCATCGTAGGCTTTTTCATCCTTTGCATAATAATAAAGCATTTGGTCGCTAAATCCATCTCTTCCTTGTCCATCTATAATGGCAATACGCTTATAAGTTAAGCCGGTATCTATCCGTCGTTGTACCTCATATTTCATGACATTTTGTTCGAAGTTTGTACGCCAAAAAAGCTGTATATTGTTTGCATTGTAGCGTTTTGCCGTCCATAATTGAAAGTGAGCGATGGGACAGGCTCGGTTACTGGATCCGGAGGTAGATAGACTAAAGTAGTTTGCGGTATCCGAAGGAGTGGATGGAATCCCATTGGGAAATGATCGATTGTTGATATAATCGAAATTTCCGGGTTGCATTGTTGTTAGTGTGCCGGGGTGGATGGTTTGATGAAGTAGAGAATCGCGATCCCAGTATCCGTCTATGGGATGATACTGACTGATATAGCTGCTGTCTCTGTAGTAAGAAAAAAGGGTTCCTTCATCATCTTCATCATGTTGTAATAAAAGGATAGTCGATTTATTTCTTGGAAGGGAAGAGACTTTCCATGTTTTTTTGACATAACTACTGTCAATGACATTTCCATAGGTGGCGTTCAGATAAACATGATTGAAAACCCTGGCACCTACAGTGTTTTCAATAGCTGTATTCGTCTTTAGAGCTATGGGGCTATAGCTGTTTATGTCCGTACCTATAGGGAAAACGGTCACTCCTTTTATTGAAGGTGGGGAAGAACGATATAAACTGCCCCCACCAATGTTTTTCCCCGTAATAACAAATGCCTGATCAGAATATCCTGTAATGGAATCATCTATTCGGGCGTCCCGGTTGTTTAATATCAGGTATCCTTTTTGGAAATGTAGATTGCCACGAATATGTAAATCATTTAAATCCTGCAATTGTACTCCCGAAGGATTGTCGATCGTAAGATGAGGAAATGCAGGACCGGTTTTTGTTTGAAAATGGTAACCGGAGCCCAGCGTCTGGAGCGAATCCCCCGAAAAAATAATAGTACCTCCTATCCCGTCATTTCCCGCTAGAGTTGCTGTAGTAGTATTCTTCCATTTTTGACCCATGAAATGGATTAATGAACCGGGGGTGCTACCAAAGTTTCCATTATTTATTACATTTCCAAAAATACCGATACCTTTTCCTGGATGAGCAAATACTTGACCGTATGAAGGTACGAAAATGGATGATTGAGCCAGCGTATCTATAGGATCATATAATGTGAATAGGAATAACCAGAGGATAATATGAAATTGGTTTCTGTTCATTATTAATAACCTTCAATCTTGTAATAAACAGTATAATTTTGAGGGTTAAATCCTAAAGAGGTTTCAGGGGGCTGATATTGCTGAGGAGTTGTTATTATCCCTCCTTTTGTTAAACTTCCTAAATTTAAAAGACTACCTTTTGTTGTATAAAGTAATTCAATAATGCGAACTTTTAATTGGGAGGTATTGTAATTTACAATATTTGCAACTATTCCATAAGGATTCTCTTTGTTAGGGGCAATTTTAGCAGTTAGTTGAACACTTACTATCTTATTAAATCCTATGGAAATAGGAATATTTATTGTTTTAATTTCTGCTACGGAGTTTCCTGTAATAGAATCAATAAGTATTTTCGTTACTTGCTGATTTAGAGGGTTTCCCGAACGGTTATAATAAGTAGGAGCTGTGTTGACCCTTACGACCTTCCCGGCTCCATCCACTCCAATAGATTTACCGTTTTTATTAACAGGAGAAGTGGCTGTTAATTTTTCTAAAGTTAATCCTGATTTATTTTCATTTTCTGAATTGATTGTTAAGGTATTCGTTGGATCTGGGGTCCCTATTCCCAGGTTTTGTTTTTTTCTGTCCCAAAATAAATGACTGCTGTCCGTAGATAAATAATTATAAGGTTCCTTTCCTATAAAGGGAATGGAACCGGTAGGTAAGCTTTCTAATCCGATGGAATGTTTAAACCTCTTAGCTCCGTCCCAAGTTTGCAATCCTTGGCTGACAACTCCACTTACTCCTGTAGAGGCATTGGCAATATTTAAAGTATGCAATCCTGTTTGAGGATCTGAAGAGAAACCTGAAGTGTTTCCTCCTAGTGTTAATTTAAAATTTTGATTTGGGTTGGTTAGTCCATTTAGAGAAACCATGCCTATACTATCTAAAGTGACTACTCTTTGCCAAGTCCCTCCTGAACGAAGGTAAAGGCTGCTATCTTTCGTTTGAAAAATAATCATTCCATTGGTAGCGTCCTTTTGAGCTGGAGAAAGCGTATGTATAACGGCATTGACCGTACTTGTGTCTGCCCGGGTGAGTCGTAATCCCTGGTTAGGGCTTTCTAATTCCAGTATGGCGGCCTTATTTATTTGTGTCGGATGATTTCCCAGCTTTAATTGTTGTGCTTCGGAACGAAGAGTGAAAAACAATGAGATGAGGGTGATAAATGTTAAATATTTTATTGATAAATATAGCGTCATAATATTTAGTTTTTTAGTACCACGGAGCGCCGCAGAGGAGTTTCACAGAG
>CAZYHV010000005.1:0-34067 GCA_964647485.1 uncultured Chitinophagaceae bacterium | reverse complement strand
GTCATAATATTTAGTTTTTTAGTACCACGGAGCGCCGCAGAGGAGTTTCACAGAGGACCGCAGAGATTTTATAGTTTAATTTGTTTCTGTGGTTCTCCGTGCCTTCTCGGTGAATCCTCTGTGGTATTTCTATATTTAGTACCACGGAGCGCCGCAGAGGAGTTTCACAGAGAACCGCAGAGATTTTATAGTTTAATTTGTTTCTGTGGTTCTCCGTGCCTTCTTGGTGAATCCTCTGTGGTATTTCTATATTTAGTACCACAAAACCTTACAGAACATATTAAGTGTTTTTATTAAGCCATTCTTCTCGTGCTTTTAATCTTTTTATTCCATTTGTTATTTTTAAAGTGTTGAAATTTAAAATAAGTCCGATAGGGGACTTTGATAATTTTAAGTAGGTTAAAGTTTGGGCAATGTGTATATCTGAGATAGCATCTGTAGATTTTATTTCAATCACCACCCGCTTTTCTACCCATAGATCTAACCGATATCCTTGCTCAAGTTTTATTTGCTTATAAATAAGAGGTAAAGGATGTTGACGTTCTACATACAATCCGTTTTGAATCAGCTCGTATTGTAAACAGGATTCATAAGCAGATTCTAATAATCCCGGTCCTAATGCTTTATGTACTTCGATGGCAGCACCAATAATAGCACTTGTGATGTCATTTAATTTCATATTGATAGGGTTTGTATTATAAAATATTTTTTATAGTTAGTACCACGGAGCGCCGCAGAGGAGTTTCACAGAGGACCGCAGAGATTTTATAGTTTAATTTGTTTCTGTGGTTCTCCATGCCTTCTCGGTGAATCCTTTGTGGTATTTCTATATTTAGTACCACAGAGTGCCGCAGAGGAGTTTCACAGAGGACCGCAGAGATTTTATAGTTTAATTTGTTTCTGTGGTTCTCCGTGCCTTCTCGGTGAATCCTCTGTGGTATTTCTATATTTAGTACCACGGAGGGCCGCAGAGGAATTTCACAGAGAACCGCAGAGATTTTATAGTTTAATTTGTTTCTGTGGTTCTTCGAGCCTTCTCGGTGAATCCTCTGTGGTATTTCTATATTTAGTACCACGGAGTGCCGCGGAGGAATTTTTTTATCAATGACCCACAACATACCATTTCCCATTCAGAGCCTGAATAGTTAAGGAAGTCCAATTGTTATAGAGAGTAGTAGCTGTAGCTCCATCTGCAAAGGTATCTGATCCATTTGCAGTTATTTCAACCGGTGAGTCTAATTGATTTTCATCTGCCTTTCCGACTTTTTTGATCGTATAGATTCTTCCTTTTATATTGGTAACTTTTGGCAGTCTGATTGTTATTTTTCCTGTAGCATTTTCCACATCTACAATCAATGTTCTTAGAGAGTCATTCCCCAGGTTTCCTAAATTATAATTTGTTTCCGTTCTTACGGTCTTCATATTCACGCTTCCATGTACATCTAAATTTGCTTTTGGACGCTCGGTGGTCCCAATGGCTATAGAGTCTGTAAAAGATTTCGCTCCGGAAAAGGCCTGAGTGCTATCACTTACCAGTCCTGCTTTTATATTTAAATCAGCCATAGGAATGTTTAGTGTCAGCACATTATCATTATTGTATCTGCTACTGTCAACCCATGGCCTATGATGTCCATTGCTTAGGGTATCAATGTTTAGATAAACTCTTTCTCCATTAAATGCTATTAAACTGTCAGCACTGAAAATGGAATCTATATTCAGATAATGGAGTTGCCCTTCTTTGGTAATGGTTAACAGCATAGAATCGGTTGTTGCTTTATTTAGTTGAGTCATGAATATACTGTCCTTCATTACGAAGCGGTTGGTCACTGTTGTGGAATCTTCCTTGATGGTAAAGCTGCCATTCCCTACCGTCAACGAATCATCAATAGCAAGTGTCTTTATGCTGCCAGTATGGGCATAAATACTATCTACCTGAAGCAATATTCCCACAAGGCTGTCTAAAAGATGAATAGCGCCATCGGAGGTGATGATAAGATTGGGATTTTTATTTACACCTACAGCTAAATTCTTATTGTTTGTTAAACCTAAAAAGGTGGTATCTTCTGTTCCTTCATTTCCACCTATTGTGAAGGCCTCATTATTGAAGTTGTTTCCCCCAGCCACATCCTCGTCTGAAACAATTTTGTGCCAATAACCTCCCATGCGCATATAGAGTCCTATATCACTAGGATTTCCATTAGTTTGAAACATAATTAGACCTTCTGCGGCTTTCACTTTGGAAAGTGAGGTATCATGAATATTAGTGATGTTCATGACATTGCTCAATACGTTATTCACTTCTGCTGTATCTCCTTGTGTCAGTCTTAACGCCTGTTGACTACTTTCTAGTTCCAGGATGGAGAAAGGATGAATTTGGGTTGGGTGATGACCAATCTTCATTTGGCTACGAGCTTGGAAGATAAAACATAGGCTGATGATGGAAAATAGAGATAAGACTCTTGTTAGGATAGACTTGTTCATAATTGAAGATTTGAACAGTTATAAAAATAAGACTATATCTACCTTAGAAAGAAGGTATATGTAAAAAAGGATATATTCTTCTATTTGCTAATATACAAATAAAATGTTAAAAATCATAGAAAATTGATATAGTCTATGAGAGTTTTATTTCCACATGGACCATTCTAAACCTACTCGAACGTTAAAGTCAGGATAGGGGTAATGTGGGATCTCAATGGTATTGGGGCTAATGAGCGCATTTAGATTTTCAGCTCGTATATAGGCAATAAAAGATTTAATGCGAAGGTGGGCAAATGCATCTACCAATGGGATATCGTTTGTTGTATTTATTTGATCTTGATATACGAACTGTTGTAATACCGGAGAATAATTAGGGGCATGATAAGTTGTGTGATATTTTAATTCAAGTCCGAGACAAAGGTTTAGATTTTTAAAAAACCGGTTTTCATAGGTAAAACGATCGCGAGTCCAAAGGAGGGGTAGCTCCATCGGATTGGCTCCGGTAGTCTGTTGTAGTGCCATATCCAAGTACCAGTTGAAATGACCGGCAGTGAATCTTTTGTGAAGGATGATTTGTAAAAGGTTGAAGGCCGTTCCTTCTTGATCCGAAACTGAAAAATTCTTGAAATAAGTGTAGTTATTCATGAGCAGGTAATTGACCTGTAGACGATATTGAAGATGATCGTTATCTGCTTCAAACTGTAATCGGGTAATATTGGTTTTATTGAGATCAGTGTTTGTACTCAGGAATTCGTTGGTTTGGAAAAACCGATAAATAAAGGATGGCGTTTGATTAATATTTGTAAAGGAAAGCTTGATGTCACCCAGTTTTTCATTGAGATAACGTTCTAAAGAACCATAAGCGAGGTAATCACCGAAGTCTCTTCCCGCTATAATGAAGGATCCATGAGCATTTAATTCCCATTTCCCGTTTTTTGTATAATTATGATATTCAGCATGCCCTTTTACATTATTAAATTCGATACTGTTTTTGAGAAATTGTCCTTTGACATTGATAAAAGAAGCTCCTAATTTCAAGAAATGAGCTTGATTTTTAGTGCTTGGAAACTGTATGAAAGAAATGTCATTAGATAATGTGCGCCAGTCGTGAGAGGCTTCCAGTTGATTAATGGTAGAAAAACTCAGACTGTCTACTCCATAATGTTGTGCATAATAAGAGGCAACTTCTGCTGCCTTTTTGTCTTGGTATCCTGCCACAATATGAGAGGCTCTTAAGGTATGCTCTATTCTAAATTTTGGATAAAAAGCATAATCAAAAGAGGTATCTGTGACCGGAATGGTATCTGCTTTTCCCCAGTCATAATGTTGGCGTAATAGCCAGGAGCTTTCTGTGAAATTAGATTGAGTTGCAATGGGGGTAGAAAAGAACCCGACAGAGCTCCCACTCCCGCCACCAAGTTTTACCGGTACCGTTCTTCTGTTGTTATAGATATCTTCTTTCAACATACTGTCAGCCACGATTCCTCCATTTTCTCCGGCATGTAATTTATTGGAAACGAAACTCAGATAAGCGTGATATCTTTTGTTTTTTGTATTGTAGTGAACGAATAGGTTAATGTTATTGTCATCGGTCGTTTGGTTTTGAAAGAGCCCCGGTTCATTGATTTTCCTAAAACGAAAACCTACATTTAAATTTGGTTTGAAATTTTCTGTAAGCAGGACACCAATAAGTTGTTCTTTATTTGGACCAATCAAGTACCGAAGCCGGGTATAGGGAGTAGTGGTATTATAAAATCGGGTGCTGTCAATGTTGAATCTATAGACATCAAAGGCATGAAAACCCGGATCGAAACCAATATTTTCCCGAGGATTATAAATGATGGGATAGGCCGCCGTTCCCAGATTGCCAAGGTAGGTATAGTTTGCCGGTAGCGGGATATAATTGGTAAAATCGTTGATTACGGTATCAATGTCGCGATCTAAGACATCATAAAGAGTTTTATAATGAATATTAATATTTAGTTTTTCTCTTTTTTTTGGAACCACTAAAGAATCTCTGTCTCCCTTATCATTTCCACCGGATGAAGCAGAGGAGGTACGGTTTTTTATTCCTCTTAATACTTGCGCCTCTACGGTATTTCCCAAAACAAAGGAAAAACAGCAACAAGCAAAAAAAATATACAAGATTCTTTTCATGGATCTCTAATCAGGGACTTTTCAATAAAAAAAGCAAATTTAAAGTAAATTCGTTAGCTCTTCGATTTTCATGTTACCTTAAAAACAGTTATTTTCGCAAAAAAAATATTTTCTCATGAATTTACATGAATATCAAGCCAAAGAACTGTTAAAGAAATATAATGTTCCTATACAGGATGGAATAGCGGTAGATACTACCGATGCTGCATTAGAAGCTTATAAACAGCTGAAAGTAGAGTATGGAAATGACTTTGCTGTTGTAAAAGCTCAAATTCATGCCGGAGGGAGAGGAAAAGGATTGATTAAGGGAACAGAACAGCATGGTGTGGCTGTGGGAAAGTCTGCAAAAGAAATTGAAAAAATTGCAGGCAATATCCTAGGAGGAACTTTAGTAACGAAACAAACCGGAGAAGCAGGAAAAGAAGTCTCAAAAGTCTTTATTGGACGTGATGTTTATTATGATGGAGATGCTCCCATTCAAGAATTCTATCTCTCTGTATTGATGGATAGAGAGAGTGGACAAAATATTATTTTATATTCTCCGGAAGGAGGTATGGATATTGAAACAGTGGCGGAAGAAACTCCTGAATTGGTATTTAAAGAAAAAGTATTCCCCGGGATGCCGTTACAGCCTTTTCAAGCTAGAAAAATTGCTTTCAATCTTGGACTGTCAGGAAAAGCCTTCAAAAATGCAGCAAAGTTTGTGACCAACCTCTATAATGCCTATGTCGGATTAGATTGTAGTATGCTGGAAATAAATCCAATGTTTAAGGCAAGTGATGATCAGGTAATGGCGGTAGATTGCAAAATGAATATAGATGATAATGCACTGATGCGTCATCCTGATTTAGCAGAACTCCGAGACATTACAGAAGAAGATCCTACAGAGGTGGAAGCAGGAAAGTATAATTTAAACTTTGTCAAACTGGATGGAAATGTCGGTTGTATGGTAAATGGAGCAGGATTGGCAATGGCTACGATGGATATGATTAAGCTGAGTGGGGGAGAACCTGCTAATTTCTTAGATGTGGGAGGTTCAGCTAACGCAGAAACCGTTGAAGCGGGATTTCGTATTATTTTGAAAGACCCTAAAGTAAAAGCGATATTGATTAATATTTTTGGAGGTATTGTTCGTTGTGATCGTGTGGCACAGGGGGTAATTGATGCTTATAAATCAATTGGGGATATCGATATCCCGATTATCGTTCGTTTACAAGGTACCAATGCGGAAGAAGCTAAAAAGTTGATTGAAGATTCCGGTCTCCAAGTACAATCTGCCGTATTGTTAAGCGAAGCTGCCGATTTAGTCAACGAAACGGTATAATCTTTTCTTTTTTGAAAAAGAGAAAGAAATTTGAGAAAATAAAAAGAGACCACTTAGGTGCGTCTCTTTTTATTTTTGAAAGAGGTGGGGGAGAAATTGAACCAAAGAAATGATTAATTGTTTTATCAATAATAAAAAGTAATGACAGATGAATCAGTTAAATAAGAATCCATATTATTCTCGTACGGACAATGAAAAATTGAAGGTGTCTAAAGAAGAATGGAAAGAAATCTTGCCCGAAGAAATATATCATATTGCTTTTGAAGCGGGCACTGAGCAGCCGTTTACCGGGAAATATTGGGATGCCGAAGGAATTGGAACTTATTATTGTGCAGTATGTGGAAATAAATTATTTCGTTCAGACGAAAAATTTGCCAGCAGTTGCGGATGGCCGAGTTTCTTTGAAACTGCAAAGAAAGATGCCGTTATTTATAAACCGGATCATGCTTTTGGAATGCATCGTACTGAGGTATTGTGTACGCGTTGCAGAGGTCATTTAGGCCATATTTTTGATGACGGCCCACCGCCCACCGGTAAGCGCTATTGTATGAATTCCCCAATGTTAGATTTTGAACCTGATTCAAAAAAATGAAGGAAAATTTCGCTTTAATAAAGGTTAGTTTCTTAATTTTTAGTACATTACTCCACAATTAGTGACTCCTGTGCTCTATATTATTAATCCTCTAAATATAGAGACTTATGAAATGGCGAAAATTTAATGGGGAACGAATAGAAATCCCTATAAAAAAGAAAGTCGAAGAGACGATAAAAAAAGAAATAGCGTCGGGATATAAGCTCAAGGCTTGTATTGGGACAGACTCTCAAGTGAAGGGAGAAATCACTGAATTTGCAACAGTTATTGTTTTTTTAAGAGAACATCGTGGAGGTTTTATGTTCATTCAGAATGAAAAGACAAAGCAGCGATATACGATTAAAGAAAGAATGTTAGTAGAAGTAGCCAAGAGCATAGAAATAGCCTATGAACTTTGTGATTTATTTGATCTTTATGATGTAGAAATGGAAGTTCATGCAGATATTAATACAGATCCTCAGTTTAAAAGTAACGTTGCCTTGAATGAAGCCATGGGCTACATTTTAGGAATGGGCTTTGCATTTAAAGCAAAACCGGAAGCTTTTGCCAGTAGCAGCTGTGCAAATAAAGTGGTTCAATAAGTATCGGGTAGGATACTTTGCTTATTGTACTTGCAATCTGACTCCCTCTGAATGTCCTCTTATTTCCGGAGCATACAGACTCTCAATTTGGCTTAATCCACCGGTAAAATCTCCTTTTTGTGTAATGTATACTGTATAATTAAAGACGTAAGTCCCTTTAGGAAGATGCCTGAAGTAGAAATGTACCGCTGCATCATCCACCGTAGAATAATAACCTACACCATCTTTAAACCGATAGCCGCTAATTACCTGTAGAGGTTCCATGCAGGTAGCTCGTATGTCCTTAAAATGTACAAAGTCCATATCTCGCTCGGCTTTAACAATCAGTCTGATTTTGACTTTGTCTCCTACTTTTAATTGGGTGTTTTGATCTATTGGGGTTAAGGTTTGTCCTCCGGCAGTATTTTCTTCTTTAGAGACTTTTCTTTGGATATGTAATTCACTACCTTCTCCGGCGACCTTGTTCATATTAGCAAAATATTGAAAATAGGCTGCTCCCCATCCCGGTTGATTATCGGCAGCTCCTGAAATATCAACCTGCAGTTTTTGCATTTTTGGATTTATGTCTTCTTTGGGGATTGTTATTTTTTTATATTGTAATCCCCATTTTCCATTTCCAAAGACGTAGGTAGAATCTCCTATTTGGATGTGTATTTTAGGTTTTGATTGTTCCCAGTCAGATCCATCCAAGAGAAGTGCATATACAGCATTTGCCGTAGCTCTTTGGGTTCCCCAGAAACGTGTTTGCTTTTGATTGAGGAGCCATTCCCGCATTGCATTGATTGTATCCTGATTTGCTCCTAAATCAGTAAAAGCTTCAAGGGCAATAGCTTGTGTAGCAATAGGAGCCTGATGCCAATAATAAACAGGAGAAACTCTCTTTTTCCAATGCAGGCCTCCATGATTTCCTTTAATGAGTGTTTCTTCTAAAGAAGTGACAATTTTTTGAGCGAGCGCTTTCTTTTTTTTATTAAAAGTGAGTGCCAACATGGATTTTAAATAGGGAGATTGTTTCGTCCAATGTTTTTCTGCCTGTTGATAAAAGTATTGATACCCTGTATTGATACTCTTCTCCATTGGAATATCGGGAAAGAAACTCCGCATATACAAATATTGAATATCGATAGGTCGAATCGCCGTTTTCTCTAATTGATTGTTCGATTGCAACCATTGATATCTTTCTTTCATCTTTTTATCCAGGTAAGGTACTGCTTTTCGAACGATATTTCGAAGATCATTTGCTGCGATATGAGGGAAGGCATGGAGTTTTTTCAGATGTCCAATCCCGGTCACAATTTCTTGTGTGATCAGCCAATTATCCGGCATTTTTTTAAACCAGCTGAACCCGCCGTTTCCTAATTGCAATTTTTTTAATTCTTCAATGGCTGCTTTAAGTTTAAGTTGTTCGTCTGTTTGTTGATACCAATGTGCTACTCTTGCTTTTTGAGCGGCTTCAGATTGTGCTGTACGTACCCAGGGGGTCTCTTTTAATAGAATATTCTTTAGTTCTTCATTTTTTTGTAATGGACTTTTAAGTGCGTTGGAATCAGCTTGTAACCAATGTTGGGTAATTTCTTTGAAATGTGGAATTTTTAGTGCTACGTACCGACTAAGGGCATTGGCATATACTTTTCTGAATAGGGCATTGGCGCACTTCTTATAGTCTTTGTCGATGAAAGGCAGTGCCTGTACCACGTACCAGATAGGATTAGCGGTATACTCAACAGTAATGTTTTCGGGTTGAATAGAGGATGATTTCCCCAGTTTAGAAAAGGTTTCCCAATTGATTTGATGATGTCCGTTTCCGGTGAAATGGAAAGGAAGGGAAGAGGTGATTTCTGTTTGGTTACTTAATACCGGGAGAATATCCTGTTCTCCATCGCTGAAAGATCCGGCGGTAGCATTCACCGTATAGGTTAGTGCATCTGTATAATCCTTAGGAATATCAATCTTCCAGGAAACAGAGGTAGTTTGTCCCGGTTTTACGGAAAAGGAAACTTCTTTATTCTTCTCTATGATAGCGCTTTCTTTATTTGTTTCTGTATTTTTAAAGGACAAAAGGGCTTTTCCTGACTGTGGCTTTTTTGATAAATTGCTCACTTTGGCGGTTAAAGTGAGCTGATCTCCCTGACGCACAAACCTTGGGGCATTCATTTGAATCATTAAAGGCTTCTGTGTAGTGACAGTTTTTTCTGAGTAACCAATTTCTAAATCTTTGGTGTGAGCCTGTAACATTAGTTTCCATTGAGTCAGAGCCTCAGGAGACGTAAAAGAAAAAGAAATATTTCCTTCGGCATCTGTGTGCAAATGGGGATAGAAAAAAGCGGTTTCTCTAAAGTCTTTTCTAATTTTTAAAGGGGCTTTTGGAGAAGTCGTTTCTTCAACAGGATTATTTTTCTCCTGTGATACGTTACCTTCAGGAGCCATCGGAGCTTTTTGCTGTGAAAGATTTTGTCTTCTGGAGATGGCTCCTGTTGTCTGTTTTTTGGAGTCTTTCCGGAAACCAACAATGACCCTTTCATTTAGAGATTGTCCTCTAAATGAAATAGGAAAATGGCTTTTATAAAGTCCGAAACTTCTCAGTGTAGGATATTGACGATGGAAGTCGGGATGTTTCCTCCTTTTAGGATGATAGACAAAGGCATTATTGGATTGATCTACTCGAAAATTTTGATCATAATCCCAAGCATTTCTATTCTGAAGCTTAGGGAAGAGTTGATGTAAATTATCCCAATGATGAGGTGTGAATTGATCTAATGACAAATCATACATAGCGGCCAGTAGTTCGGCATTGACTTTTTCATGATTGGGACCTGTAATTTGTACTTCCCATTTTTCTTTCTTTCCGGGTAAAATCTTATTTCTGAAAGTTTGATATTTTATTTGCAATTGTTTTTCTTTCCAAGGCACCTTAATGGTTAGATCTTTTTTAAACACTCGGTTAAATCGAACAGAAACATAGTGTTTTACCAATCCCCCTCGATCTGCATCGGTAACTTTATAATTTTCATCTTTTACTTTGTGGTTTAATCGAAGTTTTTGAACCTTCTCTGTTCCTTTTAAAGTACTGTTTTGTTCAAAGATGAAGGCTTTTTCTGAGGAGCCGATTTTCCAGGAAAGTTTGTCTCCCGGCACTCCTGATAGGTTATCCTTTGAAGTCCATATCATTTTATGGAAAAAGGGGATATGCTTCACCCCGCTATGGTATATCTGTACGTATTGGCTATCCTTAATATATTCTCCACTTTTGTCCCTGGTCGTTACTTCTATCAAATACCATCCTTGGCGAATATTACCCGGGTTAAAGGGAATTTTGCCTTTGGCATTGGTTCGGTCATTAGAAACATAAACAGGAGCTCCTTTGGTCCAGTTTTCTTTCTTGCTTTCCTCTTTATATTCATCATGGGGGAAGTTATCTAAAAAATCTTTTTCATCCATAATGAACTGATCGGGGCTGTCCCAGAGTCTTTTTTTTATGAAGCGTTGTGGTCCTTTTAAGGGATAGATTGTGATAGCAACGGAAGTAGGTTTAAATTTTCCTTGCAAATCCGTACTTTTTACAAAAATAGTATCTGTATTTTTCAGTTCTATTTTCTTCGGCATTTCTAATGATAATAATAAGGAATGATCCCCTATAGGTAGGTTATAGTCATAATGATGAGATTCTCCACTGGTATTGGAAACATCAATAGAAACTTTGTAATTAAAGATACGATATTTCTTGGGGATTCCTTCTTTGGGAATGGCTTTGAAAGGAATCTTAAATTGACCGACAGCATCTGCTTTTATGACTCCCTGTGTAATGATTTGTTTTTGATTGTATGAGGGAGGATAAATCATCCTTGAAGTGTTAATATGTCTATACGGAAAACGGAAAGGCTTTCTACTGACCTGGTATTTGATGTTTGCTCCATTTTCAGGTACTCCGTTATATCCCATTACTTTTCCTGATACAGTAACCTGATCCCCTAATTTGTAATTTTTTGCTTTTTTATCCCAATGGAGGTCAAAAGTTGGGCGTTTATATGCTTCCACAGAAAAAGCGTGATAAATTCCCGGTCGGGTAACGGAAAGATGCATTCTTCCATTCATAGAAGAAGCCGGCAGATCAAAAGTACCGGAAAAAGAGCCAAAATTATTGCTGGTGACCTTCTGAGAATCTATTTTCTGATTGTTGGCATCATATAAAAAGACAGTTACAGTTTTGTCTTGGATCACTTGATAGTCTTCGGTGGTTTGATTTGTCTGGGTTAATAAACCTTTGAAATACAGTTTTTGTCCGGGGCGATAAATGGATCGATCTGTAAATAAAAATCCTTTTATTTCTTTCTTTTTTGTTATTTTCGGAATCGAATGGGAATGATAGCTCTGTTGAACCACAAAAAGATGTTCTTTCTTCTTAGATACTTCTAAAAGAAAACGACCGCCTTTTTCATCTTTGTCTAATTGGAAATGCCCCTGTTTATCTGTTTTATATCTATTTCCTTTATCGAGAACGTTTTTTTTCTTTTTCTTACTGTATTTGGTATGCCAAATTCTTACTTTGGCTTTTTTTATCGGTTTACCGCTTTCTCTGTCTAACACCAAGAAATTTCCTTCTCGATCTTCTACATAACTTAAATTAGATACCGAGAATTTGATGTAAGATACGGGGGATTTTTCCTTATTAAAGTTAGAATTGGTAGAGGCTATAAGCGCATATCTTCCAACAGGAAGTGGGTCTACTTTTATTTCTACTTTGTGTTCTTGATAATCTTTGGGAAGAGGAAGATCCAGATTCCATGTTTTTAAGGGCTCTTCTTCTAAAAGATCTGCTAGTTGAGCCGGATGACGGAAAATTCTTCTGGGTTTGGTTTCTAAAGGTACGATTCGGAACCACACTTCGTCTTCATTTTGGTAAGAAACCAAGGCTCTGAAAGGTTCTTTTGGAATATTTACCTGTTCTGTTTTGACCGATAAATTAGGATGGAGAATACGCTCTTTTAGTTGATTACACTTGACAGTACCTTCATTTACGAGGCTGTCTGATCCTTTTTTGCAGAGGAGCAGTGCTGCTTTCTTCGCCCATTGATATTTTGGGTGCGTTTGTGCATTATAAAGATTGCCTTTGCTATAAAACCATTGAGCTAGGCGATAGGTGGCTTCAGATTGTAAAGGAGCAGGGTACTTTTCGATTAGATGTCTTAGTGCTTTTTTAAACAAGGTGTCTTTTTTCGGGAATACCCCTTTATTGAAAACAAATTCCAATCGATGAATATCTGCATCAACCAGCGCTTCCGGGTTTTTATCTTTAAGGTGGAAAGTGATTAAGTCCTGATATAATTTTAGTGCATTCCATGATTGAGAACTGGAATCGACAGTTTCAAAAGATTCTTTGACAAAGGTAGAGGCAGGAGCCAGTGCTTTAGGGTTGTTAATAACAAAATGCTGTGCCGGTTTGGTAAGCGTAGATTCCTCAGAAGTGAAATATTCAAGTGCATTATGGGTAAGAACATCATACAATGTAGGTCGCAGGGAAAGTGCATTTTTTCCTGTGTCTATAAGGGTGGTATAATTTTTAACCGGAATAGATTTAAGTTTTTCTTTGTTATTCAGAGAATGAAGATATAAATGACTGATGGTATCATAAAGGTGAGGAAGACTCCAGGTGGAGATGTCTTCTTGACTTTCAGAGGAAGAAGTCGTTCTGTTGAGGATCTTAAATTTATTGGCATGGACATAAGCAAGATAGATTTTTGCCTCTAAATTTTGTAAAAGAGCCTGGGTAATACCGTTTGCCTTTTGTCTCAGGGAATCGACCTGGTGAATGTTTTTAAGATTAGCATTTTCTTCTATAGCGCTTCTGTATTTTAATTGATAGATCAGCGCTTTGATTTGTTCCTGGTTATTTTTGTCCCGGGTAGCTTTGGAATAAATGGTCTTAGTGATATTCCATGCTGTTCGGCTTTTTCCGTTATTTTCTGCCTGAGCCACCTTTTCCCAATCTTGTTGGTAAGGTTGTTGTTGCTGTGAAAAGGCTCGATTGGAGAAAAAGAGTATTGCTATAGTAGAGAATAAAATAAACTGTTTCATAACCATATATTATAGATGCTCAAAATTAGGAATTCCATAAAGTCTTTCAACCAATTTTTATGCCTTATTTTCAAAGGGGTTATAGCATTATTAAGAAATTATGGGTAGAAAGATAGAAGAATCATGGGAAAATAAAAAATCCTGCATGAATGCAGGATTTTTTATTGTGCTGTTTTTAGAAAACGGCCACCTGTAAAAGGAAATTTTTCGAGGCTGTCTTCTCTATTTCTTTAGTGCTTCGGCCATAGACTTCCCAATATCGGCAGGGCTATCAACTACAGCGATGCCACATTCTCTCATGATTTTCATCTTTGCTGCAGCGGTATCATCTTTTCCTCCTACGATGGCGCCGGCATGTCCCATTCGGCGTCCGGGAGGAGCCGTTTGTCCGGCAATGAATCCGACAACGGGTTTGGTTCCATGTTCTTTGATCCAGCGAGCTGCATCCGCTTCCATATTTCCTCCAATTTCTCCTATGACTACAATTCCTTCTGTATCATCGTCTTCCATGAATAATTGTACGGCTTCTTTTGTTGGTGTTCCAATGATGGGATCCCCACCGATTCCGATAGCCGTAGAAACTCCTAATCCGGCTTTAACAACCTGGTCAGAAGCTTCATAGGTGAGGGTTCCTGATTTGGAAACAATTCCGATTTTTCCCGGTTTAAATACAAAGCCCGGCATGATGCCTACTTTGGCCTCTCCGGCAGTAATGACTCCGGGACAATTAGGTCCAATCAATCGGGTGTTTTTCCCTTCAATATATTTTTTAGCTTTCACCATATCCTGTGTAGGGATTCCTTCAGTGATACAGACGATAAGCTCTACTCCCGCCTGAGCAGCTTCCATTATAGCATCTCCGGCAAAGGGAGGGGGGACAAAAATAATAGAAACATTCGCTCCCGTTTCTTTTACGGCATCTGCTACCGTGTTGAAAACCGGTCGGTCTAGGTGGGTTTGCCCTCCTTTTTTGGGAGTTACTCCTCCCACTACGTTGGTACCATATTCAATCATTTGGGAAGCATGAAAGGAACCTTCTGTTCCTGTAAATCCTTGAACAATGACTTTGCTGTCTTTATTGACTAATACACTCATAGTCTGTATTATTTCTTATGATTATTTGATGTGATAATATGAAGCAAAAGTAAGGTTTAATTTTTTACTATTCAAGCTTCAATAGGAAGTTCTGCCATTGTCAAGGCTGGGATTTCCGAATTATGCCTTTTTAGAGGGGAATCTGAATATAAAATATGTATTTTTGCTGCTTATGGCAATATCGGGAAAGCAGGTATTTACACTAATAGGAAAAGAGTTTCGGTTGGAATGGCGTCAAAAATATGCCTTATATGGCATGCTGTTGTACGTTTGTTCTACGCTTTTTGTCTTATATATTGCTTTGCATCATCCGCAAGCCAAGGTATGGAATGCTCTTTTTTGGGTCGTTCAACTATTTATTACCGTAAATACGGTAGCCCGTAGTTTTCTTCAGGAAAGCCGAGCACGGATGCTGTATTTTTATACCTTAGCCGGAGCAAGAGAGTTTATGATTTCCAAACTCTTATATAATGTATTATTGATGGTTTTGATGAGTCTTATTACATTGGGACTTTATACTGTGATGCTAGGAAATCCTTTGATTAATCCGTTGTTTTATGTTGGAATGGTATGTCTTGGAGGGGTAAGTTTATCTTTGGTGTTTACCATGCTTTCGGCTATAGCTGCCAGGGCCGGTCAAAATGCGGCTCTGATGGCGATTATGGGGTTCCCGCTAGTCGTTCCTATGATTTTGATTTTAGTGAATGCAACAAAGACAGCTTTTATTCCGGTTTATCAGCCGGGACTACTGAAGATGATTTTGTTGCTGGCAGGAATGGATGTATTGGTCATTGGATTGGCTTTAGTTCTTTATCCTTTTTTATGGAAAGAATGACCCTGACTTGAAATTAATTTTACATTTTGCTGTCCCCTTTCCCTTTTTGGATTCTATTCTCTTCTTTCTGAATCCCCGTGTTCTTATACTGTTTTACTTTTACCTTTTGATTGCCAAAATGCCAGGTGAAGGTAAGATGTAAGGCTCTTCTATAAGCATGAATATTTTGTCGAGTGTGAATATCTCCAAAATTCATTTCTCCGGTAAAGTCAATGGATTGGAAAATATCTTGCAGATTAAGCTTAATATCTGCTTTTTGATGCCAAAAAGACTTTTCAATACCCGCCGACACCATGTACATGGGAGTTACAACGATCGGGCCCATAATCATTTTACTGCGATACATACCGGTTAATTCTGCTTTCCAATGATTCGGCAAAAGAAAACTTTGATAAGTGTTAGCGGTAAATGAAGTATAATCTTTATTTAGAGGAAGCCCATTATAAAGCCCCCGGTAGTTGTTATAGAATATTTTCAAGGAGTTATAGGTTTGCCACCATGGAGTAATCTTAATAGGTAAATTAAAACTTAGAGTCAGGTTGTCTAATTTGTTCAGATTGTCGTGGGTCTGGTAAAGAGCTTGGGAATGAGGTTCCCTTCTTGCAATTTCTGTCATAATGTCTTTCGTATGACTATAACTTAATATCATTGAGTATCTTTTATAGAAAGTATAAGACAATTCAAGAGATCGAATATATTGAGGTTTCAAATAAGGATTTCCTTCCCGATAAGTATATTCGTCTACATAATAAATGAAAGGATTGAGGTATTGATAATTGGGACGATCTATACGTCGGGTATAGGATAGGTTGAGAATATGATTGGGATTGATGGTCTTGGATAAGGAAAGGTTGGGAAATAAATCAAAATAATTTTGGGTATTGGCAGAATCAGTTTCGAGTTGATAGGTTTTAATATTTGTTTGTTCTGCTCGAACGCCTATTTTAGCCTTCCATCCTTTATTAAAACTCTTCCCAAGTGTAAAATAGGCAGCATTTACATTTTCCTTATAACTAAAATGATTATTTCTACTTTGGTCGTCTTCCCACTGTCCGTTGTTGTTTATTTGAAAAAGGCTTTTGTTTTTTGTGTTGACAAAACTGGTCTTCAAACCGGCTTCAATATTCAGTTTTGGATTAATGATATCGGTATAATCTATTTTTCCGGCATAAATATTAATGTTATTAGGTTGTTTTCCTTTCCTTTTGATGATTTTTCCTATGGGGTTTCCGTTTGCATCGGTTGTGTGGGTTTGCATAGATTGTGGCATCGACTGAAAGAAATGATTATAATCAGCATTAATATTTAATTTACTTCCTTTTTTATCCAGATCGATGTTATAGTGAAGATTGGCACTTTCGTTTTCCCAGTTATATCCAATATCGTTGGTAGAGGTGGAAATCGAATCTAATTGATTATCGGCTTCTAAAAATCGACTGGGGCTGTTACTTTTAAAGTCTCCATTGTTGAAGCTCCCCTGCGCTACAAATCCAATGGTTTGTGTAGGTGTGAAATTGTAATCTACGCCTAATTGAGCCGTTTGATTACCGCCTCCTACCTGAATTTGTGTAAGCTGTTGCATTTGACTTTCCAAGTCATTTGTTCCTTTATCAAAAAACTTACGATGACCATTGATATCTATTTTATTCTTTTTATGGTTGTAGTTGTAATTGCCATAGAGACTCCATTTTTTACTTTTATAATTTAAATCGGTACCTCCACTGTATTGCCAATATTGACCATACCCTACACCGGCATTTATACTTCCATTGAATCCGAGGGCCACTTGTTTTTTCATAACTAAGTTAATGATTCCGGCTGTTCCTTCTGCAGAATATTTAGCCGGCGGCTGTCGCATCAATTCTATTTTTGAAAGGGCAGAAGCCGGCATGTTTTTTAAAATAGAAGCCAGCTGATCTCCCGATAAATGTGTTGGACGCCCGTTGATGGTGACCATTATTCCTTTTTTCCCATTCAGATAAATATTATCGTTTTGATCTACCATTACTCCCGGAGATTTTCTTAACACTCCCATAACGGTATTCCCGGCGCTCAGACTACTATTTTCTACATTGACAATGGTTTGCCCGGGAAGGTGTTGAATCACGGGTTTTGAAGCTTTTACATCAACCTCTTTTAGCTTTTTGTCATTTTTGGTTAGGGTAAGTGTAGGGAGATGAATATTCTTGTTCTCTTGCTTGACGGAGATAGGTTGAGAACTGGTGCTACCATATCCTATATGTTGAACCCGGAGATAATAAGTGCCGGGTTGAATTGCTTGAAAGCTAAAGTTACCTAGGCTATCACTAAGGTTTCCTTTGACTAATGAGGAATCAGAGGCCTTTCTTAGTGTGATTGTTACAAACGGAACCGCTTCTTTTCTGTTATTTTCAATATGTCCCTGAAGGAGAGTTCCTTTATCTATTTTATTTTGAGCCTGAACCTTTTGCATAGGAAAAAGAAAGAGGAGAAACGCAATACTCAGTAAGCTAAAAGAAGTGAACTTTTTCATGATATAGATTATTTGAGATATATTAAATAACGATGATGCAAATAAAGAATATTATCCGACTGCTAAAAAACATTATCGATGAATAGGGGGATATATTCCGTCAAGCGATGGTTTTATAGGATGAATGAAATCATAATCAAACTCCTTTTATTCATCTTAATTCGTATTGGGTTTATCGCCTAAAAGGGCGTGTTGGTCTTATAAATCTTTCATTATAATGATATTTTCCTATTTTCGTTTTATGAATTTTTGGGGAGAAATATGGAATAGAAGTTTTGAAGATAAAAAATCCCGATGTCTACTGCATATCTTGTTTTGGGTGACATACTTTTTTGTTTTCTCTTTTTGGGATTATTCTTTACTAAAGCTGGTCGGATGGACAGGTAGGGGCCTGGTCATTTCTTTGCTATTGAGCATGGTATTGAATATGATAATTATTATAGGAAGTTATTATATTACCGTGGCTACGGCTTATCGTTTACTTTTTTATAAACAAAAATATCTATGGTTTTTTATTTGGCTGCTGGTAGATATCGTTATTTTCAGTGTGCTTTTGAGTGCAGGTCGATCATTACCGGATATTATTTTACCCCATTTAGGGATAACGGAAATTCCTAAAAAAAATCTGTCGCCTTCTTTCAATAATAATATCTTTTTAGCAGTTATGGAGTTGGTGATTTCTTTTTTTGCATTGATGATGCCTCCTTTTCTCTCTAAGTTTTTTCGGGATCAATTACGATGGAAAGAGCGAAGAAAAAACTTGGAGAAAGAGAATCTTCGTTTGCAAATGGATTTTTTAAAAGCCCAGATCCATCCTCATTTCCTTTTTAATACTTTGAATAATATTTATGCCATGACGAGCAGTCGGAAGTCGGAAAAGGCTTCAGAGATGATTTCCGGTTTGTCTTCTCTGCTTCGATATGTATTGTATGAAGGGAAAGAGGAATTTATTCCGCTGGAGAAAGAGGTCACGCTTTTAAAAGATTTTATTGCTTTAGAAGCCATCCGTTCGGACGACCTGTCTTTAACGGTGGACTTCCCGGAAAGCGGTCTGTCAGCAATAAAAGTGCCACCTTTTTTATTGTTGCCTTTAATTGAAAATGCCTTTAAACACGGCGTTTATTCTCAATTGGACGATTCCTGTATTGTTATTTCGTTACAGGTGAATGAAGAATATATCGCATTAACGGTAGAAAACAGCTCCGATGAAGATTATAGGGAGAAAAATAAAGGCGGTCTTGGTTTGATTAATTTAGAGAAGCGATTAGCTTATTATTATAATGATACCTTTGATTTTCAAACACAAGAGAAATACAATAAATTTACGGCGTATTTAAACTTACCTACGAAATGTCCAAAATTAAATGCTTAATCGTAGATGATGAACCTTTAGCAAGGAAATTAATTGCAGATCATATAAAGAATGTGAGTCATTGGGAGGTGGTGGGTGCCTGCAAAAATGCGATGGAGGCCTATGAACAATTGATGTCGCTGGAAGTTGATGTCCTTTTTCTAGACATCAATATGCCGGTGGTCAATGGTACTGATTTTTATCGTTCATTAAGAAATCCTCCTCTACTGATTTTTACGACAGCTTATCCAAATTATGCCGTGGAGGGGTTTGAATTGGATGCGGTCGATTATCTGGTAAAGCCCATTACTTTTGATCGATTTTTGAAAGCTGCGGATAAGGTGCAGGAGAGAATGAATTTGTTTCATAGAGAGCCCGTTCAGAATGATCTATCTTCGAAAGCTACGGATTTTCTTTTTATAAAACATTACAGTAAACTCGTTAAGGTTAATTTTGAAGATGTTTTATATCTGGAGGCGCAAAAGGATTTTGTGAAATTTGTCACCAAAAAAGAAGAATTATTAGCCGGGATGAGTATGAAACAGGCAGAAGAACAATTACCCAACTCCATCTTTTTAAGAATCCATCGATCCTATATTATTGCCGTCCCTTCCGTAACGGCCTGGTTTGGGAATACAATAGAAATAGAATCAATTCAACTTCCTATTGGTGCAAGTTATAGAGAAGAGGTATTGAAAAGATTGAAATGAGCTATTTATGCTAAATAGGCTTTAAAGGCTTCTTTGATCTTGTCTACATAATCTAACTTCTCCCAGGTGAATAGCTCCACTTCTACGGTCTTTTTCTCTCCTTCATAGGTTTTGAACGTCTTTTTGACTATTCTGTTTTTCTTTCCCATATGTCCGTAGGCGGCAGTTTCTTCATAGATAGGATGCCGGAGTTTTAATCGCTTTTCTATCGCATAGGGGCGTAAATCAAACAAATCATTGACGATGGCAGCTATTTCTCCGTCGGAGAGGTTGATGTTTGAAGTATTGTAAGTATTAATATAAAGTCCCATTGGGTTTGCGACTCCGATAGCATAAGAAACCTGTACCAGTATTTCATCTGCAATGCCGGCAGCTACCAGGTTTTTAGCGATATGACGAGCTGCGTAGGCTGCAGAGCGATCCACCTTGGATGAATCTTTTCCCGAAAAAGCACCACCTCCGTGTGCCCCTTTCCCGCCATAAGTATCTACAATAATTTTTCTTCCGGTTAGTCCGGTGTCACTATGGGGGCCGCCAATTACAAATTTCCCTGTCGGGTTAATATGATATTTGATCTCTTCTGTAAATAAACTTTGCAGTTCCGGAGAAAGGCTTTGTTTTACCCGCGGAATCAGAATATGAACAATATCATCTTTAATTTTTTCCAACATTCTTTCATCTTCGTCAAAATCGTCATGTTGGGTGGAAATTACAATGGTGTCTATTCTTATAGGCGTGTCATTATCATCATATTCAATAGTTACTTGTGATTTGGCATCCGGACGTAAATAGTTCATCTCCTTATTCTCTCTTCTGAGAACAGCTAATTCAATGAGTAACTTATGAGCCAGGTCTAAGGATAGAGGCATGTAGTTTTCGGTTTCGTTGGTTGCGTAACCAAAGATGATTCCTTGATCTCCGGCGCCCTGACTTTCCTTATCTTCCCTTTCAACCCCCCTGCTAATATCATCAGATTGTTCGTGAATGGCTGAAAAAATACCACAAGAGTCTGCATCAAACATGTAGGCACTTTTGGTGTAGCCTATTTTTCTGATGATATGTCTTGTTAGTTTTTGTACATCTAAGTAAGTTTTCGAATTAACCTCACCTGCGAGTACGACCTGACCGGTGGTGACTAAGGTTTCACAAGCGACCTTTGCATCGGCGTCGAATGCAAGAAAATTATCGAGTATAGAATCGGAGATTTGATCAGCGATCTTATCAGGATGTCCTTCGGAAACCGATTCAGAAGTGAATAAATAAGACATGGAAAGTTATTTATATATAGTTTATAGGATACTCAAAATGCTAATTTAGCACAAGTTATTTGATTTTAGTATAGACTATATTTAATTTCATTTTGTAGGCTGAATGTTTACCTCCACCCAGTACCACTCTGCCAATATTCGGACCTCTTTGTAACGGATCTAAAATTCCTAATCTGAGTCCGTAATTTTTTTCTTCTCCCGGTTGGGCATTGACCATCTGTTGAACATAGCGTGCAATATTAAATCGATATTGAGCTACTTTTGCCCCCTCCTTATTGGTGGTATATTCTCTTAATCCTCCAAAGTAACTCAGATTGGTAAATTGCCACCCATAATAGGAACTATAAGAGGCGCCAACATCAACGAGATAGCCAAGAGAATCTTGAGCGGCATCTTTATATTGCCAAAGGAACAACTCATATGGAGGTGTATTTAACTCATTCGAAGGATCTGCAATCTGAGTGAAGGTTAACTCTGCTTTGTTGATAAGGAGGTGATCTAAATTTCCCAAATAAGGTATTTCTATTTTGGCAAAAAGTCCGGAACGACTTTGTAGATATATGAGGGAATCATTATTTTCATTCCCTATTGCTTGTTTGATAGCTGTTCCGGTATAATCATGGTGTCTGTAGTTGGACCATGCTCCCGTTTTTGCTTTAAAAGGGAAATATTTGAATAGTGAATCTTCCTTGTTGTTATGATAGAAAACGCTAATGCCGGTATAATCGTCATTTAATTCAAAATAAATCATAGATTTCTTTCCGGCAGTTGTACTGTCAGGAATGAGGGCAATACCATTTAACCATTGGTGAAAAGAGGAATCTGTAGCTAATGCATCATTTGCGGTTTTTGTTAATAATTCATTACCAAAGCTATTACTTAGCCGCATCCTAAGTTGAGCCGGTTGAAGACTGTTGACTACCTGTATTGAATCTGAAATATCTTCCGGTGCAATTGTAATCGTCCCTAAAGGGTTTCCCTGATCAATATTAAATTTCTGATGGGTATAATATTTTAATGAAGTATCAGAAAAAGTAGGGTCTGTAATTCTATAGGCAGTATAGGTTTGTTTTCCGGTGGAATCACCATAATACCCCGAATATCTTACAGAAAGAATTACGGAATCTAAAACCGGGTCGGGACCTAAAAAGTCTTCGTTATTTTGCGCCAAGCCAAATTGTGAATAAAGAGCAGCGGTTGTGTTTCCAAAAATAGGATCGGTATTAATCGCTCCTATGGCTACATTCGTCATTTGGGTAGAATATACAGAGTCTCTGGAAGACCGTATCGTTTCAGTGTTTATGGTGAAGGTATCCGTTTGTGCTACCTCCTCATTATTCAAACCTGAAGAGATATCGTCTCCAAGGGTGGTATATTCATTACATCCTGTTAGACCGTATAAGACAAAAAGAATGGATAAGGTAAAAAGCCCTATCCATTTGTTATTTCTGATTCGCATAAGCGAGTTTTGTTTTTTACAAAATTAAGAAGTGGGTGCCAATTTCTCGTAAAAATCCATATATTTATCTACAAGGTCTTCCTCATCAGAATAAGGGAAAATTTCTTTCTTCTTATCTTTTTCAACTTCAGAAAGTAACTTTTCATCCACCCTGGAGTCAGCGACAGCTACAGCATCTGCGTAAGTTGCTCCTCCCAGGTTTAAAGCGGTATTGGTTAATTCTGAAAAAGGAGTCAAATCTTTTTCTTTTATGGCCTTGGTAATACGAGCTTTTTTAAGAAAAGATTCATCTAATTTTTCGTCAAAAGAATTCTGTTGTAAAGTATAGATGCTTTTAGCATTAGTGAAGACCGGTTCTTTTTTATAGGCGGTTTTTAAAAATAAAGGAATGAGAGAAGTCATCCAACCTGTACAATGAACAATGTCGGGGGGCCATCCAAATTTCTTTACTGTTTCCATTGCCCCTTTACAAAAGAAGGCTGCTCGCATAATATTGTCGTCATACCATTTCTCATCCCGATCACGAAAAACAAATTTTCGTTTAAAGAAATCTTCATTATCCATAAAATATACTTGCAAACGAGCATTTGGTAACGAAGCTACTTTAATGAGGAGGGGATGGTCGTCATTATCAATAATAACGTTAATACCGGAAAGCCTTACTACTTCATGAAGCCGATTTCTTCTTTCGTTAATTACTCCGAAGCGTGGCATGATTACCCGGACTTCCATGTCTAAATCGTTCGCTTTAGCCGCTAATTGGTTTAAAGTCTTGGCGTAATCAGTCAATTGAAGATAAGGCGTCATTTCCTGCGTTATGAGTAAAACGCGCTTTTTGTTATTTGTAACCATTTATATGAAAAAATTGGAACTAAATAATTAAAATAAAATGCAAAGTTACTGTTTTTTTTGGACATTATCATGATGAAGCACATGGCTAATCAAAGCTTTGTACTTTTCAGCCTCAAGGTTTTGTCCTAATTTGCAGCTGTTATGTATATATTTAGAGAGAAAGAATCCTTACAAAAGTATTTGTTAAAATTGAGGTCCGGACAGCAGTCCATAGGTTATGTTCCTACTATGGGTGCTTTACATGAAGGTCATTTAAGTCTGATTAATACATCCGTTGCCCAGAACTCCATCACCCTTTGTTCTATCTTTGTAAATCCTACACAATTTAATGAAATACAGGACTTTGAAAAGTATCCTATTCAGGTGGAGGATGATATTCAAAAAGTGGAAGAGGCAAAAGTTTCTATCTTATATTTACCCAATAAGGAAGAGGTCTATCCCGAAGGAATGACGCAATTGGAGAAATATGATTTCGGATCATTAGAAACTTTGGCAGAAGGAGCCCATCGTCCCGGACATTTTCAAGGTGTTGCCCAGGTATTATCCCGCTTTCTAAAATTGATTCAACCGGATAAAATGTATATGGGACAAAAAGATTATCAACAATTGTTGATTACGAAGGCATTGGTTAAAATGTTGGGGATAGGAACTTCTATTGAAGGGATACCTATTAGGAGAGAAGAGGATGGACTGGCCATGAGCAGTAGAAATGTACGGCTTTCTGAAAGAGGGAGAAAGGTAGCTCCTGAGATCTATCAAAGTTTAAAAAATATTGAAGCAAAACGTGGACAATCTCCTCTAACTCAATTGTTGGCTGAAGCAAATGCACATCTTCAGGGAAATGGGCTGGAAGTAGAATATTTGATGCTTGCCCATGCAGAGAATTTGCAACCGGAAGATGATTTCAAAGATCATCCGCAAATTCTTATTGTAGCCGCCTGGCTAGAGGGGGTTCGATTGATTGACAACCTGTTATTGACATAGAAAGACGGAGATCCTCTTTTCCCGAGATAGAGATTAAAAAAAAGGTGTTCACTTTCTATTTTTGTTCTAACTTTGCCCTCATGCAGTTGGAATTAATGAAATCGAAGATTCACAGAGCTGTAGTTACTGAAGCCAATGTGAACTATGTGGGAAGCATTACCATTGACGAAACGTTGATGGAAGCCGCCAATCTACTGGAAAATGAAAAAGTACAGGTAGTGAATGTGACCAATGGCGCGAGATTGGAAACCTATGTCATTAAAGGCGAAAAAGACTCCGGCGTTATTTGTCTGAATGGCGCTGCAGCACGTTTATGTGAGGTGGATGATATTATTATTATCGTTTCCTATGCCACCATGTCTCCCGAAGAGGCAAAAGTTTTTCGTCCTACGGTCATTTTCCCGAAAGAAGGAAATAAGTTGTAATAGGAGTGAAAAGTCTAAGACCTATCTATTTTGACCACTGAAGCACCACAACCTATGCTGTGAAAAGAACGCTGTAATGCCCTCTGTGGAAACTTCTCCGTGATGCTCTGTGGTACTACAATAAGCGAATACCACGGAATGCCGCAGGGAAAATACAGAGAACTGCAGCGCTTTGTTCGCTGATGGGATAACGGAATAGGCTAAACACGAGTCTTCACGTCATCGCCTGCCTGCCGCTCCGGAAAAGGCAGGCGAAGGAGGTACAACTGAAATGATCCCTAAAAGTTGTTCGTGTATCAGAATGCCCCCGGAATAGGTAGAAAGTATTCTTATTTTCTTTTGTCTTGAAACAAAAGAAACAAAAATTCAAGACGGTCGAAAAAAAGCTAAAATGAAATCGTACGGCTAAATGAAATAAGGCCATATTTTGTTTTCAAGCAACATTTTTTCTACTTTATTAAAAGAGGAATACATTATGACTTGGTTTAAAAAGGACTGTATTTCATTTTTAACGCCTTCCTCTTCCCTTTTTTAAACGCTTTTTTCTAAGGTCGGTATCAGACACCTCCATTTTTTCTTTGCCAAGCCTTGCGCAATAGACTAAACACGAATTTTCGCATCATAACGAAGGAGATACGATTGAAGCGATCCCTAAAAGACAGTTTTCAACTCTGTGGGATTTGCCGAACAGGAAGGCTCTTGTACCCTATATATCCCAAAAATACACCAATTTCGGTATTTTTTGGCAATAATAATCTGCTTACCTTTAAGGTGCCCTTCAGAGAAGGAGTTTTTTACGAGTTGTCTTTCTCCTATCCTATTTGACAAATTTATAGATAGGCAGGACAAGGACAACACCAGAGTAGTGAAAGATTCGCTTTCAGAAGGATATCGTACGATTTCTTCCCCAGGGGGGTAGAATGATTAGAGACAGAACCTATGAGACAGATTCATTGCTGAAAATGCAACGACCAGAAATTTTATTGTTTAATTTTTTAAAACTTAGTAAAATGAAAAAGTTAAAATTAAGTAGACTTGACCTTGGCGACGCTGAAGTGCTTTCAAGAGAAGAATTGAAAATGGTATTGGGTGGAGCAGGATCAGGAGGAGGTAGCGATAATGTATGCCATGGGATGAGTGCGAGTAGCTGCTCTGGCAGTTGCACCACCACTTATGGTTCAGGCCATTGCGTGACTGCAGGACCCGGTTTGTCAGAATGCAAATGTGCTTCAATCACAATTGGATAATCAAGAGTTTCGAGGAGTAACCTCCTTTTATGAAGGATTCTTCCCTATTTCAATGGTAGGGAAGAATCGTTATTTTTTCTTAATACCTTTTTTATGAAAAAGAGATTCAGAAATACCATTATATTGTCCTTATTGTTCTCCTGTTTTAGTCTGTCAGCTCAAACACAGTCTGTAGCTTCTCTTCACCTTGGAGATAAGGCTCCTCCTTTAAAAGTACAATGGGTAAAGGGAACTCCAATACCAAATTTTGTAAAGGGAAAAGTTTATGTGCTGGATTTTTGGGCGACCTGGTGTGGCCCCTGCATAGCCATAATGCCCCATCTTTCGGACTTAGCTCGGAAATATAAAGATAAAATTATTTTTCTTGCGGTTGATGTTATGGAGAATGATACATTTATGACCGGAAAACCTGCACTCAATGAGGATGCATTAACGAAAAAAATAAAAGGTTTTATGTATTCCATGGGGAACAAAATGGATTTCAGAGTAGCTTTAGATGATAGCGGGTTTATGGTGCAACACTGGCTAAAGACTTTCGGAGAAAGTCAGAATGGGATCCCAAGAGATTTTGTGATAAATGCGGAAGGAACGGTAGTCTGGATAGGTCACCCAGTCCACCTGGATACTATTTTACCAAAAATAGTAGGGCATAAATGGAGTATAAATAAAGCAATAAAAAGGAGAAGTAGAAATCAATATTTGAAAAGATTAGATCAAACTATCTGGGATTCAGCAAAATATGAATTAAATGGATTAGGAGGAATAAAAAGGGCAGATGCTATGCTTTCGATGATAAACAGATTAGTGAAAAACCATCCTACATTAAAATATGCGCCCAATGTCGCCATGTTAACCTTTCGATCCTTGCTCGTTAAGGATCCCGGGAAAGCTTATGATTATGGAGAAAAGGTTATTCACACAGGTTCATACTCTTCTCCCGCTTATGCCAGTATTTATCGTTTAATAGAATATCATCCTGATAACATTCAAATGCCAGGATTCATTTATGGTTTGGGAGCGGATGCTTATGGAGAGGGATTAAAGCATAGAGATATCATTGCACAAGAAAATTCAGACACCAGCTGGTTTTATAATCGAATGGCTGCCTGGTATTTACTTGCAGGAGACTCTATAAAAGCAGAGAAAGCCAGGCAAAAATCGTATAATACCTCTATCATAGTCCGTCAGGAACAATCTTCACCTCTTCCTTCCTTAAAGCTGCTTGTCCATTCCTCTCCATACCTGTTGGATTCTGAAAGAGTCTTACAACCTGTAAAAACGGACACTTCAAAAGCATTAACAAAAATGTACCGGTTTTATCTGCCGAAAAAATCAATGGTAAAAATAGCCGGAAAAGATACAACTTATCTGCCGGTATCTCCCGGGGAGCAGATATCTCTTAAAAGAGAACCCGCTTTAAAAACTTCTTCTGTGAAAGAGGAGACCAATATTACCTTTTTGGAAAAGCCGACCCCGGAACGCAGAAATAAGCAGCAGAAAAATCCGATAAGGATTCTGAATGATTCGGGTATGCTGTTGCCTAATCCCGGAAAAGACAAATTACTTAAAGAAGGGGCACCGGAATTATTTTGGGATACCTACAAAAAAGGAAAAATGCTGAAAGATTCAACATACCAACGGTGGATTAAAAAAACACTTCGTTTTGATACAATAAGAGCGGCGGCTCAAAAAGCAACAACCAACTACTTAGAAAGCCATCCCGAATTTGGGGTCAATACCAATGATAAACAGCTTTTAAAAAGCTGGTATGAAATCACAGCCTTTCAAAAGCAAGAGGAACTATTGGCTCAAAAACAGGATTCTTTATTTCAAGAGGACTCCTTAACCGGAGTAATATTGCAGCATCGCATGCTACAGCTTGCGGCGGATTTGGATCGTTACATCAAAAAGAAGCCTGTCAATTATTGGAGAGCCATGCATCGGCTTAATAAAGATTTTTTGATGAAAAAAGTCCGGAGCGCTCATTACGATTTAGACACGATCAACCATATCGTAGCCTCTTTTGACGATACCACGGCTCAATTTATCTTACTGGATATGCTAAGCGACCCCAATAGCAAGATCTTTCAACATAATCTGACCTGGACTGCCATGGCCGACCAAATTAAGTTTGCTGCTTTTCAGGATCAATTAAAACGAGTGGTAAAACCGCATTTTTATTTGGGGGCGAATACCTTAAATATCGCTTTAAGAAGTGTTCGCCTTATCAATACTTCAGGGACAAAAGTTACGCTCGATACGATCTTTCAAAGCACCCGAAAGCCTTATCTGTATCTGATTTTTTGTGGCAGCTGGAACGAAAAAAGCAGAAAAAAACTTGCATCCTATTCAAAGCAGCAGGTATTTGAGGATAGTAAAAAAATCCACCCGGTTTGGATATTTTTTGAAAATAACAAGACGGATTGGTTAAAAATCATAAGGAAATATCATCTTCCTGAGCAGGATTGCTTTATGGTGAAAGACCCTCGCAAAATGGAACGGAATTTTTCCAACGAGTTTGGTTGGCAAAAGAATTTTCCTCATTATTTTTTATTTACAAAGGAAGGGAAATGCTTAAATAATGACGCCCCTCCTTTTTTAGATTTTGATAAGAAAGCATTCCTGGAAAACCAGGAGAAATAGGCTTTACGAACAAAAATACACCAATTTCGGTATTTTTTGGCAATAATAATGTACTTACCTTTAAGGTATCATTCAGAGAGGAGTTTTTTACGAGTTGTCTTTCTCCTATCCTGTTTGACCAATTGGCAGGCAGGCAGGTCGAAGTCAATACTGGAGCAATGGGATATTTATTTTCAGAGGGATGAAATATAACTTCTTCCGTCCCGGAAACAGCACTTGTCTGATTTGAGATGGTATGATTAGAAAATTACGTTTAGTTATTGACTATTTACGAAAATTACGTACATTTATGTTTAAATAGTAAAATGGGAAAATTAAAATTAGATCCGCAACAGTTTGCGGAAAACCAGATTCTCTCAAGAGATGAGATGAGACAGATTCAGGGAGGTCAAACAGGGTCATCTGATTGCCCCAAAGGAAAAGTTCCATGTAATTGTAGTTCTTCCAGTGGAAGTTTTTCCGGATGTGCAGATTCCGTACAAGATTGTTGGAGCAAATGTTAATTCTGCATTATCAAAAGAGTGTATCCGGTTTTTCGGATACACTCTTTTCCATCATATAAACTAATTTAAATGAGGATTATATCAAATTTCTTGGTAGGACTGATTCTGTCAATCATATTGTTAGGTGTTTCGAATTCTGTTTATGCTCAAATACAACCCTATCATTATAAATTCCAGGTAACCTATAAGATGACTTTTCAGCTTGATAGTACCAACTCTAAAAACATACAAGAAGAATTTATGGGATTGTTCATTGGTGATCATCAATCATTTTTTTCATCTTTAAAGTATATCATGATGGATTCTGCCATTACTCATGAGGCGGCAAGGGGAAACGCCATGGGTCCATCCATTGGCTTTTTTCAAGCGCATGGGACGCATGTTACCATGTGTATATTTAAGTCCGATTCAAATATTCATTTTTATGATCAGGCCGTACAATTTGTACCAACTGTTTATACTTACTCAGAACCCAGATCTGTTTTTCATTGGAAAATTACTGCTGATACAATGACCATTAATACCCTTTTTTGCCAAAAGGCAACTGTAATGTATGGAAATAGAAAATGGATTGCATGGTTTGCTACAGAGATTCCTATTTCCGATGGACCATATAAGTTTTGTGGATTACCCGGATTAATAATAAAAATTAAGGATAGTCAGAATACGTGGGGTTTTCAGATGCAGGGGATCGCTCGTATAGGGAAGGACTTACAGATCAATTTTAATAATAAAAAACCTAAACCTCTTGATGGACGAAGGGCTTTTCTCAAAATAAAAACGTATGACAGAAGTCATAAATTTCAGATATATAAATTAAAGGGATGGTCTTTTAGCAACCCGTTAGCGACTAAAAGAGAGTTTGAAAGAAACGCCCGAAAAAAGAATAACTGGATTGAACTGTATAAGCCTGAAAATGAGAAGTAAAAGAAAAATATTCTTATTGGTATGGTTGCTTATTACTGCGATGGGATCCAGCGGACAAATTATTATTCAAGGAAAAATTTCCGATTCATTAAACCATCCGCTTGAAGGTGTTAATGTTACTTATAGATTTCAAAATGACGAAGCAATAAAAGGATATACAGTAAGCAACTCAGAGGGTGCTTTTAGGTTGAGATTATCCTCTAAATCAGACAGTATGGTCGTCTCATTTTCTCATATTGGATTTAAGTCTAAGACCATTACAATAAAAACGACTTCCTCTTTCCAAAATATTATTTTACAAAATACATCTACTTGGTTGAGAGATATTACTGTAAGAGGAGCGCCGATTTATAAAGTGAGTGATACTATCAATTATTCAGTTGATGCCTTTAAAAGTAAGGGAGAAAGAACAATTGGTGAGGTAATCAAAAAATTGCCGGGGATAGAAATGCAAGGGGACCAAATCTTATATCATGGTAAACCATTGATGAAATATTATATTAATAATTTGGATTTGTTGGGAGGACAATATGCTTTAGCCAATAAAAACCTGCCGATAAAAGCGGTTAAGAGCATACAGATTATAAAAAATGACCAGCCTATTAAAATATTAGATTCTCTGGTTTTTTCGAATAAAGCTTCTCTTAATGTCCGACTAAAAAAATATACAACTACCGGAAGTGCAATGGTAGGTGCTGGTCTTGCTCCTTTCTTATGGGACATCAATGTTACTCCTATGACCTTCAATAAATCATTTCAAATGCTGAATAGTATCCAGATGAATAATGTTGGTGATGATGTTTCCTCGCAACTCAGCAACTTGACAGCAAATGAAATGTCTTTTTATACCGGTAAAGAAGTGGAGCCCTCAGAAAAAAAAATGACCGGAATTGAAGCTCCCCTTTCTCCTCCGTTTGCTGATGAAAGATGGCTCAATAACAATATAAAACTAATGAATACAAATATTTTAAAAAAACTCGAATCAGGTGCATTGTTTCGTGGTAATATTTCCTTTTATAATGACTTCCAGGAAAGCACTCTTAGCAATCAATCTAATATTTATACCTTAGGAAAGACCGTGAATGTATCGGAAGATTTCAGCAATACGTTTAGGAAGAATTTCTTGCAGGGAAGGTTTAATTTTGAAAAAAACGACCAAAAAGTATTTTTAACAAACAAATTAACTTTTCGGGGCAAGTGGAATGCCAATACACAGCATATCTTACAGAACTACAAAACGGCTATAGCTGAGCATTCTTCGAATCAGTCATTTTTGATTAAAAATGCATTAGGCACCTCTTTTTTTATTAAAAATCAGTTGGTCAGTTTTGGGTCTGATATTTTCTATGAAAAGACGCCTCAACGTCTTTCCGTCAGCCCCGGGCAATTTATTGACATTTTGAACGACAGTATTGCTTATGACCGAAGCATACAAAATGTAGATCTCAGAAGATTTTATGCAGATAATAATATGATACTCACAAAGCAATTGAACAAAATTGCTCTGAATACCAAGATAGGATTTACTTTTTCTAAACAATGGCTGCAAACCATGCTTAGGGGTAATAATCATACAATAATTGATTCAGTACCTACAGAAAATGATCTATCCCTATCTTCTATAAAAGGATATCTGCATCCGACCGCTTTTTATCAAAATGCTGAATGGAAAATAAAGGCATCCTTTCCCTTAGCCCTTAGAAAGGAAAAATCCGGTAATTCAATAATAGATAGCAATTCTATTGTCTCAAAGGTACACCTTTTTGTAGCTCCCCGGGCTACAATTACTTACGCATTTAACAATCTGTGGAAAACAACTTTGTCAAGTAGCTATACGAATGATATTGGCGGAATAGAACATTTGTACACTCATTATATTTTATCAGACTTCAATAATCTCAAAAGAAATGAAATTCCCCAATTAAATAAGACTAAAATATGGAAAAGCAACCTTGCCCTGCATTATGAAGATCCAGAAAAATCTTCGTTTGGCAATGCTGCTTTTGAATATGATAGCAGAACGAACGACTTTTTATATGATACTTATATAGATGAGACCGGGGCAACATTATTAAAAACTCTGCCACTTAAGAATAAAGTTACTACGGTGCGTATTTCGGCTGACTATAGTACGTATATCCCTATCTTAAAAATGATTATAAAACTCGGGGGAAGCGTTTCCTCTAATACGAGTCCTATGATGTTTCATAATCATCTTGTCCGCCAGCGCTATTTTGTTTATAACGCTTTAGCAAATTTAAATTATAATGTTCTTGAAAAACTTTCTTTTAATCTGCGAACCAATCTATCTCTTATAAATCTTTCACAGAATACTAAAAAGCTAAATACGGTAAGGCAGCAGAATAGCAGATTAAGCATTAATCTGCTGCCATTTGAAAATCAACTATTAAAAATGAGTATGGAATATTATTCGAATAATGGTAGTGCCAATAAAAATCAATTTTTTCTGAATTTACAATATCAGTACACCATAAATAGAGGCCATATTGATTTCGAGCTGGTTTGCAATAACTTGCTAAATACTAAATCATTTGTGACGATAGATCAGTCCACTTATACTATTACACGAAGTGAATTTACATTGCGTCCACGCCAATTTTTGTTTAAAATGAGGTTTAATTTTTAATCATCCACTATGTCTTTTCCCTTTTACAAACAACGCAGAGAAGGCTCGTATCCTTATAAACAATTTTGGTATTTTAAATGGCCGCCAGAATGATTTGAGACCGTAAAAAGAGATCGTTTCTTTGATGAAAATGCGACGATTGAGAGTATGCGTTTATTTTATTGGTTATTTACGATAATTTCGTATATTTATGTATTTATTCATAAAATGAGAAAGTTTAATGAAAAGTTATTTTATCCTGTTAACGATTGCTATTCAGTTATTATTTTTAATAACCGGTACTTCCCAGGTCAATGACAAAGCATTCCATGTTTCCCTAAAGAAACAGACAAGGAACATACCATTCAAGCCAAAAGGAGCATGTTCTACTACATTATACAATGGAAAAGGGGCCATTTCAGGGGGATACCTCCTTTCTTAAACAAAAACAATAGTATTATAAAGGCAGTTCATTTGGGGTGGAAATTTAATGTGAAGGATAGCGTTTATATGATCCTGGGAGATAAAAATAATGACACGAGCATCTGTATTATAGATGCCAATGCCAATCATGATTTTTCCGATGGTTATGTTTACATTTATAATAGGGATAGTTTGACGGAGGCCTCTATATTTAAAGCACAAACGCTCAACTTTAAATATTCAGTGAAAGGAAAGGTTATCGATTGTCATTTGAATATGAGACCTATTTTTTTCTCTAAACCTAATGGATTAAAATATGGAGATTCACTATCTCAGAAATATTACGTGGTCCTGTTTCTAAATGAGTGTATGGTGGGATATTTCAGGTTCAATAAAACGAATTACAAAATATATGGTGTTATGTCGCCCCCTCGCACACTATATGGAAAGAAAACAATTTTTACAATTATTAAAAATCCAAACAGACCTAAGAATAAATCGGAACCGGAATTTTATGGTCTCAATCAGCCTGTTTATTTAGGAGGCGACGTCTTTAAGGTTACAAAAATTGACCCAGTGAAAAATACTGTGGTGGTGAAATATGAGAGAAAGCGTTTAAGGAAGGAGATGGGATACAAGCAGGGCTTTTATGCTCCTGAATTTAAAGCAAAGACCATCGATGGACATGTATTTGATTTGAAAGATTACCGTGGAAAATACATTTTATTAGATTTTTGGGGGACATGATGCCAACCCTGCATTCAATCATTGCCTTTCCTTAGAAAGATATATAAGCGTTTTAAAGATATAGTTATGGTAAGTGTAGCCTGCGAGGATGGTGGGATTAAGACCGTAAAAGAGGCCATTAAAAAATATAAATTGAACTGGGTAAATATTTATGAGCCTTTCAAAGGGGATCGGGAGATTATTAATAAATTTAACCCGCTTTATTCATCGGCCGAATAAAGGGTAACCATTTTTTATGGATTAATTAATAATA
>CAZYHV010000004.1:0-203566 GCA_964647485.1 uncultured Chitinophagaceae bacterium | reverse complement strand
GTATATGCAGCAGGATAAAAATAAACAACAACAGGTCCTTTCTTCAATGCTTTTTTTAGTGAAAAATGAAATGCTTGTCCGTCCAGGCTGGCCTTTGCAGAAAACATAGCAGCTTTTTTCCCTACCTCTGAAGAAACAGACTGCGCTAATAAATCCCTACTGCCAAAGAAAATAAAGGCAAACAATACAAAAATTGATACAATATATTTCCTACACATCATAACTCCTTTTTTATCAAAGTTAACAAAACCAAAGGAATAAAAACATCACCGAATGTTAAATTATAACAGGTCTTAATAGACAAAAAATATCCTAACGCCATCGAACAATTTTTTCTTTCATTTTTTCCGATTAAATTTGTCTATTCATCAGGGAGGATTGCATGATCTCAAAAGACAGCATAAGAAAAATTCAGGATCGAATAGATATCATCGATATCGTAGGATCATTTGTGAGACTCAAAAAAAGAGGGGTAAATTACCTGGGATTATGCCCTTTTCATAATGAAAAGACTCCTTCTTTTACCGTTTCTCCTTCCAAAGAAATTTATAAATGCTTCGGATGCGGTCGAAGTGGAAATGCCATCAGTTTCTTGATGGAGCATGAAAAGTATTCTTTCGTGGAAGCTATTCGTTGGTTGGCTGAGAAATATGATGTGGAACTCGAGGAAACAGAAGCCAGTCCGGAAGATAAAGAAGCTCACCAATTGGCCGAAAGTCTTTATATTGTCAATAACTTTGCACAAGAACATTTTTCACATAACTTGCTGGAAACAGAGGAAGGACTTACGATTGGCAAAACCTATTTTGAGAAGAGAGGCTTTTCTGAAGAAAGCATGAAAAAATTTCAACTCGGATATGCTAAGGACAGTTGGAATGAATTTACCAACACGGCTTTAAAAAACCAATATAAACTGGAATACCTGCAAAAATCCGGGTTAACTGTAGTCAAAAACAACAGACAATATGATAATTATAGGAGTCGAGTTATTTTCCCTATTCATAATCAAAGCGGAAAAGTTATCGGATTTGGTGCCCGTGTACTTAAAAAAACAGAAAAAGCACCAAAATACATCAATACACCCGAGAATGAAATTTATGAAAAAAGACGAATTCTTTATGGGATGTATCAAGCAAGATATGCCATTGGGAAACAAGATGAATGCCTCCTGGTAGAAGGATACACCGACGTCATATCCATGCACCAATCCGGTATGGAAAATGTAGTGGCCTCTTCAGGAACTTCCCTCACCGAAGATCAATTGCGGCTGATAAAAAAATATACCAATAACCTGACTATTATTTATGACGGTGATTCGGCAGGAATAAAAGCTGCTTTGAGAGGATTGGATATGGCATTAGAACAAAGTATTAATGTCAAACTGGTCATGTTGCCGGAAGGAGAAGATCCCGATAGTTTTGCACAAAGTACGACGGCAAATGGTTTTTTAGAATATATAGAAGAAAATAAAAAGGATTTTATCTTTTTCAAGCTGCAGGTTTCCATGAAAGAGGTAGGAAATGATCCTACAAAAAAATCAAAATTAGTCAATGAAATAGCTGAAACCCTATCGAAAATCAATAAAGCAGAAGATTTTACCAAACAGCAAGATTATATACGGGAATGTAGTAATATCTTGGATATTGATGAAAGCGGATTAACGACGCTCGTAAATAAATATATCCGAAAAGAAGTTCAGAAAAAGCGCTTCAAAAAGTCGGAAAAAGAAAAAAATGAAACAGAGGATATTTCAGAACAACAGGAGGGAGAAGAAGATTTAATAGATTTAATGACGGATGAGGAACGTCAGGAAAAAGATTTGGTCCGTATTTTATTGGAACATGGAAGTAAAGAATGGAATGACGAGCAGAAAGTGGCAGACTACATTTTTCATTCTGCGCTCAATTTTAACTTAATTCATAACAAAACGATACTCGATATCTTGAAAGAATATAAAAGAGAATATAATCAAGGAAAAATACCGGATGAAAAATTCTTCGTTTATCATATAAATCGGGAAATCAGTAAATTAGCGGTAGATTTATTATATACTCCTTATGAAATTAGTCATAATTGGAAGGATCTTTTTAAAATCAATGTTCCTCAAAAAGAAGACATTTATAAAGAGGATGTAAAGTCAGTCATGAATTACTTGATGTTAAAAATGGTACGGGAATTGATACATCAGAACCAAAAAGACTTAAATAAAATCACTGATATAGAAGAACAAATAAAAATTATAGAGGTTCATCAACAATTAAAATCGAAAGAAAAAGAAATTGCTGATCAATTAGGTATCGTGATAAGAAAATAAGAAAATAAAAGCAGCAAAACAAAAAAGGTATTATTTTTGTAACCAAGGATATTGAGTTGGATAAGTTTAATGCTTTTTTTATTATTATTGAATAATCTTTATTGAATACTATTTACTTATGTTTAAATTAAAAACATTATTTTCTATTATTTTACTTTTATGTCCGCTACTATTACAAGCGCAGGATAAAAATAATGAAGAAAAAGTCCAAGATTCGATTATCTTACCTACAGATACAATTTCCCCGGGAATTGAACGACATCAAAGAATCAAAACCGTAGACACTTCTTTGGAAATTTTAACTAGACATCTTAAGAATTTAAGACAAAATGCAAAACAAAATTCTACGGCCATTCAAGGACTTTTGCAAGGAAAACAGATAGATAATAAGACGAAATACAAATTGATGAAAAGCAATCTCATCAAGGTAACCAAGACTTATTATCTGCTTAACAGAAAAATTATTGATTTGAAATCCAGAACCACATCTAACAATTTAGATGTCTTTATTACTTCTCTGAATAATCCGGAAAGTAAAGCACTTGGTTTTTCTTTCAATGAAAAAATCATCGATTTAGTTAAGACAGTCATTCTTAAGGGGAAATCAAGAAAAAGCAAAAGAAACGAAAAGATTGTCAATACGACAAACTCTATTATAGAAAGTCCTATTTTCAAAAGCCTTGTCACCCTTACTCCTCCCTTGGCTATAGCCAATTCCGTGATGACTTTTTTTCATACACTGAGTATAAATGATAAGCACATCAATGCCAAAACACTCAATAAATTCGAGCAGGAATTAAATAAATATGTGAGCTATTATACAGCGCTCAATGAAGCCAATAAAAAATTCAAAAATGGGTTAGATTTTAACAAAGACCAACTCACAATGCTTCAGCAAAATATGTTTCAACATCTTCAGTTTACAGCTAGTGCATTGGGCTTTGATCCACCTCAAAAAAAAGGTGGAGAACCGATAGGAGTTACCTTGAATAGTTATTTCCTCTCTTTTAATCAAAATAATGCAGAAAAGTTTTTTGATGATTTGGAGAAAAAGTATACGAAGAATGGAAAATTGAACTACGAACAACTCCTACGTGAGAACTTGAGCTTGAAAGAAGCCAATAATCAACTGGAAGACCTGGAAATGCAATCCCAACGATTTGAAAATCTTTATAATGAATATTTCAGTCTTATTAACAGTTACCACAATCAGGTTAACCAAGCTTTAGATCTCGCCAGAGAAAACGGACTGGCAGACAAAAATATTGTCAAACAGAAAAAACAAGAATTTGATAATCTTGAAAAACAGGCAATTACAGATATGAAAGCTTCTATAAATATTAATGAGCTAGAGAATAATACAGAAAATATAAAATATAGATATAAAATATTTTGATGTATTATATCTTATTTGAGAAAAGGGATGACCTCCTCGGTCATCCCTTTTTTTTTATATCTATCTGTTCTTAAAAAAATTTTATCTAAAAAGAAAAATTTCGTAATACTTTACTATTTTAAAAAGTCATCTCATCCTTGCCCCATCAGTCAATTTTATTATTGATATCTTATCTTATGTGAAGAAAATAGGGAAACAGGAACTTTCAATCAATTTTAACAGTACCTTTGCGACGCAAATAAAAAAAATTAAACAATTGTTTAAATAAAATCCTCATGAAAATAAATAATATTTTGTTGTCGTTTGCTCTGTTTGGAGCAACTTTATTTTCTTCCTGTATTAAGAAAGAACCGGCCAACATGGAGGCTGATATTACAGCAGCATCCATACAAGATCTTTCAGAAATAGAAGGAGATCCCGAGATTTCTAATAATACCATTCTTTTTCACCTACAAAAAGACTATGTAGGTAACTTTGAATTCTCTCCTCAGTTTGAACTTACACCCGGAGCAACTATCCAGCCGGAAAACGGTACAACATTAAATTTTTCTCATTCTCAAAATTATACGGTCACTTCAGAAGACGGAGCCTGGACAAAAACTTATAAAGTATCTTTTCAAATAGCGGGACAAGATACCATTGTAAATTTTTCTTTTGAAAATGCAGACACGATCAACACTACCAGCCCGGAAGGTCATTATGAAGAATTTTATCATATTATCCAAAAGAATGGAAAATCTGATACGATTAAAAACTGGGGATCGGGAAATCCGGGATTCAATATATTGGCTGCTACTCTGGTTCCCGATGGCAAAAAACTAACGCCGGATTTTTATCCCACAGCACAAACCACTGCAGGTTATGAAGGAAAAGGAGTTGTTCTACAAACGAAAGGAACCGGTCCCTTAGGTGGAACATTCGGCTCTCCCTTAGCTGCCGGAAATCTTTATATAGGTACTTTCAAATTAGATTTTCCCACAGTAAAATCCCCTCGCTTCGGGCTTCCTTATAACCATACCAAAGCCCCTAAGGCGCTAACCGGATTTTTCAAATATAAGGCAGGAGATAATTTAGAAGTAAATAATGAACCTACCAAATTAAGCAGAGATACCTGGGATGCTTATGCTATTCTTTTTGAAAAAAGTAATGATGATAATAATTATCTTCAAGTTCCACACATTTTCGACAGTCCAAAAATAGTAGGTATTGCCCATTTATCTGATGATCAAAGTATAGAAACAGATCAATGGACCAAATTTTATATTCCTTTCAAATACAAAGAGGACAAATCCTTCGATCCGAATAAAAAATACATGTATACCATTGTATTTACATCAAGCAAAGAAGGAAACCAATTCAACGGAGCAAAAGGTAGTAAACTCTACATTGACGAAGTTCAATTATTAACTGAAGATTAAATATATTCTAAAGAAGCATAAAAAATTTAAAAATGAAATATATAACAATAACAATATTAGCAATGTGCTGCACCTTCGGTTTTGCTTTAGGTCAGGACAATCAATTAAAAGATGAAGGATTCTTTAAAAATCACATGGACTATGAATTACAAGCCTTTTTTAGTATTGGAGGAAGTAGTCCATTAGGATTTCCCGGATCTATAAGAAAGATTGAAAAATACAATCCATCACTGCAATTAGGACTGGAAGGAAACGCTACCAAATGGTTTACTCCCGAAGAAAAATGGGGATTAAGAGTTGGTATTTCAGTAGAAGGAAAAGGAATGAAAACCCAAGCTAGTGTAAAAAATTACTTTACTGAAATTATCCAAGACGGACAAAGCGTAAAAGGCTATTTTACCGGAAAAGTGAAAACCAATGTCAAAAATGTTTATCTTACGTTACCGGTTTCTGCAGTCTATTCTATTGATGATCGTTGGAATATTTATGGAGGATTGTTTATATCTTACCTTTTAGATGAGCAATTTGACGGCTATGTGACTGATGGTTATTTCAGACAAGGAAAACCTACGGCACCGAAGATTAATTTCCAAAATGGAAATAAAGCTGCTTATGATTTTTCCGAAGATGAAAGAGCATTCCAATGGGGAGCTCAAGTGGGAGCAGAGTATATTTTAGGAAATCACTTAGCCGTTTTGGGAAATGTCAGTTTTGGAATAAATGACATTTTCAAAAAGGATTTTGATGCGCTCACTTTCGGAATGCACAATATCTATTTAGATTTAGGATTTAGTTACAAATTCTAAAATTTCTATTTTAGATGAAGCCGTAAGTCCTTACTTCTTTGATAATCTACCATTCCATTAAATTGACCGGTATGGTGAATCTTCAAAGAAGAGGACTTTCTCATAAGAGATTTAGCTCTTTGTGGTTGAGGTACTTTTCTTGCCATTGTATTTTGTTTCCTCAAAATTTCGTCAACATTTAAATAGCTTCCATCCGAAATTTTATGAAAAATGGATTTAATCACCGGATCATTTTTTCCCCACCTAAATCCTAAATAACCGGGAAATTCGAAATTAGGATCCAAACCATCATAATAATCTGAGACCCCTTCACTATTGATTGATTTGAAATTAATAGCATACATGTCAGCAACATGTTGATAACCATCATTTCGAGTAACATACTTTATAGGTATGGTAAAGAAACCTACAGGTTTCCCGTAAGTGGTATCCCCTACCAATTGTACATCCATGTAGGGCTTCAGATTATTTATAGTTAACTCTGCTGCCGATGCAGTTTCTCTTGATCCAATGAAAAATACGCGATTTAGATCCAGGTTATTATCCACCTTCTGGAACTTTATAGGCGCAAGAAAAGAATTTTTCACGTCTTTCTCCTGATCATTTAAAAAGCTCGTTAATTCAGCATTATATTTATATTGGTACATTTCTTTTCCAACGGCAGAAGCAGGAGCAATAAGATTATCTAAATATTCGGTAGAAGCAACGGATCCTCCACCATTGTATCTAAGATCAACAATAAGTTCTTTGACACCGGCACTTTTAAATTTGGCAAAAACGGTATCAATCTCCTCCTTTGCACGTGAGCTATTTCCTTCTGAACCGACAGCCACAAAAGTATTATACACGAAATATCCCACCTTTTTTCCACCAACCGTATATATATGATGGAACAATACCGGATTCAAATGGTAATCTGCTTTATCCAGATTAACCGAATAATCTGTATTATCCGGTTTGATTAATTTCAGCTGAACCGACTTACTCTGTAATAATTCTTTAACAATTTCCTGCCGTCCACTTTGTGTACCGGAATTTAAATCGGAATTCCCGTTAATAGCTGTTATTTCATCGCCTCGTTTAATACCCTGAGTTGCTGCAGGTGAACCGGGATAAACATATTCAATAAGCGTATGAATATTTCCGTCAGGATCCTGTGCAAAACCAAACATATAACCATAATCCCCTTTTACTCCATCCTGAAGCTCTTGAGAAATGGAACCCTGTACATCAATAAAACTGTATCTATCTTTTGGTGATCCATTAAATTTTGGAGAATAAGAAGCTATAGAATTCATTAAATTTGTTCCTGTCTCTCCTAAGGTCGTCCCATTATATTTTTCATCCGACCAAGATAAATCATCCGGAACATCATCTGCCCAATAATACATAGGCACCCATCCAAAAACATAATTTTTTAAATAGGGAATTGGCTTATCTTCATCTGAAACATTGATATGCCAAATATAATATTTCAAAGAATCTGCGTCTCTCCAATCAGCAATGGAGTCATTTTTGTCATTATTATTTGAAGAATGGTGGTGTTTTTTACAAGCATTGAGCCCAATAAAAATAAAGAGAAAAAGTATCAGGTATTCAATTTTTAAAGTTCTTTTTTTCATAATGATGTTGTTTATCCGATCAAAAGCAAGACTAAGGTACTATTTTTTTACCTTTTTGAAATTAATTGACTTTCAACAACTTCATCAACATAATAGTTATAATAAATACTTTTAAAAAGAAATTATTATTACTATTAGGAGTGTGGATTTGTGGGAAAGAAATTTATCTTTTATTTGTATTTTTAGATATAAATATTAGATGGATGGTTATTCATAGGTTATTCACATGTATTTATTTTTACAACTCACTTTCCAGCTTGGTTTTTAGGTATTGATCTTCTACTTTTTCCATAGATGTGGATAAATACGAAATTGAATAATAATTTTTTACTTTGATATGGAACTTCTCCTTTTTTCATGTGAATCAAAATGGGATTTTTTTTTAAATTGGGTATAAAGTTGAAGTTATTTTGAATCTTTCTCTTTCTTTCACATTCAGACTCTAATTATCCTACTCTTATTCACAAAAAGTGTGGATATCTTAAAGGTGAAAATGCCTTAGTCATGCCTATTTCAAATATTAATAATAAACTGTTTGTGAATAAGTATTATCTATAGAATGCTTTAACTAGAACCTGTTTAATAAGACGTTTTACTTGATAACAAACGGAATTTCAAATTGAAGTATTATATTAAAAGAGGTATTAAAGATTTATAGAACAAATATCCTTTTAGACATTTAAGGGGAGTAAAAAGAAGGTGGATTTCAAAGAATTATTTTATCAAATTGAATCTTATACCATATAGTATTGTAGGAAAGGTTTATTTATCCTATTTTTGCAATCTTTAAATAAAATCGTATATGTCAGTAATACAGGCTTTAAGGGAAAAATATGCTACAACTGTTGTTATCGTAGTTTGTGTCAGTTTGGTTGCATTCTTGTTGATGGATGCACTTGTTGGTCCTAAATCTTTTTTTAATAAGGATATGGACGTTGTTTCTGTGAATGGTACAACTTATCCATATAAAGAGTATATGCAGGATATAAAGAAAGCAGAAAATAACTATAGAAATCAACATCCTGATGAAAAAATGAATGATGAGGCTAGAAATCGTATTAAAGAACAAGTTTATCAAGAATTTGTGCAGAAACAAATTTTGCAAGGAGAGTATGATAAATTGGGGATTGCTTTTTCTCCGGAAGAGTTGAGGACATTAACGATTACCGCGGATGCCGATCCTAGAATTAAACAAATACCGGGCTTCCAAAATCCTCAAACTGGCGAATTTGATCCAAATAGAGTGATTACTTTTATTAATAATGTTAAAAATGCTCCTGCAAATAATCAACAAGCCTTACAGCAAAAGATGCAATGGATGCAGATGGAGGATATGCTAAGAAATTCTTCTAAACTTTCTAAGTTTACCTCTCTTATTAATAATGGAGTTTATATTCCGAAATGGCTGTCAGAAGTAAAATTGAAAGAACAAAATGAATTTTCTAATATTTCATTCGTGAATGCTCCTTATTCTACTGTATCCGATTCTTCAGTCAATATAAATAATGAGGATTTAAATAAGTATTTGACAAAACATAAAGAGCAATTTCAGGTTAAAGCGAATAGGACTATAGAATTTGTAAGCTTTGATGCAGTAGCTTCGTCGGAAGATTCTGCCAAAATATTTGACAGAATGGATGCATTGAAAGCACAGATGGATACCTTAGATCAGGATGAAATCCCCGGCTTTATTGGAAGAAGTTCTGAAACTCCATTTGCAGATCGATATATTCCTGAGAGTATGATTCAATCTTCAGTAAAAGAAAACATATTGGAATTGGCTCCGGGAGAAACTTATGGACCATATTTTGAGAACAATCAATTGATTTATGCAAAATTTTTAGGAAGTAAAAATGTATATGATTCAATTGAGATCCAACAATTATTGGTTAATAGTCAGGGCATTTCTGATTCAGCTGCTCATTTTAAGGTAGATAGCATAGAAAATTTGGTAAAAAATGGTGCTGATTTCTCTCAAATGATCAATACTGCAACACAGGGACAGGCACAAAATGATGGAAAATTAGTAATTACACCCAATAATCCAAATATTCCGGATGATTTTATTCAATTTGCAAATGAAAATCAAAAAGGGGCTGTCGGTGTTGTTCAGAGTCAATATGGATATCATGTAATTAAAGTTTTAAATAAGCAGGATGCAGAAAAAGGGTACAAATTTGCTTACTTAAGTACGAGTATGGAGCCTAGCCAAGCGACAGAGAATGCTATTTATTCTGAAGCAAATAAATTCAGGGGTTTAAATGAAACGAGGGATAAGTTTGAATCTTCTGCTAAAAAAGAAGGTTTAAATATTCAAAAAGCTTCCAATTTAACAGCAGAAAGTTATCAGGTAAATAATTTGGAATCCTCAAGGGATATTGTTCACTGGGCTTTTAATGCGGAGAAAAATGATGTTTCTAAAGTTTTTGTTTTACCTAATAGTTATGTAATTGCTGTTTTAACGAATATTACGGATAAAGGGACAGCACCTTTGAATGATGTAAAACCTCAAATTGAAGCCGTTGTAAGAAGACATAAGAAAGGGGAGGTTATTTCAAATAGAATAAAAGGAGATAATTTACAAGCTATTGCTTCTAAATTAGGTGATACCATTAGTGTTGCTACAGGAATTAGTTTTGGGACCCCTTTTATTCCAAATGCCGGGTTTGAACCTAAGGTGGTTGGTGCTGCCTTTAATAAAAATTTTGAAAAGAAATTATCTACACCGGTTTATGGTGAAAACGGAGTATATTATCTTCGTGTTGATTCTTTATATAATAATCATGCAGATTCATCTGCTATACAACAAATTCAAGGACAACTAGGGAATAATCTGAGAAGAGAAATATCTTCTCAATTGAGGGATGTATTATTGAAGCAGGCGGATATTGATGACCGTAGATTTTCTTTCCCTGGACTATAATATTGAGTGAAAAGAATAATTAGAAATTAGTTTTAAAGGCAAAGGGTAAAGTTCCATTATAAACTTTACCCTTTTTTATTAAAAGCAATTATCCTGTAGTTATTTTGATTCTAACCGTGCCACTTCATTTATATTGAGTTTGTATCGTTTCGGTTCTAACCATGCCACCTCAATCACCCTAGGAGTTTAATAAAAAATGCTAAATGGTATCCTCAAAAAAGTAGATACGTTATGGCCAAACAACTTAACCCTATGGATTTAAAACAAATCATTACCCTGCATCAAGACGGTTTCAGCAATCGTAAAATAGGTAAAATGCTTGGTATCAATTGGAATAAGTATATGGCTCGTTTAAAACCTGTAGCAAACCTTTAAGATGTTATAGCATATGGATAACAAAGTGCTCGAAGCCCTCTTTCCGGTTCGTTCTGTAATAATAAGGTTATTATGCTGATGAAATTCTTCAAAAAGATGAATCAAGCGCGACAACATTCCGGTTTTACCTTCCGGTATGATTATCGGGAGTATGAGCTTCATCGCAGCAATCCTTATAGTTATTCTCAATTTATGGAGCATCGTCATCGGCGGTTTACCAGGGTCAAAGATTCCATGAAGTTACCTTATGAGGCAGGGATGAAGTTTTTATTGATTTTGCCGGAAAGAAACTTCAAATAGTAAATCAGCAAATCGGTGAGGTACAGCCGGTCGAAGAATTTGCGGCCATCCTTCCTCATAGTCATTAGACTTATGTAGAAGCTTGCATGAGCCAACAAAGAAATAAAATGCATGGGACATGCACTTTCCTTTTTTGGCTAGTAGTACGGGCTATTGTGTCCGATAAATGAAATCTATTCAATGGGGTTCTGTCTGTGAGTGTCTCTTTTGTGGAAAAAGAGATTTTTGCAGAATTTTATGCAGCTTTTTTGTAAAAACTGTTTCGTTTTAAAATTTAGTGTTTAAATAACATACAAATTTAATATTTGGTTAATTTTTAGCATTTTAAGACGATTTAAGGCTAATAATTGCTTTTATGATATATGCCTTTAGAAATGAGCTGAAAGTCGAAATTTACCCTATTTCTGAGGGTCGGTTATTTTTAATCCTAATTAAATGATTATCAGTTATTTATAGTTAAAAAATGGTACTATTTTTTAAATAATACCATTTTTTGCTATCTTCCCATAAAAATCGTTAGAACTTGAACATCACTTTGTCTCACACCGCTTATCCTACTTGCTTGACCAATTGTTCCGGGTCTGATCTCATTAAATTTCTGTTTTGCTTCTGCAGATAGAGATTGTAATTTATCATAATTGAAGTTTTCAGGAATTTCTAATTCTTCAATATTGGCCATTCTCTCTACCATTTCTTGTTCTTTCCGGATATACGTTTTATATTTTAACTGTATTTCGGTTTCCTCCAGTACCTCTAATGTTTGATTTTCAAATGCTTTTTTTAATCGAGGAACCGCATTTTTCAAATCATTTAAGGTTATTTGAGGCCTTAAAAGGATTTTTGTTGCCTTTACTTTTTGTTTTAAAGGTGCTGATTTCTTCTTTTTTAGGAGGCCTTCTACCTCTTCAGGGGCTATAGAAATGTTATCCAACTGTTTTTTGTTTGCCTCTATGATATTCTTTTTGTCCAATACTTTTTGGAATCTATCTTTATCTGCTAGTCCTAACTGATAGCTTAACGCGGTTAATCGTAAATCTGCATTATCTTGACGTAATAGGGTTCTATATTCGGCCCTGGAGGTAAACATTCTGTAGGGTTCTTTAGTGCCCTTGTTTATTAAATCGTCTATAAGCACCCCGATATAGGCTTGATTTCTTTTGAGTACTAAAGGTTTCTTATTTTGTAATTTCAGACTGGCATTGATTCCAGCTATTAATCCTTGACAAGCTGCTTCTTCGTAGCCTGTTGTTCCATTTATCTGACCGGCTAAATATAGGTTTTCAATCAGCTTTGTTTCTAGGGAAAAAGATAACTGAGTGGGAGGAAAATAGTCATATTCTATGGCATATCCGGGTCTGAAGAATTTACAATTTTCAAAACCGGGTACTTTTTGTAAGGCTTTATATTGGATTTCTTCAGGTAAGGAAGTAGAAAACCCGTTGGCATATATCTCAATTGTATTCCAACCTTCGGGTTCGATAAACATTTGATGTCGTTCTCTTTTTGCAAATCGACTTACTTTATCCTCAATACTAGGGCAATATCTTGGTCCGTTTCCTTTAATTCTACCTTGGTACATTGGAGATTGGTCAAATCCTGACTTTAGGATTTGATGAACTTCAGGATTGGTATAGGTTATCCAACAAACCTTTTGATTTTTAGGGTCAATGGTATGTCCCTTTTTAAAAGAGAAACCTGGAATTTTTTCATCTCCATTTTGGACTTCAAATTTACTATAATTAAGGCTTCTTCCGTCAATTCTTGGAGGTGTTCCTGTTTTTAGGCGATCACTTCTAAAGCCCAATGCTTCTAGATTAGCCGTTATACCTACAGAAGCTCTATCTCCCACTCTACCACCACCGTAATGTTTATCTCCGATATGGATCATACCGTTTAGGAAGGTACCGTTCGTTAAAATGACTGCTTTAGCACGTATTTTATGGTTCAGTTGTGTAACTACTCCTTTTATTTCTCCCTTTTCTTCTAGGAGACCTAAAACCATATCCTGGTAGAAATCCAAATTTGGCGTTTGTTCCAATAGATGACGCCAGGATTGTGAAAATAACATCCGATCATTCTGGGATCGGGGGCTCCACATAGCAGGACCCTTTGATTTATTGAGCATTCTGAATTGTATAGTACTTTTATCAGCCACTATGCCGGAGTATCCCCCCAATGCATCGATTTCACGAAGGATTTGACCTTTCGCTATACCTCCCATGGCCGGATTACAGCTCATTTGTGCCGTTTTATTCAAATCCATGGTAATGAGTAGTGTAGAAGCTCCCATATTAGCAGCAGCGGCTGCAGCTTCACTTCCCGCGTGACCGGCACCTACAACGATGATATCATATTCCTTAAACATGCAGCAAAGATACGAACTCTGCATGTTTTACCATAAATTTAATTGTTCCACGTGGAACAATTAAATTTATGGTAAAATGAGAGAAGAAAAATGTTCCACGTGGAACATTTTTCTATAATATTTTTAGTTTTTCTTACTTCCAAAATCTATGACCGTAACGATATAATTATTTGGGGCCTTCCCACTTTGGATATTGATGAGGCGGTATTTGTTGCTCAATAGGTTATTTCTATGTCCAAATGTGCGTACGCCTTGGTCTATGAGTAATTCTATAATGAGATGCAAAGGGTTATTTTTTTTCGCCCTATATAAATTTTCAGCAAAGGAGGAAAGATTTTTACCTTTTATCCTTTGGGAAAATGAAATTGAACCCTGACGATGTTGTAATCTTTTTCCTTTTAGTCTTTTTACCAAATAATTTAAATGCTTTTGGGTGATGGGTTGAAGATAACTGCTTTTTTTTAAAGAAGGAAGGGGATCTTGATGGAGTAGTCTTTTCTTTAGGCTGGAAGTATAAAAAGAAGTAAAACGATCCGGATGCGCTCTTAGGTATGATTTGACATATTTGAAATAAAATCCTTTTGGATTTCTACGAAGTTCTGTAATATAGTGATAGATCTTATTTTCATATTGTTGTGAATTAAAAATCTGATCCTTTCTCTCTATAAAAGGATGATTTATTTTTGAGGAGGAACTACAATGAAAAGAACTTGTTATACAAACGAAAAGTAGAAATATTAAAAAGAAATGTTTCATTATTAATCCGATTTATTGGTTTTAATAAAACAAAAGTTGTACCAATAAGAGAGAAACTATTATTTAAAATAGGCCTTGAGTTTTTCGTCTTCTTTTTGTCTCATTAATTTCTTTTCGCCTTCGGAATGATCATTGTATCCGCATAGATGAAGTGCGCCATGAAAAATAACTCGGTGTAATTCTTCTTGGAAGGAAGTTTTAAATATTTTAGTATTTTCTTTAACACGATCTACACTAATATAGATCTCTGCCATCATTTTTGCATCCTTTTCTGACAAGTCGAAGGTTAAAATATCTGTATAGGTATCATGATTTAAATATTTTTTATTTAAAGGCAGTAAAAATTCATCTGTACAAAATATATAATCTATTTGTTTTACTGAAATTCCTTCCTCTTTAAACAGATGGATAATATAATCTTTTAATGTCTTTTCTTGATTTAAACTAACATCAATGTTTTGAAAATGAAAATTTATAGGCATAGATAAAGGTTTATTTTTTTTAACAGGTTATACTAAAGCACCAAAACGAACATTATAATCTTCTACATAGTCTAATATTTCTTCTCGACCACGACCTTTTATTGCAGAAGTAAGGAAATAGATAGGCAGGAATTCCCATTTCTTTTTCATTTCGGTAAAAAAGCTTTTCACATTTTTACTGACTATTCGTTGTTTACTTTTATCGGTTTTTGTAAATACGATTGCAAAAGGAATCTGCCATTCTCCTAACTGGTCAATAAACTGTAAATCAGACTTTTGTGGATTATGTCGACTATCAATAAGGACAAATAGGGTAACTAAATTCTCTCTATTCTGAATATAGTTATTAATCATATTCTTCCATTGCTTCCTTTGCTTTTGAGAAACTTTAGCAAATCCATATCCCGGAAGATCGACTAAATTCCAATATTTATTTATATGAAAATAATTGATTGTCTGTGTTTTACCTGGATTTTTACTCACATGAGCTAATTTTTTTCTTCCGGTAAGCATATTGATAAGGGAGGATTTTCCTACATTAGAACGCCCGATAAAGGCATATTCCGGTACTTCCGGCGCCGGGCAATCTTCTACTTTTATAAAGCTGCCTATATATTCTGTTTTTGAGATAGTCATAATATTTTATTTTGGTCTTGCTACTTGTCTTATCTTTGCCTTTATGCAGGACTCATCAACAAATAAAGTCGTTCCTTTTAAGGAATCAAAGTTAAGCAAGAAAGAGCAGGTAGCGAACATGTTTGATCATATTGCTTATCGATATGATTTTTTAAATCATTTTATGTCTCTGAATATTGATAAGATATGGAGAAAAAAATCTTTACATTATTTGGATGAGTTAAAACCGGATCATATTTTAGATGTAGCTGCAGGGACTGCTGATTTCTCCATTTTGGCTTCTAAAATGCTTTCTCCGAAGGAAATTATTGGAATCGATATATCTAAACAAATGTTGGAAGTAGGAGAAAAAAAAATAAAAGAAGCTCATTTAGAAAAACAAATTCGTCTCCAAACGGCCGATAGTGAGGATTTACCTTTTGCTACCGAATCTTTTGATGCTGTAACTTCTGCTTTTGGAGTAAGAAATTTCGAACATCTGGATATCGGATTGAAAGAAATGTGTAGGGTTTTACGAAAAGGAGGGAAAGCAGTGATTTTAGATTTCTCCTCCCCCACAATTTTTCCGATTAAACAATTATATCGTTTTTATTTTCGTTATATTACTCCGAAATTAGGAAAGTGGATTGCTCATAATGCCGAAGCCTATACCTATTTACCGGAATCCGTAGATGCTTTTCCACAGGGAGAGGCAATGATAGAAAGATTAAAAAAAGCCGGATTTAAAGATGCAACATGCAAAAAATTAACTTTTGGAATATCATCCGTATACTGCGCTACCAAATAATAATTGGAATAGCTGTATTGTGGAGTTTACCGGCTACAGCTCAATTTGGGAATACCTCAAAATTAAGACAGTATAGAGACCGATCCTATTATTTCGGTATTACGCTTGGTTATAATCAGGCTTATTTAAAAATGGATTATGATCCAAAGTTTTTGGAGAGTGATTCTATTTTACGCATTGATCCATTGCATAGTAGTGGTTTTAGTATTGGGTTATTGGGAAATCTGAAAATTATACAGCATTTAGATCTTCGATTTAATCCTATACTCCATTTTTCTGAAAAGAATTTAAAATATGGTTTTGGAGGAGCATTATCTGCGAATAAAGATGAGATAAAAAAAATTGAGTCTGTGGTTATGAGTTTGCCCTTACAGGTAAAATTCAAATCAAACCGGGTTGGGAATTTTAGGGCATATATATTGGCCGGGATAAAATACGATTATGATTTTGCCTCCAATTCTAATGCAAGAAATGTTAGGGATATTGTCAAATTGGCAAAGACGGATTGGGGCTATGAAGCAGGAGTAGGATTTGAATTTTATCTCCCCTATTTTATTTTCTCTCCGGAGATAAAATTTAGTTATGGTGCAAGAGATGTTCATATCTATGAGCCTCAAAATAAATATTCCAATCGTATAGGACAACTTATTTCCAGACTAATTGTTATTTCAATTCATTTGGAGGGATAAATAATTTTTTAATTTTAATTCATGTCGTATTTAATCAAAAACACTACCATTGTCAATGAAGGGAAGTCCTTTAATGGCGATGTTCTGATAAAAGAAGATCGAATAGAGAAAATAGCTTCAAAAATAGAAGCTCAGGGAGCTATAACAGAGATTGATGGGGAAGGAAAAGCATTGATTCCCGGATTGATTGATGAACATGTACATTTTAGAGAACCCGGACTGACACAGAAAGGGGAAATTAGGACAGAAACTAAAGCAGCTGTAGCCGGAGGGGTAACTTCTTTTATGGAAATGCCCAATACAATTCCTCCGGTTTTGACCGAAGAAATCCTTGAACATAAATATGATCTGGCTGCCGAAAAATCTTTAGCTAATTATTCTTTTTATATGGGGGTTTCCCATGATAATTTGGAGAATGTACTACGTATCAATAATAGAAAACAAGAAATCTGTGGAGTGAAGATATTTATTGGATCTACTACAGGAAACATGTTAGTAGATGATGAAGAAACATTGAGTAAGATTTTTAAAGGAAGTGAATTATTGATTGCTACCCATTGTGAAAATGAGGATATTGTACAGGCTAATTTGACGCGATTTAAAGAAGAAAAAGGATTTGAAAATTTAGAACTCTCCGACCATCCTTTGATTAGGAATGTAGAGGGATGTTATACTTCCTCTCAGTCAACGATAAACTTAGCCAAAAAATATGGAACCAGGCTGCACATAGTACATATTACCACCGGAAAGGAAGTAGATTTGTTTACCAATTCCATCCCATTGGAAGATAAAAAAATTACCTCTGAAGTCTGTGTTCATCATCTTTGGTTTACTTCTGACGATTATAAGAAGTATGGAAACAAGATAAAATGTAATCCGGCAATCAAAGCTCCTGAGAATAAAGCCGGTTTATGGAAAGGGCTTTTGGAAAATAAATTAGATTGCATTGCAACAGATAATGCACCCCATACGGAGAAGGAAAAGAATCAACCTTTTTATAAGGCTCCTGCCGGTATTCCCTTGGTACAACACGGGTTGTTGATGATGCTCGACCAGTATAAATCCGGAAGAATATCCCTGGAAAAGATAGTAGAAAAAATGTGTCATAATCCGGCCATCTGCTATCGGGTGAAAGAAAGAGGTTTTATTCGTGAAGGATATTATGCAGATTTGGTTTTATTGGATTTGAACCGGGATTTTCGTGTAAAAAAAGACAATATTTATTTTAAATGTGGATGGAGTCCCCTGGAAGGCCACACTTTCCCTGCTAAAATAGAAAAAACCTTTGTAAATGGTAATAAAGTTTATGATAATGGAACGTTTAATGAGGAAACAAAGGGATTACGGCTGCGATTTGATAGGGAATCATAAAGCCTGTAGCATAAAACGGGCCTCTATTTGAGAATTATGGAATTAGACAAGGAAACATTAGCAGATTTATCTATTTTTAATAAAAGCGGAGGATTTTCTGTCTTTGATCATCTGAATTTTACGCATACTGCCGGAGGGAAAGAGGTCTTGGAAGAGATTTTTAAACGACCATTAAGATCTATCTCTGCGATACAAGACCGACAAGAAACCTTACTATTTATTCAGGAAAATAAAGAAGATTGGCCTACAGAAATAAATAATGGTACAGTTATGGTCGTCGAAAAATTCTTATCTAATAATGGGGAGAGGATTCCATTAGAAACAGGGTTGTTTTCTACAATTCATGGGATTGCTTATCGGTTTCTGATGAAAGATGAGTACTCTGCTATCCACTACTCTATCAACCATCTTTATGTTTTTCTAAAAAGTATGTCGCTGCTCCAAGATCAGTATAGTAAACGACAGCTTCCAAAGTTGTTGGAAGAACAACTGGATCAAGTGGCTCTTTTATTAGAGCGAAAGGAAATTTTAGACTTTCTAAAATTAGGAAATATAAAAAAGCTGACCTTTAATAAAACATTACAATATGGACACTATCTGAAGCACCGGCATGGGAAGACTATCCGACGATTATTGAATGTTTACTATCTGCTTGATGCCTGGTATAGTATGGCTGTAGCCGGAGAAAAGTTGCAATTTGCTTACCCGCAGTTTGTACCTGATAAAGAACCTGTTTTAGAGATGAATCAACTCTTTCATCCTTTGTTGGAAAAGCCGGTAGCTTATGATGTGAAATTGAATAAACATACGAATTTTCTATTTCTTACCGGAGCGAATATGGCCGGAAAGAGCACTTTTATTAAAGCCGTAGGGTTGTCAACCTTTTTGGCTCATATTGGAATGGCCGTTCCTGCCAAAAAGATGAAGCTGACTTTTTTCGAAGGGCTTCTCAGTAATATACAAGTAGAGGACAATATTTTTAAAGGGGAAAGTTATTTTTATAATGAAGTACAACGTATAAAGAAAACAATCCTTAAAATCAATGACGGGAAAAGATGGTTAATTCTGATAGATGAAATGTTTAAAGGTACTAATTTCCAAGACGCAAAGCATTGCTCTATCATGGTTATAGAAGGTTTATTAAAGATGAATCAAAGCCTTTTTGTGCTGTCCACTCATCTCTATGAAATTGCAGATGCCTTGAAGAAACATCAAAATATTACTTTTCGCTATTTTGATACTGCAGTAGAGCATGAGGAACCTCAATATAGTTATCAATTGAAAGAAGGTATTTCAAATGATAGGTTGGGGTTTTTGATCTTAAAGAGAGAAAAGGTGTTGAATTTATTGAATAAAATAGAATAAAAGGCATAAAGAAAATACCTTTATGCCTTTATGTGATTATTTTACTTTGTCAAAGGCTTGTTGTAAATCGGCCTTGATATCATCGATATGTTCTATCCCTAATGAAATACGTAATAAACCGGGACCCGCTCCTGCTTCTTCCTGTTCTTCCGGAGAAAGTTGTTGATGGGTGGTTGTCGAAGGATGGATAATCAAGGTTTTTGTATCTCCGACATTTGCCAGGTGATAAATCAATTCCAGAGAACCGATAAATTGATCGGCAGCTTTGCTTCCTCCTTTAATCTTGAAGGAGAGGACGCCGCCAAAGCCATGTTTTAAATACTTTTTAGCATTTTCATGGAAGGGATGACTCTTTAATCCCGGATAACTAACCGATTCTACCTGATCATGCTGTTCCAGCCACTTTGCAAGAGTTAAGGCATTATCTACCGTTTTTTGTACTCGCAGTGATAGCGTCTCTAACCCTTGAAGTAAAAGAAAAGAATTGGTGGGCGAAGGAGCGCTTCCGAAAGTTCTTAATCCGCAAACACGTGCTCTAACTGCGTAGGCAATATTTCCAAAAGGGCTGTCCGGACCGAAAACTTCCCAGAACTTCATTCCATGGTAGGCTTCGTCAGGTTCAGTAAATTGTTTGAACTTACCATTGCCCCAGTTAAAATTGCCGGCATCTACAATAAGTCCGCCAATACTGTTTCCATGTCCGCCAATCCATTTGGTCGCAGCGTGTACTACTACGTTTGCTCCATATTCAATAGGTTTACAGAGGTATCCGGCTCCGGCAAAAGTATTGTCAACAATGAGTGGTAAATCATGCTCTTTTGCTACTGCAGATATAGCCTCAAAATCAGGAATGGCAAAAGCCGGGTTCCCAATTGTTTCCACAAAAATTGCTTTGGTATGGTCATCTATTTTTGCTGCTATATCATCAGGATCTTCAATCTTTGCAAACCGAGCTTCCATCCCCAATCGCTTAAAGGTTACTTTAAACTGATTGTAGGTGCCTCCATACACATAATGAGAAGAAACGAAATTATCTCCGGGCAACAATATATTTTGCAAAGCCATAAAACAGGCCGACAATCCGGAAGAGACTCCCAATCCCATGACGCCGCCTTCCATTGCGGTGACTCTTTTTTCAAATACATCCGTTGTAGGATTTTGAATACGGGTATATATATTTCCGAATTTCTTTAATGCAAATAAATCGGCTGCATAATCTGCATCATCGAAAGTAAAAGAAGTGGTTTGATAAATTGGAACAGCTGCGGCTCTTGTTGTAGGTTCCGGTTGATATCCGGCATGCACCTGTAAGGTGTCAAAATGCAAATTCTTTTCTTGGCTCATGTTTATATTTTAGTATACAAAAATAGTAGAGTATTTGAAAAGAAAAAAATAATTGTGATAATTAATATTATTTTCCTACCATATTCAAAAATTCTTCTTCGTTCAATATTTCAATGGAACTCATCTTTTTTGCTTTATCTAATTTGGATCCGGCCTTTTCCCCGGCAATGAGATAATCTAATTTATTACTTACTCCACTTAATACCTTCCCTCCTTTAGCCTCTGCTATAGCCTTGGCTTCAGATCGCTTCATAGAAAGGCTTCCGGTAAACAGAAATGTCTTCCCGTTTAATATTCCGGTTGAATTTTCCCCTTTTGTCCGTTTCATATTGACCCCTAATTCTTCCAGCTTTTCCAGCATCCGGAGATTGTCCGTATTATTAAAAAATTGATGAATAGAAGTGGCTACTTTGGGTCCTATATCTTCTAAAGATAAGAGTTGTTCTTCATTGAAATTTCTTAAATCAGAAAGGGTTTTAATGGCTTTAGCTAAAGTCTTTGCTGTTGTTTCTCCTATATATCGGATGCCTAATGCAAAAATTAATCGATGAAGGGGTTGTTTTTTAGAGTTTTCTATGGCAGATGTCAGGTTGCTTACCGATTTCTCCCCAAAACCTTCTAATTGTCTGATTCGTTGATAATCTAGAGTATATACTCCCGGGATTTCTTTGAGTAATCCCAGGGCATAGAAAGTTTTAATATTGGCAGCGCCCATATTTCGGATATCCATTGCATTTTTACTTGCAAAATGAATCAATCTTTCCACTACCTGTGCTTCACAATTAATATTGACACAACGCCAGGCACTTTCTTCCTCTGCCTGTTCTAAAGGGTCATTGCATACGGGGCATGTCTTTGGAAATTGGATTTCTTTTTCTGATCCGTCTCTCAGATCAATAAGGGGTTTGACTATATGAGGAATAACATCTCCTGCCCTTTCCACAATAATGGTATCCCCAATTTTAATGTCGAGTTCGTGGATGACATCTTCATTAAACAGGGAAACAGAAGATACTGTGGCTCCTCCGATCGGAACCGGAGCTATCTTAGCTACCGGTGTAATAGTGCCCGTTCGTCCTACCTGAAAAGTTACATTTTTTAATTTACTAGAGGCTTGGCGAGCTTTAAATTTATAGGCCATTGCCCAGCGGGGATGATGTGCGGTCATGCCCAAGTTTTCTTGCTGATCAAAGTTGTTGACTTTAATCACTAAACCGTCAATTTCGTAGGGGAGCGAATCTCTTTTTTCTTCGAATGCTAAACAATATTGAATGACTTCATCTATGTTGTTAAAAAGGCTAAGATTATCGGTAGGAGTCCGAAACCCTAGTTGTGATAAAGCTTTTAAAGTATCGTAATGAGTTTCTAATTGTTTTGGTCGAGAAGTGTCTTCCTGAAATTCTAAATAACTGACATGGTATAAAAACACTTCCAGATTGCGTTTAGCCACCTCCTGAGGATCTACCATTCGTAGAGAGCCAGAAGCTGCATTTCTTGGATTGGCCAGAGGAGATAATTGCTTTTTTACTCTTTCTTCGTTGTACTTTTCAAAAACCTTTTTGTTGATCAGCGTTTCTCCGCGAATCTCCAATTCTTCAATGCCTAAAGAAGAAAGCGAGGCTGAAAGCGGGATGGATCGGATTTGTTTTGCATTGGTTGTGATTTCATCTCCTTGAACGCCGTCCCCCCGGGTAGCGGCTCTGGTAAGCAAGTCTTTTTGATAAATTAGAGATATTCCGGCACCATCAAATTTAGGTTCCGCACAATATGCTATTTTTTCGTTGCCTAACCTGTCTCGAATGCGCTTGTCCCATTCTCTTAGATCTTCTGCATTATAAGAATTATCCAGGCTGAGCATAGGGACGATATGATTGACTGTAGGAAAGTCCTTCGTCAAACCTTTAGATACACGCTGTGTGGGAGAGTCCGGCGTAATTAATTCGGGATGTTTTTTTTCAAGGGCTTTCAATCGTGCAAAGAGTTGATCATATTCTTGATCGGCTAAAGCTGGATTGTCTTTGACATAATATCTCCAGTCGTTGTAATTAATGACTTCTCTAAGGGATAAAATTTCCTCTGAAGGAAAGGCCTTAACATGAGAATGTAAGAGTTCTCTGGCTTTTTTATCTAATTCTTTTCCGGAGGAAGCGTTGTACATGTCTTAAATTATCCCTTAAATCTCGACTTTGTTTGGTTTAATAAGATTTACAGCGAATGGTTCTTTTGGAACCGTATTTACTGAAGATTTTCCACGCCAGTATATTTTATGAATATTTACCCCTTTCCCGTTGAATGAGTCTTTAGGACTGCAAGCGGTTAATAAGAAGAAAAAAGCCATGATGAAGGGAATCCCAAGGAGAAGGCTTGATGGGTGCTTCGGTGATTTGTATTGTGTTTTCATGATAGAAATCATTTAAATTGTATAAATTCAAAATTAAGAAATTAATGACAGAAGGGCATTGATTTTTACATAACTTTAAGCTTTAATTCCGAATTTTTACATCGCTTTTGTCAAAGCTTATTTTAGGCTGTTAATCTTTTCCTAAAAAAGGAAAGCCGGCGCTCCTTGCCCATAGAGAGCCCCTACATTTGTAGAGAATATATAGGCTGATTTTATGCTGCGATTTGAACATCATACCTTTTTGTATTTATTATTTCTCTTGCTGTTAATCGCTTTGGTTTTTATTGCGGTACTAGCTTGGAAACGGAAGTCGATTAAGAAAATGGGAGATAAGAACCTGGTGACGAAATTGTTTACCGGTTATTCTTCCCGTTTGTTCAAACTAAAATTTTGGTTGCTCTTTTTTGGTTTTGCTTTTATCACTTTGGGAGCAGCAAACCTTCAAATGGGAGATAAATTAGAAAAAGTGACCAAAAAAGGGGTAGATGTTATGGTGGCATTGGATGTGAGTAATAGTATGTTGGCTCAGGACATTAAACCCAATCGTCTTCAAAGAGCCAAACATTTGATTACCAAACTGATGGATAAAAACCCCAATGATCGGATCGGATTAGTCGTTTTTGCAGGGAATGCGTATCTACAAATGCCTATTACGGTAGATTTCAGTGCTGCGAAAATGTATTTGAATACCATCACTCCGGGTATGATTCCTACTCAGGGAACGGCCATAGACGATGCCATTCAACGCAGTGAAGAATCATTTGGGAAAAATCAAAAATTACATAAAGCCATTGTGTTGATTACTGACGGAGAAGATTGGAGCGAAGATGGAGTGAAAGCTGCTGAAAAAGCACATGAAGAGGGGATTGTTATTAACACCGTAGGTATAGGTTCTGTGGAAGGAGCGCCTATTTTAGATCCTAAAACCGGGGAATACATGAAAGATAAAGACGGTGAAACGGTGGTTTCTCATCTGAATGAAAAACTGCTTAAAAAAATCTCCAAAGTAGGAAACGGAACGTATGTCCATCTGGATAATACAGATAAAGCTGTGTCTTCCTTAACAAACGAGTTAAATAGCATGCAGAAAAAAGCCTATGGCGAAAACTTGTTTGCACACTATAAAAGCTATTTTCAATACTTTATTGCAATAGGATTGCTACTTTTAGTTTTAGAATCTTTTGTTCCGGAGGTAACGAGAAGAAAAATGGGAATTGCTTAAAAAGGATGATGGAATGAGAAAGAAGATTAGAACCATAAGAAAAGAAGAAGGTATTTTATTGATACTGGTCATTTTTGTAATGATCTTCAGGCCTGTTTGTGCTCAGGGACAGTCTGCTCACAAACTTCTACGAAAAGGGAATAAATTATATCAGGAGAAGAATTTTTCTGATGCTGAAGCAAATTATAAAAAAGCATTGATTAAAGATTCTACATCAGGACTTGGAATGTTTAATTTAGGAAATGCGCTCTATAATCAAAAAAGATATAAAAAAGCGGCACAAAAGTATCAGCAAAGCCTTCATTCTAAAAATTCGAATAAACAGGATATTGCTTCTTCTCAATATAATATAGGCAATACCTTTATGCAAGGAAAAAAATGGAAGAAGGCCATAGAGGCCTACAAAAAATCTCTTATTGCCAATCCTGAAGATGATCAGGCTCGTTATAATCTGGCCTATGCTAAATCGAAGTTGAAACAACAGCAGCAAAAGAATAAACAAAATAAGAATAAGAAAAACCAGAATCAGAAAAATAAGAATAAGAAAAACCAGAATCAGAAGAATAAGAATAAAGACCAAAAAAAGAAGGACAACCAAGATCAAAAAGATCAGAAAGATCAGAAAAAGAAGCAACAAAACCAACAAAACCAACAAAACCAACAACAGAAAAAGAAACAGCAGCAAAAACAAAAGAAATCTCAAAAGCCCAAAATGAGTAAAAAGAGAGCAGAACAACTCTTAAAGGCTGCGGCACAACATGAAAAGAAGATTAGAGAGAAAAAAGGAAAGAAAGAAAAAGGCGTAAAAGTATATAACGGGAAACAATGGTAAGAATTCCAAAATAAATGGTAATTTTGGATGATGTCTGTTGCTAAAGATTCCTTCGTTCGTGCTATAGCGCTTTTCGATTTGGATGCCTTTTTTGTGTCTGTTGAGAGAAAGCTAAATCCGGAACTGGAAGAACAACCATTGATCGTTGGAGGGAAAGGAAACAGAGCGGTAGTAGCCGCTTGTAGTTATGAGACAAGGAAATATGGAGTTCATTCGGCTATGCCTATGGTACAAGCGCTTCGCCTCTGCCCCAATGCATTGGTCGTATCTCCGAATCGGCCTCAATACATCGTTCATTCTCGGATGGTGACAGAAATTATTGCCCAACAGATTCCTTTATTTGAAAAAGCCAGCATTGATGAATTTTATGTTGACTTTTCGGGTTTAGGAGACTTTGCAGAATGCTATGTGATTGCTACTGAACTAAGAGAAAAAATAATCGAAGAGACGCAACTTGTAATCTCCTTCGCTCTCTCAAAAAACAAGTTAGTTTCTAAAATAGCGGTAGATACGGTGAAGCCAAATGGTCAGATATTGGTAGAACCGGGAACAGAAGCCGCTTTTTTAGCTCCCATGAAAATCGAAAAAATCCCTATGGTGGGAAAGGAGACGGCTGCCCGATTACATAAACTGGGGATTTTTACTATTGACCAATTAGCTCATAGTAGTAAGGATACTCTTCGAACTTTCTTTGGAAAACATGGAGAAATATTAATAGACCGGGCAAAGGGAATTGATAACAGCCCGGTAAAAGACGACAGAAAGCATAAGTCGATCTCTACTGAAACTACTTTTGATGAAGATCTTTCTGAAGTAAGAGCATTAAAAGAGGCTTTTTCACAATTAAATAAAAAGAATGCCTATCAACTTCGCAAGTCCGGCACCTTCACCTCCTGTGTAGCTATCAAGATGCGATTTAATGATTTCCAGACGATTTCTCGTCAAATGACTATTGATCCCACGACTTCGGAAAAAAAACTTGAAAAGCGGATATTTCGACTTTTTCAACAATACTATGTAGAAAGCTCTTATAACGGAAAGAAAGTCAGGCTAATAGGAGTAAGATATTCGGGTTTGGTAAACGAAGGGTTCCAACTAGATTTGTTTGAAACGAATACAAAAGAAGCCGGTTTAGAAGCTACTATTCGTCGATTAAAAGAGAAATATGGAGAAGGTTATATCTTTCGAGCAGGGGACTTATAAAATATTAGATAGTCTGCCATTTTTATAGAAAGGGAGTGCCGGTGCAACATCAGAAGAAAGACAATAGTCTATGTCCTTTTGGATTCCTAAACGTCCCAGTCGTTTATAATGCGAGGAAATTTTTATGAGATCCATGAGGTTCGTCTTGTATTGTAGATAAAGACTCTCTGCAATAAGAGAAGAATCACAGTTCACTTCAAATGCATCTCTAATACGATTGACTACTGCTCCGGCGAATAAGGTATCTTCCGTATTGATCCGGTCTTTCCATCCTGCGCAGGCAAGGATAACAGGCTGATCTTGCTGTAGCAGGTAGGTACAAAGAGCAGAGATATTAGGAAAAGAACCTGTTACTATCGCTTTTGCTCCTATTGCTTTGTGCAGCAGGCGGGTTCCGTTGGTGGTCGTCAATACCAAAGTTTGATCAGCAATAAATTCTTTCGGATATTCTAAAGGGGAATTACCATGATCTAGACCCGGAGCAATACTTCCATCTCGTTCTCCGGCTGTAAGAGCATTTTCTTTTGCTCCCACTTCTATACATTTTTCTACTGTGGCTACCGGAATAACAGAAGATGCTCCGTTATACAGTGCCGCTGCTATTGTGGAGGTTGCTCTTAAGACGTCAATGATGACGACTACACTTTTATTTACATTGTAAAAAGGTAATAAAACAGGGGATGGACAAACCTCTAATTCAGGTTTCTTTAATGAATAATCGTACATAGAAAGTAGAGTGCCTATTGTTTTGCTGGCAACGAAGTTAAGAAAACATCTGACAAAAGTGAAATAACAAAAGACAAACTATGGTCCATAATAAATAGCTTTAGGCGTTTTCATCTTCTCCGAAGGTACTCTGAGGGAACCATTAATCCCACTTTCATTGTGTAATCGATCGAGTGCAGTAATTTCATAAATATAGTGTTTCCCCTCTTCTGCTGTGGTATCCAGAAAAGATTGGACGTATCGTGGATTTTTAGAAAATTTTTTATTGACAATTTTTAAGATGTATTTGGGATTTGTTCGATCAGGAGGAACATTTTCAGGGAATCGATAAATAACGAATTGAGTTGTTTGTTGTGTTGTGTCTCGATCTTTCCACTGAATAAGAGGTCCCTTTGGATCTTCTAAAACGCCGGCAGGTTCAGGAGCCAAAGGGGGGATGCTGTCGATCCACGGCATTCTGGGAGGGATGGCTGGGTATTTATAATAATGATTTCTTAAACTATCATTGAAACCTAAGGGATTTCGATCAAAGGTAGAAGCACTAAAATACATCGATCCTTTTACTGTTTTATAGGTTCTGTTGGCCGCTATTTGCCGGGGCATCTCATCGGGTTGTCGCCAAGCGCCTTTTTGACCTATTCTATACACGGATTGACCGATGTACAACTGTCGTCCATAAGTGTGTTTTGCCCACCATTTCAATAAGAGTCCATACGGAGCTGCTTTTAATTTAAAATCCCAATAAAGTTGCGGAGTAACATAATCAATCCATCCTTTTTTTAACCATAAAAGGATGTCTGCATATAAACCATCGTAGTTGGTGATACCGGCATGGGTCTTTGAACCCATTGGTCGGTCTTCGCTATAATTTCTCCATACACCGAAAGGGCTGATGCCGAATTTTACCCAGGATTTGGTCTCTTTGATTGCCTTGGAAAGCATTTGAATGACGGTATCTACATTATGTCGACGCCAGGCTGCCTTTTCTAGGCCGTTTCCATATTTTTTATAGGCTTTCTCATCCGGAAAACGCTTGCCCGGAATATGATAAGGATAAAAATAATCATCAAAATGGATGGCATCTACATCATAACGTTTTACAATGTCTTTGATAACCTTTACCAAGAAAGAGCGCACTTGCGGCAATCCCGGATTAAAATACTCCTTCGATCCATAGGTTATCATCCAGTCCGGATGGAGTTTTACAGGACTTCCTTTCGAGATTCTATAAGCTTTTCTCGTATTAAAGACCGCTCTGTAGGGGTTGCACCAGGCATGAAACTCCATTCCTCTTTTATGGGCTTCTTTAATCATAAATTTCAATGGATCATAATAGGGTTCCGGTGCTTTCCCTTGTTTTCCGGTCAACCAGTAACTCCAAGGCGCTATGGCAGAAGGATAAAAGGCATCTGCCACCGGACGAATTTGAACAACCACAGCATTCATTCCCAAATCTTTGAGCCGATCTAATAATTTGATATATTCTTCTTTTTGAACATCCGAAGATAATCCGGGCTTACTGGGCCAGTCAATATTATTAACGGTGGCTATCCAGGCTGCTCTCATCTCCCGCTTCGGCATCTGTTGACTTTTCCCGTCTTTAGAAAAAAAGAGAAAGAAAAAAAGAAATATAAATAGAATGCAGAACCAATAATTTGTTTTTCTTAACAAGATGTCTAAATTTGAGAATATAAAATATGCAAAGTAAAGAACTTCGCTAGTTTCTTCCATGTTTAAATCCAAAATTATGAAAAGTGTTTTCCTTTGTCTTGCCTCCTTGTTTTTACTCCTCTCGTTTCAGTCTTCCGGTGGGCAAAATTCATCGGATAAAACTTTCCACAAAGATCATTCCTATTCAAGATCTTCAGATACTTCCGGCGTTCATGCCTGGCATATTCTTTTTAATGGCAAAAATTTAAAAGGTTGGCGTGGATTTCAACATAAATCTACCGCGGCCTGGGATGTCGAAAAAGGAACATTACATTGTAATGGAAACATAAAAGCAGCACCGACGGATTTGATTACAGACAGCAGTTATAAAAATTTTGTTTTGTCAATTCAATGGAAAATTTCTCCGGAATCTAACAGTGGTATTATGTTTCATGTGACCGAAGACCGATCTCAGACGTATCTTACCGGGCCGGAATATCAAATCATTGATGACAAAGGATGGCCGGGAAAACTCGAAGATTGGCAACATACCGGATGTAATTATGCCATGCAGGTGCCGGATTCTACTACTATTCATCCTGTTGGAGAATGGAATACGACTAAAATCCTTGTTAATGGAGCGCATGTGGAACATTGGCTGAATGGCCAAGAGATTTTGCAATACACGCTCTGGAGTCCGGAATGGAAAACACAGAAAGCCAATGGGAAATGGAAAGATGTTCCTTCGTATGGCATGTCGAAAACCGGACATATTGCGCTCCAATATCATGGCGGAGATGTTTGGTTTAAAAATATAAAAATTAAAACTTTATAGATAATGAGAAAAGGTCTTCTTTTTTTTCTTATATTTATTCTAATGAGGAATTTTAATGCTTTGGCACAGACAGATTTTCAAGCCGTAACCGGGCTTATTGAACGAGTTGTTCCGGAGATAGCAGATCATTTTGAATTGGAATATATACCTAAAGAAGACGGAAAAGATGTATTTGAACTGGCAGGAGATAAAAATGGAAAAGTTATTCTTCGGGGAAATGATGGGGTTTCCATTGCCTCTGCACTCAATTATTATTTAGAACACTATTGCAAGCTGAGTATTACCTGGAATGGAGATAATTTAAAAATCCCGAAAGCGTTGCCGGAGGTAAAAAAGACCGTACATAAGGAAACGCCTTATACCTACCGGTATGATCTCAATTATGTTGTTTTTAATTATACAATGGCCTGGTGGGATTGGGATCGATGGGAAAAAGCCATTGACTGGATGGCATTGAATGGAATAAACATGCCTTTAGCCCTTACAGGAGAAGAAGCGATCTGGCAGGAGGTCTATCAGAAATTGGGCTTTACGGAGGATCAATTAGAAGATTTTTTTAGTGGCCCGGCCTATTTTGCCTGGCTCTGGATGGGAAACCTCGATGGCTGGGGCGGTCCCCTTCCGCAACATTGGATAGATACACATAAAGCATTACAAAAGAAAATTCTGCATTATGAAAGAGCCCTGGGGATGAAACCAATTTTGCCGGCTTTTACCGGGCATGTTCCACCTTCTTTCAAGGATAAATTTCCGGAAGCAGACCTAAAACAAACCAATTGGGGGTGGGGGTTTGACGACGTATATATATTGGATCCTTCGGATCCTTTATTTGAAAAAATTGGGGCTTTGTTTATTAAAACACAAACGGAGGAGTATGGAACCGATCATTTCTATTCTGCAGACACCTTTAATGAAAATATTCCGCCATCTAACGATTCCTCCTATTTGGATTCCATGAGTAAGCGAGTGTATAATTCTATGGCTCAAGCCGACTCAAAAGCGATATGGGTGATGCAGGGATGGATGTTTTCTTATAATAAGCGTTTTTGGCAATCTACGCAAATACAGGCGTTATTAAACGCCATTCCTGATGACCGTATGCTTATTCTTGATCTTTGGAGCGAAACCAATCCTATTTGGAATAAGACTGAAGGATATTATGGAAAACCCTGGGTGTGGAATATGCTTCAAAATTTTGGCGGAAATGTTTCTTTATTTGGACGAATGCGGCATGTAGCTTATGATCCGGGCATTGCCAAGCATGATCCGGATGCAGGTCATATGGCCGGAATCGGTATTAGTCCGGAAGGGGCAGATCAGAATCCGGCATTATTCCAGTTGATGATGGAGAATGTCTGGCGTACAGAACCCATTAAATTAGATGAATGGTTGTCCCATTATGCCGCAAGGCGATATGGAGGGGAAGATGAACGATTGAATAAGGCTTGGATGATCCTGAAAAATACAGTGTACAGCGGTGGAAAAACGGAAGGAGGTCCTGAATCTATCGTTACGGGTCGTCCTACCTTTGCAAAAAATACGGCATGGACCAATACATCCTTAACATATGACCCTATGGAATTGGTAAAGGCCTGGGATTTATTTATTGAGGCTGCTGATGATCACGATAAGAGTAAAGGTTTTCAGTATGATCTTGTTGATCTAACCCGACAAGTATTGGCGAATTATGCCAGTCCGCTACAACAAAAATTGGCACAGGCATATGAAGAGCGGAATCAGAAAGTCTTTGACAAATATAGTCAACAGTTTTTGATGCTTATTTCTGATATGGATGAATTGTTAGCCACTCAAAAAGACTTCCTGCTGGGGCCTTGGTTGTCAGACGCCAGAAAATGGGGAGAAACAGAAAAGGAAAGTGATTTATATGAATTTAATGCCAGAGATTTAATTACCTTATGGGGAGGAAAAGATTGTCCCCTTCATGAATATGCATGTCGACAATGGTCTGGTCTTTTAGAAGACTTCTATAAACCACGATGGGAGAAATTTTTCTCTCAAATAGATAAGGCATTGAAGCAACATACCCCCTTTTCTATACAGGAATTTGATAGAGAAATTAAAGACTGGGAGTGGGATTGGGTTCATCAGCACAAAAAATATCCGGTAAAGGCCTCCGGCAATGCCATTGATGAATCGAAAAAAGTGTATCATAAATATCGGGAGCAAATAGAGAAGACGTACAAAAATACCGCACAGTATGTTACCTTTGATTCTCCCTAATTAAAAACAAAATATAATGATGGAAGTTTGGAAACAATATCAAGAAGAACATAAAGAGCGATTTTTAGAAGAATTGTTAGACTTGCTGAGGATTCCTTCGGTGAGTGCAGACAGCAGTCATAAAGCAGATGTAAAAAAATGTGCCGAGACAGTCAAACGACGTTTGGAAGAGGCCGGAGCGGATCATGTGGAAATCTGCCCGACAGCCGGGCATCCTGTGGTTTATGGAGAAAAAATTATTGATGAAAACCTACCAACGGTATTGGTATATGGTCATTATGATGTTCAACCTCCGGATCCGTTAGATTTATGGAAGAGTGGTCCTTTTGAACCGGTTATAAAAGAAGGGAAAATATATGCCAGAGGTTCAGCAGATGACAAAGGACAATTTTATATGCATGTGAAAGCCTTTGAGAAAATGGCAAAAACAGAGTCTCTTCCCGGAAATATAAAGTTTATGATTGAAGGAGAAGAGGAAGTTGGTTCTGAGCATTTAGGTGATTTTGTTAAAGCCAATAAAGAACGGTTGGCGGCAGATGTGGTTCTTATCTCGGATACTGCAATGATCAGTATGGAGGATCCTTCTATAGAAACCGGCCTCAGAGGAATGGCGTATATGGAGGTGGAAGTAACCGGACCTAATCGAGATCTGCATAGTGGCGTTTATGGTGGCGCGGTGGCGAATCCGGCTACCATTTTAAGCAAAATGATAGCCTCTCTTCATGATGAAAACAATCATATTACAGTAGAAGGATTTTATGATGATGTGGAAGAATTGAGTACGAAACAACGGGAAGCCATCAATGAAGCGCCTTTTGATAAAGCTGCCTATAAAAAAGATTTAGGCGTTGATAAACTTTGGGGGGAGAAAGGATATACTACGGTAGAGCGAGTGGGTATCCGCCCAACGCTTGAAGTAAATGGCATCTGGGGAGGATATACCGGAGAAGGAGCAAAAACCGTGTTGCCTTCTAAAGCACAGGCTAAGATCTCTATGCGATTGGTTCCTCACCAATCTTCTGAAAAAATAGCAGCGCTTTTCGCTAGACATTTTGAAAAAATAGCACCGGAGGAGGTTCATGTGAAGGTGACCTATCTTCATGGAGGAGAACCGGTGGTAACGCCTACTGACTCTGTGGCTTATAAGGCGGCAGAAAAAGCCATCGAAACTACTTTCGGTAAAAAGGCCATCCCTCATCGGGGTGGGGGAAGCATTCCGATTGTTGCACTTTTTGAAAAAGAATTGGGCCTGAAATCGGTGCTGTTTGGATTTGGGCTAGATAGTGATGGATTACATTCCCCCAATGAAAAATTTGAACTCTTTAATTTTTATAAAGGGATAGAAACAATTCCCTATTTTCACAAGTATTTTGCAGAGATGCAGAAGTGATTTTTCTATAATCTTCTATGACGGTTTGATAGTCTTAATCTCGATCCGTCATAGAAGATAAATTTGGTTTACCCTTACTTTGTTACAAAATATAGCTATATTTACCCTTACTTTGTTACAAAATATAGCTATATTTACCCTTACTTTATGACATTATAAGGATAGATTATGGTTTTTGAAAGAGATGTAGCAGCCTTTCTGAATAAGTGGAAAAGAAAACCTGCTCGCAAACCCCTTATCATCAGGGGGGGGCGTCAGGTAGGAAAAACAACGGTGGTACACGAATTTGCGAAAAAATATAAACATGCACTAAAACTGAATGTTGAAAAAACGGCAGATAGAAAACACTTTGAAGATTTTGATGCTGTAGAAGATATCTTTGAATCCTTGGCTTTAACTCATCAAATCCCGTCTTCGGACAAGGAACACACCTTATTGTTTATAGATGAGATACAGGAATGTCCTAAGGCCATCCAACAACTGCGCTATTTTTATGAAGATATCCCAGAACTTCACGTTATTGCGGCGGGTTCATTACTGGAGTTTGCCATGGATGAGGTAAAAAGTTTTCCGGTAGGCCGGGTAGCGTTTTTATATCTCCATCCGCTTAATTTTCAGGAATATTTAAGCGCAGTAGGAGATGATGCATTATCCGGACATTTGAGAAATTACCCTGTTAAAAGTTTCGCTCATTCTTCACTGATGAAAGCTTTTCATAGATATGCTATTATCGGCGGAATGCCGGAGGTTGTGAGTACTGATATCGAGCGAAATAGTTTATCGGATTTGCTTTCAATTTACGAAAGCATTTGGAAAACCTATAAAAAGGATGTTGAAAAATATGGTAGTAATAACGCCGAGAAGAAGATGATCCGACATATTCTGGAGACTGCTCCTTTTTACTTGGATCAACGTATTAAGTTTCAGGGCTTTGGTCATTCCAACTACAAGTCCAGAGGAATCGGGGAGGCGTTTAGGACGTTGGGAGAAGCAAAAGTGCTTCGGTTAATCTATCCGACGACAGATTGGAATACTCCATTAAAGACGAATTTGAGGAAATCCCCCAGGCTACAGTTTTTAGACACGGGAATCGTCAATCATATTTTAAATATACAGGCGGAAATGTTAGCTATGGAGGATTTGAATAAAGCCTATAAAGGAGCGTTGATTCCCCACTTGATAACACAGGAGCTTATTTCTATTCATTATCAAACAGATGATCTTCCTCATTTTTGGGTTAGAGAAAAAAGGCAATCTCAGGCAGAGGTGGATTTACTTTTTCCTTATGGGGACATCATCGTTCCCATAGAAATAAAATCGGGTAAAAAAGGAAGTTTGAAATCTTTACATCAATTTATAGAAGCGGCAGATCATCCGTATGCCATTCGTATTTATGCCGGTAAATTGAAGGTAGAGAAGGGAATGACAAACAGCAAGAAACCATATCTTTTATTAAATTTACCCTATTATTTGGGAACGCAGCTCCCCCAATATGTAAGGTGGTTTGTAGAAAATTATCAATAAATGAGTGTTTTAGAAAACCTTTCGAGCATTTCATGGAAGACCGATATCGTGATTATAGGTGCCGGACAGGCCGGGTTGTCGGCGGCTTATTATCTGAAAAAGAAAGGGCTTCAGCCGGGGAAAGATTTTGTTATTCTTGACGGTGCTCCCGCTCCCGGTGGTGCCTGGCAATTTCGATGGGATTCCCTACGGCTGCGTAATGTCAATGGAATTAATGATTTACCGGGGATGCGTTTTAATGAAGTGGTGAAGACGGAGGAAAAGGAGTTACAAGCCAATGAAGCCGTCCCGGAATATTATGGACAGTATGAAAAAAGGTATGACTTTCAGGTCATTCGCCCCGTGAAAGTGGAGAAAGTGACCACAAAGGGAGAACGGTTCCTTGTTCAAACCAATCGTTCTCGTTTTTTGGCCCGGGGTATTGTAAATGCTACCGGAACATGGCAAACTCCTCAATGTCCCCTCTATCCGGGATATCAAAAATTCAAGGGCATACAACTACATACCAGCGAATATAAAAAGGCCGAAGACTTTAGAGGAAAGCATGTCATCATCGTAGGAGCCGGGATTTCAGCTATTCAAATGTTGAATGAAATTTCAAAGGTGACAACTACCACCTGGGTCACCCGGAGACCGCCACATTTTCTTTCTGGTGAATTTACGAAAGAAAGAGGACGAGCTGCAGTCGCAAAGGTGGAAAAAAGAGTGCGAGAGGGGCTTCCTACGCAATCTGTCGTTTCAATAACCGGATTACCCGCCACCCCGGAAATAGAAGAGATGAAGAAGCGAGGGATTTTGAAGCGACACCCAATGTTTGATGAAATAATGGAAGACGGCGTTCGTTGGGAAGACGGGACTACCCTGCAGGCAGAGGTAATTTTTTGGAATACGGGCTTTCGCCACACTTTGGATCATCTTGCCCCCTTGAATTTATGGAATGAAAAAGGAGGAATTACCATGTCCGGAAGATTAGCGACGCAGGTAAAAAAAGATCCACGCATTCATTTACCCGGATATGGTCCGTCTGCTTCTACCATCGGCGCGAATCGGGCAGGAAGAGCAGTAGCGGAGGAATTGATAAAGACATTAGATGTTGTAAGAAAACAAAGTTAGAAACCTTTTTCTTTTTAGAGGTCTAATTTCTCAGGATTCTGGTAGGTGTTCCAGAAGGTCAAGCGTTCTATCTTGGCTTGACCTTGATTTATTTTATAAATTAACCCGCAATATTCACCATTTTTTTGAAACAACTCTAAAAATCGTTTAAAATCAATAGCTTGGCAAACTTTTTCATGTTTTGATCGTTCCCCAAATTTGAGGAATAGTTTGAAATTATCTTTTTGCATCTACCGCGTTACAAACTCCTTGCAGTAGGCTACTACTGCGGTGGAGTTCGATGCCTTGTAGCTACAAAAAGCTAATCTCATGAATAATGCGGGTTAAAGAGACCCGTTTATGCTCAAGAATACAGCGAATATTGAATTGTCGAGTAGTTCCCTGTCTCCCAATTTGGGGGAATTGGACAATGAGGTCAATTTTATTCTCTGTTGTAGATAAAAATCGGCTAACTTCTTGACTTGACCAATATGCTTTTAGTTAGTTAAGGTTGTTTTTAAACGAATCAAGAGCCTTCTCTGTCCAAATTATTTTGTAGAACACCTTCCTTGAAGGATCGAAATATAGTTTAAATCTATAAGGAAATAATGAAAATCGATAAATCCTATATAACAAAGCCCCTACCTTTGCTTTCAAAGAAAGAAGGAAAAGATAACCTAAAAGGGTTATGCTATTTTTAATTTAAAAAAAGAAGATTTATGTCATTAGTAGGAAAGAAATTCCCAAACATTTCGGTAGACGCCATGGATGAAATGGGAGATACCTTTAAGATGAATATATTGGAGACGGCCAAAGAGCAGAACAAGAAGATAGTCTTATTTTGGTATCCAAAAGACTTCACTTATGTATGTCCTACAGAGCTACATGCTTTTCAGTCTAAACTACAAGATTTTGAAGATCGTAATACGATGATTATCGGTGCCTCATGCGATACTCCGGAAGTCCATTTTGCGTGGTTAAATACCCCTAAAGATGATGGAGGAATTGAAGGCGTAACTTATCCGATTATTGCCGATTCTAACCGCAACCTTTCTAATATGTTAGGAATATTGGATATTCATTCGGAAACCTATAATGAAGAAACTGCATCTTTTATCCTTGAAGGGGACAATGTAGCCTTTCGTGCAACCTACCTTATAGATGAAGAAGGAACTGTTTTTCACGAGGGAATTAATCATATGCCTCTTGGGAGAAATGTAGAGGAGTATTTAAGATTAATTGATGCTTATTCACACGTTCAAAAATATGGTGAAGTTTGTCCTGCCAATTGGGAGGATGGTCAAGAAGCCATGAAAGAAAGTAGTGAAGGCGTTTCAACTTATTTAAAAACACATTAGTTATGGCTTTTGAAGAATTAAAAACAGATACCTTACAAGAGGAGGTTTCAAATCATTCTACTGTTCTTGTACAATTTGCAGCGGGCTGGTGCGGAAACTGTCGCATTATGAAGCCGAAATTTAAAAAATTTTCAAGAGAACAGGAGCATGCAAAGTTTATCGTTATCGATGCTGAAAAGAATCCGAACTCCAGAAAGCTTGCGAAGGTGGATAACTTACCCACATTTGCGGCTTTTAAGGATGGAAACTTAGTAAAGCAAGTGCAAACCAATAAAACAGAAGTTTTAAAATCCTTTATTGATGAGACTACCAATCATTAAACATATCTCTGACTTTGTAGCAGAAAATGATGCAGATTTTGTGCAAGAAACTATTGAAACACTTGAGTATCTCACAGAATCTCCTGCTATCAAAGAGGAAGAATTGGATGTTATCGGAGAATTACTTTCAAACCTATATGGAGCCATAGAAGTAGATGAGCTGATTCGGGAAGAAGGAATTTCTCAAAAAGAAGCAGCCAATAAATTTATGAAAAGGGTGTTGGGGTCTATTGATTCTTAATAGGACTCATGAAAAGGAACAAATAAACCGTCTCATTCTTTGATGAGACGGTTTTTAAATATAGCCCTCTTCAGTAAAACCTTTCGAGTAAAAAGAGAGAACTTTTTGAAAAATAGATAGAACATCCTATTTTTATCAAAAGTAATCACTATGCGCATCCTTCATACTGCTGATTGGCATCTGGGGAAAAAATTAGATTTTTACAGTCGTTTGGAAGAACAAAGAGCCGTATTGGCAGAAATAGTTAATATAGCTGAAGAGAAGGAAGTAGATCTGGTTCTGCTTGCCGGAGATTTATTTGATACTTTTAATCCTTCTAATGAAGCTGCCGAACTCCTTTACAAGACCTTGAAGAGACTGGCAAAAGACGGAAGAGTGCCGGTAATAGCTATTGCCGGAAACCATGACTCGCCCGATAGAATTAATGTGGCAGACGTATTAGCCAGAGAATGTGGAATTATCTTTATCGGACACCCTACGGATGAAGTCCCTCCTTTCCAATTGGAAGGCGGATATAAGATTTCTCATTCTGAAGTCGGATTTATTGAACTTCAACTGCCACAATTGAATTATCCGGTGCGGGTGTTGCATACTGCTTTCGCCAATGAAGTCCGTCTTAAAGAATATTTTGGTGAAGACAAACAATCCTCTTTACAGGAAAGCTTACAACGGAAATGGGAAGATCTATCCCGAAAATATTGTGATGGTAAGGGGGTAAACCTTCTTACTGCTCATTTGTTTATGGCAAAGCCCGGAAAAACAAAACCGGAGGAGCCGGAAGGTGAAAAACCGCTCAATATCGGGAATGCGGATGTGGTGTATGCTGATGCGATACCCAAACCCATACAGTATGCAGCTTTAGGGCATTTACATCGGTATCAGGATGTGGGAGTATATCAGCCGGTAATTTATAGCAGCTCTCCTTTAGCTTATTCTTTTTCAGAAGCCGGACAACAAAAATATGTAACAGTAGTGGATGTGAAACCGGAAACGGAGGCAGAAGTAGAACGAATCCCATTGCATCTGGGAAAACCTTTAAAAAGAAAGACTTTTGAATCGGTAGATACCGCTGTAAAATGGTTGTTGAATAATAAAGAAGCTTTGGTTGAATTAACTTTGGCTACGGAAGATTTTTTGAAAGCAGATGAAAGAAAACGCCTGGCAGAGGCTCATGAAGGAATCATTCATTTGATACCTAAGGTAAAACATATTGAACAACAGCAGGTAAAGCCCCAGAACATAGAATCAAATCCGGATATCGAACCTTTGTTTGAAGCGTATTTTAAGTTTAAAACAGGGCAACATCCTAATGAAGAGCTCATGGATTTATTCAAAGAAGTTTTGGGAGAAAAATAGAATCGGGGAAAATTTTTTAAAACCAATTAATGATACCTTTAAAACTTACAATCGAAGGATTATATTCTTATCAGGAACGTCAGACGATAGACTTTGCCGATTTGACGGCGGCACGTTTATTTGGCATTTTCGGTGCTACCGGTTCGGGGAAATCCTCCATTCTTGAAGCAATATCCTATGCTCTTTATGGAGATACGGAAAGGTTAAATTTAAGAGATAAACGGAATTATAACATGATGAATCTCAAGTCTGATAAGGCATTTATTGGTCTTGATTTTTATAATTATAAGAATGATCTGTATCGGGTGACCCGAACCTTTAAACGAAACGCTAAACGATTTCAAGAGGTGCATACCCCCAAAGTCGTCTTTTACCGATATACGAATGAAAGTTGGGTTCCTATGGAACAGGCTCAGGCTGAAGAAATTATTGGGATGAGTTACCAAAATTTCAAAAGGACAATCATTATCCCCCAGGGACAATTCAAAGAATTTTTGGAGTTGGGAGCGAAGGAACGAACAAAGATGATGCAGGATATTTTTGGGCTAGATCGATATGACTTACAGGACGCCTCCGCAAGATTGAAAAAAAAGAATCAATCTGAATTAGACCAAATAGAAGGTCAATTGAAGGGATATGTGGATATCACAAAAGAAGAAATAACGACACAGAAACAGGAATTAAAACAGAATCAACAAGAACGTTCAAAGAAACAAGAAGGGCATGAGATCCTGGAGGAAAGGTATCAATTCCTAAAACTTTTAAAAAAGGATTTCGATCTTCTACAGAAAAAAAAGGAAGATTTTGCCTCCCTACAAGAAAAAGAAGAATCTTTCGAAAAGGCAACAGTGCGGGTCGATAAGTACGAGCGAATCTATACTGCTTTTTACCAACCTCTTCAGCAACTTAAAGAACTAAAGAAAGTGATAGAGGTTAAAGAAACAAAAGAAGGGGCGCTATATAAAAAATATGAAGAACAAAAAGAGGAAAGGCAAAATCAACAGAAAGCATTGGAAAAGATCATCCCTTATTTCAATAATCTGGATCAGAAAAAAGCCGAAGAAAGTGATTGGCAAACCATTTTAAAAATTCGAGAACTGTTTCATGAATGGGATGACTGCAAGACCCGAAGCAAGAAGGGCAAGGATTATGTTCTGGAGGTTAAGAAAGAGATTGCAACTATAGAGCATCGAGAAAAAGATTTGAAGGAAGAAATAAAACGGTTGAAAGAAAAAAGAATAAATTCAGAACTCCTGATAGCAGTGAGTCTTTGGTTTGATAAAAAGGAAGATTTACAGAAACGTTTTCAACAGCAGGAGAAAAAAGTCGATGCTAAAAAAGGGGTATTGCAAGACCTCTTTCAAGAGATGAAAGAGAAGGAGATCCGGATGGATTCCTTTGAAGAGAATCTCCAATTCCAAAGAGACAAGATAAAGAAAGAACAGCATCAACTCAATAAAAAGAAAGAACAGCTTTCTGTCCAACGCAGGTTAGCGGAACATGCTCATCATCTTCAAGAGGGAGATGCCTGTCCCCTTTGTGGATCTTTGGAACATCCTGATATCGTCGAAGCAAAAGATGTCTCCTTTGAGCTAAAAGAAACTTCTGCTGCCTTAGACGAGTTAGAAAAGAAAACGAGGAGGCTTCAGGAAAAAGAAAACGAGTATATTTCGAAACGAACGTCCATTGAAAATCTGGAAAAGGAAATAGCAGTAGAAGAGGAAACGCTAAACGGAATAGAAAATGAGAAAGTCCAACATGAAAAAGCTTTCCGATGGGAAGATTTTGATTCGAATAATAAAGCAGCATTCGAGAAAAAACGGAAAGAAGCGAACGAGAGAGAAGGTAGGTTAAATAAAAAAGAGGAGATGCTCCAAGAAAATCGTGAATCCGGAGAAAAAAAAAGAGGAAAGTTAAATAAATATCAGGATCGGTTAAAAGAATTAGAAAAAGAGGAGCATGCAAAAGAAACCCAAATAGAGATAAATAAAGGGCATATGAACATCTTGCATTATGAAGATTATGATGAGGAAGATGGGATTACTATAGAGAAAAGCTATTTAGAGCCTTTGCGGGAGAAGAATAAAAAGGTAGAGGAACAACATGAAAGCCTTTCTCAATCCATTCATACCTTGGAAACTACGCTAGCCTCAAAGAAAGCTAACTGGGAAAGCTTAAAAGAACAGATTGAAGAACGGAAAGAAGAAAAAAAATATCTCGAAGAGAGAATAAATAAAAAATTGGAGGAAGAAGGCATTCCTAACATTGTGACGGTCAGGAAAGTCTTGAAGCAAGAAATTAATATTGCAGAGGAACGAAGAAAGATCGAAAACTTTAAGCTGAAGTTTGAAAAAGCACGACAAAGTCTGACAGAACTGAAAGAGAAATTAGGAGAAGCATCTTTCAGTCAGGAAAACTTTCTAACAGCAGAAGAAAAATGGAAAGCCTCTAAAGAAAGGCTGGAAATATTGAATAAGAAAGTAGTAGGTCTTGAAAATAAGATTCAAGAATTAGAACAAAAGAGTAAAGAGAAAGAAGTCTTAGAAAAGCAAGAAGAAGAGCTGCAGAAACGAGCAGGAAATCTGAATATAATTTTTGGCTTGTTGAAGGCGAAGGGATTTGTGCAGTATGCATCTTCTCTTCGTCTCAGCCAGCTGTGTAATCAGGCCAACTACCGATTTCAGCGGATGACACGAAACCAACTAAGTCTTCAACTGAATGAAAATAATGAGTTTGAAATTATTGATTATTTAAATGAGGGGAAAAGCAGAAGTGTAAAAACATTATCCGGAGGACAAGCTTTCCAAGTCTCATTATCTCTGGCTCTGGCCTTGGCAGAGAGCGTGCAAACCCATGCAAAGGCTGAAAAAAAGTTCTTTTTTATTGATGAGGGGTTTGGTACTCAAGATCCGGAATCTATTAATATTATCTTTGAGACGCTACTGCATCTAAACAAAGAGAATAAAATTGTTGGAATTATTTCTCATGTGGAGGAATTAAAAGATCGGATCCCTAAGTCGTTGGAAATTATAAAAGATGCGGAAAGAGGAAGTCTTATTCAATGGCAATAAATGGCTAATAATCTTCAATAAATCTGCTCTCTTGGATGGCTTTTTTGGGAAAACCCTTTATATTAGAGTATTATTCCACTAAAAGCAATACTATGCATCCTTATTTACCCTACCTATTAGAAGACATCAAAAATGCAGAGAGAATATCGGAAGAAGCCCCTGCGGAGCACTATCCGGAAACTATTGAAGAGGAATTGGAAGCGGCAGAAGATTGGGTAAGTGGAGGCTCTTTAAACCATACTTTTGGTTATTATTGTGGGCTTAGGAGAGAAGATTTCCCTCCGGTAGAACAGTTTTCAGAGGAAGACATTCGAAAAACTTTTAGAGCCTTTGGTCACTTATTATTTACCTGGAATGCAGATTTAGATCTTCCGGAGGAGCTACCGTGGACTCTCCGATATAAGTTTATGATAAATATATTAAATGAGAAATTTACATTGATGGAGAGTGGCTTTTTGGTCTTTGATTTCTGCTCCGGATATGCACCGGGTTGTGTTTTTGGTAAATATTGTGGCTGTAAAAAATTTTGGGATAAAAAAGAGTAATTCTTTTTGGAAAAGGGAGAAAAAGATGAGTTTTATGCTTTCTCGCAGAGATTAACATAAGTTTATCTGAAAAATCCCTTTCTTTGCCAAAAATCCGGATGGCATGAAACCAATAAAAAGATTATTCCTTTTCGTTCTGTTTATGGCAATCAGCGCTTCACTTTTTGCACAAAAGAATAGGAAGGTAAAAATTAAAACGCCTTATGGGAAGATGGTTTTCTTATTGAGTGATTCTACTCCCCTGCATCGGGATAATTTTATAAAGCTGGCGAAAAAACATTTCTATGATGGTTTGTTATTTCATCGGGTGATTGACAGTTTTATGATCCAGGGTGGAGATCCCGATTCAAGAGATGCGGAACCTCGGCAGCTTTTAGGCAATGGAGGACCGGGATATCAGGTGCCGGCAGAGTTTCGAAAGACCCTTTTTCATCGGAAAGGGGCGCTGGCAATGGCAAGAGAAGGCGACAGAGTGAACCCGAAAAGAGCCTCTTCGGGCTCACAGTTTTATATTGTTGAGGGAAAAACCTATACCGATAAAGAGCTGGATCAAATTTCTCGACAAACCGGACGAACCTTTACAAAGAAACAAAGGAAAGTTTATAAGACTATTGGAGGAACCCCTTTCTTAGATGGACGTTATACTGTTTTTGGTTATCTGGTGAAGGGGATGGATGTTTTGGATAAGATAGCCGCCGTTAAAACAGATCAGAATGATCGACCTTTGGAGGATGTTCCTATGAAAGTTCGGATAGTCCACAAATTTTTGTTCTTTTAATCTCTTTAAAATCCTTTAAATTCGCAGAAAAATAGAGTTTTATGAATATACCATCTGAATTAAAATACACCAAAGACCATGAGTGGATCAAGTTGCAGGATGATGGGAGTGCCCTCATTGGTATTACTGATTTTGCCCAGGGGGAATTGGGAGACATTGTTTATATAGATGTTGACACTGAAGGCAAGACCTTGGATCCTGATGAAGTCTTTGGTACAGTAGAAGCGGTAAAGACTGTTTCTGATTTATTTATGCCGGTATCGGGCACCGTAGAGGACGTTAATCCTACTTTGGAGGATAATCCTGAATTAGTGAATACCGACCCTTATGGAGAGGGATGGATTGTCAAGATAACGCCTTCTTCCGAAAAGGATGTAGAGGATCTTTTGGATGCTTCGGCTTATGAGAATGAGGTACAGCCCTGATAGCCTTTTACCTATGAAGAAGATAACTGCTTTTTTGGCGCCCATCGTATGGACCCTCATTATTTTTGCTTTGACTTTAATGCCGGCCTCAGATATTCCGAACACGCCCTTTTCAAAGATTCCTTATTTTGATAAATTGGTACATTGTGGAATCTTCGCGGGATTTGTATTGTTGTGGAGTATTGTTTTTCGTCGGCTAAAAGGCAAGGAAAGACAGGTGGTGTATATGGCTCGTGTTATTGTGGTTGCCATTATATTAGGATTGGTTATTGAAATCCTTCAAAAAGAGATTGCAAGCCTTCATCGGGATATGGAATGGTGGGACTGGCTGGCCGATACTATTGGTGCTTTCCTGGGAGCCGCAGTTTTTATGGAAATTTATGGTCCCAAAAGAGAAAAAGAAGAATAGTTGGTTCGGTTTTTGTAAAGACACAAGTATTCAAACATAAACAATGATTATTATGAAATTTTCGACGAAATTATTATCAAGCGTATTTTTAATGGCAGTATTGGCTTTTACTTTTGCTTCTTGTAATAAAAATGATACAAAGCCTAATCCACGAACACAGAAATATCAAGTGACCGCTTTCGGGAATTTGGATGTAAAAGGAACCGCCATGTTCAAAGAAGTCATTGATGCAGATTCTGTCATCGTAACCTTAAAGTTGCAGGGGAAAGACATGAGTGCGACCTCCTCCCTGCCCGTGAAAATCAGAAAAGGAACTTCCCTGGAAAAAGGAGAAGCTCTGGTTGATCTAGGAAGCTATGATGGCAGCCAGATGGAGATGGTGAAAGAAGTGAATTTGTCTTTTGATCAGTTGAAAAAAGAGAATATTAGTTTGAGTGTCTATAAAAGTGATAACAGTACTATTGTTGCGCAGGCAGAATTAGGAGCCAATGCAACTTTCAAGTCTTATGATATGAAAGATGATAAAGGGGAAATCAATGGTCAATTTAGAGTCTATAAGAGAGATTCTGGTAGCTATTTAGTAATTAAGTTGGTTCAGGACAAAATAAATGAAGTTTGTCAGGGAAATGATCATCCTGTTTCTGTTGTAGATGCGGATGGATTTGAAGATGCTGACTTTGCATTGGATTCTGTATCGCATGAGGATGGGATTTCTGCCAATCTGTTGACAAATTATTCGTATAAGGATATACAGAATTACGGAGGAGGAATAAAGGTTTATTGCTCAAAAGAACATGATAAAAAAGTGATTTCTGAAGGTAAATTCAAATAATCTCTATTCTTTAGCATGTTTCTCTAATTGATAGAGAACAGCTTTAAAATCTTTGGGCAAAGGTGCGTTAATCTCGTGCTTTTGCCCTTTTTCGTCTGTAAAATGTAAAGATGAAGCATGTAGTGCTTGTCGACTCATCAGAGGTCTTTCTTCTTCTTGATATTTACCTACTCGATATTTTCTTTTAATAGAAGACAAATAGAAGGGGTCGGCAGATCCATATAAACGGTCCATAGCAATAGGATGACCAATGGATTGCAGGTGCACTCTTATTTGATGAGTTCGTCCGGTAAAAAGTTGCAATTTCAGCAGGGTGTATAGACCAAAGGAGTCGATAACTTCGAATTTAGTGCGGGCTTCCATTCCTTTTTTTGCTGTTTTCATTCTTCCGCCTTTTCCACTCTGGGCCGCAATGGGGGTATTGATTTCTCCCTCTTGATCCCAAATACGACCAACAACCAATCCCTTGTAAAACTTGTCTATTTTTCGATCCTGAAATTTTTGGGAATAAAATTGATGGGCTGTTTTGTTTTTAGCAAAAAGCAAAACGCCGCTAGTATCTTTATCTAATCGATGAACGATGTAAATCTTCCCATATTTTTGTTCTAATAATTTGGATAAAGCGGGAAGATTGGGATTATAACGGTCGGGAATGGTAAGTAGACCTGCCGGCTTGTTAACGCCGATGAAAGCTTCGTTTTCAACAAGAATATGTTTCCTGATGTTCATTTTATTTTTTTTGAGAAGATCTTTTTTTTGCTTTTTTGTTTCTGAAGTGTTTTAAAATACGGACTTCTTTCTGGGTCAGATGGCGCCACTTTCCTCTGGGAAGGTTTTTTTTGGTTAATCCGGCGTAGATGACCCGATCCAGGCTTTTTACCTCATATCCCAAATGTTCGAAGATCCTTCTGACAATTCGATTTCTACCGCTGTGAATTTCAAGCCCTACTTGGGTATGATCCTCCGTTTCTACATAAGCCAGTGCATCCACTGCAATCATTCCATCTTCCAGGTTTATCCCGGAAACAATCTGCTCAAAGTCTTTCTTCGTTAAAGGCTTATTTAAGGTGACATGATACACTTTCTCTATCTCTCCGGAGGGATGAGCTAATTTTTGAGCCAGGTCTCCGTCATTGGTAATTAATAACAGGCCACTGGTATTTCTGTCTAAACGACCTACGGGATATACCCGCTCGTCTGTTGCTCTTCGAATATAGTCCATGACCGTTCGTCGGCCTCTGGGATCTTTGGTCGTTGTCAGGCAGTCTTTCGGTTTATTGAGCAACAGATATTCCTGTTTCCGTTGTAGATGGACAGGCTTCTTCTTAAAGGTTACTTTGTCTTTGGGAGACACCTTGAAACCGGGTTCTACTATGGTTTTGTTATTCACTGTTACTAGCCCGGCCTTAATATGATCAACGGCCTTCCTACGGGCACAGATTCCACAATGAGCCAGATATTTATTTAGTGGAAATTGGGTAGGTGTTTTTGAACCCTTTGTGGGTTTTCTTTTGGGGTTTTGCCCTTTTTTTCGTGTAGGCTTTTTCATAATTTTTTTTTACTACCTTTTCGGCAGGAATGATGAATATTATTTTCCTTTGTTGGCTAATTGTCCACAGGCTGCGTCAATATCTTTCCCTCGACTTCTGCGAAGCCTTGCGTTGACACGATTTTTGGAAAGGTAAGCCATAAAGGCCTCTACTTTTTCTTTTTCCGGTTTTTCAAAATGAGCTTCATCGATGGGATTGTATTCGATGATATTAATGACTTTGACAGGAACTTGCCGATATAATTTAATGAGATTATTTGCATCTTTGATGGTATCGTTCAGATCCTTAAATAAGATGTATTCGAAGGTAATATCGTTTCTTGTTTCTTTATAAAAATGATTCAGGGCTTCCATAAGGGAAGCAATGTTATTTTTTGCATTGAAAGGCATGATTTGGGTTCGCTGTTCATCTGTAGGAGCATGTAAGGAGAGTGCCAGATTGAAACGTACTTTATCGTCTGCCAGTTTATGAATCATTTTGGTAATGCCGGAAGTAGAGACGGTGATTCGTCTCGGACTCATAGCCAAGCCATCAGGAGCCGTAATCCGTTCTATGGATTTCATCATATTGTTATAGTTCATCAGCGGCTCACCCATCCCCATGTAAACAATATTTGTAAGCTTTTTTCCGGATGTTTTTAATGATTGTTGATTGATGGTTGCTGCCTGATCATAGATTTCATCATACCATAAGTTTCTCTTACGTTGTAGGTAGCCGGTGGCACAAAATTTACAATTTAAGCTACAGCCGGCTTGAGAGGATACACAGGCGGTTTGTCTTTTCTTAGTAGGAATCAACACGCCTTCGAAAGTATGTCCTTCTTCTGATTGGAATCTTGTTTTTATGGTTCCGTCTGAGCTGTTCTGAATGGTGTCAATGGTCAATGACGGCAGTCTAAATTCTTTTTTCAGTCTCTCCCTCATTACTTTGGAAAGTGAGGTCATCTCATCAAAACCGCCGGCATGGTTACTCCATAACCATTCCCATAATTGACGGGCGCGGAAAGGTTTTTCTCCATTTTCTGTAAACCAGGTAGTTAATTCTTCTTTGCTAAGCTGTCGTATATTAGGTTTTTGTCTTACCATCACGCTGCAAAGGTAAGTCAATTTTATACCAATTTTATTCCATTTTCTTGACAGACTTTTTTCATCTCTTCCGGCCAAATACCGGCACTAATTTCTCCTACATGAGCTTTTCTGAGGAAATACATGCCTAGTCTGGATTGTCCGATTCCACCACCGATGCTTAATGGCAATTCTCCGGATAAGAGTTTTTGGTGATAAAGTAAGCTTTTTCGTTCTTCTTGTTTCCGCAAAGACAATTGATGTAGTAGGGTTTCCGGATCTACGCGAATTCCCATAGAGGAAATTTCAAATGCTTTTTTAATGACCGGATGCCAAATGAGAATGTCCCCATTAAGGCCATAAAATCCATCGCTGTTTTTTGTACTCCAGTCATCATAGTCGGGAGAGCGTCCGTCATGAGGCTCTCCATTAGAGAGCGGATGACCGATTCCAATTAAAAAGACGGCTCCATATTTTTGTACGATTTCCCGTTCTCTTTGTTTTGGGGTCAAATCGGGGTATGCTTGCAACAACTCTTCGGAATGAATAAAATGAATGTTCTTGGGTAGAGCCGGCTTTATCCCATAAAGCTTGTCTATGTAGTTTTCTGTACGTTGTAAAATCCCATATAATTTGCGGACGACCTCTTTCAAGTAGGTTAAATTTCTTTGTCCTTCAGAGATTCTTTGTTCCCAATCCCATTGATCAACGAAGAGAGAATGTAGATTATCCGGTGTTTCATCCGGTCGGATGGCGTGCATGTCGGTATAAATTCCTTCATTGATAGGAATATGATATTCTTTGAGTGCCATGCGTTTCCATTTCGCCAGTGATTGTACGACCTCAGCTTGTGTACCATTCATTTCCTTTATAGAAAAACCAACCGGTTTTTCTATCCCACTCAAGTCATCATTGATTCCGGTTCCTTTCTTTACAAAAAGTGGAGCACTTACCCTATGCAAATACATCTCCGTTTCCAAATTGAGCTGTATAAAACTCTTTAGTTGTTGTAAAGCATGTGCTGTAGGCAGGGTGTCCAAGATGGAATGATAATCTTTAGGGAGTATCAGTCCCGGCAATGTCGTCTTCGATGCAGCAAGTCCCATGGATGAAATTAATTTTATCTAACTTAGTGTTGTGTTTTATTTATAAAAATAATGAAAGTGTTAGTTATAATCTAATTTTATTCTGCAAAGATAGAAAAAATTCCAAAGTATTGAGGGATCTCTTATAGAATATTAAAAAATAAGGGAAGAAAAAATATAAAACGGCATTATCTTCTAGAACCCATACGCTAGGATACAAGGCGTTATTTTCTCATTGTCAGGTACTATCTCTAATCAGAGCACGAAGTGAAGAAAGGTTGATCCGGAGCAGCTACTCTTCATTTTCCGTTGGAAATAAACGGTGAAAGTGATTTTCTAAGTGAGCACGCATAGCTTCTCTAAATTCTTCCGGACTTCCTTCTTTAATTATTTTTACCAATTCCTGATGAGAAACATATCTTTTTGAATAGGATTCCTGACCCAGAATACCACTTTTATGAACATATTGGAATACCGGCAAGAGCAGTTGCTGGAATCTTTTTAAGGTGTCGTTTCCTGTGATCTCGTATAATTTTCCATGGAATTGAACTTCCTGATCAACTTTAAAAATAAAAGATTTGCTGTGTACCGGTTCGTCTTTTACAATCTTTTCTAGTGCTTTGATATCTTCGGGTTTTACTCGATTAAAAATTAAATCGGCCATACCGATTTCCATGACGAGCCTCATTTCAAAGATGTCTTTGAGTGTATTTTCATCCATCATGGTGGGGTAAAGCGTCTTCTGGAGTAAGGAGAGTAAGTCCGGATTTTTTAAAATGGCACCTCTCCTTTTTTTAGATTCAATGAGCCCTATCATTCTTAATCTTAACAGCGCTTCTCTTATGACGGTTCGACTTACGCCCAAAGACTCTGCCAAGTCAATTTCGCGGGGAATAGCATCTCCCGGTTTTAATTCATTATCCAAGAAGTAACGGATCAGTTTCATCTCCACCTTGTCTGGAAGGCTTGCTGTATCTACCGGATCTATGGGAGGAAAGAAGTTATTGGAAGAAATGGGTTTATTCGTGTCCATATAAAGAGGAAACATTAAATAGTATTATGTATAATATGAATACAAAAGTAGCTTAATTTCTATGAAAATCACAAAAAAATTGTATAAAAGAAATTTATTTTGTAATATTGTATTATGTAATACATACTAAAATCATTTTTATGAAAAATTTTATTAACTCTTTTATTATTTTTATGGTTGGAATAGGGTTTTTTCTTCTCCCTGTTTCAGTGCTGGCACAGCAACAAAAAGTGAGTGGAACAGTAGTCGATGCTGTTTCGGGAGATCCTCTTCCGGGAGCCACAATTAGATCCGGAGCAGGATCCGGAGCAATTAGTGGAGGGGAAGGTAGGTTTTCTTTATCTGTTTCTAAGGGGGATACCATTCGGGTAACAGTTCTTGGATATGATACCAAAAAGCTGGTCTATTCCGGGCAAGAAGATTTGACAATTCAAATGGGGCAAAGCTCTCACCAGTTGGATCAATTGGTTGTTGTGGGATACGGGAAACAAAGCCGGTCTACGATTAGTAACTCTGTTGCAAAGATGAGTGATAAAGTCTTGCAAGATGTTCCCAGGGCAAACATTGGAAGTGCTTTACAAGGCTCTTTACCGGGGCTACAGGTAACCAATTCTACCGGACAGCCGGGAGCCACCCCAAAGGTACTCTTACGTGGAGGGGCTTCTATAAATAGCCCCGGAGGTCCATTAGTCGTTGTAGATGGAGTAATTAGTTCTTATAATGACATTCCGGCAGAAGACATTAAATCGGTACAGTTGTTAAAAGATGCCGCTGCAACTGCTATTTACGGAGCCCGTGCCAATAATGGCGTATTATTAATTACAACAAAAAGCGGAAGTGCGGGGAAAGCAAAAATTACTTATAAATATACCTTAGGGTTCAACCAGGCTAGAAAAGGTTATGACTTCATGGATGCTCATGATTTTATTTATTATAATCGATTGGGAGATAAAAATTCAGGAAGATCATTGAGTGATGTAAATGCTGCTAACGGATATGGGTTACGTACAGATTCTGCTTATCTTTCTACCTTTGATATCAGAGAGTACAACAGCAAGACCAAACATTTATTGGGTGAAGGCTGGGATACTGTTGGGGATCCTTATGGAGGTACGATCATTTTTAAAGATCATTCCGGAGAAGTTAAGAATCTGGTCTTCAGAAACACAAAAACGCAGGATCATTATTTGAGAGCGACCGGAGGAAATGACAAAGGACAGTATTATACAAGTTTTGATTATTATAAAGAAGATGGAATAATAGTGGGCTCTGAATACAAGCGTTTTTCTGGAGATGTAAAAGGTTCTTACAAAATAAAACCGAATCTAAAAGTCAGCTCCGGTATTAAAGCCTCTACTTCCGGTGAATATGGAGCCAATGCGAATGTGATTAATACCATGTACAGAACTTTGTCTTTATGGCCTACTTTTAATCCTTGGATTAATGGAGATCATTCCCAACCGAATCCGGGGAATGGAATAACGGATGGAAACCCACTCTATTGGTTAAATAAACATGATCGAAAAGCGGATGTAAATAGGATTACTGCCAATGCCTCTGTAAAATGGGACATTATTCCCGGCTTGTATATAAAGGGAACCGGTTCCGGATACTATTTTGAAAATCTAAATCAGTCTTTCTGGCGGGCGACAAAAACCTATTCCCAAATATTTACGGATCCCCCTTCTACCGGAGATGTTTCCAGAGAAGCATCGGCTAATTATCAGAGGGCGTTTCAACAACAATATGATGTAATTGCCGGATATAATAAGTCCTTTGGTAAACATAATTTTAATTTGATGTTGGGAGCCGAGTATTTTGACAACAGTGTCTTTCAGATGCAGGTTTTGGGAACAAAATCCCCTACCGATGATATTCCCACGGTCAATGCTTCAACGGTATTTAATCCAAATTCTTCTTCCAATGTTGTCGTAAATGGACTGAATAACAACTATAGCATGCGGACAGATTATCGGATTATTTCTCAGTTTGGTCGTTTGAATTATGATTATGATCAGCGTTATCTTTTAACCTTAACTTTTAGACGGGATGGAGTTTCCAGTTTGCCCAATGGGAATCGTTTCGGGTTCTTTCCGGGGATGTCTGCAGGTTGGAATATTCAAAAAGAAAAGTTTTGGCAAAATAGTAGCATCTCCAATGTGATTTCTACTTTGAAACCCAGAATAAGTTATGGTGTAAATGGAAATGTAGCCGGATTAGGGAGATATGAGGTACAGGGTGTATATGGGCTGCAAGGATCCTATAATGGGCAGTCCGGGTTTTTAAATACAGCCATGGTCAACTCCAATCTTGGATGGGAAAAGAGTAAGACGATTGATGTGGGGTTAGATTTCGGCCTTTTTGGAGATCGGGTATCTGCTGTTTTGGACTATTATAATCGAAAGACCAGTGATTTGCTAACAAACCTTTCCTTACCAAGTTATACGGGATATAGTTCTATAAGAACCAACCTCGGGACTTTTCAGAATAAGGGATTTGAAGTATCAGTAACGGCAAATATTCTGAATCAACCAAATGGACTTCGTTGGGATGTTAGCGCCAATGCTTCTTATAATGAAAACAAGATTTTAAAGCTTCCACCTAATGGACAACCCAATAATCGTCAGGGAGGCTTTCAGATTTATGATCCCAAGAAAGGGAAACTTGTATGGGTTGGCGGATACCAAGAAGGACAAACGCTTGGTAGCGTATATGCCTTTAAAGAATTAGGCATCTTTAAAGATCAAGATCAAGTCAATGAGGTTGCCGGTAATCGTGTAGATTTGGTTGCCGGAATTAGTGGCCCAAATTCTAATTATGGTTCCGGAGATATTACGCCGGGAGATGTCAATTGGAAAGATGTGGATCAGAATGATACCATTGATGTCAGAGATCAAGTCTATATAGGAAATATCAATCCAAAGTGGACCGGAGGATTCTCTACGACTTTGGCTTATAAAGGATTTACCTTTTATGCTCGATTCCAGTTTGCTACCGGGTATGTAATCTATAACGATTATGTAGCTCGTATATTAGGAAACTATCAGGGGACGTTTAATTACCTGGAGAAGCAGAAAAATGCATGGTCTCCAAGCAATAGAAATACAGATATTCCAAAAGTATACTATGCTGATCAGGTCTCTGCTCCTTTAGGAAAGAAAAATTATACCAGAGTGAATAATGCAGGTAGGGTTCTAAACAGCAATAATTCAAATTTCTATGAAAATGGAAGTTATTTGGCCGGAAGAGAATTTACTTTGTCTTATGATTTTTCGGAAGGATTGTTAAGTCATACCCGAGTATTAAAGTCCGCAAGACTTTTCTTTACAGCGAATAACTTATTTTATATTACACAGTTTAGTGGACCTACTCCTGAACCCCCTACTACCGTACCCGGTGTTTATACGGGGACGTATCCCACCCCTCGTTCTTATGTAGTAGGTGTTAAAATATCATTTTAAAAAGATTAAATTATTCAGTTATGAAAAAATATAATAAAATATTAGGAGTAGCGTTTGCTTTGGGGCTGTTTTTAGTCCTCTCTTCCTGTAGCAATAAGTTAGATCTTACCCCGGAAAGTAGTATTAGTAATAATAGTTACTGGAAAACTCCGGATCAGTTTAATTCTTTTGTGGCAGGATTACATATTTCTTTTAGGAGCCATACAATGGCATTTGAGTTATTAGGCGAGCTAAGAACACAGGTCTTTGGTACAGAACCGGGCTCCGGCTCAGCTTTTTCAGGAGAAGCCCCACAAGGTGTTGAGCATCTTTGGAATAATACATTAGATGCGGATAATTCCGGGGTAAGTAACTTTGGAGGATTTTATACCGATATAAATCAGATTAATCTTTTGATAAGCAAATTGAATTCTACAGAAGTGGTTTCTGCTGCGGATAAAAATTATGATTTGGGTATCGCCTATGGTATGCGTGCTTTTTATTATTTTCAAATGTATAAAAGCTGGGGCGGCGTGATTATTCAAACCGAGCCTACGGAATCTGTAGATATCTCTAATTTAGCAAAAGAAGCCTCTAGTAAAGAGGACGTAATGAAGCTGATTAAAAGTGATATTGAACAGTCTGAAAATAATTTTGGCGATGACTATTCCTTTAAAAATAATAAAGGCTACTGGTCAAAGGCTGCAACAGAGATGCTAAAAGCACAGGTCTTTTTGTGGACGGCTCATCGCGGAGGCGGGACCGATGATGCTACTACGGCATTGAATGCTTTAAATGATATACAAAATAATGTTTCTTCTCTGCAATTATTACCCGATTATTCGGAGGTATTTGCGGCAGATAATAGCGGAAATAATGAAATTATTTTTGCCATCCATAATGAGTTAAATGAATCTCAACTTCCTTTTGCTTCAACTTTTGAACCACAAACAGGTCTAATTGCAAACTTTTATGACTCTGTAGAAAATAGAAAGTTTAATGTGAGCGACGATAATTGGGACGGAATTTTGAGGGCGCCTATCAGAATAGCTACATATCGGAAGTTTAGTGATAAAGACAGTCGGAAGTTAGCTTCATTGACGGCTGCTTATAACAAATCTGGCGGGCAGTATAAAATTGCAGGAGCTTTTGTCAGCAAGTACAAAGGAGTGCAAGATGCCGGAAGCAGAAAATATACCAATGACTATCCTATTTATCGCTACGCAGGCTTACTCCTGTTGAAGGCGGAGGCAAAAGAAATTTTGGGCCAAAGCCCTAAAACGGAAATAAATGAGGTGAGAAAGAGAGCCTATGGATCTAATTATAATGCAAGTACTTTGGGCTTCCCTAATCAATCGGTAGATGCTGATCCGGAAGAAGCCATTTTAAAAGAACGTCTTTTGGAATTTATTTTTGAAGGGAAAAGATGGTATGATTTACGAAGAATGGGAGATCAGTATGTGTATGAATACACTACAATTTCTTCCTCTGATTCCTATAAATTATTATGGCCGATTGATCGGAATACATTGACCAATAATCCGGATTTAGACCAAACTCCAGGATATCCAAAGTTTTAATAGTAACATAACCGAGTTGTGGGTAGGATACAACTACCCGACAACCGGGTTATGTTTACTTTATATTGATGGTGATGTTACAGAATGAAGAAATATACCTCTAGTCTTATAAAGGTTAAAACTATATTTAAGATGTTTAGGGGGTAATCATCCTCCCTTCTTTACTCAAATGAACCAAAGAGAGGGTCTTTTGATTCCCGGAAAGTGTATTGCTGTTGATGTAAAAAAGAGAAGGGATTTGTTGATATCAAAACATTTGAAAAGAATCTTATATTTTCTTATATTTGTCTAACATAATACAAGCTAATAATACTAAATTACAAAATGTTATGAAAAAACTATTACTCTTACTTGCCCCTTTAGTGTTGATTTTGTTTTCTTGTGTGAAAGAGAAATTACCGAATTACTCTGCTGCACGTATTCAGGTGTCAAAGACTTCTATTAGTGGGGAGGCATCTGCTTTCAGTGATACAATAGCGATACAGACCGGTCGGGATTGGACCATTTCCAAGCCGGATAGTGTGGAATGGCTTTCCTTTAGCCCAAAGAGTGGTTCGGGGAATGAGAATATTATTATTGATGTGGAAGAGAATACTTCGGCAGGTCAGCGTGAAGTGAAATTGACGCTTGAGTCAGGACGTTTTACCCAAAAAATTAGAGTAGTTCAGGCAGGAAAACATTCCTTGAGTTTATCGAGAACAGAAATAGATACAAGCTATATGGCTTTTAAAGACTCATTTGAAATTATTACCATTAACGATTGGACGATTACTGACGTGCCGGATTGGATTTCGCTATCTGAAAAAGAAGGTTCAGGAATTACCAAAGTTATGGTGGATGCAACAGAAAATGATTCCCAAACCCCTCGTTCGGCAACAATGAAGGTAGTGACTTCCTACGCATCTAAAACAATAAAAGTCATTCAGAAGGGAATTGACCTTCATATAGATACGACGGCAGCAATGACCATAGATACGGCAGGTCACTTTTTGGATCTTTCCGATGGAGGGAAAGGAGATTTAATGTATCTTCAGGGAGAGGATCCTTTGGAATTACCTGCAGAACAATCTTTTTCTATTTCATTGAAAATGAAAGACCTCCCGGGAGCCGGAACCACACAACCACGGGTGCTATATTGGAGTAATGGAACGGCTTATATCGGGCTGGTGATTGATAGGAATGCACAAGATGGTCAGTTGGGCTGGTTTTTGGTGGATAAAGAAGGAACGGCTTTGAGAGAGGGACCGTTGGGGGGTTCGGGAAGTGCTGCGCAAAATGTGACGACCACCTCTGTGAAAGATGGGAAGTGGCATCATGTGGTTTTGGTTTATAATGCAGAGGAGGAAGAAAGTTATATTTATTTGGATGGACAGAAAGAAGGTGTTGTAGAAGAAAATGCTTCTTTTGCCGGATTGAATATGAAAGAGAATTTTTTCGTGGGTGATTTTACAAAAGAGGATGCGAATTGGAATTTTGGTGGTTATATCGATGACTTACATTTTTGGAACAAAGCATTGAATAAGGAAGAGGTGTATGCAGATGCTGCTGATATTGAAGTGCCTACAGATAAAAATCATCTAATTGCGGGATGGGATTTTGAAAAACAAGATGGAGACCTCTTTCATGGTCTGACAGGAAATTATGAGGGGGTGCTTATTAACGGAGCAAAACAAGGAGAACCGACCGCACCGAATCCTTATAACCTCTTAGTACACAAAACGCTTTTTGAAAATGCGGATGAAGATCATTATCGCTGTCCAGGATTGGCTGTTGCTGCGAATGGGGATTTGCTGTTGGTTGCCGACAAGAGAGTTGGAAGCAATTCTGATGTGGGCGGGAACTCCAATATTAGTCTGGTAATAAAGAGAAGTACTGATAATGGAGAAAGCTGGTCAGATATGGAACCAATTGGTGGTGCTCCGGACGGAGGGGTTTCTGATCCGGCCATTGTGGTAGATGGTCAAACCGGAGATATTTTTGTGTTTGGTTCTTATGTCGGAGATCAAGGAGATCACCTTCTATACATGTATAAGAGCACGGATAATGGAAAATCCTGGACAGGACCCGTCGATAAAACTGATGATATCTTAGACGGAAAATGGAATAATGGCTTTAAATTCATTGCTTCAGGTCATGGATTATATACCCGCGAAGGGAAATTAATGTTTGTTTTGAATCATGTGGGCGAAGGAGATTATCTTGTTTATAGTGATGATCATGGATCTTCCTGGAATATGAAAGATGAATTGCTAGCCGGTGGAGATGAAGCCAAAGTAGTAGAACTCAATAATGGATCTTTGATGGTAAATGCAAGAGATTATAGCCATGGAGGAGGAAGACGTATATTCAGAAGCACTGATGGCGGAGCTTCCTGGGACTTCAATTATGATGATAATCTTATCGATCCTGCCTGTAATGCGGGTATTGTCGCCTATACACAAAAAAAGGATGGATTTACGACAAACCGCCTATTATTCTCTAATTGTGCAAGTTCTTCTAGGTCAATGATGACGGTGAAGTTGAGCTATGATGGAGGTCAAACATGGAAATATGCTGAACAAATGAGCCAATATGGAGCCTATTCTACCATTACGGTACTCAATGATGGGACAATAGCACTGGCCTTTGAGACCAACCATGGTAAGATCATTTTTGATCGATTTGATTTAAAATATTTAACGAGAGGAGAAGACCAGTTGGATGTAGATTTCTAAATAAAGAAATACTAAAAAGTACATTAACAGAGGATTATTTTAAAATAAAAAGAGAGGAGATTTTCTTTATTTTCTGTATATTTGTAAGACATAATACAATGGAATTTGGGTTAATGAAACTTTTTACCTATTCTTATTATGTCTTAGAGAAGATTTCCACTGCCGCCTGATACTATGATAGGTTTTCTTTTATTTGAGAATGTATCAGAGGGATAGAACCGGGTCTTTCGGTAGGAATATGGAAGAGGATTTTCCTTCTCCTATAAATTGGGTAAAGGGTTATAAAAGAAGAAAAAATGAAAAAACTATCTTTATTATTACTAGCCGTCTTTTGTTTGAGTTCATTAACGAAAGGTCAGGATAAGAAAGCGGTTCCGGTTTTTGAATCCGGGCACGATGGATATAAGAGTTTTAGGATTCCGGCAATTATTCGATTGCCCAATAAAGATTTATTGGCCTTTGCAGAAGGTAGAGTCAATGGAGCAGGTGATTTCGGACATGTTAATATTGTAATGAAAAGAAGTACGGATAACGGGGAAAGCTGGTCTAGTTTAAAAGTCGTTGCGAGGAATGATACCTTGCAGGCGGGGAATGCCGCACCTGTAGTTGACTTAACGGATCCAAAGTATCCCGAAGGGCGTGTTTTTTTATTTTACAATACGGGGGATGTGTCTGAAGGAGCCCTCAGGCAAGGAAAAGGACATCGGAAAGTTTGGTATAAAACCTCTACAGACGGTGGGGAGACCTGGTCACAGCCTGTCAATATTACTGCTCAAGTAAAGAAAAAGGCATGGCGTGCTTATGCCAATACGCCAGGACATGCTATGCAATTTCGATGGGGCAAATATAAAGGAAGGATTTATGTAGCGGCCAATCATTCAAAAGGAGACCCACAGCCGCATTTCAAAGATTATCAGGCACATGGTTATTATACGGATGACCACGGGAAAACTTTTCATTTGAGTGAGAATGTTTCCTTCCTGGGAAGTAATGAGAACGCTGCCGCAGAACTTCCCGGAAATGGGTTGATGCTTAATACTCGTAATCAAGCCGGTTCTCCGAGAGAACGGATTATTTCTATCAGCAGTGATGGTGGACAATCTTGGGATACAACATACTACGATTCGCAACTTCCGGATCCGGTAAATCAAGGAAGTATCTTGAATATTGGAGGTGAAAAACACAAAAAATATTTAGCTTTTTGTAATGCTGCCAGTCCTACAGATCGGGTAGACTTGACGTTAAGAATCAGTTTTGATGCCGGAAAAACCTGGCCAAAAAGCTATTTGGTAGATAAGAAAGGAGAAAGTACGGCCTATTCGGATATCGTAAAGGTGAGTAACCATAGGATAGGGGTTTTATATGAGCGAAAGGGGTATTCTCAAATTGTATTTAAGAAAATAAAGTGGAAAAAGTAGAATAAGAGTGCAAAAGAGAATGCGAAATAATCAGCCTTTTGTGAGAAATAAGAGGAGCGAAAGCATTGTAGGTATCTTCAAGGAAAAGGATTATAAAAACCTTCTGACGAAGATGGGTATCCTTTTTTTATTTTTGGGATTTTCGTGCTGTTCTTTTGCACAATCCCCCCTTCCTCATTATCCGGAGGATCAGTTTTCTACCTATTATCATCAGAAAGTGAGCCAATTCCACCTTTTACCGGTAAAAAAAGGGGAAACGATCTTTCTGGGAAACAGTATTACAGACGGCGGCTCTTGGAGTGAGTTGTTTCAGGATCCGCATATTATAAATAGAGGAATTAGCGGAGATGTAACCAAAGGCGTTTTAAACCGACTGGAGGAGATTATCAAAAGACAACCGAAAAAGGTTTTTCTTTTGATAGGAACCAATGATTTGGCCGCCGGAATTACACCGGACACGATTATCCATCGAATATATCGGATTGTATCTTTGATGCATCAATATACTCCCGGAACAGAAATATATGTACAGAGTATTTTCCCGGTTAACAAAAAACCGGGAAAATTTCCAAACCACACGAATAAAAGGAGGCAGATAAGGTACATCAACCAGAAGTTAAAAAAAGCAGTTCGGACTTATGATTATACCTATATTGATGTTTATGATGGTTTGAAAGATGGAAATGGGAATCTCAATCTGAAGTATACCAATGATGGTTTGCATCTTTTGGGCGCCGGATATATGATGTGGAAGCATATTATTTACCCATATGTATATGACTTAAATGAGAAACCCGCTATTATCCCGAAGCCTAGAAACTTATCTTGGCGATCTGGGGAATTCCCTCTTTATCAGCTCCATGATATCATTGTGGAGGATACCGCATTGACAAAAACGGCTAAAGCATTAATTAGGAAGCTTCGGAAAAAAGGCTTGAATGTCCATCTGAGGACACACGCTCGTTCCGGAATACCACATATTATCTTAAGACTTGGGTCGGTTGACGTTCCTCGCTTTCCGGAGGAAGCCTATAAATTGCATGTTGATCCAGATCAAATTGTAATTATCGGAAATCGACCGCATGGTGTTTTTAATGGGATACAGACTTTACGGCAGCTTATGAGGGATGGGGCTTTTGTAGATGCGGTAAACATTAAAGACTGGCCGGCATTTTCCTGGCGGGGCTATATGGTAGATGTCGGAAGGAATTATCAGTCTATGTCTCAATTAAAACGGCAGATTGATGTGATGGCACATTATAAGCTGAATATTTTCCATTTTCATTTGACAGAAGATGTTGCCTGGCGGCTACAAATAAAAAGATATCCCCAACTTACTAAAGGGAAGTTTATGACGCGAAATAAGGGACAATATTACACGATTCAGGAGATGCATAATCTGATTCAATATTGTAAAGACCGCTATATTACATTGGTTCCCGAAATAGACATGCCTGGACATAGTGCCGCTTTTCAACGGGCGATGGGTGTGGATATGCAAAGTGATTCCGGATTAAAAATAATGAAAAAGATCCTTACTGAAGTGGATACTACCTACGACATTCCTTATCTCCATATTGGAGCCGATGAGGTAGAGGTTACCAACCAGGACTTTATTCCTGAAATGGTTCATTTGATTCATAATCAGGGCAAAGAAACCATCGGATGGGCTCCGGGAGGAAATTATGATGCGAATACCATCCGTCAATTGTGGCAAAGTGAGCAACCGGATTCACAAGCAAAAGAAGTGATTCGATATATAGATTCCCGGGGTGTTTACCTTAATCATAAAGACCCACTGAGTGGTATACCGCTAATATATAATAAGCAAATTGGGGATGTTAATTATGGTGATACGTCAATCCTTGGTGGAGAAATCTGTTTATGGAATGATGATCGGGCAAAAAACGAAGAAGATATTTTACAGATGAATGCGGCCTATCCGGCCATGCTGGCCATGGCAGAACGCAGCTGGTGTGGAGGTGGGATTAAAGGTCTTTCTACCGCCCTGGGAAAAGATTCGGAAGACCGGTTTCAACAATTTAAAGAATTTGAGTCTCGTCTTTTAGATCAAAAGAAGGCGTTCTTTCAGAACAAACCTTTCCCTTATTTCAAACAAACAAATATTCATTGGCAGCTATTTGGTCCTTTTGATAATAAAGGAAAGAGGGATGCCAAGTTTTGGCCGGAACGCAGGATGCAGAGCATAGCGGATTCTACGGCTAACAAAGAGGTAAATGGAGCAACCATCTGGCTGCGGCACTTTTTTGATCCTGTTATTTCGGGCGTATTAAAAAATCCCCAACCCAATACCACCTATTATGCTTATAGAAGAATATACAGTCCGTCAGATACTACCGGCTATTTTTGGATTGGCTTCTATGATCCCTCTCGCTCCTATGCAGTGAGAACGCCCAAAGAAGGAGACTGGGACTATAGAGGCAGCAAATTATGGATAAACGGGAAAATTATTTCTCCGCCACATTGGACTTATCCGGGCAGAAACAATGGCTCACAAGAAGACCCCATTGAAGATGAAACCTATGTCAGTCGCTCTCCCACCAAAGTCCCTCTTAAAAAAGGATGGAATTCGATATTGGTCAAAGCTCCGGTAGAAAGCTTTCAGGGCGCCAACTGGCAACAAAAAGTAAAGTGGGAATTTACCGTAATAAGAATAAAATAATCCATTTAACCCATTACAAGAAAACCATTAAAAGAGATAATAATGAAACAATACAACAATATGACAATGCAAAAATTAGAAGGATTAATAGCGGCTCCATTTACGCCGATGAAAGAAGATGGGCGTCTTCATCTCCAAGCCGTTCCAGAATATTATCAATTATTAAAGAGAAATGGCGTTATTGGTGCTTTTATTATCGGTTCTACCGGGGAGGGGGTCTCTCTAACTTTGGAAGAAAAAAAGCAGATGATTACGGCATGGGCAGAAGCCACGAAGGAGGATGCTGATTTTAGAGTCATGGCTTTGGTGGCGGGCACCAGCATGAGAGAAGGGAAAGAATTGGCTCAATATTCTAAAGATGCCGGATTGTATGGTGTGGCATTGACGGCTCCTTATTATTTTAAACCCGCCAATGTACAACAGTTAGCCGCCTGTTGTATGGAAATAGCCGGAAGTGTACCGGATTTACCTTTTTATTATTACCATATTCCGGTATTAAACGGAGCTCATTTTCCCATGCTTGATCTTTTAAAAGAAATAGATGGGAAGTTGGATAATTTTGCCGGAATTAAGTATACCCATGAGGATTTTATGGATTTTTTAAGCTGTTTACATTATGCAGACGGAAAATATGATATGCTTTGGGGGAGAGATGAAAATATGTTATCAGCCTTAGTGTTGGGAGCAAAGGGAGCTGTTGGGAGTACCTATAACTATGCAGCTCCATTATATTTAGAACTGATGGCAGCTTTTGAGCGGAATGATTTGAAGAAAGCCAGAGCATTACAACAGAAATCCATTGATGTAATTACCTTGTTGGGAAAATATGGCGGTAATCCGGTGGGGAAAGCTTATATGCGGTTAATAGGGCTGGATTGTGGTGAATTTAGGCTGCCTTTTCGAAATATGAATGAAGAAGAATTGACCGCTTTTCAGAAAGAGGTCGAAGCCCTGGGTTTTGATACCTTCCAATCCCGCTAGTCTTTGACCGGTTTTGCACTGTGATAGGGCACTTTTTATAGAACGTGCACTACTACAGTGCAAAATCAACGTAAATATACACCGTTATAGTGCAAAAATGCCGGAATAAAAGCAAATAAAAACCCTTGACCGTGCTTTTGTTGTAAAAGAGGATAGAGAGAGGCTATATGAATATGGTTCCGCTTGGGCAATTGGGGTTAGATTTTTACGCTGTTATTTCCTCCAAAACCCGGTTGATTAACTCGTATTCATAACCTTTCCGAGCCAGATGTTGCTTGACCTTGTATTTTCTACGGAGATATTGTTCCCTTTTTAGACTGTCATATTTTTTTTCTGCAAGCTCCTTTAATGTTTTCAGATAATCGTCTTCTTCAATTTCCCGCAACCCTTTTTTGATACAATAATCGGATATTTGATTCCTTTTTAAGGCGTAACGGATTTTGTTTCTGCCCCATTTCTTCATTTTAAATTTTCCTCGGACGAAGCTGCGTGCATAACGTTCTTCATTGAGAAAATTTTCTTGGATTAGGGTAAAAATAATATTATCAGCATCCTCTCCCCACACTTTTAAGTCGAATAACTTTTGTTCTACCTCTTTGTGACACCGATCCTGATAAGCACAATAATGCTTTAGTTTTTCCAGGGCTTCTTTCGGCGTTGCCATTGGACTACACCTGCTTTTTCACGATCATGAGCCGAGCATAATTCAGCATGATTTTTTTCTCACCTGCCTTTTGAAAAAAGATAGTGGCCATCCTGTTCTTAGGGTTACCTTCGGTTTTTAAAACTTTACCAAAACCAAATTTGGCATGTTCTACTTCCATGCCGGTCTCAATCTGATCCGGATTATCTGCCTGAAAGTTGGAAGAAGGTTTGTGATTGACTATGGTAGGACGACCTGCTTTGGCTCCTATATTATTGTTGGAGGATCCTTTTGAAGAGGGACGATTGGAAGACTTTTTTCCAAATGAAGAAGCCCCACTTCTGTTTCCATTTCCCGGGAAGTTTTCTTGGGGATTGCGTGCTTTATAGGTAGTATTCAAACTCCCTTTTGGAATTTCTTTTAGGAAACGGCTGGGCTCATTTTGAATTAGTTTGCCGAAGCGATACCTGCTGTTGGAGAAGGTAAGCCAGAGATTCTTTTCTGCCCGAGTGACTGCCACATAGAATAAACGGCGCTCTTCTTCTAAATCTTCCCTTTCGTTGATTGCCATAATATTAGGGAAAAGACCTTCTTCTATTCCTACCACGAAGACATTGGGAAATTCGAGTCCTTTTGCTGCATGGATGGTCATCAGGCTAACGACGTCACTGTCTTCATCTTCCTGGTCGGCATCCGTTAAGAGTGCGATTTGTTGCAAATAACTCCCTAGGTCTTTATCTGTGATTTCTCCGTCTTCGGTAGGTGTTTCTGTAAAGGATTTAATAGAATTCAGTAGTTCTTGAATGTTTTCATAGCGGGCAATGCCTTCTGTACTTTTATCTTTAAAGAGTTCTTTTACCATGCCGGTTTCTTTTCCGATACGGAAAGCCACATCATAGGCGTTGTGTTTCTCCAGCATAGTTTGAAAACTTTTAATCATGAGCACGAAATGTTCAATGGCTTTCAGTGTGGAACCCCTGAAGCCGGCTTTGGCAGCTTTTTCAAAAACCTGCCATAAAGAAACCCCGTGTTTATTGGCCACAATGGTTGCTTTTTCCAGAGTCACCTTGCCAATTCCCCGGGTAGGATAATTGATAATTCGCCTTAACGCAACCTCATCTTGTGGGTTCACGACTATCCGCAAATAGGCTAAAAGATCTTTAATCTCTTTTCGTTGATAGAAGGACAAGCCACCAAAAATACGATAAGGGATGTTCCGTCGGCGTAGACTTTCCTCAAAACTTCTGCTTTGGGAATTGGTACGATATAGAATGGCAAAATCTTTATTGGCAAAATGATTTCTGACTTTTTGCTCTGCAATGATACTCCCAATGTATTTTCCTTCTTCGTTGTCGGAATTTACCTGCATCAGGTTGATTTTTTCGCCTCCGGCATTATCGGTCCAAAGCTGTTTTTTAATTTGTTTTTTATTACAGGAAATGACTTGATTGGCAACTTCGATGATGGTTTTTGTACTTCGATAATTCTGTTCCAGTTTGACCACTTTTACATCTTCGTAGTCTTCTTCAAATTTCAGAATATTTTGGATGGTTGCTCCACGGAAAGAATAAATACTTTGTGCATCATCTCCTACTACACAGATGTTTTCATGAACATCTCCAAGAAGTTTAATGATGGCATATTGTGCCGGATTGGTATCCTGATACTCATCAATTAAAATATATTTAAACTTATGCTGGTATTTTACTAAGGCCTCCGGAAATTTAGTCAGCAGATCGTACATGTTGAGCAAGAGATCATCGAAATCCATTGCTCCATTTTTAAAACATTCTTTGGCATAGCTAGCATATAACTTGTAGATCAGAGGACAGTTTGCTCTTAAATCTTCCTGACGGAATTCAAACTCTTGTTCATATTGTTTAGGATGTATCAGGGCATTCTTTGCAGCAGAAATACGATTGATAACCGTCTTTGGTTTATAGGTTTTGGGATCCAAATTGTGTCTCTTGACAATGGTTTTTACCAAACTTTTTGCATCATCTGCATCATAAATAGTAAAATTAGAGGGATAACCCATTCTGGGCGCTTCCCTTCTTAAGATACGAGCAAAAACAGAGTGGAAGGTACCAATAAAAAGATTTCGGGCTTCTGTGCCGCCAAGCATCTTTTCTACACGTTCTTTCATTTCTTTTGCGGCCTTATTGGTAAAGGTCAGAGCCAGGATATTGAAAGGGTCTACCCCATTATTCATCAGATGAGCAATTCGAGTGGTCAATACCTTTGTTTTCCCGGATCCGGCTCCGGCAATAATAATAAGTGGTCCTTCTTTATGTTCTACTGCTTCCCGTTGCGGGGCATTAAGTCCCTGTAAATAGTCCATTGATGCTGTATCTATTTTAAAAACTGGTTTTGAATACGCTGGTTCTTCTTTTGAAGAATTGTAAAATTAAGGATAATCCTGTACAAAGAGAGGCAATGTGGAAAAACGAGTGGAGATATGGATTTCGGTTTTCAAGATCTAAATTTATCCTCCTCCCAATTAGCAGGATTATTTCGGATATAGTTTTTATATTGTGAAATAATTTTTGATTTCGTACGATGTGATCGTGATAATCCTTTTGCCAATTTTTCCGACCGGGGGTATTTTGCAAAATATTGATTTGTTTGGATGTTTTCATTTTCAATTTGCCCATGATTTTTGGGATGATCATTCGTCGGCGGAATTTACGGTATTGTTTGATTTCGTTGTCGGTAGGTTTGTAATTGAGGTTGTGCCACCATTGTTGTTGTGGTGATGATGGTAGAGAAAATTCATGAATTTTCTCTACCATTACGTCGCGATTAACATTATTGCCATTATCCCCATTACCACCCTTCAGTTTGGATACAATACCATTGTCAAAACCATCATCCCTCAATTCGATAATCAAATGTATATGATTGGGCATAATAACCCATTCATCCAAAATGATGCATGGATGATACGATGGAATTCGTTCTATTTCCGTTTTCACGATTTCTCCCAAAGGGGATAATTCCATTTTTTGATGAACCACGGTTCCCAATAAACAGGCACGATTTTCAATACAAAGGGTCAGAAAAGATTGCCCGGAGGCAGAATAATCTCAATATTTCCGGTGATTGGATGCTATACGGTATTTATTTTTAAATTTCGTCATTGCATTATTTTCTCTTTTCCTTTTACGCTAGAATAATAGTACAGTATAAAACTAAAAAACCCATAAGCGAAGGCTATGGGTTTTTTTAGTAAGAATTTTGTGGGAGTTTTTAATCTCCTACTACTTCGAAGCTTAAATCTATTTCCTGTTTGTTAGGGAAACTGATTTTAGCATTGTACGATCCTAATTCTTTAATTTCATCCAGTATTTCGATATGTTTACGATTGATCTCGTATCCTTTTTGTTCTTTAATAGCTCTAGATAATTGTAGCGTGGTAATAGAACCAAAGATTTTTCCTGAAGTACCGGTTTTAGCACCCAATTTTAGGGGCTCAGCTGATAATGCTTCTTTGACTTGTGCAATTTCCTCCAGCATTTTTTGTTCTTTTTGCTGTTGTACTTTATTGCGTTCCTCCATCAATTTCAGGTTAGAATGACTAGCTTCCACAGCTAGTTTCTGAGGAATAAGATAATTCCTGGCATAACCATCTTTGACAGTGACCAGTTCATTGTAAGCACCCAGCTTATTTACATCTTTTATCAATATAACTTGCATGATTTCTTACTTTAAAAGGTCTGTTACATAAGGAAGAATAGCCATTTGACGAGCCTTTTTTACTGCCTGTGCTACCTTCCGTTGGTATTTCAAAGAATTTCCGGTAATTCGACGAGGCAATAGCTTTCCTTGTTCGTTGAGGAACTTCTTTAGGAATTCAGCATCTTTATAATCGATGTATTTGATCCCCATCTTCTTGAACCGACAGTACTTCTTACGGTTTTTATGTACACGTGCAGTAGATAGATATCTAATTTCTTGTTTTGCCATAATTAAGCCTCCACGTTTTGAGACTCTTCCTGAGTCGGGTTAGAAGATTTAGATTTATTGCGTTTTTTCTCATTGTATTCCACGGCATATTTGTCTAGTCGTGTTACCATGAAACGCAATAGCGTGTCATCCCTGTTGAGTTGAACTTTCAATTTTTCATTGAGGTCGGATGGCGCTTGATATTCCAATACCCAGTAAAGACCGGTGGTCTTCTTCTGAATCGGATACGCCAGTGATCTAAGCCCCCAGGGATTGGTGTGCACGATTTTTCCTCCATTCTCTTTAATAATGGATTGAATCTTTTTCTGACCTTCTTTAAATTCTTTGTCAGAAAGCACAGGGGTAAAGATCACCATCAATTCATAATCATTCATGATTTCCCTGTATTTTTTTAGTTAAAAATTTTAAGGCTGCAAAGGTATGGAAAATTTTTGAGTTATGAACAAAGGAGCTTTTGTTTCGAAGAAAGGCGCCTGAGATAAATGAAAAACACGTTTTTGTTATCCTCAAGGGATCAATGGGTAAAGATACTTATTTTGCTCGAAAGAGCCCAATAGAGTAATTACAAAAAAGAAGACTTCAATAAACCGGTTTAATTTCCTTAAATTGTGCCTTTTTAATGTTACGAAGATGAAAAAGATTACTCCTTTCCTTTTAATCGTTTTTTTAATGGCTTGTCGTACAAATACAAAAGATAAGGGCGGTATTGACTACCCTGAAACGAAAACGGTAGATGTTGTGGATACTTTTTATGGTGTGGCGGTCCCCGATCCGTATCGTTGGCTAGAAAACGATACCGCTTCAAAGGTAGAACATTGGGTGAAGGAAGAAAACGAAGTAACGAATAAATACTTAGCACAGATTCCTTTTCGGGAAAAAATAAGAAAGGAAATAGCTGGAGATATGGATTATGCCCGTATGTCTTCTTTAAGCCGGCATGGATCATATTATTATTTTTCTAAGAATTCGGGCTTACAGAATCAGTCGGTATTATACAGGATGAAAAACCCGGAGGATACCGCCTCTGCAAAAGTTTTTCTTGATCCGAATCAATTTTCGGAAGACGGACGTGTTACCTTGCAGGGAACTTCCTTCACCAAAGAGGGTTCCTTAATGGCTTATTTAGTCTCTAATGGAGGCTCGGATTGGAGGGATGTAGTGGTCATTGATACCAAAACGGGGAAGGAGGTCGATTCTATTAAGAATGTAAAATTCAGTGGTGTTTCCTGGAAAGGAAATGAGGGCTTTTATTATTCTACCTATGAAATTCCTCGAGGAGAAAATAGATTGACTTATAAAACGATACACCATAGCTTGTTCTATCATAAGCTGGGGACTCCACAGTCTGAAGACCGATTTGTATTTGGAGGAGAGAAACAGCCCCATCGGTATATTGGCGCGTATTTGACAGAAGATCAGCATTATTTGGTCATTAATGCAGCAGAAACAACAACGGGAAATGAATTATATATCAAAGATCTTCATGAGCCTAATGCTACCATTGTTCCTATTGTAAAAGGCTACAAAAGTGAACAGAATGTAGTTGATAACGATGGAAATACTTTATATATCTATACAAATAAAGAGGCTCCAAATTATAAGTTGGTAAAAGTAGATGCGGATCATCCTCAGCCCCAAAACTGGGAAAGTGTTATTCCTGAAACATCTGATGTATTGTCTGTTTCTACGGCCGGAAAGTATTTCTTTGCTACTTATATGAAGGATGTGAAAGATGTGGTCTATCAGTATGATAGAGATGGAAACAAAATAAGAAAAGTGAAGCTGCCGGTTGCCGGAAGCGTTGGAGGGTTTCATGCGAGGAAGCAAGACAACGATTTGTATTATACCTTCAATTCTTTTACTTACCCTACCTCTGTATATCATTATGATTTGGAATCCGGAAAGTCTAACTTGTTTTGGCAACCGAAACTCCACTTTAACCCGGAAGATTATGTAACCAAACAAGTCTTTTATAAAAGTAAAGATGGGACGAAAATACCCATGTACATCGTCTATAAAAAAGGGTTAAAATTGAAGGGAAAAAATCCGACTTACCTTTATGCTTATGGAGGATTTAATATTAGCTTGATGCCTTCTTTTAGTAGTACCCGGATGGTATGGCTTAACCATGGGGGCGTTTATGCTCAACCGAATATCCGTGGAGGTGGAGAATATGGTAAATCCTGGCATAAAGCAGGAACAAAGATGCATAAGCAAAATGTCTTTGACGATTTTATTGCTGCCGGAGAATATCTGATTGACAGCAATTATACCTCTTCTGACTATCTGGCTATTGCCGGAGGCTCCAATGGAGGTCTGTTGGTAGGCGCTGTGATGACGCAGCGTCCCGATCTGATGAAAGTTGCACTCCCCTGGGCCGGCGTATTGGATATGTTGCGTTATAATCAATTTACGGCGGGAGCCGGCTGGGCGACGGACTATGGCACGGCGGAAGATTCCAAAGAAATGTTTGAATATTTATTGGGATATTCTCCGGTTCAAAATGTGAAGGACAGCACAAAATATCCTGCAACATTAGTCTGGACCGCAGATCATGATGATCGAGTAGTGCCTGCTCATTCTTTTAAGTTTGCTGCAGAGCTACAAGCGAAGAATACAAGTGATAACCCTACTCTCCTTCAAATTCAACACAATGCCGGACATGGTACCGGAATGGATACAGAGAAATTAATAGGGGAACTCACAGATCGGTATGCTTTTACCTGGTACAATATGGGGGTGAATCCCTATAATAAATAGCTCGTTTATGTTATGGTCTATTTTTGATACTGTCTTTTTGCAAAAAAAGATAAAAAAATGTATCTTTTTCATTGTATTTGTATCTACTTGATGAACCAAAATGTCTTTTTAAAAGCGTATGAAAACTATGCACAAGTCAGAGAAAAAGAGAAGATCCGGGCCTGGTTATATCAGATAACGAGGAATGAAATAAATGCTTATTTTAAACGGGAATCGAGATATGTTGACCAGATTGAGGAGCCAAAAAGGTTCGGAGCCGAGGAACAGGAACAACCTTTCTTTGCGAAGGATTTTTGTTGTTTTGATACCTTTGTAAGTGAACTGTCTTCCGATTTATAAAGATGTGGTAATGCTCATATACAGGGACGGGAAAACGCAAAAAGAAACAGCTCGATTATTGGGGATTACCCTGTCGAATGTAAAAGCAAGAGTCCGGAGGTCCAAGTCTGTTTTAAAACAGCGGTTCCGGGAATGTTGTCACTATGAAACGGATACAAAAGGGCAATTAAAAGGATCTCCGAATTGTCCAAAATGTGGAGGAGTATTTTAGAAAAGGGATCAAAGAAAGGTCAGATTATGCCTTTGGCTCTAAGGTAAAACTATTTTTTTCTTCTTTTTTCCAGGATTGTAAATCTTCTTTAGCTCCCGGATAATGAGGGCTGTAGGTCATGCTCTTTTTGCGCGTCACTAATTCACCCTCTTTTACAAATTCGGGCCCTCTTTCTTTCAAATAGTCTACAAGTCGAGCTTTCCACTGTTTAATTTCGTTTCTTCGACTTATTTTTTTGATTAAGTCATGGTTTTCTGTCGGGTCTTTTTCTAAATCAAAAAATTGCTCTTGTCCGGTTCTGAAGTGCCAGATGTATTTTCTTTTCCCGTCTGTTACGGCGGACCAATAATTGTTGTAAAAGTAAACAGAGCTATGTTCTAAACCGATGTAACTCCTCCAATTTTGAGATTCTCCACGAATGAGATCTAAAACGCTATCTCCATCCATATCTTCGGGAACCTTTTGGCCGGAGGCCTCTAAAAAAGTAGGAAGGATATCTTGTAAGCCTATTGGGGAATCAATCTTTCCTCCTCTTTGAAAAGCGGTGTCAAATTTTTTAGGCCATTTTAGAATAAACGGAATGTGTACGGAGCCTTGGTAAGGGAAGGTTTTCCGCCAATGGTAGTGATCTCCCATTTCGTCCCCGTGATCTGAGATGAAACAGATGAGGGTATTCTCATACATTCCTCTTTCTTTCAACTTAGTAACTAATTTTCCTACTTGATCATCAATGAAAGTGATATTGGCGTAATAATGTTTTTTAGAGTCTTTGACCTGTTCTACTCCAAAGTCTCCAAAAGCAGCATCCTCGGATCCGGTCGTTGGTATCTTTTTATCCGTGTGAGGATAATTATAAATCTTCCCTTCCCAGTCCCCGATAGCAGGACCGGATACTTCCTTGTCTTTATATCTGTCTAATACAGATTGTGGAGGGTCATACGGACTATGAGGGCGCTCAAAAGATACTTTTAAAAACAAGGGGGCATCTACATTGTATCTATCTATAAAATCTGTAGCCGTGCTGCCGATCCAGTGCGTAGGATGAAGTTTTTCGTCTAATGCAAAAGCTTTTGCTAATCGACTATTCCAACCTATTCCCGTTTTATCCGGATTCTCATTGGGAGCTTCTAATTTAAACCAATCTCTATAATCGCTAATAAAACCATCTTGTTCTATACGCCCGCTTTCATCTACAAGAGCCCCATTGAAACCTTTTAGCGTTTTTTGTGGAAACCAGTGATTTTTACCGATGCAGAAAGTGTAATACCCCCCATTTCTAATCATTTGTGGCATTTCATACTTATATTTCCTTCCCACTCTACCGTATCCCAGCATTCCGTTTTTCCACGGTTCCATTCCGGTTAGAAAACAGCTTCTTGCCGGTGTGCAACTGGGCGTTGGACTGTAAGTTTGAGTAAAAAGAGTTCCTTCTTTTGCCAACTGATCAATATGAGGGGTGATAACCGACGGGTTGCCTGCACAACCTAAGGCATCTGCTCGCTGTTGATCTGTCATTATAAGTATAATATGAGGCTGTTCATGTTTTGGGGAATAGGGGCTGTTCGGTTTTTGTATCGTTGCTTCTTCTTTTTTTAAAGAATGAAGAGAAGATAAAAAAGGGACACCTGCTGCCAGCCCGCCCATTTGTTTTAACGCTTGTTTTCTGGAAATCTTTTTTTTACCCATAAATTGTTTTTCATTGTTGTCCGACAAACGTCATCAATTAAGCTTATTAGAAAGATTTTTCACTTCGTTCAAAAGAACCTTCAATATTTTGTGTTTGGCTAGGGCTGGTTGGCGGCGCCCCCCCACCAGCCCTAGCCAAACACAAAGGTTACAATCGGCTGTCATTGGCAGCGTAGTGAACCTGCCTGCTGTAGCCATGAAATCGCATCATTTTAACCCGACAACAAGAATCGTTTTTATAAAAGAGCGGCTTTTTCTGTTAACTTTTCTCTTATTTTGGATTCTACCTCATCTGCCAGCTCCGGATTATCCAGCAATAACTGTCGGACTGCTTCTCTTCCCTGCCCCAGCTTGTTTCCGTCGTAGCTATACCAAGAACCGCTTTTTTGAACAATATCAAAATCTACCCCTAAGTCAATAATTTCTCCGGTTTTTGAAATTCCTTGTCCATACATGATGTCAAATTCAGCCTTTCGGAAAGGAGGGGCTACCTTATTTTTGACGACCTTTACCTTGGTTCGGTTTCCGACGGCGCCTTCAGCATCTTTGATTTGTGTAGAACGGCGAATATCTAAGCGAACAGAGGAGTAAAATTTGAGTGCATTTCCTCCGGTTGTAGTTTCCGGATTTCCAAACATGACACCGATTTTTTCACGCAACTGGTTAATAAAGATACAGCAGCAATTTGTTTTCCCTATGGTAGCGGTTAATTTACGTAAAGCCTGAGACATCAATCGTGCTTGTAAGCCCATTTTACTATCTCCCATTTCTCCTTCTAATTCTCCTTTAGGAACCAAGGCGGCCACAGAATCGACAACGACCAAATCTACAGCGCCGGAAAGGATGAGTCGATCTGCAATCTCCAGGGCTTGTTCTCCATAGTCCGGTTGGGAAATAATCAAATTATTGACATCTACCCCAAGTTTTTTAGCATAGGTAGGATCAAAAGCATGTTCGGCATCAATAATAGCACATATCCCTCCTTTCTTCTGAGCTTCTGCAATACAATGGATTGCAATAGTCGTTTTACCGGAGGATTCCGGGCCATATATTTCTGTAACCCGACCTCTTGGTAACCCGCCGATCCCTAAAGCCGCATCTAACCCGATAGATCCTGTAGAGATAGATTCCATTTGACGATTTCCTTGTTCATTCATCATCATTACAGAGCCTTTCCCAAAATCTTTCTTGATTTTATCCATTGTCAACTGTAAGGCTTTCTGTTTTTCCGTGTTTCCTTTATCTGTTTTTTCTTTTGCCATGATCTGTTTAAATTAAAAACTTATTGAAGCGAATATACAAAATTGTTCGTTAAGACGATAGTAGAAACAAAGATAAACAGCGTTGGTGCAACCTATTTGCACCCTGATTCGGAGATTGCTAAAGAATCCAAAAAGCAAGGAGTTGAGCAAAGACACCAAAGAGGAGTCCCATATAAATGTCGGGATAAGTGTGATTAGCGACAATAAGGCGACAAGAGGATATCAATCCGGCTACGAAGATGACTGCTGTTATAGGAATTATCATCGGAATAAAGGTTTGCCCGAAGAAGGAGATGACCAATCCGATTAAGCTGCCCATTCCGATACAATGCAGGCTTACTTTCGTTTTAATGTTACTTATAAACCCCAAGATAGAGGAGATAAAAATTCCCAGGAGAAAGACTTTTACGATCTCCGGTATCATGAGTTGCTTTTTGAACTCCAGATAGGTCCAGATATAAAAAGTCATCAGGGCGATGTAAGGGATAATTCTATCTCTTCTCCGAGGCATGCTAAACCCGGAGATAAACTTTAATTGTGTTAACATAAAGAGTGTAAAAAAAGGGAGTAAGGTCGTATTGGTAACGATGGATCCATACAGGTGGATGAGTGCTTTCCTGTCGAATCCGGCAAATTGCAAATAATGGGTCTCCACAATCATCCAGATACCAATGAGTGGAATGAAGAAGGGATGGAAAATATAACTTATGATGGAGGCCGGAATTTTAATTCCTTTAGGAAAAGAAGACATAGGTACCTCTTTCATGGTCGTCTCTCCGTTTGTTGGGGTAAATCTCATGGATGGACTTTATATTTCTTTTCTTAATCGAGCCACCGGGATTTCCAATTGTTCCCTGTATTTAGCTACAGTACGACGTGCAATTTGATAACCTTTTTCTTTTAATTTTTTTGTCAGTCGTTCATCACTCAAGGGTTTCTTTTTGTCTTCTTCTTCTACGATGTCCTGAAGAATTTTTTTCACTTCTCGTGTAGAAACTTCTTCTCCACTTTCTTTGGTTAATGATTCTGAAAAAAAATATTTTAATTTATAAATGCCATATTCCGTCTGAACATATTTGCTATTAGCTACTCGGGAGATTGTAGAAATATCTAGCCCTGTACGATCGGCAATGTCCTTTAGAATCATAGGCTTCAGTGTAGTTTCGTCATTGGTGATAAAGAACTCTTCCTGATAGTTCATGATGGTTTCCATTGTGCTGAGCAAGGTATGTTGGCGTTGTTTTATGGCATCAATGAACCATTTGGCAGAATCGATTTTCTGTTTAATAAACATCACCGCTTCTTTTTGCTCTTTATCCTTTTTATTGCTTTCATCATATGCTTTGAGCATTTCTTTGTAATTTCCTGATACATGGAGCTCCGGAGCATTCATACTGTTTAGGGTGAGCTCTAAAGCACCATTTTTTTGAACAATAAAAAAGTCGGGAACAACATAACTTTTTGCTTTATTGATACTGCCATAATTTCCTCCCGGTCGGGGATTGAGCTTAATGATTTCGTCAATGGCTTCTTTGAGTTCCTCTCGGCTAATGTTTAAAGATTTGCAAATTTTTTCATAATGTTTTTTTGAAAAGGCATCGAACTGACTTTCCAAAATTGTCGTAGCAATTTTTATTTCGGGTATATTGAGATCTTTTTTTCGAAGCTGTATCAGTAGACATTCTTGTAAATCAGCGGCTCCAATACCTGGCGGATCAAACTCTTGTACTTTTTTAATAATTGCTTTGATTTCTTCCGGACTGGCTTCTACATTACCGGTAAAGGCTAAATCATCAGAGAGGGCTTCAGGAGACCTTCGCAGATATCCTCCTTCATCAAGACTTCCCACTACCTGCTTAGCGATCTTTTTTTCTTTTTCGGTAAGTTGTAATAAAGAAAGTTGCGTTTGTAGATGATCGTGAAAACTATTTTCTACTCGAACCGGGATGGTTCTTTCTTCTTCCTCTGATCCGGAGTACCTTTCTCCTTTTACCTTATAATCGGGAATTTCATCATCTCCAAGGTATTCCGATAAATCGATATCTTCTTGTTCTTCACTTGTAGATTCATCATTAGTGGAGTCCAGATCGCTTCCTTCTTCCGGGAAATCTTCTTCATTGTCTTCTTCTGTGCCATAGTCTAAAGCCGGATTGTCCTCAATTTCTTCCTTGACCCGCTCTTCTAAATTGGCAGTAGGAACCTGTAACAGCTTCATTAATTGAATCTGTTGAGGAGATAACTTCTGCAACATTTTTTGTTGCTGTGTTTGTCGCATTGCTGCCATGTCAACTCATTTAACTTTTGCAAAAATAGGTAATTATTTAAGGACGTCCTTTTTGTGTTATTTTTTATTTTGAAAACCTTACCTTTGACCACTTATTAAATGGAATTCCCTATCCAAAATACAAAAATTATTATGAAAAAACTATTTCTTTCTATTTTATTACTTGCTTTTATGGGTGTGGGGGCGATGGCTCAAACTCCGGGAGCTAAGATGATAAAGCATTCAAGAGACTTTGTAGTAGCCAGTTTTACGTATGACACCTGGACGGGAGCCCCGGATAGTATTAATACCGGAGGATTCTCTCACGGCTTTAATATTGCGCTTACTTATGATTTTCCCTTGGGAGACGGGTCTCACTTTAGTGTAGCTCCGGGGCTGGGCATAAGTGCCAGTCACATGTCTTTTGATAATCAAAAAGCAGATATAGGGGGAACAAGTTCACAACTTAAGTTTCAACCGGATTCTACAGACAAGAGTTTTCATCTTATCAATTCCTATGTTGAGATCCCGGTGGAATTGCGCTATCGCAGTATAGGAAAAAATGCCAATTCGGGATTTAAAGCCGCTGTTGGATTGAAGTTTGGTGCTTTGTTAGATGCACACACCAAGGCAAAACGAACAATTAGAGGACAGAATCAAAAAGAAAAGATAAAAGATCGGAAATATTTTGAAACCTGGCGAGTGGCCGGTACTGTAAGAATAGGCTATGGTCATTTTGCCGCCTATGCCAGTTATAGTCTGACCTCCTTGTTGAAGGCCAATGTAGGATCAAAAATTCGCCCTCTTTCTATTGGAATTGCTGTTAGTGGGTTTTAAGAAACCTGGCTAATGGTTGTCTTTTATTGAAAGTGAGCTGTTGCTGTCTGCAATACAAAAGGAAAGAATAATTTTTCTCAATTCGTTGCTTGTTATTTTTTAACGAAATCCTATCTTTGCAGCTCGAAATACGAATCTGGCGAGGTAGCTCAGTTGGTTAGAGCGCAGGATTCATAACCCTGAGGTCTCGGGTTCAAATCCCGATCTCGCTACAAAGGGCTTCATCAAGAAGCCCTTTTTTTATGGCCTCTCACTTTTTACTGGATCAAATTTGAGGAACGACCAAAACACGAAAAAATTTGACGAGCCGTTGGTTCTAAACGACTTGTAGAGTTTTTTTCAAAAAGTGGTGAATAATGCGGGTTAAAGGTGTTTTTACAGTCAGGCTGTTGACGATGCTTTTGGCCTTGGAACTGATTTGTATAAAAATCAAATTGAAGAATATTATCCTAATGGTCTTTCAGAATACTTGCACAGATACGATAATAGGATACCACCGATTTTTGAAAAATTATATAAAGTACCAATTGAAGATTTATTCTTAGATGAAGCTACCTCAAATGGATATACCTTAAAAGCTATGTCAGCAGGACTTTGGGCTTGTTTTAAAGCTGAAAATTTTGAAGATAATCTGTTAAGAGTGATAAATGAAGGTGGGGATGCAGACACAAATGCTTGTGCCGCTGGTAGCATTTTGGGTGCTAAATTTGGCTATAAATCAATACCTGAAAAGTACATTGACGGACTAATTTACAAGGATATGTTAGAGAAAAACTTAACAGATATATTGAGCGCGTCAACAAAAGCTAAAATTAGGTAGCATAGCCTGTCCTGCTCTCCGAGATAAAGCATATTTTTTTTCTATTGCCGGATTTCTTCTTCTTTGAAAAGCTTGATCCAAATTTTGGGGTACAAGGCACAATACCAAACCGGTACTTCTTTAAAGAAAAAAAGATCAACAATCTTTATATTTCCTTATAAATGGGTTTTGCAAGAGCGGAAGAAAAAACTTCAGTTGAAATTTTTTTACTAAATTTATAATCTTGACTTTTGGGAAAGGCTTCCATATTGGAAGCATCACATTCAAAAGATGAGCTGTATTTGATTTAGTGACAAGACATAAGACATAAAAACACTATATAGATTGATGAAAAAGAAAGAATTAAAGGGTGATCCCGAAAAAATGATTTATACGGACGATAAATCCCATCTTTCTACATCAATAAATTTGGTAAAGTATAACGAAAAAGAAAAAGTCACCACTCAATTTGAAAACCTAAAAGAGCTTCCCTCCAGAATTGAAAATAATTATACAAATTGGCTTCATGTACAAGGTCTCAACGATTTTTCTAAACTTAAAGAAGTTGCTCAATATTTTAATCTCCATCCACTAGTTTTAGAGGATATTGTTAATACAGAAGAACGTCCAAAGTTAGAAGAATATGAGGACTATCTTTTTATCGTAATAAAATCCATCGATTATAAAGAGGATAAATATAAAACAGAACATATAAGTATCATCCTGGGGAAGAATTATGTGATAACATTTTGTGATTCTGAACTATCTATTTTTCACTCCCTCAATAAACGCATTAGCAATGTACTGGATAAAATTCGGAAAGAAAAAAGTGATTATTTAGCTTATTCTATCATAGATACTATTGTAGATCAATATTATACAATAACGGAATCCATTGGAGATTATACTGAAAACTTAGAAGATGATTTAATTTTCAAATCTATTCAAAAAGAATCTATCCAGGAAATACAGGAACTGAAACACAGGTTTATTGAACTTCGTAGGATAATATATCCATCTAAAGAGTTGGTTACCAAATTATTAAGAATTGAACATCCATTTATAAAGGCAAAAACAATTACATATATTAAAGACCTTTTTGATCACATTTTACAGATTACTGAGAATATAGAAATTTATAGGGAAATGTCTTGGAACTTAATGGAAATCTATATGGCAACAGTTAATAATAAGATGAATGAAATAATGAAAGTCTTGACTATTATGGCCAGTATCTTTATTCCTTTGACATTTATAGCCGGCATCTATGGGATGAATTTTGTAAATATGCCGGAACTTCATTGGCATTTTGGTTATTTCTATTCATTAGGTCTTATGTGTATAATAATGATTGTCATGTTGATTTATTTTAAGAGAAAAAAATGGATATAACAAGTATCCTATCCGCAGGCTATTCTCAAAAGATTGTCTTCTCAAAAAGAATATTCTAAAATATTCAGGCTTTCTTCAGAATTGAAAGATAAATTAGTGGTATGAAAATTTTGATTATAGAGGACGAAAAAGAACTGGCGCAGGATATTGCCAAATACTTGGAGGAGGAGAATTACCTTTGTGAAATGGCTGCCGATTACCATCAGGCGGTTGAAAAAATATCAATCTATGAATATGATTGTATTTTATTAGACCTAATGCTACCGAAAGGGAATGGTCTGGACTTGTTGAAAATGCTCAAAATAGACAAGAAACAGGATGGCGTTGTTATTATTTCTGCAAAAAATTCAGTAGAAGATAAGGTCAAAGGGCTAGAAATTGGGGCGGACGATTATTTGGCAAAACCCTTTCATCATTCTGAACTGTTGGCAAGAATAAATGCTGTTATCCGGCGGAAGCAATTTAATGGGAGCAACTGTATTCAGCACAATGAAATTAGCATTGATATCGTCGGAAAAACGGTAAAAGTTCACAATAATATAGTTATGCTTACTCGAAAAGAATATGAGTTATTGCTCTTTTTTATAGGGAATAAAAACAGAGTACTTTCTAAAAGCGCTATTGCAGAACACCTTAATGGCGACTTTGCCGATATGTTCGACAACCACGATTTTGTCTATGCGCACATTAAGAATCTAAAAAAGAAATTGAAACAAGTTGGTTGTGATGAATATCTGAAAACGGTATACGGAACCGGCTACAAGTGGATCGATTAAGATGGCAAGAAAATTATTAAACAAAACCCTCCGCATCTATTTATGGTGCAGTATTATTATCCTAATCATTGCTGTACCTGTATTTTATTTCATGGTAAGGCATTTATATATCGAAGATGTTGATGAAACGCTGATTCTAAACGAAAAACAATTTCGACAAAAGTATTTACCTCATTTAAAAATTTCAGAAATTCCGACTTGGAATCACTACACAAAAAATGTAAAAATAACCCCCTACCAAAATTCATTTAAAGAGAAGAGACTCTTCTCTAAAAGCTCTTGGGACTCCCTGGAGCATGAAATGGAACCCTATCGGATCTTCCAATCAATAATAAAGATAGAAAATAAGCCTTATTTATACACCGCAAAGATTAGTTTAGTAGAATCGGAAGACTTAATTGGCAGTACTTTCATTATTTTTGCTGTTCTTATATCCTGTTTTGTATTGATATTATTATTTGTAACTAACCGTTTTTCTAAGAAAATCTGGCAACCTTTTCACAATACGCTTAATAAGCTCAAAACATTCAATTTAGAAAAGGGTCACAATCTTTCCTTTGATGAATCCAATGTTGAAGAGTTTAATGACCTCAATCACTCTTTAAAACAGTTAACCGACCAAAACCTGTCTGTTTACAAACAGCAAAAGAGTTTTATAGAGAATGCTTCGCACGAGTTGCAAACGCCATTAGCGGTTTTAAAGTCCAAGCTGGATTTGCTTTTGCAAAATAAAAATATCACCGATAAACAAGCTGAAATATTATCCTCTACGGAATTGCCTTTATCGCGCATGACTCGTATTAATAAAAATTTACTCTTGTTGGCAAAGATTGAAAATAAACAATTTTCCTTTCAGGAAAAAGTTGATTTAACTCAAATTATAAATGATACGTTGGAATTACTGATGGATTTCTACATCACAAAGCAAATTTCAATCAAAAAGGAATTAATCAAAAAGTGGACTATCGGTTGCAACAAAACGCTAATGGAAATTTTAATAAGCAATTTGCTGATAAATGCCATTACTCACAATGATATAAAGGGAGAAATATTTATTAAAACGGAAGAGAATAGGCTGATTATTGCCAACACGGGTAAAACTGAATTAAACAGAGAGAAATTATTCAAACGTTTTGCCATTTCTTCATCCGAAACAGCAAACGGTGGTTTAGGGTTGGCTATTATAAAAAGTATTTGCAGCCGCTACAAATGGGAAATACAATACGATTTTAAAGACCATTATCACAACTTCTCAGTAGCTTTTTGATCTGAAAAGTTTAGAACCTTTAAAGATCCAGATGAGAAGTTGCAAGCAAGAAGCTACGAAGGAAAGGTTTATCCCGCTTTATTCACGGGATTAGCTTTTTTTGTAGCTACAAGGTGATATATTGAGTTTATCGAAATGTGGTACATTGAGTACAATCGAAATGCATCGAACTCTGCCGCTGTAGTAGCCTACTGCAAAGAGTTTGTAACGCAGAGGTTATTGAGCTAAGCCGAAATATAGATGCAAAAAGATAATTCCAAACCATTCCTCATATTTGGGGAATGACTAAAATGCAGATAATTACACAGGTAATTGATTAAAAAGCATTTACACGACCGTCTCCAAAAAATGGTGAATAATGCGGGTTATTTTGTTTTAGCCCGGGAAGGCTTTCCTCCTCGTTTTGTAGGTATGCAACCATACCCGCCATCAATCAATTTTGTAGGTCGCGGACGATCTTCATTTCTTTAACCCGAATTATTTTAGTCTCGCCTTTCAGGATTAACCATTTCTTCATACAGGCTTCATATTAAGATAACATTAGGCTTTTACTTTTGCCATATAATTAAAATGAATAGACACAAAATGAAAAAAGTAGTACTTTTTTGTTTGTTGGTCTTGTCAATAGTAGGAAAAGCAAATGCACAAAGCAAAACACCTAAAGACACGACATGTAATCCTTCGGGGAAAATTGGCATAAAAGTCTATGCTGATTATCACGCTATATTTTCAAAAATAAATGGCGCAAATGACAAGATGCAACGTAAAACCACATCAGGGTTTGAAGTAACCCGTGCTTATTTTGGTTATTCATATCATTTTAGCAACAAATGGAGCGGAAATGTCAAGCTCGACGTGGGGCGGGATGCTAATCTAAGCGCTTATACGGCTTATTTAAAAAATGCGGGGTTAAGTTGGAAAGCAACAAATCAATTGACACTTAATTTTGGATTAATCGACACCAGAGCCTTCCATTTTCAGGAAAATTTTTGGGGAAAACGCTATTTATACAAGTCTTTTCAAGACCAGTATCATTTTAATTCCAGTGCCGATGCCGGTCTCGTTGTACAATATCAATTTAGCAAACTACTAAAAGCGGATGTCAGTATTTTTAACGGAGAAGGGTACAAAAAACTACAAGACCCCAATGGGCAATTTCAATATGCTGCCGGTTTGACGATCAACCCTATTAAAGGACTTTACGCACGTGTTTACGCTGATTATTCTTCCATCGCTTCAACCGACAGCAATACAATAGCCAACAAAAATACTATTGCGGCATTTGTCGGATACAAAATGGGAAAATTTAGTATTGGGGCAGAATATAACCTTCAAAACAATTTTAGAAGTCTTAATAATCATCTTCTGAGAGGAATTTCCTTTTACGGGGAATATTGGGTGAATAAAACGATAGGCATTTTTGCTCGTTACGACCGATTAACTTCCAATAGAATAAACCGCAATGATGCAAAAAAATGGAATGTCGGGTCCGGAAAAAATGGAAATGATGGGTCGATAATCATTGCAGGCCTAGAAGCAAAACCTATAAACGGGGTTACTCTTTCCTTAAACTATCGGGAATGGACAGCGGTAGCTTCAGAGGCTTATCCCGTTCACTCTGTAAATTTCAATGTCCAATATGCGCTTTAAACAAAAATATAGAAAAGACAAATCAAGAATCATATAACAAAATTTAAAGTTATGAAAAAAGTAAATTTAATTTTATTGGCTATTTTAAGTTCCGCATTGACACTGGTTTCTTGCGGGAATAATTCGAAAAAGAATCCGGACACACAAAAAACCACGGCTTCCGCGAACACATTAATAGGGGCGGGAGCGACATTCCCTTACCCGCTATATTCTAAGATGTTTCACGTTTATCATCAGAAGAAGGGGATCAAGGTCAATTATCAATCGGTTGGATCAGGAGCCGGTATACAGCAAATACAAAATAAAGTGGTAGATTTTGGAGCTTCTGATGCCCCGATGAGTGATGAAGAATTAAAGGAATCCCCGGGTTATCTCGTGCATATTCCTACTTGTTTAGGAGCTGTCGTTATTACCTATAACTTACCGGAAGACCCATCTTTGAAGTTTACACCAGATGTATTGGCCGATATTTTCTTGGGTAAAATCACCAAGTGGAATGATCCGAGAATAGCAAAAGTAAATCCAAATGTAAAATTACCATCCCTGCCGATTTCAGTGCTACACCGTTCAGATGGCAGTGGCACCACCTACATTTTTTCCGATTATATGTCAAAAATAAGTAGTGATTGGAAGAACAAAGTCGGCAAAGGTAAATCTTTACAGTGGCCTACCGGATTAGGTGCAAAAGGCAATGAAGGGGTTAGTGGTTTTGTAAAGCAAACAAAAGGTAGCATTGGTTATGTGGAACTGGCCTATGCTTACCAGAATAAAATGTCAAAGGCAACATTGCAAAATAAATCGGGAAATTTTATAACACCAACACTTTCTTCTATTAGTGCGGCTGCTGATATTGATCATATGCCGAAAGATTTACGGGTGTCTATTACCAACACTTCGGCATCCAAGGGATATCCCATCAGTGCTTTTACGTATATCCTTGTTTATGAAGAACAAGGATACGATAATCGAAAAGAGAAAAAAGCCAAAGCGACAGTTGATTTAATCGATTGGATGATAACCGATGGACAACAGTTTACCAAAGCTTTACAATATGGTAAATTACCGGAAAAAGTGGTAGAGAAAGCGACGAAAAGGTTAAAAACAGTTACTTATAACGGTCAATCTCTTTTGAAATGAATACTGCTTTAAAGCACAACATAGTCATTTCCGAATCCGGAAAGATAACGCGCAAAGAAAAAGGGTTTAAAAGGATCTTATGGATAGTTGCACTTTCGATTATTGTGTTATTCCTGGTCTTTTTTTTAACCCTGGTGCTGAGTTCCTTGCCTTCCCTAAAAGCCTTCGGTTTTTCTTTTCTTTATGAGAAAACTTGGAATCCTGTAGCAGGAGAATTTGGGGTATTCCCCTTTTTAGTCGGTACCCTGCTCACCTCCTTTTTAGCCTTGATAATAGCCGTTCCCTTTTCATTGGCCGTAGCTTTGTTTTTAGGAGAATATTACCGAAAAGGTATTGTGTCCGGCCTTTTTAAAAACATCATTGATTTATTGGCTGCCATACCTTCGGTTGTTTACGGTTTTTGGGGATTATTTGTTTTGGTCCCCATTATTCGCAAGTTAGAAATGCTATTAAATGTGTCGCCTTATGGGGTGGGTATTTTTAGTGCCTCAGTGATTTTGTCCATTATGATTATGCCTTATGCGATTTCGTTGACAAGACAGGTCATTCAGATGGTGCCGTCAGATTTGAAGGAAGCGGCCTATGCTATGGGGGCTACGCGATTTGATGTCATTCGAAAAATAGTGATCCCTCACATTTTGTCGGGCTTATTTGCCGGGATCTTATTGGCTTTGGGAAGAGCCCTTGGCGAAACGATGGCTGTTACAATGCTGATAGGAAATACAAACGCCTTACCCACATCTTTGTTTTCCCCGAGCAACACGATGGCCAGTGCTATTGCCAATGAATTTACGGAAGCTACCGGTCAGATTTATACCTCTTCCTTAATTGAAATGGCATTAGTCCTCTTTCTGGTGGTGACCATAATCAATGTCATCGGACGAAAATTAATCAACCATTTTGCTTGGGATGAATAGTCATATAAAAAATAAAAATGAAAAACATTAAAATAACAACACAACAGCTTCGACAACGATCCTTGAAAAACATTGTCTTTAAAGGTGGGGTTATCTTTCTCACGATTTTAGCCACGCTTCCGTTATTATTTATCCTGTTTTATATTATCAGACAAGGAATATCCGCTTTAAATTGGTCTTTTTTTACCCAATTACCCTTGCCTGTAGGACAAGTGGGTGGAGGGGTGGCTAATGCCATAGTCGGGACTCTCATTATTGTTGGAGTGGCTGCTGTGCTGGCGATTCCGGCAGGTATTTTTGCAGGTATTTATCTAAGTGAAGCTAAAAAATCGAAACTGAGTTACTACTGTCGCCTTGCGGTAGATGTGCTTCAAGGGATCCCTTCCATCGTCATCGGAATCATCGTGTATGTTTGGGTGGTGAAATCATTGGGGAGCTTTTCGGCACTTTCCGGAAGTGTGGCCTTGGCGTTGATGATGTTGCCTTTTGTGGTAAAATCGACCGAAGAAACCTTAAAATTAATTCCAAACCATCTGAAAGAAGCATCGCTTGCACTAGGTGTTCCTTATTATAAAACCATTCTAAAAGTCATTCTTCCAACAGGATTGAGCGGTATCTTTTCGGGTATTATCTTGGGGATAGCCCGAGTTATTGGTGAAACAGCACCGCTGCTCTTTACCGCCTTCGGAAGTCCTTATATGAACACTAATTTATTGAAACCAATGGACAACCTGCCTTTAACCATTTTTAAGTATGCCACCAGCCCGTATGATGATTGGCATCGCTTGGCCTGGGGGGCTTCCTTTGTATTGATTATGATTATTTTGATATTAAATATGATTACAAAAATTATAGAGAAAAAATGGAGAATACAATTTTAAAGTTGGATAAATTAAGTGCCTATTTCGGGAATAATCAGATATTAAAAGGTATTGACTTAGAAATAGAAAAAAACAAAGTGTGGGCGGTTATGGGACCTTCAGGTTGCGGCAAAACGACCTTGATCCGCTGTCTGAATAGAATGCATGAGATGACTACAGATGCATACACAAAAGGCAACATAAGATTAGATGGTGAGGAGATTCATAAAATGAATCAAGTATTATTGCGGCGAAAAATAGGAATGGTTTTTCAGCGACCGAACCCTTTTCCTACCATGACGATTTATAACAATGTTATTTCAGGCTATTCCTTAAATGGGATCCGGCTCTCAAAAGATCAAAAGGATGAAATTGTGGAAACCTCCCTAAAACAAGCCGCATTGTGGGATGAAGTAAAAGACAAATTGACGCAAAAAGGCACCTTTCTCTCCGGAGGACAACAACAACGCTTGTGTATAGCCCGTTCTTTGGCGATGCAGCCGGAAGTATTGCTGTTAGATGAAGCCACCTCTGCCTTGGATCCTGTTTCCTCAACAAAAATTGAAGAACTTATTGTCGAATTAAAAAAGCAATACACCATTATTATGGTCACACACAATATGCAACAGGCCGCTCGGGTTAGTGACAAAACCATTTTCCTTTATCTGGGAGAGTTGGTAGAACACGACGACACAAAAACTATTTTCACCAATCCCAAGCATACAAAAACACAAGATTATATTACCGGGCATTTCGGTTAACCTTTAAAACCATAGCAGAATGACACATATAGAAGAAGAACTAAAAGACCTCAAGATATCATTATTGAAAATGATGAAGATGACCATTAAGCAACTTGAAAAAGGCAACGAAGCGGTTTTAAACTTTGATAAGGATTTGGCCAATGAAATCCTTTTTTATGAAAACAAAGTCAATGCTTACGAATTGAAATTAGACGAAGAATGTGAAAACATCTTAGCCCTATATGCTCCTGTTGCTAATAATCTTCGCTTGGTTTTGGCTTCTTACAAAACAAGTGATAATTTGGAAAGACTAGGTGATTATGCTGAAGGGATTGCACGCTATATTTTACATTTTAATAAAAAACTACCCGATAAGGTATTTCGGGAGTTACGTTTTTTTGAAATGTATAGAGAAGTGTTGGTCATGCTCGACAATGTCTATAATGCTCTTGAAAAAGAGGATGTAAAACCGGCCAGAAAAGTTTTTTCTCAAGACAAGACGGTAAACAAAATTAATATAGTCGCAGCGGAAAGAATCATTCCTATAATGGAAGCACAACCCGAATGGATGAATCAATTGCTGTATTTACTTTCCATTATCCGAAAATTAGAACGCGTGGGCGATCTCACCAAAAACATCGCCGAAGACATCATTTTTTACGTGGAGGCTGTGGTACTCAAACACCAGAAAAAATGAGAAGCAGTCTTTCAAGTCAATAGAGTATTCACAATTTATTAATGTAATGGTCTTATTATAGTAACAGCTTCATCCAAAAGGAGAGATAAATTTGCTGTAAAAACAAATGGAATTATTTTTATTATCCTTTGCAAGTATCTTTTCAGTCATGAATCCCTTGGGAACGGTTCCGATTTTTGTAGGACTAACAATAGAAGATGACAAGAAAGAAATTAAGAGGACTTCGCTTTTTACGGCGATAGATGCTTTTATAATTTTAATGCTTTCATTCTTTTTAGGAAAGTACATCCTTACCTTCTTTGGGATAAGCATCAATTCATTAAAGATAGCCGGCGGATTAATAATTGCCTCGTCGGGCTTTGCCTTATTAACCGGTTCTTTTAACAAGCACAAGGGAATCGATAAGCCTCGGATAAAAGCGGATATCAAAAATCGTGAAATTGTATCGTTAACCCCCTTAGCGATACCGATGTTGGCAGGGCCGGGAACTATTTCGCTTTTAATTTCATTGCATAAAGCTTATGTAACCACGGCTAATCATTTAATAATTATTTCTGCTCTTTTCGCTACTTGCCTTGTTATTTACCTTATGTTAAGAGGTTCTTCCAAAATTGTAAAATATTTGGGGGCTTCGGGCTTAAATGCAGTTTCGAGAATTATTGGGTTTATTGTGATTTCCATTGGCGTTGAATATATAAGTTCGACAGTGGTGGCATTATTTTCAACGATTAATTAATTTAACCCGCATTATTCATGAGATTAGCTTTTTGTAGCTACAAGGCATCGAACTCCACCGCAGTAGTAGCCTACTGCAAGGAGTTTGTAACGCGGTAGATGCAAAAAGATAATTTCAAACTATTCCTCAAATTTGGGGAACGATCAAAACATGAAAAAGTTTGCCAAGCTATTGATTTTAAACGATTTTTAGAGTTGTTTCAAAAAAATGGTGAATATTGCGGGTTAACTCCCATTCTCGGATTGGAGGAAATATGATTGGTCTATTTTCAACTCATCTTCAATGTAAAGCCAAAGGTTGTTCCCACCGTGGGTTTGCTGCGGACATTGATGTTCTGACCGTGGGCTTCAATAATGTGTTTCACAATTGCAAGCCCCAGACCGGTGCCGCCTTCAGCTCTGCTGCGATTTTTATCGGCTCTGAAAAACCGTTCAAAAACACGTTGAAGTTGCGCTTTGTCAATCCCCAGTCCGTTATCGGAAATTTCAACCAACACAGACTCCTCATCTACTTTATAAACACTGGCCACCGTATGTCCTTCAGGCTTCCCGTATTTTATTGAGTTATCCAATAAATTCAAAAGCACTTGTCTTATCTTTTCTTTATCTGCATAAACTTTTATAGGAGTTTCGCATCCTTTTTTAATGGATAAGTTAATACCCTTTTCTTTGGCCTTAATAGAAAGTGCATCAAAAGCATCCGTTACCAATTCTTGTATGACAAAGGCTTCTTTATTTAAAGGCAATTCCCCGCTTTCTAATTTTGAGATTATACCCAAATCTTCTATTAGTTGAGCCAGACGATCTGTGTTTTTAGTAGCATTGCGTAAAAATTTTTTATTGACTTCTTGATCGTCAATAGCTCCATCAAGCAAAGTGTGAATATAACCTTGAATAGCGAAAACGGGAGTTTTGAGCTCGTGTGACAGATTGAGTAAAAATTCTTTTCGAAATTGTTCATTTTTTTTCATCCCTTCGAGCTCATCTCTTTTCTCTACGGCCCATTGTCTCACATCTTTTTCAACGGAGTCTAATCCTTTCCTGTTATCAGCAATGTCAGAGCCCTTGTTTGTTTTTGTATCTCCAATGAGTTTGTAGATGACTTTTATTTTTCGATAAATGAATTTTGCGATGACATAATATATGATGAGGTATGCAATAATTAGGGAGAAAATAAAAAGGAGTAATAGTTGCCATAGCAGAAGAGGAAATAATAATAAAGGAAGAATAAAAAGTACTGCCAAAACTAAGGCCGATAATAGTGCTAAAATGGCCGGAGAGCTATTTTTATCTTTTAACATAGGGGATCATTTAGGATTCCAATTTATAACCAACTCCTTTTACTGTTGTAATACAATTACCAAGCTTTTGTCTTATTTTCCGGACGTGCACATCGATGGTTCTATCTCCCACAATAACATTCTCCCCCCAAACCCTGTTCATAATTTCTGCACGTGACAAGACCCGACCGGGGCTAGACGCCAAGAGTGCTAAAAGCTCAAACTCCTTTTTGGGTAAAAACAATTCATCTCCTTTGTTGATCACCAAATATTTCTCTCTATTAATAATCAAGTCGTTTATCTGAATATCCTTGCTGTCTCCAATGTTTGTACGCCGCAGTAAAGCTTTAATTCTACTTAATAACAATTGTGGTTTAACGGGTTTCCCGACATAGTCATCCGCGCCTTGATCTAACCCGGTGATTTCGCTTTCCTCATTGCTTAAGGCGGTTAAGATGAGTACTGCTGTTTTATTGAACGTTGGGCTTTCTCTGATATGTTTTAAAGTGTCAAGCCCATCCATTACCGGCATCATAATGTCCAAAACAATCAAATCCGGGTTGAAGTATTTTGCCTTTTTAAGGGCTTCTTCTCCATTAAATGCCGATTCTGTAATATAACCTTCTTGTTTCAAGTTGTAACAAATGATTTCGACAATATCTTCCTCGTCATCGACAACTAAAATTTTAAATGAATTTTCTTTCATTATTCATCTTTATTTTAAATAAAATTATAAAATCAATCAATATAATTCAAATATTAAATAGGCTCTATTTCGCTACAAAGGGAATAAAACATTTTGTTTAAATAGGGAATTGTAGATTAAGAAATTGTTAAGTTAAAAAGACGCTTTTATTTCTCGAACTTTTAAATGCTTATTTTATCCATATACTATCTATAATTTTCCCTTTGGAGGCTCCCGTTAAAGGAAGATGATATAAATCTTCAATAGTATGCAATACATTATAATGATCTATTCTTTCAGAATAATGACCTGCTTGGATCATAGGACCGTAAAATAAGGTTATTATATGATTTTTATTGGTAAAGTCATCTTCATCAAACGTTAGAATGAGCAGGCTGTTATGCGCTTCAGCCCATTGTACATAAGGATCAATATGCTTTCTCAACCATTTATCGGCTCTTTTTACAGCTTTAGAATTGCCCGACGAACCAATATTGTGCATGTCATAATCCTGATTTGGAATTACAAAGGAGACTGTTGGTAATAGGTTAAAATTTTTCGGAAATTCTGACATTGGCAGACTGATAGAATCCGGAATATTATTTTCTCCTGTCCCTATCCAATTGGTCCAGGGCGTGTGTTTACGGGCATAAAGATATCCTTTGGTTAAATTGCTTCTTTTGAAATTACAACCGGTATAACCTACGGACGGCATTGTCTGTGCATATCCTTTAAACGTTAATCCTTTTTTTATAAGAGCAGTAGCCAGGTTGGGAGTATGAAAAGGACTTTCCTCCTTTAAACAGTGATCGTCATTAACATCTTGTCGGTTTCCTGAAAATAAGATCAGATAATTAGGCTGACTGGGGTGAGTCACTCCATGAGCATTAGTAAATACTGCCGATTCCTTTGCCAACTGATTGATATAGGGTGCTTCTCCGGATGCCAGGATGTAATCGTATCCATGATTTTCTTCGATGACAACGACTATATGATTAGGCTGAGGTAAAGCAATCCTTTTAATAGGAGCGTTTTCATTTTGAGTGTTTTTATGCTGACAAGCACATAGTTGGAGGGTTAATATACATAAAGATAAAAAGGGGATGTTTTTCATTGTCAAAAAATTAAAAGTATAACAGTACAAAATTGAATAAAGATTTTGAATAAATTCTGAATACATAGAGAGTAACTGAAAATTCAAATTTTCTTCAAAATCGGCCTTTAGTTTTGTCCTAATTATTAATCATTAAAACTGTTTATTATGAGAAAAGGAATGTTTTTTACGGTACTGTTAATCGCCACAGGGCTATTTACTGCCTGTAACGCTCAAAAGGTAACGCCCACAAAGACAACCCAAAAAGCCTTTACAAAAGCCTATCCACAAGTCAAAAATCCCACCTGGGAGAAAGAAAATGGCAATTTTGAAGGCAACTGGGACGTCAGTGGAAAAGATCACTCAGCTTTATTTACGCCTCAAGGAAAATTTGTAGGTTCAGAAACAGAAATCGAACCTTCGAAATTACCCCTGCGAGCTCAAAAATATATTGCCAAAATAGGAGATGAAATTGATGAAGCCTCTTTAAATAAAGATGCGCAGGGAACGACAACCTACGAAGCCGATGTGGAAGGGTCTACTTATCTTTTCGACTCAAAAGGAAAGTTCATAAAAAAGAGCACCAGTGAAGAAGTAGAACAGGGTGAAAAGGGAGAAAAAAATGAAGCTTATGAAGAAGGGGAAGAAAATGATTAAGCAATCGCCTTCTTTATTCCCGGCCGAAAAACCCTAAATAAAGAATTGGCGGTTGGTGTGAATATACTACCGCCAATTCTTTTATCAGATCATTATCACCTCTTTTATTTGGATAAAATGCTAAAATACTGCGTATTAATTTTGTTTTTACTGTCGCTTAAGCTGTGTTACGGTCAAGAATCTACGCATCGTTTAAACGATTATCTGCAAACGGCGAAGCAGAATAGCCCTGTATTGAAAGATTATCAAAATCAAATCAACAGTGGAACTGTTGACAGCTTATTGATTCGTGCGTCAGATAAACCCAACGTTTCGGCGAACGGACAAGTGGCGTGGTATCCTACCATAAACGGTTATGGCTACGATCGTGTGGTTATGGATGATGCTCATTATGCTGCACTTTTGTCGGCCTCCCAGCCCTTATTTAACAAAAGTATTTTAGCTCCGCAATACCAAAAAATTGCTATTCAAAACCAAGCGCTTTACAACCGAAAAAAACTGACAAAGCTCGGTTTGCATAAAAAAATAACTGCTCAATATTTGGCCGCTTATGCCGCACAAAGACAGTTGCAATACAACAAAGCAATCTACAAGTTGTTACTCCGGCAAAAAAACAGTTTGAAAAAACTGGTGCAAAATGGTATTTACAAAGAATCGGATTACCTCACGTTTTTAACGACTTTGCAATCGCAGGAAATTACGGTCAATCAATTACAGACAAGTTATAAATACAATCTTTCGCAGCTCAATTATTTATGCGGCATTCGAGATACTTCGGTGGTTCATCTCGCTCAACCGCAGATTAGCCTTTACCTTCCTGTTCAACAAGACCGTTCCGTGTTTTTGCGACAATATCAAATTGATAGTTTGCGTATCCAAAATCAAAAAGATTTACTGGATGTGCAGTATAAACCTAAGATAAACTGGTTTGCCGGTGCAGGATTCAATTCATCAAGATTAGCAAGTGCTTATCATTATTTCGGAGTTGGTTTTGGGCTTAATCTTTCTATACCGATTTACGATGGAAAGCAACGGAAATTAAAATATCAACAGTTTAAAATTACAGAAAAGACAAGAGAGAATTACGTTTCTTACCGGCAACAGCAACAAGCACAACAACGGGCAATGTTGCAACAAAAGCTTAATGCCACTCAACAACTGATTCAAACCATACAACAAAAATTAAAAACGGTACAATTGCTCATTAAAGCCGACAAAAAGCTGCTAAATACCGGTAATTTGCAGTTAACCGGCTACCTATTAGCTATCAAAAATTATTTGAGCATTCAGAACAATTTGAATCAGGCACAAATCAATCGGTATCAAATCATCAATCAGTTGAATTACTGGAATCATTAGTGTTATGCAGAATAAAATAATAATCTTATGCGTTGTGTTTCTATCTTTTGCTTTGGGAAGTTGTCAAAATTCATCTTCTAGGCAGAGCGAAAATAATAAAGCTGTGGCCAAAACCCCGGTAACTGTTGCAGCAGTTAGTCATCAGAACTTATATAAGGGAATTTGGTTAAATGCAGTATCTGCTATTTTGAACCAAAGCAATGTAAAATCTACTGTCAACGGGTATGTTATTCATACTCGTCTTCGTCCGGGGCAACGAGTACGAAAAGGACAAGTCTTATTTGTCTTGAAAACGCAAGAAGCACAAGTTTTAGGTAATATGCTCCCTGATTCCTTAAACTTGAACGGAAAAATTACGATTCGGGCTACCACAAGCGGTTATATCAGTCAGTTGAACCATCTACAAGGCGATTTTGTGCAACAAAGTGAACCATTGTGCAGCATTGCCGACCAAAATAGTTTTGTTTTTCAGCTTCAGGTTCCCTTTGCATTAACTCATAAAATAAATCGCAATCAGCTGGTGGAGATAAAACTACCCGATGGGCGGAAAATACAAGGAATAGCGGTTTCAACAATGCCCACGGTAGAGGCGGGGTCACAAATCGTGCAATATCTATTGCGGGTTTCTCCAAAACTTCAGCTACCTGCAAATCTGGTGGCTAAAGTAAAAATCATTACGGCTTCCCAAACCAACGTTCAGGTTGTACCGAAATCGGCTGTTTTGAGTGATGTGTCATTGAGTCATTTCTGGGTAATGAAATTGATAAATGACACCACCGCCATAAAGGTGCCGATAACCAAAGGCATTAAAAACGACAGTAGCGTTGCTATTCTGTCTCCAAAATTCTCGCAGGGCAGTCAAGTATTGATTTCAGGCAACTACGGTCTGCCGGATACGGCTTATGTCACCCTTACCAAAACAAAACAATGAGTTTAAAAATGACCAGTTATTCCAAATATCAGAAACCGATTTCGGTGATTCTGTTGCTTGTGCTCTTGGGGGGATTGTTTATTTACGGCACGACTAAGAAATCATTATTTCCGGACGTTACCTTTCCCAAGGTAAAAATTGTGGTGGACAACGGCCTTCAACCGGCCCATAAAATGCTGGTAACTGTTACCCGGCCGATGGAAAACGCCATCAAACAAGTTCCTTATCTAAAATATGTACGCAGCACAACCAGTCGGGGAAGTTGTGAAATTTCCGCCTTTTTAGATTGGGATGCCAATATCAACACTGCTCAACAGCACATAGAGTCACGGATTAACGAAATACGCGCGGATCTTCCTCCAAACGTTCATATCACTGTAGAGCGAATGAATCCTTCTACCTTGCCGGTGATGGATTATGCCGTAAATAGCAATACTTTGTCGCCCATTGACTTACAACAGTTGACCAAATATACCATTCGTCCTTTTCTTGCTCAAGTGCCCGGTGTGGCTGATGTGGAAATGGTAGGTGGGCAAATCAAGGAATATTGGGTGATCTTAGATAAAGAAAAGATGAGCGCTTTGGGGATCTCCCCCACAAAAATTACACAAGTATTAAAAAACACAGACTTTATTCAGTCGAACGGGTTTCTTGCCGATTACAATCGTTTATATCTGACGGTAACCGATGCAATGTTGACTAAAAAAAAGGATGTGAGCAATATCGTCATCAGCAATAACGGGAAAAGGATAGTTTTATTAAAAGATATTTCCAAGGTTTCTGTTCATCCGGCCATTCAATATGTCAATGTCGTCGCCAACGGAAAGCCGGCTTTGGTGGTGGGGGTCCGCAAACAACCCAATGCCAATTTATTGACCGTATCGACAGGCGTGAAAAATAAGTTGAAGGAACTCAAAAAAGTGTTGCCTGCCGGGGTAAACATTAACCCTTTTTATGTGCAAGCCGATTTTGTGCACAATTCCATCAGAAGCGTGAGCGATGCCATTTGGGTGGGAATATTGTTGGCTATCATTGTTGCTATTCTCTTTTTAAAATCCTGGAAAGCCAGTGTCACCGTACTGATTACGATTCCGATTACGCTTGCGCTCACCCTTATCGTGCTTTATGCGGTGGGTTACACGCTAAATATTATGACGCTGGGCGCCATCGCGGCTTCTATCGGTTTGATTATTGACGATGCCATTGTGGTAACCGAACAAATTCATCAAATTCACGAAGCACACTACAATGAGAATTCTAAAACACTGGTACAAAAAGCCATTGATTTTCTGTTTCCGGCAATGCTTTCTTCCTCGGCCAGCACCATTGTTATTTTTATTCCATTCATTTTTCTCAGTGGTATTGCCGGAGCATTTTTCACCGTTTTGGCCAATACAATGATGATTACCCTTGTTTGTTCCTTTTTGGTGACCTGGCTTGGCTTGCCGGTTATTTATTTGTTGTTTTCAAAAAAGAAAGCAGCCTCAAAAAAAGACTTTCAGGAAAAGCAGGTCAAACAATTGCGATGGGTGGCCTTCTTCATTCGCCGACCGTGGATAAGTATTTTATACAGCCTGCTTTTAATCGGGGTAATTATCGAGGTGATTCCAAGATTGAATATTGGGTTTTTACCGCAGATGGATGAAGGCAATATTGTTTTGGATTATAATTCTCCGCCCGGTACTTCCCTAAAAGCAACCAACCAAATGCTCCATCAGGTGGATAAAATTATTGAAAGTCAACCGGAAGTCGCCGGCTATTCTCGGCGTCTGGGTACGCAAATGGGTTTTTTTATAACAGAACCCAATAGCGGTGATTATTTGATTCAACTAAAGGGAAACAGGAACCGTAGTACAGCGCAGGTCATTGAAGCAATTCGTCAAAAAATAGAAAATACCTTACCGGCTTTAAGGGTTGATTTTGGGCAGAAGATAGGCGATATGCTGGGCGATTTGTTGGCGGCACCTCAACCTATCGTCATAAAGATCTTTGGCAATGACCAGCAGAAATTAAACGCCTTAGCCAAACAGGTAGCTGCAATAGCCGATAGCGTTCCCGGCACTGCCGATGTTTTTGACGGTATCGTAGCTGCAGGACCGTCAATTCAAATAAAACCGAATTTTGACCGGTTGGCGCTGTTTGGTATCTCTCCGGCAGATTTTCAAGCACAATTACAAACACAGTTGTCGGGAAAGGTGATTGGTCATATGCTCGAAGCCCAACAAATGACCCCCATCCGGATGATAACTCCTCATCCGTTGAAATCGAGCTTAGCAAAAATTAAAAACACAATGATTTTTCTACCCAATGGAAAACTGATGCCGATAAAACAGATGGCGACCATACAAATTGGAAAAGGGACAACAGAAATTCAACGGGAGAACTTGCAGACAATGTCTGTTGTTACCGGGAGATTAGAAGGACGTTCGATTGTGAATGTGGTGCGGGATATTCAAAATGGCATCCACCAAAAAATTGCCCTGCCACAAGGCTATCATGTCGTTTATGGTGGGCAATATAAGCAACAGCAAAAATCCTTTCAGGAATTACTCACAATCCTTATTGCTGCTTGTTTAATGGTTTTCGTAGTGATCTTGTTTTTTTCAAAAGACATTTGGATCGCCTTAATCATTCTGGGGATTGCCGTTATTGGAATTTCCGGTTGCTTTTTGGCACTTTTCCTTACCGGTGTCGAACTCAACGTGGGCAGCTATACCGGTATCATAATGATTGTAGGGATTATTGGCGAAAATTCCATTTTTACCTATCTGCAATTTAAAGATACACTGACAGAAAAAGGAGTCAGTGCGTCTTTAGTCAATGCCATTTCCATTCGTTTACGCCCCAAATTAATGACGGCACTCGGTGCCATTATAGCCTTAATGCCTTTGGCTCTGGGAATAGGTGTTGGCGCTCAAATGCAACAACCTTTGGCCATTGCGGTTGTCGGTGGGTTTTTAGCCGGCTTGCCTTTATTGTTGGTGGTGTTACCCGGTTTCCTTAATTTACGATTCAGGAAAAAGAGGAATGAACCTACCGACCAATAAAATTTTGTCGTAACTTGGTATTAGTTGGCGGTGTTCTTTTTTCTATTGCCGGATTTCTTCTTCTTTGAAAAGCTTGATCCGAATTTTGGGGATGCTCCGGTTATTGCGCATCGAACCGTGTCCCTAAATTCACAAAGGGATTTCAGCTAAAAAGGGGCATCGGGGGGCTTCCGATTCTCCATCGCAAATCGAAACCTTTCATAGAGGGAGCAATTTGCTCCGGAATATAAAAACAGGTTAGATTTTGAAATAAACATTATCGGTCTTATCTTAGCAAATAAAACGATTTAGCTATTTTTAATAACTCTACTGAACGAAACCCTTATGAGAAACAAAGTTCTTCTTTTTGCCTTCAGTTTATTTGTAGGCGTCACAGTGAAAGCTCAAGATTTCAGAGCACCGGCCTATCCTTTAGTTACCGTAGATCCCTATTTTAGTATATGGTCATTTACTGATCAGTTGAATGGTTCTCCAACAGTTCATTGGACTGGAAAGGTAAACGCCTTGCAAGGGATTATTCGTGTAGATGGTAAGGCTTATTATTTTATGGGGCAACCTATTCCCAAATATAAACAAGTGTTGCCTTTAGCAAGAGAAAATGAAGATAGTTGGAGATATACACAGTCTAAACCCGATAATGGATGGACTTCATTAAATTATGATGCTTCCCATTGGGAAACAGCAAAAGGGGATTTTTCTGATAGCAAAGAAGGGAATGCACATTGGTCTTCACATGATATATGGGTTAGAAGGACTTTTGATCTAGATAAAGCTGATAGTCGAAAATTACTGTTGAAAACACAACATGATGATGGCATAACAGCATACATAAATGGGGTTTTAGCTTGTCGGGATGGCGGAGCTAATGGAGATCCTGATTTGGTTACTATTAATAAAGAAGCCTTGGCAACTTTGAAAAAAGGTCAAAATGTATTAGCTATTCATTGTGAAAATACAGGAGGATTAGCGTATTTAGATGCAGGGTTGGTAGAAGCTTTGCCCTTCAGATTGAAAATTCCTAAAGCAAAGCAAACCAATGTAAAAGTGACGGCTACACAAACGAGGTATGGCTTTAAAGTGGGTGGAGTAGCATTAGATATAAAATTTACTGCTCCATTATTACCGAAGCAGTTGAAGCTACTTTCGCGTCCGGCCAATTATCTTACTTTTAAAACGCATGCGGTAGATGGAAAGCAACATAAAGTGCAAATTTATTTTAGTGCAGGAGGGGATTTGGCAGTGAATAAGCCGGAACAACAGGTGAATTGGAATAGAGATAAAACGGAAAACCTAAAATTGATGCGGGTAGGAACCTCTTCACAAAACATTTTGGGAAGAAAAGGAGATGATGTAAGGATTGACTGGGGGCACTTTTATCTGGCTGTCCCTGAAAATAATACAAGTACAACGGCGATGGCTGCTTCTGAGGTCTCTATAAAAGACTTTGTGAAAAACGGAAAGTTGACCATAAAGGATGATAAGAAAAGTCCACGAGCAGCGGGGCAGGATCCTGTATCTTTGGCGGTCTCTTATGATTTGGGAAATATAGATGCAACACCGAAGAAAAGACATCTGATATTAGCGTATGATCAGATTTATTCTATTGCGTATTTTCATCAGTGGTTACAGCCATGGTGGCGGAAAGAGGGAATGACCTTTCATCAAATGTTGTGGAATGCAGAAAGGGATTATCATGGTTTAATAAGGAAATGTGATCAGTTTGATAAACAGTTACACCAAGATATGGTTGATGCCGGAGGCGAAAAATATGCTGCTATTTGTGAGTTAGCTTACCGCCAATCGATAGCTGCGCATAAGCTTGTGGAAGGACCTAAAGGCATTCCTTTATTCCTCAGTAAAGAGAATTTCTCAAATGGATCCATTGGTACGGTGGACATTACTTATCCTTCTTCCCCGCTCTATTTATATTACAATCCGGACCTGTTGAAGGGAATGATGATTCCAATACTATACTATAGTGAAAGTGGTCGATATGACCATCCTTATGCGGCTCATGATGTTGGAACCTTCCCAATTGCCAATGGTCAAACGTATGGCGAACCCATGCCTGTAGAGGAATCCGGGAATATGCTTGTCCTTTCTGCAGCCATAACAAAAGCAGATGGGAATGCTTCTTTTGTTAAGAAACATTGGAAGCAATTGACGATTTGGGCGCACTATTTGAAAGATAATGGCTTAGATCCTAAGAATCAGCTTTGTACGGATGACTTTGCCGGTCATCTGGCTCATAATGCGAACCTCTCTATTAAGGCGATCATGGGCTTGGCTAGTTATGGCTATATGGCGAAACAGTTAGGGAAGGAAGCTACCGGGGAAAAATATATTCAATTAGCTCGAGATTATGCCCGTCAGTGGATGAAAATGGATGCAGATGGGGATCATTATAGCCTAACGTTTGATAAGAAAGGAACCTGGAGTCAGAAATATAATCTGGTGTGGGATAAAATATTGCAGCTGGGAATCTTTCCTGATGAGGTAACAAATAAAGAATTGAAATATTATCTGACGAAGCAGACAAAGTATGGATTACCTCTGGATAGCAGAGCAACCTATACCAAAGCAGATTGGATTTTATGGACCGCCACTTTGGCTGATGATAAGAACACCTTCCATGCCTTGATGGATCCTGTATTTACGTATATTAATGAAACCCCCACCAGGGTTCCTTTGAGTGATTGGTATCAAACTACAGACGCCGCTCAGGTTGGATTCCAGGCACGAAGCGTAGTAGGCGCCTTTTTTATAAAGGCCTTAAATGAGAAATGGAACGGAGAAGATAAGAAGTAAATGGATTCGTCCGAAAGGAGAGCCTTTTTTAACTGACTTGTAAACAACAAAGGTTAACCCGCATTATTCATGGGATTAGCTTTTTTTGTAGCTACAAGGTGATATATTGAGTATGTCGTAATGCATCGAACTCCGCCGTAGTAGAGGTCTACTGCAAGGGGTTTATAACACAGTGGCTGTAGAGCTTGCCGAAACATTGATGCAAAAAGATAATTTCAAACCATTCCTCATATTTGGGGAACGATCAAAACATGAAAGGATTTTCCAAGCTGTTGATTACAAACCATTTGTAGAGTTATTCCCCAAAAGTGGTGAATAATGCGGGCTAAGGGGCTATGTCATGTGGCAGTCTCATTTAGGGATGTATTCGAAATGAGGGTTTCTATCAGCTTTGGCATGGAGATAAGGTTCATTAGGTAGTAAATATCGCTTCTCTTGTTTACGCTTCTCCCTTTACCTATTTCACACTTACCCATCTTCAAGGGGCGAAGTTCCGAATAATTTTCAGGGTCTCAATCGACAAGATTGTTAAAAAGTGTGCAAGTGCTATTTTTTTCTCCAAATACTCTCTAGCAAGGAATAATGTAAACGGTTTATCAAGAAACCTTCTTCTGAATGGAAATTAATCTGATTATAAGGTTCATTAGGAAAGAAGGTGGCTGTCATCACACTTTGACCTCCATCTGCAAATAATTCTATTGAGCTTTTATCAATAATGAGCGTAATATTAGATTCTTTATGATCTACAAAACGAGGTGCAAAAAACTTTCCTGGGAATTCATTTGAAAAATTCACCTTACCGGAATGTCTTCTATCTATATAATACCTCTGCTTTTCATTATCATATCCAATGATTAGTTTTTCTCCTAAATCATTCGATAATGTCAATGAAAAACTTTTTAACTCATCTGTATGGAATTTCAGAATACTAGGAGAAGCTGTTTCCCTAAGATGATTGCTCAAATCAAAAGAAGGAGTAATGGAAACATTATACAAAGTATAAGCCTTCTTTACAATATTGTTTAGATTTGACACCGGCTCAGAAGCTACCCTCAATCGTCCATCATCGTCCACCATCCTTAACTTTCTGGGAATGGTCATTCCTCCTCTCCATTTCCCTGTTGGAACTCGATCGGCATACTGCCAATTATTTAACCATCCAATGAGATATTTATTACATTGCGTATTAGACCAAGTTACACCGGCATATTCATCCGGTCCAAAATCCAACCAACTGGTAGCCGTATCATCCGGAATGAAAGCAGTGCCATCAAAATCACCTACAAAATATTGAGTAGCAGAACCACCATTCGGTCCTCCCGGATTCATATTGACAAGCAATACCCATTTTTTTTCTCCATTCGAATTCAGTGTGAAGAGATCAGGACATTCCCATACGCCGCCATGTGCACCTATATTTTTCCCAAATTTGCTTTCAAACGTCCAATCTTTTAAATTAGGAGAGGAATAAAACTGAATATGGTCACCACTCGCTAAGGACATAATCCATTCTTGTTTAGGCTGATACCAAAAGACCTTAGGATCTCGAAAATCTTTCATTCCCGGATTATCAATCACCGGATTATTCGCATACTTTGTCCATGTTCGTCCACTATCTAAACTGTATGCAATTCCTTGTGTCTCCACTTCATTTTTTGGATTGTGATAAGTAAAGATAGCTACTAAAGCCTTGGTGTCTCCCTTTTGGAAACCGGCAGTATTATTTTTATCAACAACAGCACTTCCGGAAAAAATATATCCTAAAGAATCAGGTGACAATGCAATAGGCATATTTTTCCAATGGATTAAATCTTTACTAATCGCATGTCCCCAATACATCGGTCCCCAAGTAGTTCCATCAGGATAATACTGATAAAACAAATGATACTCTCCTGCAAAATAAACCATCCCATTGGGATCATTGTTCCAATGTGCAGGAGGAGTAAAATGTACCTGCGGACGATATTGTTCTTGATAAGACTGTGCTTTTGAAACAGAAAACAAAAGGACAAACAATGATAAAAACAAGATTGACTTCAATTTCATAATTATTTATTTTAGTTTATTTCCAAATAGAGGCTAATTTCCATACTTTAAAGTTCAGTACCTTATTATTCTTCCCTTTAGAAAATAAAGATACTTTCGTTTGGCTTTCCGATGGGAAGGTCGTAGCACTCATTGTGATTTTCCCATTCGCTGCGAAAATTTCAACAGAAGATTTATCCACAAAAATATGCAAAGACAATTTCTTATCCTCGAGACTTAAAGGCGCTTCCAATACTTTAGGAAAATACTTATTAAAAACACTATCTTTCCTATAATCACTGCAATTACTCCTATCTAAAATTAGCTTTTTTTCTTTGGGATGATAAGATACTATCAACGAACGGGAATCGCCAATTAATAAATTCAAACCTACACTTTTTGTAGTATCATTAATTAAAAAGGAGGTAAATAGCTCATAAGTATTGTCATAAGCTGCTATCTTTTTTATTTCTTTCTCTCCAACAATGGAGAACTTTGAGAGTGAAAAAGAATCTATCCTTAACTTTCGGAGCGCTTCTATTGGTAGCTGTACCAATCTAACCCCTTCAGGAAAAGTTTTTAATGAAATCTCTCTGGGAATTGATTCAAATCCTCTTCCCCATTGCGTAGGAACATGATTGGCATATTCCCAATTTCCCAACCACCCTAACCATACGTCTTTCCCATCTTTACGATTCAAACCTCTCCACGAACGCGCTGCATAAAAATCTGAGCCATAATCACTCCACAAAGCGGGATTGGCTTTTTTATTCTGTGCTATAGTTTGCGAATCCGGTGTAAATGATTTTCCATCAAAAGAACCTAAAAAATATTGCATCTTATTCGGACCTTGACCTATAGATAATACCCATTTTTGATTTTCTTTGTTATTATCAACAGACAATTTAAAAAGATCAGGAACTTCCCAAAGTTCATCATGTGCTCCCATAGGACCAAATTCGCTTAGATATTTCCAATCTTTTAAATTTTGAGAAGCATAAAATCGAACTTTATATTGACCTGGAAGAGCAATAATCATAACCCATTTTTTATCCGGCTCATACCAAAACACTTGAGGGTCTCTGAAGCTCTTGCTATCGATATCGATGATGGGGTTCTTTTCGTAAAAATGAAAATGAATGCCATCGGTACTATACGAAATAGCCTGTTTCTCAATCCCTGTTTTTTCCATGTGCATAGTATAAATAGCAATCATTGCGCTATCCCCAAATTCGGCAGTATTGTGCTTATCAACAACCACCGAACCCGAAAAGTAAATAAAACTACTATCTCCACCTAACATAGGATAAGGGAGCTGTTTCCAATGAACTAAATCTTTTGAAACAGCATGCCCCCACCAAAAAAGGTGATAAAGGCCTTTATAAAATACCAACCCATCAGGATCACCTATCCAGCCTTCCTTAGGACTAAAATGATATTGCGGACGATATTTTTCCTGCCTAAGATCTGTATTATGTGAGGAACTATTATTGGTATTACAAGCAGAAAACACACTCCAACCTACTACCCATACGATTAGATATATCCATCTTTTAATCATATCATTTATGGTTTAATCAGCCGGATATCTTTAAATTCAACATTTCCTTTATCAGTATAAATTCCCCAGAAATTATTATCAAGAGAGTAAATACGAGAGGAAAGTGCAATTTCATCATTCAAATATACAACACAAACAGAACCATCAATTACTACTTTTATCTCATAGCTATCCTGAGGATTCATAGCAAAAGGAACATGTGCATCCATCTTTTCATTACCGTTGTGTACGTCTATCCCCGAGACAGTTCCATTATTCACATCAAATGCTATCTTATAATAATCTGTATTTTCCCCTTTATTTCTCATTCCAAAAAGTAACCCGAATTTACTATTCGCTTTCAAGTTAGATACAGTAGCTGTAATCATCTTTTGGCCTTTTATCCTATCGAATAATAAATACTCATTATTATTCACTCCTTGAAACTGCACCTCATTCCCCTCATACCGAATATTGACTTCTTTCATCGCCAATTTTAAGGGTAGTTCCTGCGTAAAGACATTTGCTATCTTTTTAGGAAGTTTTGTCTTCAGGTTTCCATCTTCATTTTGAACCAGTTCATGAACCACCAAATTACCGCCCCATCTTCTATCACCAAAATCATTTAATCCACTTTTATAAGGCACCCATCCAAATAGATAGGTATGATCATTTCCCATCGCCACTTTAGAAGCATACATGTATTTCCCATCAAAGATATCATTATCCGGTTTGGTCCATGGACCTTCAGAGGAAGTAGCAATTCGATAATGCGTTTCATCTTCTACAGAGTTATCGGAAAAAATAAGATACCAAAAATCTCCCCATTTGAATATTTGTGGACATTCGGGAACATAATATTTGGCATCCGTATAAACCGGATTTTGTAATTGCCAATTGTTAGAAGCAAGATCATCACAAGTGTATAACATTACCGCTGCTTTACCATCCTTCCGTCCACATAAAAGCATCCAATATTCATTTTTCTCTTTATTAAAAAACACATAGGGATCTCTAAATTCTAATTTATCGTATCCATTAGCAGTTTCAGGTTTCATAAGAAAATCCTTTTGCTTGGTCCAATTCGATAAATCCTTAGCAGTAGCTAACAGTACCACATCTTTAGGTTCCCCTTGTGAAGGCATATTCCCATTAACACCCGAATAATAAGCATAGTAAGTGTCTCCTTCTTTTACAACAGAACCTGTACCTAAAGCCAAATCTCGGTCTTTACTGGTTCCAAATGGAATCATGAGCCCATCATTATGGAAATGAGTCAAATCCGTTGTAGTAAATTTGCTCCAAGGATGAAATCCATCTTTTCCACTATTGGCATCATGCAGGTAAAAAACATTGAAGGTGTCCTTCTCAAAATAAGGCATTACATCTCCGACTCTTCCGGTTGGTGTATATATTGGGTCATTACCACCAGACCATTGTCCCGGAGGGGTGGGATAGATAGAAAAGATTTCATTTTGAGGAAGGTTCCAAGAGGAACCACCTACCTTAAAATTATTATCTTTTTGACAACTTCCGAGTATCATACTTATACCCAGAATAAATAAAAAGAGTATTTTTTTCATTTCTAGCTTTTTTGATAAAAAGAGATTATTCCCCTTTTAGATAATTAATAGCATTTTTAGTCAGCTTCTTAATGTTGGCTAAGTACTGATTTTCAGGACTTGTTTGATCGTTATCAGGATTAGGCTCAGCATACCAATCATAAGCACCGGGTGTTACAACAACGGTGTTTCCACTACCATCTGTTTTTGGAAATTCTGCAATGGATACGTGCTGATTTCTTGTTTCCGCATCTTGAGGTCCTGCCAAATCAATCCCGCCGGTTTGGTCTCTCCAGCCTGCTGCATCACCATAACCACCCCAATCATCTACTTGCCACCAACTGGTATGATTTAACCGAAAGGCTTTTTTACTTAACAGATAAGCCACCGGATAACTTATATCGGACGCCAGAGTTAAGCCTTGGAATAGGGGATGGTCTTCATGTCCTTCAAATGAGATGCCCCAATTTCCATTTAAGTCTTGAGATTGATTAGGAACATGATCTCCAAAAAGATTATTGGGCCCCTTGCCCGCAGGAATGATCCCCAAAGGATCCAACCATCCGGTTGCATAAGTTGTTAATAGCAAAGCTCCTCCATTGGCATGAAATGCTTTAACAGCATCTATTACATCCGAATTCTGTGCTATATTTGGAAGATTCGTAACAGGATTAGAATCATCATTCCATTCGTCGTCATGCCACCAAATAACAGCATACTTACTTAAATCGACTGTTCCATCTTTGATATCATCAAAGGAAATATAATCTGCCTTTTGAAAAGTATCGAAGAACCAATCTGCAGCCGCTTTTTCATCCGGATTGCTTAACCCATCTTTTGTCTTGGCTGTTCCCAAAAAGGCAACCGCTTTTTTGGCATTTTCATTTACTGCCGTAACCGTATAATCAACATTAGCAATGTCGGTGGTCACCGTAAAAGTAACCGGATTGGTAAAATTAACCTGAGATCCGGAAGCTGGAGAGATGGAAGCTCCATCTATTAATTGAATAGATACTTCTAATTGGCTCATATCACTGCCAGACGGAACAGTCGCTTTGATACTCCGATTATCCTCATTAATAGAAGCTTTTACACCTGCAATCTCAAACTTTTGGATAGCCGGCACTTCATGTGCTGTTACCGTATAATTCTTGTATCGATTCCCATTAATCACCTGATACTGTACCGGATTCGTCAAATCAATTTTTTCTCCTGAAGCGGGGGTAATTGTAGCTCCTTCCGGTAATTGAATTGTAGGTGTAACATCTGTAAAATTAGAACCAAACGGCAAATAAACATCGATGGTTCCATTAGCAGTATCTATTTCTGCATTCGCTTGATCTACTGTGAAACTTTTAATGTTCAATGCTTTGTTTAGATCGAGTGATACTCCTTTATCATCCTCTTTATTACAACTAAACAAGGTAAAGATGCTCACAATAGTAAAAAGACCTATTATTGAATAAATTATTGATTTTCTCATTGTTTTGATTTAAAAAAATTAAAAAATTAACCCGTTATCCCATTTTCGTTTTAATAACCTTTATTCTGTTGGTATAACCCTTTACTAAAATCTATCTGATTTTGTGGAATGGGTAAATATTCATTTTTATTTTTCGTAAAATGAGCATTATTAAAGAAAGGTCTTCGGGTTCTTTCTTTAGCAAAATAGGTATTGAGCGTTTCGGCAGCGATTCCCCACCGTACCAAATCAAAGAAACGATCAGCTTCTAAGGCCAACTCAAGTCGACGCTCAAAACGGACTGCTTTTCGTGCAAAGTCTTGTGTCCAGGTACAATTTGTCCCCGGTTTGTATTCTGCTACTTTAAAGTTATCCAAGTTATTTCCATCTGAATCTTTCAGTAGTTCTGTACTTGCTGAAGCTCTATCTCTGATTTGATTAATAAGCGGCAAAGCCTCGTTCTGTCTCCCTAACTCAACTAAAGCTTCCGCCTTCATCAACAACACTTCTGAATAACGCATCAAGATCTTATTTTTGGAATTTGGGAAGAAGGGAGGTGTTGGAACAAAGCAATCACAATCCGGCGAAACATTTTCTTTCAAAGAAGCATAATCTCCATATACGCCGGGATTACGACTCCAACTTTGCTTATAAATTCTATCGGTCTCATATTTCCAAGGATGTCCCGGTAAAGCTACCGTATGTTCTAAACGTGGATCTACGGTGTTAGTAGATAAATCCAAATTGCTTTGATTGAAATTATTTATAAGTGGTAACCCCTGATTGTTTGTTCTATATGCATTGACGAGATTTTGACTAGGTTTATGAAAATCACAGCATCCCAATCCTTGAGGAACATTCAATGCATCTCCATAATTTAAACGACCATAGAGCGTGTTGTCATCATGGGAAAATTGAACGGCAAACATTGATTCAGGACCATTTTGATAATCTCCTGCTAAGAAATTATTGGCAAAACGAGGTTCTAAATGATACTTCCCTTCATTAATTACTGAATCACAAGCATCCAATACCTCCTCCAGATGATCTTTATTAATATCGATTACATTATAATTATCATCTTGGCGGTAGGCCTTAAATAATCTTGCTTTTGCGAGGAAACCAAAAGCGGCACCTCGAGTAGGTCTTCCCACTTCTGATTGGGTAACCGGCAAATTATGAGCTGCGAATTCAAAATCTTCACAAATTTTTTCCCAAAGCTCATCATTAGATAAAGCGACATTAGAAATATTCTTATAATCATCATTAGGAACAGTCTCATCAATGTACGGAATATTCCTCCACAGTTCTTTCAGCATAAAATAGTAATATCCGCGTAAGAAACGCATTTCACCCTGCCGTTCTTTCTTTTTCGGATAATCTTTGATAGCTATCTTATCAAGATATCCTAATGCAATATTAGTTCGTTTTACAGCTATATATAGCTGATACCATAAATCATCTACTTGCCAAAAGTCAGCCCGCATATTGGAAAAAGTTTCCATAAAATGGAATTCCTGACCATCACCTTCATCGCGTCCTCCTTTGTAAGCATCATCGGAACGAACATCTCCATATTGCCATAGACTGAAAGATACATTGATATCTCCGTTCCCAAGGGGAGAATAAGCGGCAATGACAAAGTTGTCTATATTTTCAGGATTAGCTACTTGTTCCTCACTCAACACCCCCTTGGGAGGAACCTTCAATTGATTTTTACAACTTGTAAAAACGAGAGCTGTTAATGCTATGATTGTTAAAAGTATTTTCTTCATAATTCTAATTTTAGGCGATTCCAATTAAAGAGATATATTTATACCGGCAGTTAAAACCATAGGGTTGGGGTATCCATAAGCAGGACTTTCCGGATCTAAGCCTGTAAAACTTTTACTTTTGAACAGCAAAAGGAGATTATCTCCACCAACATAAACTCTGACTTTTTGTAGGTTTAGTTTATCCAGCAAATACTCCGGAAGGGTGTATCCCAATTGTGCATTTCTTATTTTTAAATAAGATCCATCTTCTACGTAATAGGTGGAAAACCGAGCTTCATCATTGGCATCGGTTGTGGTTAAAGCCGGGATTTTAGAAGTCGGATTGGTTGGAGACCAAGCATCGAGAAGGCGACTCCCTTTATTGGAACCTGTTTCTGCTACGCTCCAAAAATCCGTATTATATTTCACTTCATTGGTAACATCTATTCCATTTACTCCTTGAAGGAATACGGAGAAATCAAAATTTTTGTATTGTAGTGAAATATTCAAACCATAAATGAAATCAGGATGAGGATTTCCAATCCAGGTTCTATCTTGATCATCGATTGTACCATCATGATTTAAATCAGCATATCTTATTCTTCCCAAACCTTTTCCTGTTTGATTAGCAGAATTGTCTAATTGTTTTTGAGAAGTAAAAAGCCCTTCTGCTACATATCCATAAAAAGAATTAATGGGTCTTCCAAGAATATTGTCATCCAAACCATTTCCTCCATAATTGTTAACCACTGATTCCGGAAGTTTGGTAATCTTATTCTTGTTAGAAGATATATTCCCATTTATTTTATAATTTAAATCCCCTAATTGACCATTCACTCCTAAGGTTAATTCGACTCCTTTATTTTCCATTGAGGCTCCATTCACCCATTGACCTCCGCCTTCACCCAAAACAGCTAAATAAGGAGGGAAAATTAAAATATCATTGGTCGTTTTTTTGTAAAATTCAAGACTACCGGTTATTTTTTGATGCATAAAACCAAAGTCCAATCCTAAGTTAGACATGACGCTGGCTTCCCATTTTAGATTTTTATTTCCTCTTTGTGTTATTCTGTATCCTGAAGGTAAAAGACCGGATCCAGCGCCTTTTATATCATAAGCGGTGCTTGTAATGGGACCACCTAAAGGATCTCCACCGGAATAATCCGTTGCATAAATGGTGTAGGCGGCTACATTACTAATTTCCTGATTTCCTGTTTGCCCCCAGCCAAATCGAAGTTTTAAATCACTAATGAAAGCGGGAGAAATATTCTTCTCAAAGAAATTTTCCTTATTAAGACGCCAACCTAAAGAAAAGGCAGGGAAGATACCAAAACGATTGTTTTCACCAAATCGGGAAGAGCCATCTCGACGAATAGTAAAAGAAGCCAAATATTTATCATTGTAGGCATAATTAATTTTTCCGAAATAAGACATCAGCACATTTTCTGCCGCTCCGCCACCGTTGTCCTTCTTTCCGGTTCCGGCATCCAAGTAGGTATAATCCGGATTTTCAATAGCAAATCCTGTTCTACTGGCCCAAAAGGAATTGTCTTTAGCCTTATAAAATTCAGTACCAAGAACTGCATTAATATGATTTTTCCCAAGGTCTCTAACATAGTTAAATGTATTCGTCCAAGTGACTTTAGAGGTATTGGAATAATTCATTTGCAACTTGTTTACTTCATTAACCAAATACCCTGAATGATATCTTTTTCTAAAATTATTGGACAGATAATTACCCAAATCTAACCCTATATTGGTTCTAAAGCTCAATCCTTCGGTTAATTCCAAATTAGCAAATGCATTCCCTAATATTCGGATATAATGATAATCATTTTGCTTATTATCTTCCAAAAGTCGGACAGGATTCTGACGGTCATTCATACCACCAACCGGTCCTCCCCAGCCTCTTCCATTATCTGTATGAATAGGTATGATTGGCAATGCCTGCAAAGAAAGATTGAGTACTCCGGGATCCTTAACTTCAGAAGTACCATTGATCGTAAAATTCTCTCCTATGGTTAATTTATCATTAAAAAGCTTATAACTAGCATTCATCCTTGCGGACATTCTATCAAATCCGGTCGTTTTAATAATTCCCTTGTTTTTGAAATAGCCAAGAGAAAAATAATAATTCCCTTGATCTGTTCCATTAGACACGGATACTTTATAAGATTGAATAACACCGGTCTGAGAGATAGCATCAAACCAATCTGTATTAGCCGTTTTCATCGTTCGGTCAGCATCAATATATTCCGGAAGAAGGATTTTATCCAATATAGGCGTTCCTTTATCATTCACATGCCAATTAAAACGATAGGCGATATTGTTCACATTGGGATCTCTTCCCGAATTAACAGCAGATTGCCAATAAGCTTGTCCATATCCTCCTGCATTTAAAAGAGGAGGTTTAGTCGTATATGATTGAATAGAGGTATAAGCATTGGCAGTAATAGATAATTTATGCTGCTTGGCATGCTTCGTGGTAATGATAATTACTCCGTTAGCAGCTCTCGCTCCATAGATACTCGCAGCAGAGGCATCTTTTAACACCTGCATAGAAGCGATATCATTAGAATTTAATTCATGCATACCTGCCTTCGTGGGGACGCCGTCTATAATAAACAACGGATCATTGTTATTCAACGTACCTATCCCTCTGATTCTGATGGTAGCAGGAGAGCTTGGAGAACCATTAGAGGTTACAAAAACACCGGCAGCCTGTCCTTGCAATGCTTTCATTGGGTTGGCCGTAGCTTCCTTATTTAATTCATCCATATTAACAATAGATACGGCACCCGTTAAATCCTTTTTCCTTTCTTTTTGATACCCGGTAACCACCAATTCATCTAATGATCCTATACTGGCTTGCAAAATGATATTTACAGTTTGTCCGGGAATGACCGGGATACGTTTCGTATCATATCCAATATAACGGACTATCAACGTATCATTCTGATTAATTTTTAAAGAAAAGGCTCCTTTATCATCTGTAATAGCATTCGTATTTGAGTTTTTGGCAAAAACCGAAGCTCCTGATAAGGCCAGTTGATTATCTGAAACTACTTTCCCCTTTACCCTTTTTTCTTGAGCATATCCAAAGATAACTGTAAACATAATGAGGAGTAATAGAGAGGTACTTTTCTTTATCATAATATTGGGTTTTTTAGATTATTTTAAATTTTGATTTCAGCTTTCTCGTATTCAGGACAACCTCCATCTTTCGTGGCTATAAAAGCACCTAAGGTATTGGCAACTTTTAATGCATTCTCAATGGTTGTATCTTGAATATATTCGGAAAGAAACCCCGCTAAGAAAGCATCTCCACTGCCTACTGTATCTGCAACTTCCACTTTATGTCCTTTTTGAAATAGGATTTCATTGTCATGCCATAAATAAGCTCCTTTTGAGCCAAAAGTGGTAATCAATATCTCCAGTTCGAATTTCTGAGCCAATCCTGAAATACATTCTTGCGTATTTCCTTCTATGTCAAACCACTGTGCAATAATTTTTAGCTCATGCTCATTCATCTTTGCAATCTGTGTATAGCTTAGTAATTTTTCCAAAATCTCCTTTGAATAAAATGGAGGACGCAAATTGACATCTAATATTTTTATTAAATCACTCTCTAATAAGGAGCGAAGAGTTTGACGAGTGACCTGATGACGAGTACATAGAGAACCGAAGACAAGATATTTGGATTCATCTACCAACTGTTCTAATTCTTTATTATAATCAATGTAATCCCAAGCAACCTCTTCAACAATATCATAAGTTACTTCATGATTATCATCCACTTTGGCCTCCACAATGCTTGTCGGATGAGTAGAATCAAGTTGTAATATAGAAGCGGCAGATAATTCTTTTTGCTGAATAAACTCCTTAATTCCATTTCCTAAATCATCCTTTCCTATTCGGCTGACTATTGCCGCATCTTGTCCCATTCTATTCAAATGATAGGCTACATTTAGTGGTGCACCGCCTATTTTTTTGCCCTTGGGTAACATATCCCAAAGGACTTCCCCAAAGCAAATTATCCTTTTATTATTCATCTTTTCATTCATAATTCTATTCTTTTGTTTTGAAGGCATCATCTATCTGTTCTAACGACCGACCTTTTGTTTCCGGCATTAATTTCAGTACAAAAATCAACTGCAAGACCATCATAATGGTAAAAAACAAGAAAGTTCCGCCCCCTCCTACTTGTTTGGTCAGATAAGGGAATGTAAAAGCAATGATGGCTGCCATAGTCCAATGAGTAAAACTTCCCAGTGATTGACCTTGAGCTCGTACCTGATTGGGAAATATTTCAGAAATAAACACCCAGATGACAGCGCCTTGAGAGATGGCAAAAAAAGCGATATATACCAATAGATAGATTACAACTGCCAGATTACCAAAATCTTGTAGATAGAAGGCTCGAGAAACCAACCCCAAGGTAATAATCAGTCCGACAGAGCCAATGAGCATTAATTTCCGTCTTCCAAAACGATCAATAACATTCATGGCAATAAGTGTAAACACAAAATTTACTAAGCCTATCCCAACAGAAGAAAGCATAGAAGCACTTGCTCCAAGTCCTGTCATCTCAAATACCCGGGGAGCATAATAAAGGATAGCATTGATACCCGATGCCTGATTAAAAAAGGCAATTAATACAGCTAAAATAATTGGCAATTTATGACGTTTATCCCAAAGAGATGCTTTTTCATGAGCCGTTGTTTCTTTGTGATTTAATATACTAGAAATAGTTTTGTTCGTGTCTTCTATGCCTATTTGATCCAATATTTTCTTTCCTTCATCTACTAAATCTTTCTTTAAGATTAACCAACGAGGACTTTCAGGTATAATGGGAATACAAACCAAAAAGATAATTGCAGGAAGTGCCAACACTCCCAACATCATTCGCCAAGCAAGTTCACCTCCTAACCAATTTCCAATCAGATAATTAGATACATAGGCAATTAAAATTCCAAAAACCACATTGAATTGGAACAGTGCAACTAATTTTCCACGTGAAGCCGCCGGAGATATTTCGGAAATATAAATTGGTGCAATAACAGAAGATACGCCTACTCCAATACCTCCAATAAATCTTAAAAGTAAAAATAGGGGCCAATTCCCGGCTAATGCCGTACCTAAGGCAGAGAGTAAATATAAAATCGCCACCATCAATAAGGTCTTCTTTCTACCAATTCTTTCCGATGGAATACTACCGGTTAATGCACCTATTATCGTTCCTATTAATGCAATTGAAACGGTGAATCCGAGTTGTACTGCCGAAAGCGACCAATAATCCTGTATAGCTTGTTCCGCCCCCGAAATAACAGCTGTATCAAAGCCAAATAAAAAACCTCCTATCGCAATAATTAATGCCCACCAATAAACTTTGTTGATTTTTTTCATTTCAGTTATTTAAATTCTGATCACAAGGTAAAAGAAAGAACCGGCCAATAGGATATGACATTGTTTCATTTTTATCTATTTTTGTTTCATTTTATAAAACGCTGATAGTCAATTTTGTGTATAATTATATCGAATAAGCAGTTTAAAAATTATTACAAAAGTTTTAGTCTTGTTTCAATTTTTAAATTCTAAGTTTTGTTATCTAATAGCTTCTCGATAAATAGTTGTAAATTGATCCTGATAATTTTAAAGGAAGATGTCAAAAAGCAGTTATAAAGCAACTTTTTCACACAGAATAAAGTTTTTTTTCTTATTCATATTTCTACTGGGTATGGTAGGGTGTCAACAAGAAAAAAAGACAATTACTATTGGTTTTTCTCAACTAACGGGAGAAGACGGCTGGAGGCAATCCCAACTCAAAGAAATGAAAAGAGCTTTATCCTTTCATTCAAACGTAAAGTTTATATATAAAGATGCCCATAAAAATAGTCAAAGACAAATTAGACAGATAAAGGAGTTAATAAAAGATAGTATAGATGCATTAATCGTTTCTCCATATGAAGCAACTCCGTTGACTCCTATTGTAAGCGAAGTTTATAAAAAGGGAATTCCGGTTATAACGGTTGACCGAAAAACAAATTCTTCCTATTATACTTCTTATGTTGGAGCCAGTAATAAAGAAATTGGATTTTTAGCAGGTAAATATGTAGCCAAGATTTTACAGGAAAAGGGGACTGTACTGGAAATACAAGGCCTTCCGGGGTCTACTCCGGCACAAGAGCGACATTCAGGGTTTGAAAAGGCCCTGCAAAAATATCCAAACATCAAAATTGTTAAAGAACTCTATGCAGATTGGACAGGATCTGTTGCATCAGAAAAAATAGAAGCAAATAAACAAGAAATACAAAATATAGATTTAGTCTTTGCGCAGAATGACGTAATGGCTCATGCAGCTTACAAGGTATTCAAATTGTGGGGGAGACAATCTAAAGTGAAATTTGTTGGTGTGGATGCATCTCCGGGTCCTAATTTAGGGATTTCTTGGGTAGCAGATGGCATCTTAAATGCATCAGTTCTTTATCCGACGGGAGGGAAAGAAGCTATTAATGCTGCCATTAATGCCGCAGGAGGAGATTCAATTCCTAAAAGAATACAGTTGAACACCTTTGTCATTGATTCATCAAACGTCAGGTTGATGAAGCTACAAACGGATAAAATTTTAAGTCAACAAAACGACATCAAAAAACAACAAGATTTAATAGATAAGCAGACACACATCTATAAAAGCCAGAAAAATATATTGTTTATTCTCTTAGGGACACTTATTATTGCAATCCTTTTGGGGGTCTTGGGATTTTTAGGCTTTAGAAAAAATAAAAGAATAACGAAAAGCTTGAGAGCCAAAAATAAAGAAATCCTTTTTCAACAAAATAAGTTAATAGAACTATCTAATAAAGCGGAAGAAGCTACAGAAGCAAAGCTTAATTTTTTCACCAATATCTCCCATGAATTTAGAACGCCGCTTACCCTTATTTTTGGAACAGTAGAAGAGCTTATTGATAATAAGACATACGATAATAATCTACGAAGGCATTTAAAAATGATTCAAAAAAATGCCAATAGGTTATATAGGATGGTCAATCAGTTGATTGACTATCGAAAGATAGATGTAAAAAAAATGAAATTACATGCATCTGAAATAGACATTATCTATTTTTTGGAAGATATTCTTTCCTCTTTTAAAGATTTGGCACGGAAAAGAAGTATAGATTTGAGAACTTCTTATGAGAAAACGCGAATAATGCTGTGGTTTGATCCTAACATGATGGATAAGGTGTTTTTTAATCTATTGTCTAATGCGTTTAAATTTACAGAGGATTATGGCAGGATTGAAGTAAATCTAAAGGTGGATGAAAGCGAGGGAAAGGTGATTATTGAGGTTCGGGATAACGGTCATGGTATATCCGCCGGTCAAGAAGAGCATATATTTGACCCCTTTTATCAAGAAAGAAAAAAAGGAGGGCCACAAAAGGGGTTTGGACTAGGTTTACCGTTGGCAAAGGAATTTGTTACCCTCCATCATGGTCGTCTTTTCGTAGTACCTAAAGACGGACCCGGCGCCACCTTTCGATTGTCCCTTCCTATTGGAAAAGAACATCTTCAGCCAAATGAAATTAATGAGCAACCGATACCGATTAAAGAAAGAAATCCTACAACGCCTAAAGAACAACTAATTCATGTAGAGACAAAAAAACGGGAGAATAATCTGATAAAAACAGCTGAGGGAAAGAATTTCTCTATCTTGGTTATTGAGGATAATAAAGAACTACGACAATTTTTGAGCAGGAGGTTGAGTGAAAACTTTAAAGTAAGTACAGCAAAAGATGGAGATGAAGGGCTGAAAGTTACATTCGAAATTATTCCGGATTTGGTTATATCCGATTTAATTATGCCAAATAAAGATGGCCTTTCTTACACCCAAATGATAAAAAGTAATATCCGTACATCCCATATTCCCGTGATTCTACTCACTGCTAAAGGAGGTGAAGAGCAAAGGATAAAAGGCATGAAAACCATGGCAGATTATTATATTGTGAAGCCTTTTAAATTTAATTTTCTAAAGGCTGTTATTGATACTTTAATTAAAAATAGAGCTACTCTTCGCGAACATTATAGTTCCAATACAAATTTGGATAAGATTACAACCGGAATGGGAAAGCTAGATCGACAATTTTTAAATGAGTTAAACGCTTTTATAAATGAAAATATGAAACATTCGGATTTGAATATTGATAAAATTTGTAATCACATGGGGGTTTCTCGCGTACAATTATATCGGAAAACCAAGGCTTTGCTAGGGAAAAGCGTTAATGAACTTATTTTGGCTAAAAGACTCAGTAAAGCGAAAACGTTCTTAGCTAATGGGGATCTCTCAATTAGTGAGATTGCCTATGAAGTTGGTTTTTCTTCTCCCTCTTATTTTTCTACTGTATTTAAAAAACAGTTTAATCAAACACCTAGCGAATGGCAATAAGAGGGATTGGGTTTCGTAATAGTATACTCAACGGATTATTATATAAATCCAAATTATTATCCTTGAGAGGCATCTCAGGGCATCGTCAACCCTTAGAATGTATTATTGGCATTGAATTCTTCATCAGGATATCGTCTCATTTTTTTGTATAATATAGTATTCTCTCTTCCTCTCATTTATATCAGTTTAGATTTTACTATTTTATTCTCACATGCACTTCATCTGATTGACTGCTTTCTACCTCATGCCTATCCACACTCGTTACGTAATAAAAATAAAGTGTCCCACCCTCCACTTTCTTATCTGTATATCTCATCATTCCTCGATTTGCCTCTACTGTTCCTACTAATGCAACAGTATTTTCGCCGGCAGCCCGATAGATATTATATTTTTTAATGCTATTGTTAAGTGAAGGCTCCCAACTTAGTATTATCGATTGTTTTTGTTTATATAGTTGAACGTCCGGAGGCAGGGGTCTGTCTATAGGTGCCTGTATGCGGATAGGTGGACTGACACTACCCGAGCGCCCCTGCACATCCTTTGCCTTCACCCAATACCAACTTGATTCCCCCGGGGAAAGGGTATCTGTAAATTCATTGATGGTCACACTGTCCCATAAATATTGATTGGAAACAGTTTCTAAATCTTCCTCATTTCTGTATATTTTATATCCGGTAACCCCCGGAATTTGCAATTCCATATCTTTCCAGGAAACAGAAACTACACTATCATTCAACCATAAGCTTCTCAAACCTATAGGGGCAGAAAGGGTAGTCTTTCTTAGCGATTTCCCACTTACTACCAAGGAAGAAGGACTCAAATTAGAGGTACGAGAAACAGCAGCTACGGCATAATAATAAGTTGTGTTCTCATTGGCTAGGGTAGTGTCTGTAAAATGCATTAATGTAGTATCCTTTGGAACAGCAACTATTTCCCCAATAAATTCAAAATTTTGCCTTGGGTGTAACGAACGATAAACCTTGAATCCTTTTATTCTTCCGGTATCTCTATATCGCCAGGCTAGGGCAATCCCTCCTTCTAAAGAACGAGATTGTAAATCATAGGGCGCATTTAACCGTATTTTGCCCATAAACTTCCCCGAGACTCTTGGAGTCGGAATAGAATAATTAGCTGCCCCCTGAACAATTAATTGGTAATAATACAATTTTCCACCGTCCACATCTCTGTCAATAAAATGTGTTTCTTTCACAGGCAAAGTCGTTAGTAGCTTATAGCCGGTATCATAATGGCTACTTCTTAAAACCAATATGTTGTTTAAGGAAGGATTGGGAACAAGCGCTCGCCAACTCAGACGAATTCCGTTGCTGTCTGATCGAGTACGAAGGTTATAAACAGATGGGACATTCTGGCGACCTCCAAGTTGCAACCTGACCGTGTCGGAATGATTACCTTCATTTCCCAAATAACTGACGGATGTCAGAAAATAATCATAAGAAATACCCAATATTCCGGTAGTGTCAATAGCAATAAAGACGGTAGAGTCGCCGGTTTTACTGTTATGTGTTCCTCTTTCCACCTCTATTCTTCTGAAAACGTTTTTCCCGGCAGCTTGTTTTCGATATACCTCAAAAAAAGGAGGGGGATTGAGTGCCGAGCTTGTCCATTCTAATCGAACGGAACGTCCTACATTTTTAACTTTTGATAGTTTCATTTTACTATATTCCGGTTGAAGAAGATTATAAGTGGCAACCCTTGTAGTAAGTTTTTTTTCCGTATTGGGAAAAATCATTTTGTATTGATATGTTTTACCTACAATCGCTGAAGTATCTAAAAAAGCATTTCCTAGAGCTAGTTGCAGCAAGGGATAGGAAATTCTAGTCAAAGCGCCTTTGTCTGTTTGATATCGACTCCAGATGGTATCTACAAAAGTGGGGTTGGGAGCTGCAAAGTTGGGAAAGATATTGGCAAAATAGGTCATCCGTCGGTATAAATCGGATGCCGTTATTGCCGATTTATAATCTCCAATCATTTTAAAAGTCCCCCCTTTTTCTCTTCGTAAGACTTTATACCCTGTTTGTACCGGATCTTTCATTTTGATATACAATCCGAAGGGGCTGCCGGTTAATTCGATGTCTGCTGGCTCTTTTTGTTGTGCTATTCCCGGGAATAACAGAAAAACAAATAGGATTGAGATTAAATATTTCATCTTCTATATTTTATATAATTATTATATGTAGTTGAGTCTCTCTTTGTTCTATCCTTAATTGGCATAATCAAAATCATTGCTGGCGGAACAGGTATTGCCGCGCTCTAATATCATGTTTACTGCTTCGCTACAGGCACTACCCGAACATAGTTTTAATAGTGCCATTACCGATTCATTATAGCTTCCGGAAACTTTTGCATCTCCCCATCCACACCATGCGCTTCCTGCCACAGCTACTGAAGCACAGGCGGCGGCACTCAAAGAGGAACCGGCTGTGCTATTGACATAAGAGGCTTTAATTCCTACATTAGCAGCAGCTGATCCACTAATGCCACAGGTTCCTAATACACTCAACCGTGCATAAGCATCGGCAAAAGCCATCATTCCTAATCCAATGTTGGTAGATGAAGTCCCAAAATTCGCATACAATCTTGCATCCATTCCTGCGCTGGCACCTATTTCAAAATCTACCACTGCGAAGTTAATGGCTACGTTTGTAGGCTTTAGAATATCCTTTTTTCCTGTTAAGAAGAAGCCGGATATCCCATCGCCTATAATAGTATTGGGTAATTGATGTACATAAGAATGTTGTGTTACCCTGCTTTCCAAAGAAGGGGAAATGGAGGAATATTTGCCTACCAAAAAGCCTACCCCTATTGGAAAAATAATCGGATTCAGTGGGGTAGAAGTGGGCATGTCCACACCGGCGCCGGAATAAAGATACCATCCCTTAGGATCAATGAGCACCTCAATCCCTAGTTGAGAAAGCTCTACCGCACCAAAACTGACAAAATCAGAATACATACTGCCGGTAATTCTTCCTGTATTCAGATCGATATCAATATTCATCCCTTTAAAGACATCACTTGAAGCAACATCTGAAACCGAGCTTGAGATATTGTCTATTTCCAAAGATTCTTTGATACCTTCTACCGTTTCATTCGCTACCATGATCATTTTATCCTTGGCATTTTCTTTAATTCCCTCAAAATCTACCATATTTCCTGCCATTCGCAATAAAGAACCTTCTATATCATTTCCATCAAAGTCGTTAAAGGCGTCAATGGCATCTCCTGCTATCGGCCACTTGGCCATGATGCTATCTACTTTTCCTTTCCCCATATCGATATATTGCTCGGCGGTATTCCGAGCCCCGTTCATTTCATCAATCACATCGCCAAGAGGCCCGACCATAGCGTTGTCCAGCATTCCTTCACCGTACTCGATTACATCTCCGGCTACCCCTTCGCCATAGGATTTTAACTCATCTACTTTATCCGATACTGACCCATACATATCATTATATAAATCTTCCCCATAACCCCTATAATCATTGATGACCTCATCCACTTCATCGTATACGCCTTGTCCGTAGGATTTATATTCATCTATTGTACCCGAAACCTCTCCATATACCTCTTCATAGATATCTTCTCCCCGGTTTCTCAGATCATTTATCGGTCCTTCCACACTCCCATATAGGTTTGTAGCATAGGTCTGAATTTCCTCGGCTCTCCCGGACACATCACCATATAAACCGTCATACAACTCTCTTCCGTAAGCTTCCAAATCTTCTATTTGTTCGGTTCCTCCATTTATAATATCTTGTCCCTGTTGTACCCACTCGTCTCGCTTAGCCTGAAGTTCATTATACAAAGCATCGCCTTGTGAACGTAAATCATCCAAATGAGTCAATACTTCCTCTTGTGCTTCGGCATACGTTTCTTTTCCCTGGGATCGGAGGTCTTCTATTTGAGCTGACACCTCATTGTAAGCTTCATCTGCCTGTTGGCGAAGGTCATCGGCTTCCTCCAACATTTGATCCAACGTTTCTGTTCCTGTTTGAATAACGTCTTCAATGTTACCTGTGGCATCGGCATACAGTTGTAAACCATAATCCTCATATTCATTCATGATACCGGTTACATCACGAGAAACCTCCTGTCCTTTACTTTTAAGACCATTTAGCGTACCGGACAATTCATTGTACAATTCATCATACATTTCATCCCCCATCCCACGAAGTCCATTTGCTTTATCCATGACGCTACTATACACTCCTTCTGACTGAGTTTGAAATTCACTTATTTTACCTGTAATTTCTGCTGTAAGGTTGTTGTACATCTCCTCTGCTTGTCCCTGTGCTCCGTCAGTCTGAGAAGTTACATCATTATAGACATCATTATACACATCATTTCCATAATTTAGAAATTCATTCCTTTTTGCCAACACCTCATTATATAATTCATCGCTATAGGTCTTAAGGTCATCCAACTCTGTTAGTATTTCTTCATAAACTTGTTCATGAGCTTCTTGTCCATTAGCTCTTAAACGTTCTATCTGAGATTCCACATTATCATAGGCATCATGAGCTTCCAGCCGGAGGGAGTTGACTTGACTCAAAAGGTTATTATAAGCTTGTCGTCCATGGCTATTCAAATCATTTACCATCCCGGAAGCCTCGTTGTATACGGCATTGCTAAAATCACTCATGTTGCCGGCAGTCCCGCTCCCATAATTTTGCATGCTTGACATACTTCCACTTAATGCTTTGGCGGCCTCTCCAAAAAGCTGGTCGGAAGTTCCTACAAAAATTTCGGTATAGGACTTCAATTCAGCTTCTTCTTCATCGGGTATGGGTAACAACTGACTGAGATCTGAATTCAAGATACGGTTATATGTCGCCTTATTTATTGCTTGAATTCCCCCCGTTTCAGAATGAAAAGCATAATGATTAAAGATAGTAGGGTCATTATATGCCAAATCCACTTTTCCGGTCGCGGGGATTGGATCTTTTGCCCCTTCATAAACAATGCTTACAAAGTTTGCATTAAAGGTCTGGCTGCTATTCGGTAAAGTAACAACACCGGGGAAAGCCACGACCTCTTTGTCGATTCGCTGCAAATCTTCATATCCCATATCTACTTTGAATTTACTGCCTCCATTCCCTGTAAAATGAAAATCAATCGGACTTATGGTCAACTCATTACTCACATTTTCCTCTCCTGTATAATCGTATCTCAAATCTACTCCGATATTTTTAGGCATATCCGGAATGTCCATTTGTATCAGTCCGCCTATAGAGAAATTATCCTTATGATTAAATAAACGTTGAGGGGTGAAATATATCTGATTATATAACGTAACAGGCTCCATTTCTCCATCAAAAGCAAACAACTGCTCTCCATTGCTCAATGACGACACAAACTGTATATCAAATTTTTGTGTTGGATCGGTCATGCCGTCTAATCCACCGAAATAAGCCACTTTCCCCAAACGGGAATGAAGAGAGAATTTATAATGTCCTTCTCCAGGGGTTGTTCCTACATCCGGGTCATAGGCAAAAACAATATCAACATCATCGTATAGCCTCAACTCAGCAGCACCGCCCCCTAAAACTAACTTTCCCTGTTTGGCAGCTTCTACCAAGCTTTCCGCATCTAAAGAATTACAAATCAGCTCTCCTTCCGGATCTCCGGGGATGATTGACATATTGGTAAAGGGCAGTCCTACGATTCCGGTATTTAAAATACCATCTTGCAACACTATACCTCCAGATGTAGGCGATAATTCCCATGAAGAGCTCATCACTTCCCATTCTTCCAATTTCATGTTCAGGGTGTCTTCGTTGGAGATGGTTTTCATGCTATTATGTGTCAATATAGCTTTTCCCGCATTTAGATTCAGTTCAATACCTCCCTGTATCCTCGCCATTAAGTTCAAATACAAATTCACACTGTCCCCTCTGATATAAGATTCCCGAGCTCCCGAAGCTCCGGTAATCCCATCGAAACCTAAATAGTTGAATTTTATGCCATCTCCTTTAATATCTGTCAGTGAGAATTTGGTTAAGGGATACTCCTCAGAAGAAAATACAGGAATAATTAATCTATCGTCAACTTTTTGTACGGACGTAAAAAATGAAGTTTGCACTTTTGACAAAGGTTTTGCCATCAAGAGTTCTCCTCTATCGTCTGTATCTGATTGGCCTCCCTGCTCCCCAAAATTTCCCAGATAGAAATCGGTATTAGAAATGGTCATGTAGCTGGAAGGGAAGTTGAAGGAATTATCCACAATGCGAACTGCGCCACGCAGCACCCCTATTGTATCGATTTCTTTCTTTACTAATTTTAACCTTTCGTTACTACGTTGAGCAGTCAGTTCTGCATTAAAGACATCAAAGGCTTGAATAGGATATTTTTTATTATTTAATAAAATTTTATCCTCAACCGGTGTAGCAAAAGGGATATCACGGGTGTTAGTTAATGTTGAGGCTGTCACTGAAATATTGTCGAATGACAGCCTTGCTCTACCCGAATTATGGCTAACAGAGAAATTGACATTCTCCGGCAAATCGAAGAACTCTCCTGATATTTTATAGCCTTCTTCGCCTTCTTTCTCTGCGACCGTCAGCCGAACCGGTATCCCCAATAAATGGGTTAGATCGATATCCTCGATTTCCTTAATTTGGAAATTGACAGCTTCCGAAGCTTCCGAATATGGAATGTTTTTAACTTCTCCTATGTAAGAATGTACTTTATCCGAATATGAAGTGCCGATTTTTAATTCTCCTATGACAGTTCCATCTTCATTTTCAGGTAAAGGGATACCGGCCAGAATATAATCTCCATTTTCATTTGTAGCGGTTACTACAGCTGTTTGAATACCTTGTCCCTGATCTAGATAGACGACTGCATTTTCGACAGGAGTACCATCATTCTCAAAAGTTACACGACCAGATATAGAAGTCCCTTCATCTACAGTTACCTCAATCACATGTTCCTCATTGTCGTCATTATTAGTAAAATTAACTGTTTTGGGGACAAAAAGGGTTGGAGGTTCTTCTTCCGAAGAAGAAGTTTGACCCATTCCCAAATTAATCATGGATGCCTCATCAAGTTCCGGAGTAGCAATTGACTGTGACTTCAACCCCTTCTTAACGGCTTCAGGTTGTTGTGGTCTAACTCTAAGAGTGAAATTATTTGTGGAATTATTGACAAATTCAAAGTAAACATTTCCAGATTCATCCACCACTTTTTCCTCTTCCAGTCCGTCAATAGATACAATAGCACCTGAAGGAACCTCATCGGGGGCTGTATTCATGCTTAAAGAAACTTTTACCTTGTGTTTTCGACGTTTTAGATAAAAAGTTCCCAAACCTTCACCTTCGTAGGAGTTCACCTCCACGGTATCAGGAATATAAGAACGATCATAAGGTAAAATAACAATTTTTGTTCCTGTGTTTAATAAAGGCATGGATAGATCAAACCGCTGCATGCGTTTTGTTGATTCAACCGTTCCTACAGGGGTTACGCCTGTAGGAGTAGATAAGGTTGCTTCCTGGTCGAGATTCTCATTTGTACTATTAACGGCTGCGACATAACTTTTCCACTTCCCTGCACCTTTTGCTCCTTCTACAATCCGAGCTTCTTTCACTTCGCCGTTATCAGTTACTTTCACCTGTAACCCGCCAAAAGTTTGCCATTCTCCTTCTCCCGGAGGATTAGACTCAAACAGATGAGTCATTAAAACATTCGGTCCATGACCAGGAAGTACTCCTTCTTCCTGCAGTGATTTACTCTGAACCTGTCCTTCTAAAACATTTGAAAGGTTACTTATTCTACTTTGTCCCAAGTCGGGACGAAATCCATCATCAATATAGCCGGGATTTCCCATGTAAGAATCAAAGACGGCCTGAATGATCGTCTCGTTCATGTTAGATGGAAGCTTGCTATCCACCTTGATGTTTCCTCCTCCATAGGGATAGGTGTCTACCCATCGTCCATTTTTCAGAACTTTTACACGTGCTGCGACTCCTTGTTCGGGATGGTCTTTATCTGCAACAAATCCGTAACAACCCGAACATTTAGGGGAAACAATAATCGGATCCATATAGATTTGCTCCCCCTCGTGCATCATCTGCGGGAGTTGTATGGTTGTATCGTTATACCCCGGAACATCAATAATTAACTCAATCGGTTCTATGGAAACAATATCTTTATTTTCAAAATCTTCTGTAAATTCCTCAAAATCAAAGTAACCATAATCATCTGTTGGAATATTATATGTTTTATTGATTTCATAAGGTGTCTCACTTACTGTTTCTACAGGCTCTCCGGTAGCATAACTTGTACTACGACCATATTTCATCTGCTTTACTTTCAATTTAGCACTTCCCCAAGATGCGCTAACGCCAAGGGTGGTAAACGCATCAACTATCCTACCTGCTATACGTGGCTCTTCCAAGTCAGGAGCCAAATATACGCGTATCGTCCTGTTGGGATCATATTCACTGTTGAAAATGATTTGTTTTTCTAAAGCTCTCGTTATGGCAGTTAAGTGGTCATCCAACCCATTTTGACCTCTATAATGATAGAAGTCCGAATCCCAATTATCTGAAATCTGATTTTTTGGATAAGATAAATAATCGCTTTCCAGGGTTATGTTTCCTTTTCGTTCTGTTGGGCTACCTCCGGCTTCTATGTAATAAAAACGCCCGTAATCTGCAGCACTCTGACTAATCACTAAATCTTTGAATGTAATGGTCTTAAATCGATACGTTTTATCGGGAAGGGTGCTATAATCACTCCCCTCGGACAATCCTGCAGATCCCAGTACAGAACCCAGCCCCGGTGGAGGAGCATTTTGAAAAGTCTCTTCTTTCTTTTCGGCAGCCATCCCTTTGCGAATTAAGACATAATCTTCTCCATTTACTTCCGTGGGGGTATTCAAGTCTAATCCCGGTTTTGTAGGGATAGTATATGTCGGATTGGCATTAGGATTAAAATATAATTGTACCGGAATGTCATTTTGTTGAAGAATGGTATTTTCCGCTTTCACAGCTACTTCCAAATTGAAAGTACGTACAAAGGTTGTCAGTGTTCCACAATCATAATTCGCCCAAGGCTGGGCAGGAATATTTTCATCCGGTGCTGTATATTGGTTTACTGCAGGAACCACCCGGTACACCCGAACAAATTCACCGGATTCTGTATGAGTAACTGGATTTCCGTTTTCATATTCACCATCAATTTGAAGAGTTCCGTGTACGATCTTGGAACTATCCAAATTCTCAAAATCAAAAACAAAATGTCCTTCTGCATCAGTAGTTGTCGTTTGTAAAACCTTCCCCTGATCCTCGAAAACGGTTCTTTCAGCCCCATTACTATGTTGATCGGTTGGAACGCTTACTTCTGTGCCTTCTGACCAATCTTGATTGGCATAGGTGGTTGCCACTTCCGAATAATAACCACTATTCCTGAGATGGATCAGAGATTGACTTTCTTCTGAACTATTATCGTTACTTCTCGGACTCAGAGCTTGCGTTTGATCCGGTTTTACGTAAAACATCATTAATTTTACCGGCATATTGGCATAGGGTTGTCCGGGGATAGAAGGATCTCCCTTAAACTTATATTCCAATTTCCCTGTAACCACCGTATGGGGAGGTTCTGCCAATTCCTTTTCAAGGGTTAAATAGGCTACCTCTGCCTTTCCATTATAATTCCATGAACGCCATTTATCCTTATAGTCCACATTTCCATTAACATTTGAATTTTCTGCATCAGGCGCCGAAAGTGCAGTAGTTGAAAGACCTTTTTCGGTCGGAAACAAATTTGGTGATAGCATCCCAACATGGGGACCATGTCCGGGCAATCTGTCTCCCGGAGGTAATGCATTTTCTGTATTTGGCAAAGACGGATTGGCATCCTGTAAATTCAACTTCTTTCCCTTTTTAAAATTAAAATCAGAACGAGCCGGATGATTTTGACTTCCCTGTTCCAAGATCGTTGGTTTTCCATAGTTCAAGTCATCAAAAGTAGCCCATATTCCACTGCTTGCCGGCACCGGTGGGTTATTTGTCGCATTATTATTAATGGGTATTCTTAAAGAGCCTTTTCCATCCTCTAAGCAGACAATATAGTCGTACAACTCGCCTTTGGGATGCTTAAACAACCGGGGAAAACTCACTTCATAATCTTCCGGTTGAGCCGTTTCCGAATTAGGATTCGGGGTCTTCCTACTTGCAATTAAAACTTTATCTCCTTCTTCCTTCCAATCGGCTTCTTCCAATAAATCCCCTTCATAATAAGGAATAGATAATTCGGGCTTTGTTTTATTCCGGGTCAATCGGTAAAGCTTAACAACAGCATCTCCCACAAAATCTCCTTTCATTTTTTCCACATCCCGGGTAAGTATTGCTTCTTCTTGAGCCGCCACTACTTCTCTTACATTCACTTTTAAAGTATAGCTGTTGGCTTCCACCACGACATTATTCAAATTTTTTTCTCCGCCGGGAGAAATTTGCACATATTCTTCTGAGGGTTTGAAAAATGGATTGGCTATTTCTATTTTATACAGTTGAACCATTTTCCCTTCCAATATTTTTAAAGCATCCGGAATATCAGGCTGTATATTTTCCGGCAACATTTGATTATTCCCGTCATATTGAACGGTAAACAAATTTTGCCATTCTGATCCGGTAAGCAAACCTGCTTCATCCATTTCCGTCATTCCCACCTTGAGTTGAAAGTGCCCATTTTCATCTGTTTCTGTCAGTTGACCGTCTAACATTTCGGGGTAGGCGGGCATACTGTTTTGCTCCGTTTCAGTGAGTGGATTAAAATGTGTTACTCCATCAGCATCTTTGCTTGTTTTGGCATATACTCTTTTGATATACACCTTTTGATTGGCTAAAGGAAATAGGCTATCTACCGAATGATCTCCAAAGCGATACGTTAGTTTCCCTTTGATGACGGTTTCCACTTTTGGTAAGGTATCGCCTTTAGAAGTCACTAATTCTCCTGTTTCATCAACATTGGAAGGAGCTTGGGAGGGATTGAAAGCAAAAGCGCCAATCTGGCTATATCCTCTATTATCCAACTCCAGCGGGCTATTGGGCATGGGTGTAAAGTTTGCCTTTACCCTAAAGATGTAATTTTTATTACTTCTTAGGACGTTTGGATAGCGTAGTGTATCCAATAAAAAGGTAGTGGAATGAATATTTTCTTTTTGAAAAACCGGAGGATTAAACAGGGCATCTTTTATGGTTTGTCCGGGAAATACAGGTCGAATACTCAGATTGTAAGTCATCGCACCAATAGGCAATCCACAGGTAGAAGCAGGGGGCGTCCATGTAAACTGTACCTGTGAAGAATGGGGAGTAAAGGGTTGAAAATCATTGTTACTATTGAATCCCATGGTAGAAACCGGCTGAATAATTTGTGGTGCAGAGACCGAATAACATATCATGAAAGTAGCGCAACCCGTTCCCGGAGCTGACAGTGGGCCGGTCATGCCTACTTTATTATAATCAAAAGCAGAAATACACAAGCGATAGGTTCCTTCCGGCAATTTGTAATTCATCGTATTTTGGCGTAATTCGGAAATCCCCGTGTTATTGAAGATTAAATCACTTTTATTAAACCCTCCAAAAGCATCGTTTAATAAAGGCTTATCCGCTTGAATCATCTGACTTGGATTCATGGTAATAGGGTGGGGAGGTGCAAACCCGGGTCGTAAGGAAATACTCATGGGCGCCGGAGAAAGGCGCTCTATTTTTCCGCTTAATTTTATATTCTTAGGTGTACTTCCGGAATTTTGTAAAATGATTTGTAATCGATCTGTAAGGTCTTCGGTCATAGTTCCTGCTTTCCCTTCCTGGAGCTCCCCCAATAACTGAGGCAAATAGGGAGATACCGGTTGCCTGATCTGTACGTTCACTTTTACCGGATATTGTGCAGAAACAGTTTGGCTGTTTATCATTCCCAAAGCAATAATCAAAACACAAATTCTCCATAATTGGGTGTGAATATCCTTTATTTTGAAAGAAAGACTTTTCATTGTGTAACAGTTTAAAAATTATAGGAATAGTTGAGCCCGCCGGACAGTATTTTACTGTTTACCGCATAAGGCACCTTATAAATATCATTCAACGGATTCAAATTGACAGGGGGAGTAATCACATAGCTGGCGTAAGCTCCAAATGAATGGTGCTTCCCGGCCCGAAAATTTCCATTAAAGGAAAAAGTGATATTATTTCCGGTAGGCGAATCAGAGGCTTTGTTCACAAAATAACCCACACTCCCCTGAAGCGACAATGCCCGGGATTTTAGCAATTGCGTATTAGCTCCCACATTCGCACCGAGAGAGCTGTACGAGCTTTCTTTTTGTTGGTATTTACTGTATTGAAAGCCGGCAGAAAATCCGACAAATTTTTGTAATAGATACAGGGAGTAATTTGCCGAGGTATTGATATTTTTTCCACTGGCTTGTTTGGTCGTCATGGGATTTTTATCATTAAGATTGGTATAAGCTAAGCTTCCACTTACCGAATGTTGTAATCCGTTTCCTGAAAAGTTCAACGAAGGGCTAAGCACGAAGGTCAGCATCATCTGGTTCATCCGTGTAGAGTCTGTTAGTTTTTCAAGACCATCTTTTTGAAAGACTTTGGCAGTGGTTAGGTTAGCATTCAAGTTAAAATGTTGGCTTATAAAAGCATTGGCAGAGAGGTTCCCCGTTGTAGAGACCAATTGAGAGCTCAACATATTCCGCAGGTTATTGTGTTGTGTAGTAAAGCCTGCATTGATATTCAACTTTCCTTTGAACAAGTTCGTACCGACATTTGCATTAATCATTTCCATATCATTCAGCATATAGGGAATACCCAGAGATTTAAAATCCGGCTCTACCCTTCGGTATCCCAGCATGGCATTCAGGTGGTTTAAATTCAATCCCAACTGTGCTTGTCCTGACCAGCTTAGAGAAGAGGCATAGCTAATGTCTGCATCCAGACTATTGGCTATACCGGATATTTTTGTGTCTCCAATACTGTCTACAGTAGCATAACCCATATCTCTGTTCCATAAACTGACAGCGACATCTCCCGAAAAACTTAATATGTTGAGGATCCGGAACTTCCAAGATCCTCCAAGTATGTTGTTAGATTCAGGTATCAAAGAGGAGGTACTGTCGTTGTAGTGATGGATAGAAGCAGTATCATCTCTTGCATGAAAATATTGTAAATATATTTCTCTTTTTTCGTTCTTTAATCCTATTTTAACTCCATATCCTTTTCTTGCATACTGTGGCTCCAGGTGTCTGTCCAGAGTAGTATCCATACTGATAGCTTTATTTAACCGACCATAGAAAGCTGCAAAATAAAAATGGTGGGGATTTAGCTCTATCCCTACTCCGAGGAAGCTTTGCCCATCGAAAACAAAAGGGGAAAAAGACATACTTCTATATCCTAAATGCAATTTGACCCATTTATAAGTAGGACTTAATCCAAATTGAGAAAAAGGGGTGGTATAGCTTTTAGAGAATTGCGTGACTGAAAAAGACAAAGGAATAGCAAAACCATAAAAAGAGGGTGTCAGGCTTCCATGCAGATTCCAGGAAAATGGATCTCTTGTCATTTGGTCGCCATTGGAGGAGAAAAAGGTCGAGCCTCCCCCGATGCTGCCATGAATGGTAAAAGGATCCTGGCTGCTTAAATTGCCAATATCCTGTGCATTCGCCATTTTGATTCCAAACAACGAGATAATAAGTATTATTAGGATATATCTTGTTTTCATCTTTAAGCGTTTTCTTTCCAAGATTAATTTATAGGTATAGAATTAGCTATTTAAATCCATTTACTCTTCTAACGTAATTCCTGTTGCTTCTGCATTTTTGCTGCCGTCCGTTAGTTCTACGGTTTTGATTACCTTTCCCGAAGCATCTACTTGCCAGTACACCGCTGTTCTATCATCGTAAGAATGAGGAGCTATCCAACCGGCCACATAGATCGTTCCGTCAGAGGAAAGGATTACGGCATTGGCGCCTCCTTCTTTATCGGTGCTATTCAGTATGTTCATGTTGCCATTTATCCATATGACCCCATTCTCGCTTTCATTGGAAGCGATATAATTTCCGACAACGTAGACATTATTGCCTTCTAAAGCAATGTCTTTAGCTTCGGAAAGAAGACTTTGAGGGGACAGTTGCATTTCGCCATTTGGCCCCCAATAAACGGCGTTGAAAGAACTATTCCTTCCGGCTATAAAATAATCTCCATCTTTGACGGCTATGGCATTCGCAATAGATGTACCATCGTAATCCAAACCCCAGAGATCGCCAAATGCCCAAATGGTAGCCTCAGACTGTCCGTTTTCAATGATATTCCCTGTTGCATATATCCTTCCGTTCTGAAATTTTATATCCGTGACGGTAGAATTTATTTCCCCAAATTTATACAGCGTCTTGAGGGTACCATTCTGCCAATAGACGGCTTCTTTTCCCACATTTCCGGCTATAAATACCTGACCATTTTTCGGCTCAACAAAAACTGAATTAGCTCGTGCACCTTCCGAATTCAGAACCGCTTCCTTAGCATCTTTCCAATATTTGGCGGCATAGGTTTGGTTGATATGATTTTCTACATAACCGGATATGTAGAGCGTTCCATTATAATTAAATACATCAGTTGCCACTCCGGCTCCCAGGGTTGTTGAGCCGGAAGCATTATTTTCCCAAAGTATAGCCTTTGAAGAAGATCCTATTTCTTCAAACCCAACTACAAAAATATTCTTAGAATAGGGGGCAGCAGTAACTGATATGTTCAATGGGTCGCTATCTTGATAGCCTGCTTGTTTGGCAATAACTTCATAGTTTCCTTTATTTTTAAAAGTAAATTTATTGCCTAAGACTTTTATTCCATCAATGTAAAAGTTAACAATCTCTGCAAGGATTGAATCCCCTTTCTGTTCATAATATGCTCTAAAGGTGATAGTTTCTCCTATTGAAATTTCCGTTTCTGAAGCACTTAACAGCAATTGAGGTTCCTTCGCTTCTCCCACGTTTATTTCCAAGGTATCACTGTTGAGATAACCGGCCTTTTTTGCATAAACACGGTAAGGAGGTGCTTGAGGAGTAAATGTATAACTGGTATTAGATATTTTTTCATCATTTATATACAAATCAGCTTCTACAATCTCTCCCGCAAGAAGAATATCGAAATGCACGGTATCTCCGGCTTTGACTTCCTGAACTGAGGGTACTATGACAAGCCGAAGATTTTTCAGGTTTCCTTCCAGGTTTCCTTCCTCTAAACAACCCATCAAAGAAAAGATACAGATTGCAAAAATCCCTATGAGTTTTGATAAAGATTGTATTGAACGATTCATAAGCGATTAATTTTGAGTCTATTGTTTTTTATGACCCTTTAAAAACTCATGTATAATAGAGTTCGTTTTAAAAAAGAAGTAGAATACAGGAAAATTGATTGATTATTCCCATTTGTTGATGTTTTGGGTTTTAATTATATGACTTTTACAACTTTGTAATAATCTCTTTTGCCAAGGAAGTGCCTTTCTCTATCCTATATTCTTTGGACCATTCTGTTGTCGTATTAAAATCTCCGATATCTACCTCCATCCTTTTACCGGACAGGCTGAGGTAAAACATATACCTATCAGAAACCACTCTCAATTGTCCTCCTCCCAGCGTACTCCAACTGGCTTTTTGACCTATCCCGGACACTTCTTCCATATCCTTATCCTTATAGACCCCTTCATTTTGGCTGTTCCACATAGCCTCTAACTGTGATGAGGTACTCGGCTCTCCCTTGGCGAAGTTGAGGGTAACAGAATAATAGTATAGTACGTTCTCTGAGCTATCTATTTGCCATTTATATTGAATGTAATTTTTAGCCACCGTTCCAAAATCCGGTTCTAAGGTTACGGTATCATACACATTGAATGTTGTCCTTACCAGTTCTTCCGTCAGAAGATTTGCCATCTCTAACCCTTCAGATTTATTTGAGCTTTTCTTCTCATTTTCACCACAAGAAAAAAGCAAAATACTTGCTATCAATAATAGACTGATTGTTTTTAGATTTTTCATAAGTTTATCTTTTATATTATTTCTGTTTCACCTATAGCTTCATCTATTTCTTTCCGATTGATTTTACTGTTCAATTTTCCATCTTTTATAATCACTTTCTCCCCGGTATTTATATTATACAAAGTGGCGGAAAAAGTAGCTTTAACATGATCTTTAGTCAAAGAAGTAATCGTTAATTTTGTCTTACCCATTGTTTTTTCTGGTAAATAAAAGGGCACAAAAGTTTCTACATTATTCTCCTCATAATTTGAAAACTGAATCAACGCTCCTTCTTTATTACCATCTTCATCAAAGTTCTCATCATAGGAATAAGTGCCCGGACCATCATCAATGACAGAGATAATGCTAATACCATAGGATCCTGCTGTAGCTGCAACTGCAAAGGCTACTTGTTCGGCTTCTCCTTCGTGCGTGACGGTTGGCTTGAAAAGCGTAAAATTATGTTTGAAATCTATTTTATCACCGGATTCAAATTCGATGGTAGCCACATCAGCAATCAATTTTGAGGGGAATATATTTCATTCCGGAATCCCATAATATGCAGCAACCGCTTCATAATCATTAAAATCAGGTAAAGGGGCGCTTCTTCTCGCTTTTACACCACCGGGAATTAGTACATAGCGAAATTTAGCATCATGTGAGGTAGGAGTTTTTTGATTCGAACCATCATCATCATAGTGGAAAAGTTTAATCTTTCCTTTACTAATCTCAAATTCATATATTATTCTTCCGCCACCTGAATGTAGCTGATAGGCATAAGGCAATGCCTTCACCCCACTTCTATTCATATATACCAAAACAACTCCTTTATTAAGAATATCATTGGTTAATTTTGGTGCATCTATATCATGATACAATCCTTGAGATAACATATATCTGGCCCAGTCAGCTTTCTTTACCGTTATCCAATCCGAATAAATCACATTGGCGGTTCCTTTATCGCCTTTGTCTCCTTTATCACCTTTAGGACCTTGTTCTCCTTGCTCTCCTTTTGGTCCGGCTTCTCCATCACTATCTTTGGAACATTGACTAAAGGACAATACTGTTACAGTGGTTAACAATAATAAAAATAACTTTTTCATAATTTCTGATGTTTTAAAAAGTGAAATAATTAATTGTTTCTTAAAATGGGTTAAAAACTGTTATTCAGAAATCAAAGGCACGTCAAACGCTCCGTTTGTTACTGTCACGGTTTTTATCTCTCCGGAGATAATTTCACCATTTTCTTTAACGGTAGAGTTTGATATCATCGTAGTGGTAAACGTTCCTTTAATTCGATCTTTACTAACAGAGGTGATATTAAATGTAGCTGCATCTTCTACCTCATCTTCAGGATCGAAATTATCCCAACCTAAAAGATACGTTTTATCTAAATTCGTTACGGTACTGTCTTTCTGAAACATTCCTATACTGAAGAATCCGTTTTTCCCCATAATGTGTTTCCCTTTTTTCGCAGGTGTCAGCATGAAGAAAAAAGTCATAGGACTATCATTATCTGAGAATCCAACCGCAACAGTATCACCATTGCTGCCACTGGCAAAACTACCGGCGCCATACCCTTTAAATTGTATGGTTTCGTCCGTATCTTCAAACCATATAGTAGCACTTACAGTACCTGTTTTCTCTACCGGATCGGTAGGTTTCGGATCTTCCTTGTCTTTTTTGCTGCAAGCGGTTAACATAAATGCACCAATAACTACGATGCATATTCCGAATAATAATTTTTGTGTGTGTTTCATCATTGTTGATTTTTAAAGTGATAGATGATTTTAACCTTGTTTATTTATTGCTGTTTCAATCTTCCCACTTGAAACAATTACTCTTTCTTCATCCGAATTGTATAATTCAAGCGAAAAGGTACCCCTCATCTGTTTGTCATCAATAGAACTAATGATTAAAGTTGAGCTGCCTTTCACTTCTTTATTTGGCGGTATGAATAATAGAGGTTTGTATTCTATTTCTGAAAAAGGTCCTTCGTCTTTACCTTTTACTCCGAGAAAAATTTCAGAACCTAAATTAGCTTGTCCGGTAGCATGAAGTTCATAGGTGCCGGCTCCTTTGATATCGGCAGTAAAATAAATAATGTATTTTTTTTCATCTTTTACCATAACCGAATGTCCAGCCAATCTCCATTTTTCCCACTTGTCCTCTCCCTCATCAGTAGCTCCAATCCCAATTAATTGAGGTTTATCTATGAAATACCCTTTATAAGCAATGGTTTCTCCGGATTCGAATTTCATGGTAGCTGTTGCCACACCATACCGGTCATCTTTTTTGTCATCTATTTCTCCCTTTTCTTTTGAACTCTTACTGCAAGATACTGAGAGCAATAGCATACAAATTCCGGTAAATAATAAAGTAAGGTTTTTAATCTTTTTCATAATTGTTAGTTTTCATAAATAATTTCTCGTTCCTTGATATATTGTGGCAGACCTCTCGGGTCTAAAGGGATTTGCTGAATCCAGTTCTTTTGATCGTCGTATTTATACACGGTTTGGCTTTCGGAAACCTTTCTATTCTCCGCATCATATTTTTGGAAACCTGTTTGGTTGCCCTGATCATCGTATTGATAGACATATCGACCTTCGAATGCTCCATCTCGATACAGTGTTCGTTCCTTTTCTTTTCCGTTTTTATATTTTTTGGTAATCCGGTAGTCGGCATGTACGGCTCGGTCTTCTGTCTGTTCGGAACTCATCAGCTCTCCCTGCTCATCATAGTCAAAAGTTTCTTCCTCTTGCACTTCTTCATTTTGAAGGGTGGTTCTTTTGAGTAGATGTCCTTTTTCATCATATTCATACACTGTTTTTAATAATCCGTCTGATTTGTGTCGGACTTCTTCGAGGATGTTCCCGCCTTTATCATATTTAAAAGTCTCTTTGTAGGGATCTTCTTCCCCTTGAACATATTCCAAATGTTTTATTTTATTACCTTTTTTATCATACGAGTTGATCCGTCTGAAAGCCGGCTTCTCCTCCGGGTGGTTAAAGACTTCTTCTGTAACCGTTCTCTTTTTATCATTATATTCGTATTCCCAGCTTGTTTTAAGTTGTTCTTCCCCATCATATCCCTTTTTTTCTACCACATTTCCATTTTCATTAAACTTAAAAGCAACGTTTTGAGGTTGAGCTTTGGACAAATCTTTTTTGATAAAGGCTCCTGTTTTTCGGTTTTTTGAAGCCCGGTAATTTTTAACCGTCATGGATTGCACAGCTCCCTGCAAACCCATTTCTTCCAAATCATTGACTTTCTTTATGCCTTGAAGAGATTCATGGGTGCTTCGGCAGGCAGACATCATCCCTACAAAGAAGGTTGCTACCCATAAAATAGAGGTTAACGATTTAAAAAAACGAGCGCTCATCATGGTTTGATTTTACTTCTTTTAATAAAAGAGGCTTTTTTTACTGGTTCATCGTTTTGTGAAGTCGTCTTTTTGGAACGCAGATAATGCAGATACTTCGTAGCGCAGATGAGCACTGATTTTCTATCCGGGACTCTCTGCATTTAATGTGACTACTTCACTTTATTTCTGTTTATTTTTATCTTGTGATATCATTCAATTTGGTTTCAAATTTTCCATTTTTAATCACAATACTGTCCACATTTCCGCCATAGAGATTATAAACCGTTCCGGAAAATTTTCCTTTGATCTTTTCTCCTTTAAATGAAGTCACTTCTACGGTAGTTTTTCCTTGACGAATCGTCCCATTATCACCATCTGCAATGATCGGATAATAGATACCTACTGAATCCTCATTCCCATTGACCTTATAATCGGTAAGTACCAGCAATGGTTTCTGACTCATATTTTCATCATCAGGATCAAATTGATATACTCCCGGCTCTTTTGTTATTTCAAATAAATTGATAGAAATTCCATATTTAGGATCTTTCTCCTCTACCATATCTCCATCACTGAAACCTAAGGTCACATTATATAAGTCCGGGTTGTCATCGTCTTGAAGCATATTATTCCCAAACATCCCCATCAAAGAAAACCCACCCACAAACTTCACGGTTTTCCCATCGCTCAGGATAAAATCTGCTTTAATTTTGGAGCTTCCGGAAAGGAAAGGATTGTCATCCGATGGTTTGGGATCTTTCTTGCTACAGGCTGTGAACAGGAGAAGCAGACTCAACGCTATCCCTGCATATTTTAGTTTTGTTTTCATCATTTTTCTGATTGTTTTTGTGTTTTAAAGAATGACCTAATCTTCTTCCTCATCGAAAGAGTAAATTAAATGAATAGTATAAAATGGTTATTTATATAACAATGTAAACCATCATACTTTAAAAGTAAAATTAATACTAAACACATTATTAAACAATAGACAATGAGTATTTGAGGGAGATTAATGAGTATTCGAGGGGGGTTAATGAGTATTCTTGTTTTTTTAAGCTTTCCCAGAAAAAAGAACTGTTTAAAATACCACTTATTTTAGTTCTCTTGATTTACTTAAAAAGGCGGTATAATATCATGCTTCTTCATGCTTAGCATGACCTATGGCGATACTGAATTTTTTTCTCCAAGAACCTCGTTATTCCGAACGCAGTGAGGAATCTTACTGCATTTGTTTTTGGTATCTTTTTATCCAACCTCCTTTAGATTCTTTGTAATTAGAAGGAATTTCCAATAGGGATTCGGGAAGATCCATCTTTTTCATTTCTCTTAATTCCATAATGGCATTTCCTTCAGGAGTTGGAAACAGAAGTTTAACCATTAATCCGGCAATTCCTTTGGATTCCATTTCATGCCATAAATTGGAGGGTCCCATTCTTCCACTACGACTATACACTTTCAATAATTCTTGATATTGTGGAATTTCCTTGGTTGTCCAAAACTCGAAGACTTCCCCATCATCGTTTGTAGCTTTTCCATGTGTGCAAGAAAGACCATGAAGGACTACCTTCCCCAGTTTTGTTATGGTAAAATGTTCCTCTTTTTGATTCTGATCATTTGCCTCTAAAACGGCATATTTTTTCTTCCGCTCATTCAGTAAATATACTGTATGGGGGGCATCAAAATGTGTTAATGTCACCATACTCATTTTTCCTATGACCGGCATTTCCATATTCACTTCCGCACGTCCTCCTTTTTGAGGAATAATATACATCTTAAAGTCCATATCTACCTGATAACCTTGGGTACTTTCCATGTCCATATCCATTCGATAATTCAGCTGTAGGTCGGATCCCGAGCCGGTTAATTTTAAATCATAATGTTCCGGAACAGCTTCCGCTGCATTTTCCTCCTGAGTTTCTTGATTTCCTCCATTTTTCGCTTGTTCTACTTTCTCTTTAAGATTTTTAAGAAACTGTGCCTGTGCCTGCTCATTGAGCATCAGAGCCAGTGCAAAAAAAGAGACCAACAAGAAAAGTCGTTTCATCATAACATGCTAATTTTAGGCGTAATGTATTATTTTTTTTGAAATATATCTTTTAGGATTATTGTTACCTCATACTTTCAAAATTCTCACATTTTCACAATTTCCACTCGCCTATTTTCCGCACGTCCTTCTTCGGTATCATTTGATGCTACCGGTTGAGATTGTCCTTGTCCCATCGTTCTGAGACGATCAGCTTTAATGCCAAATTTATTCACCAGGTAGTTCTTTACAGCATCGGCTCTATCTTTTGACAGTTGCATATTTTTATCAAACTCTCCGATATTATCCGTATGTCCCTCAATGAGCAGACGAAGATCCGTGTGTTTTTGAAGCAACTCAGCCACCGTTTTGATGGTTGCTGCAGAAGAGGGGAGTATATCGGCTTTTCCGGTAGCGAAATGAATATCATGGATAGCCACCCGACCTTTTGCTTCCAAGGTTTGATAGAGCGACCGCCCTCCGGCTGCAATACGAACATCAGCAACATAAATAGGCTTACCTCGGACATCCGTAAAGTTAAAAAGTAAGATATTGGAACGCCCCAAATCCGCACTAGGCATATTTGCAATTCGGGTTTCCCCGGCATACACTTTGACGTAAGAGCCGTCTACCATCACTCGAATAGGGGTCATCTCCTTATTAATCATAGGGGTTTCTTGCAAGGAAGTAATTCCCCCTCTTTTATAAGCAGCCACCCCGGAACCATCTCTTCCATAGCCATTAACCTGAATATAATGGGTTCCTACCGGTTTATACTCTTCATCAACCACTTGCACTTTCATGTCATTGACAAATTCAGAATTAAATTCATTGAATTCTATCGTAAACATATCGGGAAGTTTTTCGGAAAGCTTGATGGCAAAAGCACCTGTAGTATTGGCTTTTATGGCACGCCCTCCATCATAAGATACTACCGACAACTGTCCGCCTCGAAATTCCAAATTACGAGGAAAGTTGCCCACGACAGCATCAGAAAAATCGGTTTCAAAAAGTACTCGATCTCCCGGTTTGAAATCATATCCGGTTTCTACATTTCCCATGCCTTGTTGCTTGGCAACTTCTTCACCTCCTGCCGTCTTTTCTCCTTCCGCTGTGCGTTTGTTTGCATTGGAGTTGGAAGGCGACGGTTCCTGTTTGTTTTTCTCTTTTTTAATCGCCTTTCCCGGAGCTCGTTCTGCCTTATCTACTCCTTTTTCCGCTGCTCGCCCCGCATCATTAATGACTTTATTCTCAACCCTTTTGGTTACTTCGTCTCCCAATTTTTTAAAAAATTGAGCATGAGCGGGTACGGTAATTACACCAAACAAACACAATAAAACTGCACATAGTAATGTTCTCATCTCTTTTTCTTTTTGTTGTTTACAATAACGGTATAATGGCGATTAGAGGGTTCCTTATGAGCTGAGCTTCGGAAACTTTCCCTTAGAGGAAGTTTGAATCGGCTTTAAATATTCCCATTTTTCAAAAGCGATAAAGTCTAAAGGTTTAGGTCGAGGTCAAAGTTATATCCGACACGAAGCCCAAAAAATCCCAGACTTCCACCACTAGCAGAAACCAACTGATAACGCAAACTAAAATCAAAGTTTTCATACAGATATCCGGCACCTACTGCTATGCCTAGGTTGGTAGAAGAAGATTTATATGTTCCTCCAAAGCCTCCCATTTCAGGCATTTTTACTTTAGAACTTACGGACATCAATCCTAATTGAGGTTCCAAATAAATTCCATTTGCCAGATGATGGCGATAACCAAACATAATAGGTATCATATTCGTAGATCCTTTTACATCAGAAGAACTATTTTTGGCTCCAAAGCCAATATAACCTAAGGTCAACTCTACCTGACCGGAACTTCCAATGCCATACAGAGCTTTTGCTGTTCCTCCGAAACCCACGCCATATCCATTGCTAAAATCACCCATAGGTAATCCCACATCCAAGCCAACACCTATTTGGTTATTTCCCTTTTGAGCAAAGGCACTAAATCCAATGAAAAGGAGTATCATAGAGAAAAAAGTAATTTTTTTCATAGCAGTAATGTTTAAATATTTTAAATGATTTAATGGGTGTAAAATAATTTTAAATTTCTTAGAGCTCCAATAGCTAATGAGTAATTAAGGGGGATAAATGAGTATTCGTGGGGTATTATTGAGTATTCAAAAATCCTTCTACCCCTATTTAGAAAAAGAGGTGTTTTTCAAAACTCAATGTGTAAATCCGGAAAGATATTGAGTTTTTATCCTTTTGAGCAACCTTATTTTAGTAGATAATGAGATTGAAAATAGATCATTTTTTTTCAGGGTCTCTTTCTTTTGCATCCTCTCTAATCCCTTCAAAGACCTCCCTTTTGTATTCGTTTGCTTAATATTTAGACCTTTAATACTCAAAAAATACTGGTAAATACTCAATAATACCTATCAAATACTCAACTCTCCATATTTTTATTCTAAATAAATCCTACCTTTCCAAGGGTTTTAATTAAATCTGAAAATCCGGGGGATCATTAATATTTTGATGAAAAGAATCTGTTAAACGGATGAAGAAATAATAGTTAGTAAAATAGAGCGGATGTTCACAGCAGATTTACTTATTGGAAATACGTCAAGCTTAAAAATTGAGATTGCAATACAGTCAGGACTACTATTTTGTGGGGCTTTATTGTTTACTAGTTTTTTTATCGGGCTTGTATTTTTAAAAAGTAAAGACCGTATTTATCTTTATTATTTTCTCTTTCTCTTTTTCAGTTTGATAGAGGCTATTATTTTTCTTCGTCATACGGAGCTGATGGGGTCGTTATTTCAGCTGTCAGATAAAAGTTCAGCTCGTTATTTGGAACTCTTTACTCTATTTGCGTATGCGGCTTATTGTTTATTTACTATCCGATTGTTGGATATAAAAAGACAAAATATAAAACTATACTATTGGATTCTTTTCATGGCCTACAGTGGAGCACTTTACGCTGTAGTTTATCACTTTTATTCACCTTCATCGGCCGGGGGGCGGGAACTTGCTTTTATATTGTCCCGGTTAGTTATCTTATTTATGAGTATTGTCGCTATCTTGTGGATCTTTTTTAAACATCTTCAATCGCCCTTTAAAGGTTATTTTCTGCTTGGAAGTGCCTTTTACTTTCTTGGGACACTTCTGGCCGTATTAAGAGGAACAATACCGACTCTACCGATTAGGACTCTGTATCAATTCGATTCGGAGACTTATTTTCAATGGGGAATTCTCTTCCAGATTATTTGTTTTTCTTTGGCTTTGGCCTATCGTCTATATATCTCTTATGAACAAAAACGAAAAGACCAGGAAAAAATAAACGCTATTGCCATCTATGAAAAAGAGCGAGCTCAAGCCGAAATGATTGCAACCCGCTCTCAATTAAATCCACATTTTCTCTTTAACAGCCTTAACGCGATTAATTTACTGATTCAAAAAGGAGAATCTAAAAAAGCAGGACAATATTTGATTATCCTCAGTCGCTTTTTCAGGATGGTATTGGAACTTCCTAAAAGCCAATCCATTCCTTTATCCGAAGAAATCAAATTGCTTCAATATTATCTCCGATTGGAAGAAAGGCGTTTTGATAATAATTTCCATTACAGCATCGACACATTTTCTAGAGAGGAATTAAAAAAAATCCAAATTCCTCCGCTCATTTTACAACCTTTTGTTGAAAACGCTATTTGGCATGGGTTACTCCCTTCTGAGAAAAAGGTTAAAAAGCTGCTTATTAAAACCACAAGAGAGAAGAATAAAATATACATTATTATTGAAGATAATGGGGTGGGAAGAAGAACCTTCTCTGCGTCTCAAGATAAAAATATGTTTTCCCATAAAAAAAGTGTGGGAATGAAACTAACTAAAGATAGAATTAAACATTTTAATCAGAGTTATACTTCAAAAATTAGCTTTGAAATTATAGACAAGAAGAATTCATCTGATGAACGATTAGGAACGAAAGTAATTCTTACCATAAACTACTAATATTTTGCTTCATTTTTTATATCTTTAAATGCAAAAATTATGAAAATAGCTATCATTGACGATGAATACCACTGTATTGAAAGTTTGGTTATTCACCTTAATACCCTTTTCCCTGAAGTAAATATTGTCTATCAAACTAATAAAGTGCAGGAAGCACTCACAGAGCTTCCTAAATTAAAGATCGATTTGCTCTTTCTGGATATACAAATGCCCGGCTTAAATGGATTTCAATTATTGGAACAACTTCCTAAACGCCAATTCGACGTTATTTTTATTACTGCTTACAGTCAATATGCGATCCAAGCTTTCAAAGCTAAGGCCATCAATTACCTGCTTAAACCTATTGATTCGGAAGAACTCAAAGAAGCAATAGAAGAATGGCAAAAAACTAAAGAAAAACAGCAAGACACAAAAGAACAATTAACACAACTATTGAAATATCTAAAAAAGGAAGGTCTCCTTAAAAGTAAAATTTCTGTTCCGATTTCGGATGGTTATGAGTTTATTGAGGTAAAAAAAATAGAATATTGCCAAAGTCAAAGCAATTATACCAAAATTATACTTTCGGATGGAGATAAATTACTCATTTCAAAAACCTTGAAAGAAATAGATAAAACATTAGCTCCCTTCTTCTTTATACGCGTGCATCAATCCTACCTGATCAATCCCAATCATCTTAAAAAATATCACCGAAGGGGTGGAAATTATTTGGTAATGCAAAGTGGACAAGAGATTCCGGTAAGCAGCCAGAGACAAAAATTAATCACTGAATTTTTTGAAACAGCGACAAAAAATTAAGCAACATCAAAAGATCTTGTAGGGTTGTATTTTTTAAGAAGAACCTTTTTATTTGGATGCATTTATATACAATTGACTTCTATATCTTCCGGTGTCTAAACAAGACATAGACTTCAACATAAATAGATTTATACATGGAGCTTTTCTTTTACCATTTGGCCATTCTTCCCTACTATTATACCGGATTTTCCCCTTCGATTTCAGTTATTATAGGACTGTTGTTTTGTGGGGCAATGGGGATATTAACGCTGTTTGCAATTTCTTTCTATTTGGTGAACAGAAAATCTGTTTATCTCTGTTATGGTCTTTTTTTACTTTTAAGTTTGGTTGGTGGAATCATTAATATGAATTATGATTTTCAACTCCTCGATAAAGAGCAGCGCATGGGATATCAGGCATCCTTATGGCTAGAAGTTAGTACTTTGTCTGCCTTTGTAGCATATTCATGGTTTATTATCCATTTATTTGATCTTAAAAAAGAGGTTAGAAAGCTTTATTACTGGATTAAAGCTATGGCCAATTCAACCTTCCTATATCTTATTCTTTATACGATTTTCTTTTCTCAAATCGCTCCTTATGAAGGGCTCTTCTTTTTAATATCGCGTTTTGGTATTATTGGGATGAGCATTACAGCTATTATTTGGCTTATGGTTAAGGTGCATTCTCCTGTGAAAACCTTATTTGTAATTGGCAGTATGTGGTATTTTATAGGTGCTTTTGTTTCTACTTTGGTGCAGCTATATCCGAATTTACCAGTCCCCTTTATTTACGGGATACGAACTACCATTTATTTTGAAGGAGGGCTTCTGTTAGAAACCTTTTGCTTTGGGTTGGCGCTAAGTTATAAGGTGCTGCTTTCATATCAAACCAGACAAAAAGAAGAAGAACATCTTCGTATCCAGGCAGAATATGAAAAAAATCTAATTCAGGCTGAGATGCTTGCTACTCGCTCCCAACTAAATCCTCATTTTCTCTTTAATAGTCTGAATGCAATTCATTTACTTATTCAAAAACGGGAATCCACAAAAGCCGGACAATATCTTATTATTTTGAGTCGTTTTTTTAGAATGGTATTAGAACTCCCCAAGAGTAAATCCATTTCATTATCTGAAGAAATAAAACTATTAAAATATTATATAAGGTTGGAAGAACGAAGGTTTCAGGATGATTTTCATTTTAATATAAAAACCATTGAAGAGGAAGAGCTAAGTCGGATTAAAATTCCACCCCTTATTTTACAACCTTTTGTTGAAAATGCTATTTGGCATGGGTTATTACCTTCAGAAAAACAAGAGAAATCACTTCAGATTACAGTAGATAAAACAGAAGAAAAAGTGTATATCTTTATCGAAGACAATGGAATAGGTCGGGGGCACAGACATCTCAGCTCCGATTGTGATAAGGTGAAGGGCAAAAAGAGTATGGGAATGAAAATTACTAAAAAAAGGATTGAGAATTATAATAAAAGTTATGATTACCAAATTGCTTTAAATATTATTGACAAAAAGTCCAAATCCGGCAACCGGATGGGCACGAAAGTAGTGTTGACCATCGATAATTGTAAAGAGTAGATATTCTTAAAACATTGTTGTGCTTTCTGCTCTTTATATCAGATGCCGATCAGTGTGTACTGCAGAGGGGATCCTTCTGAACAGCACCGGATGCTTTTCTTTTCCGTCGAGGAAGTTACCCTTCTAAGAAAGGCAATAACGCCTTCATAAATTTATCAAAAGCTTCAATATGTGGAAGATGTCCGATATTTGGAATCTCGACTAATTTGGATCCCGGGATTTTATCGCGGGTCGCTTTACCGAGTTGGTCATATCTTCCCAAGGTTTTTCTGACCTCCGGAGAAACCAAAGGCTTGCCTAAAGCAGTTCGATCTCGGGTGCCGATAATCAATAAAGTAGGGACTTTTATATTTTTGAATTCGTAAACCACCGGTTGCGTAAAAATCATATCGTAAGTCAGGGCATTATTCCAGGCTATAATCGGATAATCTTTGTTCAAGGCCCAACCTGCTAAAACATTCACCATGGGGTCATATTCCGGTTTCCATTTCCCGTCATAATAACTCTCTTGCATATAAGCGCGAATCTTATCATAATTTTTATGCAATTCTTTATTATACCACCAATCTACGCTTTTGTAAGGCACCTTTACCTTCCAATCTTCCAAGCCAATCGGGTTCTCCAAAATAAGTTTTTCTGTTGTCTTCGGATACATTAAGGCAAACCGGGTGGCCAACATTCCTCCCATTGAATGACCTAAAACTGCTGTTTTTTTTATCCCTAAATTGTCTAAAAGAGCTTTGGTGTTTTTTCCTAACTGTTGAAAACTGTATTGAAAATGCAAAGGTTTGGTAGACTTTCCAAATCCAATTTGGTCGGGAGCAATGACCCGAAACCCTTCTTTTGTTAATCTTTCAATAGTGGTTTTCCAATAGGAAGCATTAAAATTTTTCCCGTGTAAAAGGACGATGTTTTTCCCGTTATAATTGTCAGGTTTTACATCCATATATGCCATTCGAACGGTTTGTTGTTGTTCCTTTAAATGGATGTAAGAAACCTGATATGGATAGTCATAGTTGCTCAAGTTAATATCCAAATTACGGAGTGCATCTTTTTGAGCAAAAAGAAGACTTGTGCTGAACATAAAAACGAAGGTGAAAAAATATTTTTTCATTGGTCATGCTTTAAAGGATTAAAAATATTAATCAGAGACTAAATTAGGATTCTAAACCTTTATACTGAAATTTTTTGGAAACTTTTATAGATTTTCTGGCATTCTCCCGGCCGATTGTTTGCAATTCATTGGCAGAAACTTTTTATCTCCCTGTCCTCATTGGTAACAATCAAATTTTTATCGATAAGTTTGCAGTAGTCATTGGCATATGAAAGATACCTCAAAAAAGGAAATAGATGAGAGAGAGGAATAATAAAAAACAGAGTAATGGATTTAAAACTGAAAAATAAGACGGCCATAGTTACCGGTGGGAGCAAAGGAATTGGCAAAGGGATTGCCCGTGCATTGCTTAATGAGGGTTGTCATGTTGTTATTAGTGCACGTCATGAAAAAGAACTGAACCAAACGGCCGACGAGTTGCACAAAGAGACCCGGGGGGAAGTTCAGGCTATACCGGCAGATATGACGCAAGGTGCTGATATTGAAAAACTGGTTACGTCAACAGCCGAACAATTTGGAACCATAGATATTTTGATTAATAATGCCGGAATGGTTGGATCAAATGGATTGTTTGAAAAGACGCCAACACAAGAATGGCGAGATCTTTTTGAATTGAATCTTTTTGCCGTGGTTAATATTACACGGAAAGTGATTCCCTATATGAAAAAACAAAAGGAGGGACGAATTATCAATATTTCTAGTGAAAATGGCACACAACCCTATCCGGATATGTTGCACTATAATGCCTCGAAAGCGGCACTGGATAATTTTACGAAAGGGCTTTCCAAACAATATGCACAAGATGGGATTCTTATCAATACCGTAAGTCCTGCGTTCATTCAAACACCGCTGGTGGATCAAATGATGGAAGAGGGAGCGGCGGCTCAAAATATCTCGAAAGAGGAAATGGTCAAGAAGTTTTTGGATGAAAACCGTCCACATCTCGAACTCAAACGTCCGGGAAGAGTTGAGGAAGTCGGTCCATTGGTTGCGTTTTTATGTTCCGAGCAGGCCTCCTTTATTGTGGGAGCCAATTATCGTGTCGATGGAGGGTCGGTAGCAACCGTGTAGTGTGGGGCGCTTTAAGGTCTGAGGGGAGAGATGCCGGGGTTGATTTTTTGAAATCTATTCAAGAAGGGAGCCTCACCCTTTTAGCATTAACGGGTGGTGAATAATTTTGAAAAGAGCCGGAAGGAGGAAGAGAGGAGGATTAAGTTTTCGCTTTCGGGTTCCGTTTAATTTGGTGTCCCGGTCGTGACCAACGGGGCTTTTCTCCCAAGTCTTTATATTGAGCATCTTTTGCTTCAACCGTTTTGGGTTGTGCGTTTTTTTCAAAAGGCTTTTGGGGAGTTAATCCTAGTGTTTCAAACATTTCTTTATCTTCCTTAATATCCGGGTTGGGGGTTGTCAGTAATTTGTCGCCGGCAAAAATGGAATTAGCACCGGCCATGAAGCACAGGGCTTGACCTTCGCGACTCATCTTCGTTCTTCCGGCAGATAGGCGCACTTGCGTTTGAGGTAGCAAAATACGAGCCGTTGCAATCATCCTTACCATTTCCCAAATTGAAACCGGCTCTTGTTCTTCCATTGGTGTCCCCTCAACGGCTACCAGGGCATTAATCGGTACCGATTCGGGTTGTGGATGTAAAGCGGCTAAAGTCAATAACATATCGACTCTATTTTCTATACTTTCTCCCATTCCAATAATTCCACCACTACATACCGTGATATTTGATTGACGTACATTGTCTATGGTCTTCAGTCGATCCTTATAACTGCGGGTAGAAATGATTTCTGTATAGAAATCTTCTGAGGCGTCCAGGTTGTGGTTATAGGCATAAAGTCCTGCCTCAGAAAGACGAAGTGCCTGATTCTTAGTTAACATGCCCAAGGTGCAACAGACTTCCATATCGAGCTTATTCAAGCTGCGTACCATCTCCAGAATATGATCGAATTCTGGACCATCTTTGACATTACGCCAGGCGGCTCCCATACAAATTCGAGAGCTTCCTGCCGCTTGGGCACGTAGAGCCTGAGCCTTGACTTGATGAAGACTCATCAAGCCTTTGGATTGAACTTTGGTATGGTATCGTGCCGCTTGGGGACAATATGCACAATCTTCCGGACATCCACCGGTCTTTACCGAGATCAAGGTAGAGACTTGTACTTTGTTTGGATCATGAAAACGCCTGTGGACACTGGCGGCCTCATAGAGTAACTCCATTAACGGCTTTTTATACAAAGCAACCACTTCATCACGATTCAGAGCATTTTTATTTTCCATATCTAGAGCATTTTTGTTTTTATTTTTTAATTCGTTCTCGTCCCGTTTGTCTTGATCTTTTGACTCTTGAACAAAGGTGAAAATTTGATTTGTATTTTTAGTAGTCCGTTTTTAAAATAGGGGCTAGTCCGGATGAAAGGAAGAGTTTGGGTTAGGGTAATCAATTGAAGAAATAAAAGTTTCATGTATTGGAAGAAGTCGGCCTAAACGGGAATCGATTTAAAAGGGGGGGGGTTCAAGAGACGAAACGGGAATGAATTGGACAAGAAAAAGAAAATATTTTGCGGTTGGAAAATGAAGGAAAGGAATAAAAAGCAGGATATGGTGCTATATTAGGAGTGAATCTGATATCAGTTAGTAACTCCCTCTCCCATCTATCGTAAATGAAATAAATCTCCGGGGAGGCTGTTTAAAGGCTTTGTGGTAAAAATTTTCAAATGTAGCGCCTAAAATTTCGTTATTTTTTCATTTCTTTTACAAGGTTTTTCAGCTTTTTATAAGTAGGATAATTAATATTTTGTTCTTGTTGTTTTTTAAGACAAGGAAAAATAGTACTTTTGCAGCGGAATTTAAATTCTGTAAGGGGGGACAGGTTGATGTCCCCTCCTTTTATTGAAAGATGAGTGCAGATAAGTATAATATTATAGAGCAGGTTACCGCGTGGGTTGAACCCATTATAGCTCAGTCAGAAGAATATTTCCTGGTAGAAGTGAAAGTCTTGCAGGGGAATCAAATTCAAGTGTTTATAGATGCGGATCAAGGAGCTTCAATCAATGAATTAGCTCGAATAAGTAGAGGGTTACGCAAAGAAATAGAAGAAGGGGGAATATTCACGGAAGGGAAATTTTCATTAGAAGTTTCTTCTCCGGGCTTGGATGAGCCCTTGAAAAAGTGGCGACAATATAAAAAGAATATAGGAAGAGAAGTAGAAGTTGTCCTAAAGGATGGCAGGAAGAAAAAGGGCATACTAAAAGAGGTGACGACAGATACTATTTTATTGGTGTATAAAGCAAAAAAGAAAAAAGGGAAAAAGATAAGGACCGCAGGGGGTGAAAAAGCACCGGAATCTTTTTCTTTGGATAAAATAAAATCAACAAAAGTGAGTATTGGCTTTTAAAAAAAGGTAAAAAAATGGCAAGTATAAATCTGATAGATTCGTTTGCAGAGTTTAAGGATGCAGAAAATATTGACCGTCCGACGCTGATGAAGGTCTTGGAAGATGTATTCAAAACCCTACTTCGTAAAAAATATGGAGATGACGAAAATTTTGATGTCATTGTTAATACGGAACAAGGAGATCTGGAGATTCTTCGTAGACGGGAGATTGTAGAAGACGGTGCTGTGGAAGATGAAAACAAGGAGATCTCACTTAGTGAAGCTGTGAAGATCGAATCTGACTATCAGGTAGGGGAAGAAGTTTATGAGGAAGTGAATATATTGGATTTTGGACGTCGGGCTATCTTGGCTGCAAAGCAAACGCTGGCAGCCAGAATAGGAGATTTGAAGAAAAATATCCTTCTAGAAAAATATTCTGATCGGATTGGAGAAATTATAACGGGAGAAGTCTATCAGACCTGGAAAAAAGAAAGCTTACTTTTGGATGATGATGGAAATGAACTCATTCTTCCAAAGTCGGAACAAATACCTTCAGACTTTTTCAGAAAAGGAGAAAATGTGAGAGCTGTGATTAAGAAGGTGGAGATGAAAAACAGCGGGCCTGTCATTATTCTTTCTCGAACAGCACCGGAGTTTTTGGCTAAATTATTAGAAATAGAAGTCCCTGAAATTTTTGATGGGTTAATAGTTATTCGTAAGATTGTCAGAGTTCCGGGAGAAAGAGCAAAAGTAGCGGTAGAATCTTATGATGATCGTATCGATCCGGTCGGTGCTTGTGTAGGAATGAAAGGAAGTAGGATTCATGGTATTGTGAGAGAGTTAAGAAATGAAAACATAGATATTATTAACTTTACAAACAACATCCAGCTGCTTATCCAACGGTCTTTAACTCCGGCAAGGATATCTCGCATGAATCTTGATAATGAAGGAAAGTATGCAGAAGTATTCTTAGATGCCGATCAAGTCTCTATGGCGATTGGAAAGAAAGGAGTAAATATTAAACTTGCACAGGATCTGACCGGATACGAAATAAATGTATATCGCGATGAAGACGATCTGGATGTAGAGTATGATATTGATTTAGATGAATTTCTGGATGAAATTGATCAATGGATTATTGATCAATTAAAGCAAATAGGATGCGATACGGCAAGGAGTATTTTAGCCTTGAGCACAGATGAGCTTACTCGTCGAGCTGATTTGGAAACAGAAACAATAGAGAATGTGAAAAAAATTCTGAAAGAAGAATTTGAGAAAGACGAAAATTAAGTATAGGTTTGAAAATGCTGTTGAGAGCATACCTGAAATATTTTAAAAAACGGAGTGTCATAGAATGGCTGTAACAACCAAAAAACCACGAATATTAGCGGCTGCCAAAGAATTTAATATTGGCAGGGACACGTTAATTCATTTTCTTGAAACGAAAGGATTTGAAGTAGGAGGTTTTAAACCTACTTCTCGTCTTACAGCTGAAATGTATGAGGCGCTACAAAATGAATTCCGGCAGGATCGAGCGAACAAGAAAAAAAGCGATCAGATAGATCTGCCGCGCGGTGTGAATAAAGAAAAGAAAGAAGAAGCTACTTCAGAGGAACCGACAAAGTCAAAAGAAAAAGAGGAGAAGAAAGAAACTCCAAAGGAAGAAAAAAAAGAACCGGAAGAAAGTCAATCGGAAGAGAAAAAAGAAAATACGACAGAGGAATCCTCTAAAACGACAGAAAAGAAATCAAATGATTCAGGACTTAATGTAGTCGGAAAAATTGACCTTTCTGAAATCAATACTTCAACTCGACCTAAAAAGGCAAAAAAGAAGAAAGCTGAAGAGAAAAAGGAAACAAAGAAGGCTGAAAAGGAAGAAAAAGAGAAACCTAAGAAACCCTCTGAGGAGCCCCAAAAAGAGCAGAAAAGAGAAGAAAATAAAAAAGAAGACTCTACTAAAGTGAGTCCGGAAGATGACAAGAAAGAAGATCTGCCACCGGAAGAACGAGTGGTAGAAAAAACCTCTAAAGTCAAATTAACAGGTCCCCGTCTGGTTGGGAAAATAGATCTTCCCGAGAAGAAAGAGAAGGAAAAAGAACCTAAGGAGAAAAAGAATAAAGAAAGACGACGAAAACGAAAACGTATTCCTGTTGATTCCAAACATTCAAAACGCAAGGGGAGAGATAGGAATAAGAAAAGAAGAACGAAAGGCAAGGCAATTCCTGAACATGAGATAGATGAAAAAGAGATTCAGGATAAAATCAGGGAAACACAGGCAAAACTGTCGGGAACAAGCAAGGGCAAGAGCCTGAAGGCGAAAAAACGAAAGGCAAAAAGAGAAGAAAAGGCTGAACAACAAGCTGCAAGTGAAGCTGAATCTGATAATAAAATCCAGGTAACAGAGTTTGTTTCTGTTAATGAGTTTGCGAACCTGATGGACGTTAGCTTCACCGATGTGATTAGCAAGTGTATGAGTCTGGGAATTATGGTGTCTATTAACCAGAGACTAGATGCAGAAGTTATTGAATTGGTGGCCAGTGAATTCGGATTAGAAGTTGAATTTATTGATCTAAAGGATCAGGATGAAATGGAGGAGGAAGAAGTAGATCTTCCAGAGGATTTGGAACCGAGATCACCTATTATTACCATTATGGGACATGTAGACCATGGTAAAACATCCTTACTGGATTATATTAGAAAAACAGCGATTGTCGCCGGTGAAGTTGGGGGAATTACCCAGCATATAGGGGCTTACGAAGTCACCCTTCAGAATGATAAAAAAATCTGTTTCTTGGATACTCCCGGTCATGAAGCTTTTACGGCCATGCGTGCTCGTGGGGCAACCGTTGGAGATGTGGCCGTTATTGTTATTGCTGCGGATGATGCTATTATGCCTCAAACGAAAGAGGCCATTTCTCATGCCCAGGCAGCCGGCTTGCCAATGATTTTTGCTATTAATAAGGTAGATAAAGAAGGAGCAAATCCTGAAAAAATTAAGGAACAGCTTGCAGGAATGAACATCTTAGTAGAAGATTGGGGGGGGAAGTTTCAATCTCAGGAGATTTCTGCTAAAAAAGGATTAAATATTGATCAGTTGTTGGATAAAATCCTGTTGGAATCCGAGTTGTTGGAATTAAAAGCAAATCCTAATCGGAATGCAGTCGGGTCTGTAATAGATGCCAGTTTGGATAAAGGAAGAGGATATGTTACCTCTCTCTTGATTCAAAATGGAACCCTCAAGAAAGGAGATATGATTGTGGCCGGTCCTTATTATGGAAGGATGAAAGCTTTATTAAATGAAAGAGGACAACGAATAGAAGAGGTTCCTCCTTCTACCCCGGTACAGGTATTGGGATTGAATGGAGCACCTCAGTCCGGAGAGAAATTCCGTGTGTTTGAAAAGGAATCTGAAGCGAAAAATATTGCCAATGAGCGCTCCCAAATCATGAGGGAACAGAGTGTTCGTGCGAGCAAACATATTACATTAGAGGAGATTGGTCGGCGTCTTGCTTTAGGAAACTTCCAGGAATTGAATATTATTATCAAAGGAGATGTCGATGGATCTGTTGAAGCGCTTAGTGATTCTTTCCAGAAATTGTCTACAGAAGAAATCGTTGTGAATGTTGTTCATAAAGCCGTAGGACAAATTACAGAGTCGGATGTATTGTTGGCAACGGCTTCGGATGCTATTATTGTGGGATTCCAGGTGAGACCTTCCGCTCAGGCAGCAAAACTTGCTGATACGGAAAATATTGAGATTCGAACCTACTCCATTATCTATACGGCTATAGAAGAGATTAAGAGCGCGATGGAAGGAATGTTGAAACCGAAGATTGAGGAAGAAATAGTGGCAAATGTAGAAGTTAGAGAGACGTATAAGATGAATAAAGTGACTATTGCAGGCTGCTTTGTTCAGGATGGAAAAATTAGTAGAAACTCACATGTTCGGCTTATCAGAGACGGGATCGTAACCTATACCGGAGATTTAGGCTCATTGAAACGCTATAAGGATGATGCTAAAGAAATAAAAGCCGGAATGGAGTGTGGGTTGACGATAAAGAATTATAATGATATCAAGGTTGGAGATGTTATTGAAGCCTATGAAGAAGTGGAGGTGAAACGCACCCTGTCTTAAGATCCCACTAAACTTTTGTTAAAATGGAACAGCGAAAACCGTAAGCTGCTAATTACCGGTAATTTTGTTATTATGAAGTACTGTATCAAGGGTTTTTTATTGACGGTTTTAGGATGTTTTTTAGGACTGTCTTTGGTCAATGCACAATCTTATAACTATGCGAAAGGTAAGAAACCGGCAGCGGATAAGATTATCGCTATTCTTGGGAATAAGATAATCCTGAAGAGTGATTTACAAAAGACGATTCTCCAACAGAAAAAGAATTATGACACACTTCCAACCAATATCTCTTGTGCTGTTTTAGAACAAATGCTGGCACAAAATGCATTGGTTTTACAAGCTAAAAAGGATAGCTTGCCGGTTAGTGATGATCGAGTAGAGCAGGAGCTTAATCGAAGAATAGCCTATTTTAAACAGGCCTACGGCTCGAGAGAAAAGATGGAAGAGGTGTTGGGAAAGAGTATTTTTCAGATTAAAGATCAATATCGGGATGATATTAAAGAACAATTGTTAGCGGAAGCCATGCGGACGAAGATTATTAATGATGTAAAGATTACCCCTACGGAAGTTAAAGCTTTTTTTGATGCCATTCCTAAAGATAGTCTCACCTATTTTAAGTCGGAAGTAGAGGTTGGGCAAATCATGATTAAGCCGGAACCTGATTCTTCAGTAGTGGCTTATACCATTAACCAGCTAAAAGATCTTAAGAAACAAGCCTTGTCAAAGAAAAAGTCTTTTTCGTCTCTGGCTAATCTTTATTCGAATGACGTCTCTACCGGAGGAGACATCCTAACGATTGACCGGACAACGAAGCAGTTTGATCCTAATTTTGTGGCTGCCGCCTTTCGATTAAAGGAGGGAGAAATCTCTCCGGTGATTAAGTCGCAGTTTGGCTACCATATTATCCAGATGGTCAGACGACAGGGAAATATAGCGCAAGTACGTCATATTCTGCTTATTCCCCCCATTACGAGTGGGGATATAAGAAAAGCAACAAAGAAGTTGGATTCTGTGCGAAGTAAAATCGTTTCTGGAAAGTTAACTTTTGGGCAGGCCGCTTCTCTTTATAGCGATGATGATGGATATGGAGGAACCAAGGGCTCCGGAGGTATGTTTACCAACCCACAAGATCATTCTACCTTTATGAGTATTGATAACCTGGATCCCGGAGTGGTTCTAGCATTAGATACCCTGAAAGTAGGACATATTACAATGCCCTTGACCTTTGCTCCTAATCCAAAAATGCGTTCTCAAAAAGCTGTTCGTATTATTTATTTGAAATCTAGGAGTACCCCCCATCAGGAAAGTCTTAAAACAGATTATAGTCGGATACAACAGCAAGCTCTCCAAGAGAAACAGATGAAGGTGCTTAATGAGTGGTTTGAGCAACATGTTTCGGATTTTTATCTCAAGATCGATAAAGATTACGATAAATGTAGGAATATCGAAAGTTGGGTTAAAGCCTCGCAGAAGTTGCAAGAGGAAACCGGGGCAATTTCTAAAGCAGAGTAATCTTAGTTTATGCGTATCATCTCTTATAACGTAAATGGTATTCGTGCAGCCATAAGAAAAGGTTTTTTGGATTGGTTAGCTTCTGACCCTGCCGATGTTATTTGTTTGCAAGAAGTAAAAGCCTTCAAGGAAAATATTGATTTTGAGGCTATTACCCGTTTAGGATACCATCAATATTGGTTTTCTGCAAAGAAGAAAGGATATAGCGGGGTAGCTGTTTTTACCAAAAAGGAACCTCGGGAGGTCTCTTACGGGAATGGAAATGAACAAAGTGACGAAGAAGGTCGGGTGCTTCAGTTGGACTTTGACGGTTGGACACTCATTAATGCTTATTTCCCTTCCGGAACTACAGGAGATATCCGACAGACCTATAAATACCAATGGTTAGACGAATTTTATGATTATTTGCTGGACGGTAAGGCGAAAGGTAAAAAGCTGATTGTTTGTGGAGACTATAATATTTGTCATAAACCAATAGATATCCATGATCCGATTAGAAATAAAAAATCCTCCGGATTTCTCCCCGAAGAACGGGCCTGGATGGATAAGCTATTTTCATCCGGATTCTTAGATTCTTTTCGTCATTTCAATGCAGAACCCAATCAGTATAGTTGGTGGAGTTATAGAGCACGTGCCCGAGCTAAAAATAAAGGTTGGCGCTTAGATTATATTACCGCCTCCGATGAATTAGAGAAGAATTTGGTGAGGGCCAAAATTTTATCTTCTGTTGTACATAGTGATCATTGTCCCGTCTTTCTGGAATTATCTATTGACTAATTAAAGAAAAAAGTTAAAAATCCTTTTGGGAAAAAGATTTTATTTGAGTTATCTATCTTTAACTCTTCTGTTTTTATATACTAAATTAAAATGATTAATAAAAGGATGATTCATATGGTTTTATAGGTCATACTCTTTTCTCCTTTTTATTTCATCTTGAGGAGATCTTTTCTCAAACCCACACCAGTACAGCCTTTCGAGCAAGAGGAGATCATAATAATTCTTCTTAAAAATTTGGATATGTCTTAAAAGACCCTATATTTGCTAATACATTTTTCATTTTTAAAACAATATTATGAACAAATCAGAATTAGTTGACCAAATTGCCAAGGACGCAGACATTACTAAAGCACAAGCAAATGCTGCCTTAGATTCTTTTACAAGTACCGTTGTAAAAACGCTAAAAGGCGGTGATAAAATTACTTTAGTAGGTTTTGGAACTTTTTCAGTAAGCCAACGTTCTGCTCGTACCGGTCGTAACCCACAAACCGGAAAAGAAATTAAGATTGCAGCTAAAAATGTAGCTAAATTTAAAGCGGGTAAAGGCTTTCAGGATGAATTAAATTAAGTCTTTATAACATCTAATGAAGGCAGGGGTTTGAATAGACGATCCCTGCTTTTTTGTCTTCACTACTAAAAAATTATCATGGGAAAAGGAGATATCAAATCTAAGAAAGGTAAGATTCATAATGGTACTTTTGGGAAACGTCGCCCCCATAAGCCACATAAAAACAAAAATGCAGGGAAAAAGGAAAAGAAGTAGGATTTGCTCGTTTTTTTATGGAGCTAGTCTCTGGGTCTCCCAGTTCCCTTGGGCATTCAGGGTATATATTATTCGGTCATGAAGACGACCGGGACGACCCTGCCAAAATTCTACGATTTGGGGTTTTAGGCAATACCCTCCCCAAAAAGGAGGTCGGGTTAAAGGCTCTTTTTCGAATCGACGAGTAGCAAGAGAAACGTTTTTCTCTAAGACTTCTCTGGATGCAATGGGTCGGCTCTGGGGGGATGACCATGCCCCTATTTGCGAAGCTTTAGGACGAGATAAAAAATAGTGATCACTCTGTTCTTGGGTGGCTTTTTCTACTAAACCCTGAATGCGTACTTGTCGTTCTAACTCCTTCCAGAAAAATACAAGGGCGGCATGAGGATTTTCCATTAGTTCTGTTCCTTTTCTGCTTTCATAATTGGTATAGAAATAAAAACCTTTTTCATCTACTCCTTTTAATAAGACGATACGTGCAGACGGAATTCCTCCTTTGGTTGCCGTGGCCAGTGTCATCGCATTGGATTCCTCTATTTTGCTTTGTAAAACTTCCTCAAACCATTTGTCAAATTGAGAAATAGGACTTTCAGCTACGTCCTCTTTATTTAGAGTAGCTTTTTTATAATCTGTACGAATTTCTGAAATATGCAGTTCCGTCATCATTTATTCTTTTATATTTGTGCGTTGTACAAAAGTAAACAAATTATTCACTGATGATGCGAAAATTATTTTATGCTTTGTTGTGCTTGTTGCTGTTAGGGGGAGTCTCTTGTAATTCCTCTTCCAACAAAGAGGATAAAAAAGCAACGGTTCCGGAGATAAAACAAAAACGATATTACAAACGGTTTGAAGGGAAAATTAAAGATGAAAAAGCAATTCTTCACTTGATAAAGTATAATTCCTCTGTTCATCGTTCGAGAGAGGAGCAATTTATCCAGTATAGTGGTACATTTATACCAAATAAAGATAGCTCTCCTTTAATTATTTCCGGGTATAGAGAAAATGATTCCATCGTACAGTTGGTGGCATACGAACAGTTTTCGCCCGTGGATACGTTGACCGGGCGGCTTTCGGATAATGCCTTTCAGGGAATGTTGAAGACGGAAGAGGGGAAATCTTTACCCGTTCAACTAAAAACAAATTATCCGAAAGGGAGTGGACATTGGATCGTAGATACGTTTAAAGATTCTGTATCTGTTGATACTTTAAAAGAAGCTCCTAAAGCCATAGCCGATTTCATGACTTTATGGCCGGGAAAGGGCATGTCCTCCTCTGCCCAAAAAACATTTAAGGATTCTGTTTCTCAATCTTATTATGGTCAAAAGAAGACGCTTTCTTCAACAGGAGAAATTTTTAAAGCAACAGCCGATTCCTTTTTTATAGAATATGAAGAAGCTGCAAATAAAATGTTGAAAGATTCAAAAGGACTGCGACCCACACTAAACTGGACCTATTTGACTTATATGAACATGACCTGTAATGTAGACAATAGAATGAGTAGTATTTTTACCGAATACAAATATTTAGGAGGCGCTCATGGTCTTCAAACAGAAAGAGGATATACCATAGACCTTCAGACCGGGAAGGTGCTTCATCTTACCGACCTTTTTAAATCCGGATTTAAAAAGGAGCTCCAAAAAGTATTAGAGAATAAATTTCGTCAGCAATATAATCTCCCCAAAGGGGATTCCCTGAATGGAAAAAACGGGCTATTATTTGAAGATCATTTGAAAGTCACTTCTAATTTTTATCTGACTCCCTATGGGATAGGATTTATTTATAATCCTTATGAAGTCGCTCCCTATGCAGTAGGAATTATTAACCTGTATATCCCCTTTCAGGATATACAAGGAGTGCTGAAGAAGTAAATAAGATATAAAAACCGAAACCGGTCTCTTCAATAGAAATAAAAAATATTTTTTTAGTGTCATATAAATAATATAATTTTGTTAAAACGTTTTACGTTAAATAAAGAGTAAAATTGCGTCTCTGTATCCTGTAAAGTCTCTGTTTGTTCAGGGGGCTGTTCTTCAATTTTGGATGTGTATAAGTGCTGTATTGATTTGACGCTTTTTTGTTTTTTGCTGAAACGATTAAATTTTTGATTACGTTAATAGAATATATTTATTTAAAAGTTTTTAAATTCGAGTTGAAAAGGGTTTCAACTTAAAATGAACAGTATGGAGAATGTCTATATGCTAAAGAACCAAGGGGGTATACCTTATTTCCAAAAGGTATTATTATTAATTTTAACGGGTTTAATTTTCTCCTTTGCCGGAATAAAGGCTGAAGCTTCTCCCGGAGGAGCTGTCAATGATAAGTTAGGAAATGAAAGTCTGTTAAATAGGTTTCAAATACCAATTCAGGGGACGGTGACTGATTCAAATGGGATTGCATTGACTGGAGTTTCGGTCAGATTAAAGGGAACCGGAGAGGGAACGGTAACAGATGTGAAAGGTCATTTTGAGATGGAAATCCCGCAGAAAGGCGATACACTGGTATTTTCCTATTTAGGATACGAAGACAAAGAAGTGGTTGTTGGTGAGAAATCGACAATTAAAATCACGATGGAATCTTCTTCACGTACATTGAAAGATGTAGTGGTGATAGGATACGGGACACAGAAAAAAGAGGATGTTACCGGAGCAATTTCTAGTGTGACAAGTGAAGATATAGAAAAAGTACATGGAGGTTCCACCGTGAGTACCTCCCTTGCCGGAAAAATAAGTGGACTTTCTTTTCGTCAATCAGAAGGAAGACCGGGGTCGAGTGCGGGGATACAAATTAGAAACATGGGAACTCCTCTTTTTGTTATAGATGGGGTGGTAAAAGACCAAGGGCAGTTTAATAACCTATCTCCCAATGATATTGCCAGTATTACCGTATTGAAAGATGCTTCTGCTGCTATTTACGGGGTAAGAGCTGCCAACGGAGTAGTTGTAGTAAAAACAAAAAGAGGACAAAGAGGACAGACTCCAGAACTCAAAGTAGATGCTTACACCGGATGGCAAAATATGTTCCGATATCCAAATAACGTGGTGGATGCCTATCATTGGAAATTATATGCAGCAGAAGCGCAGATGAATCAAAATGGAAGTACCAATATCACACCGGAAGAGATTGCCAAATGGAAGAAGGGTACAGCTTACGGATATCAAAGTTTTAAATGGGCAGATTATATCTTTCAAAAAAATGCTCCTCAGACTTCGGTGAATGCAAGTGTGAGTGGAGGTGGGGAGAATACCAATTACTATTTCTCTTTAACTCACCTGAATCAAGATGCGGTTTTTAAACAATATAATTTTAACCGTACGAATATGCAATCTAATATCGATGCCTATATTGGAGATCGGCTTGAGGTAGGCATGAATATTAATGGAAGAATTGAAAATCGTAAGAATCCCGGAGTTCCGGGGACTGATGATTATTGGGAACCACTTTTTGCCACGATGAGGAATACCCCTATGGAGCACCCTTTTGCCAATAATAATCCTAAATATTTAAATGATATTGGTCATAATAATGATAATGCAGGGTTGTGGACCTATAAAAGATCCGGGAAATGGGAACAAACATGGAGAGTGTTACAAACGAATTTTCACATCAAGTATGACTTACCTATAAAAGGATTGACGGCGAAAGGTGTTTATTCCTACTATTATGCTAATCAGTACTTGACGAATCATGAATTCACTTATAAAGCCTATACCTATAATCCTACAGATAGTACCTATAAATGGACCGGAGGGAGTCAAAATCCGTGGCAGGAAAGGGGACGTACCCTGGTTACAGAGAGTGATATTCGAGGTCAACTGAATTATAAACGGTCTTTTGGTCAACATAATATAGATGCAACCTTCGTTACAGAATGGTATAAGCGCAGAACGCTTTACAGCTGGCAACATGATGTGCCTCCTGTAAATGAAACGGATCATATTTTACAGCCTACGATTGATAACAGCAGTGGATATAATGATGACGATACGCCGGAAGCCCGTATAGGATATATCGGTCGGATTAATTATAATTATGCCAATAAGTATTATTTGGAATTGTCGGGAAGAGAAGATGGCTCCTGGAGATGGCCTCCTGCACATCGTTGGGGCTTTTTCCCTTCTGTTTCTGTAGGATGGAGAATTACTGATGAGCCGTTTTTTAGTTCCCTTATTGGGAAGAATAGCGTTTTATCTGATTTGAAACTCAGGGCTTCTTATGGTAAGATGGGCGATGATAATGTACCCGGAGTAGGTGCTTTTGCTTATGTTCCCGGATATAATTTCCCGGCTCCTAATGAGAGTTTGGTTATTCTTGATGGGGAGGCGATTACTCCTTCTGCAGATCGAGGGCAGCCAACCACCAACATTACCTGGTATACAAGCACCATTACCGATATAGGGGCTGATTTTTCATTATGGGAAGGAAAACTTTCCGGAGCTATCGACTATTTTTATAGAAAAAGAACCGGTTTGTTGGGTGCTAAATATGATGTGTTAATTCCGGATGAATTGGGTTATAGCTTACCGCAGGAAAATGTAAATAGTGATGCGCAAATGGGAGGGGAATTTAGTTTAAGTTACAGAGGGAAGATCGGTCAGCTTCATTTTGCTGTTTCCGGAAATATTGCACTCTCTCGTTCTAAGTTTTTGCATTCCTATAAACCTAAATTTGGGAACTCCTGGGATAAATACAGGAATTCGGGAGAAGAACGTTATAGTGGAATCTTTTGGGGATATCAGGTCGTAGGTCGGTTTCAATCTCAGGAACAGATTAATAATTATCCGGTCAATATTGATGGACAGGGGAATAGTACGCTTCTCCCCGGAGATCTAATTTATAAAGATGTCAATCAGGATGGGGTCATTGATGGTTATGATGAGCGTCCTATTGGCTACAATGCCGGAGGACAGCCGGCTATGTATGGCGGTCTTGATATTACTTTAAATTGGAAAGGTTTTGATTTTACGGCTGACTTCTCTTATAGTGGAATGTACTCTTATAATCGTAATTGGGAAGCCAGATGGCCTTTTCAGAATGGGGGAAGTCTACTAAAGGGATTTACAGATCGTTGGCACAGAAAAGATTATACTGATTTAAATAGTCCTTGGATCCCGGGAAAATATCCTCCGTTGAGATTCAATGATCCAAGCCATAGTAATTATAATAAAAATTCGACTTATTGGCTAATTAATATTCGGGCATTGAGGTTGAGAACTTTAGAACTTGGATATACAATCCCCAAGCAGGTAACTGACAAATTAAAGATCAAGCAAGTCAGAGTTTATCTGAATGCTTATAACCTGTTTTCATTGGATAATCTGAAAAAGAGTGCCAGCTTTCTGGATCCGGAAATCACATCAGATAATGGTCTACAATATCCACAAAGCCGTTTCGTCAATATAGGGGTTAACCTGACTTTCTAATTTTTAAAAGAAAAGATTTATGAAAAGATATTATTTTATATTTATTCTACTGTTGTTGTTGTCTTTTGGTTGTAAGAAGATGGAGGATGACTGGCTGGATAAAGATCCTACCACGGTATTATTAACAGAAGATGTATTTTCTGATCCAAAGCTGGTTTTGTCTGCATTAGCCAACTTGTATGACCGTATTCCGGAATACCAAGAGTTGGAACAATTTGGGAATTTTGCAGATTTTGATGAAGCGTTCCCTTCTTCTAACGGAGATTATGGACGAGTAAAAAATCAAACATATGCTTATGGCTCCTGGGGATACTGGGATTATGGTTATGTGCGTGACATCAATTTGTTCATTCAAAGGGATCGGGCAGCTACTGAGCTAGATAGTACAGATCAACAACGTTTTTTGGCAGAGGCTCAGTTTCTCCGAGCCAATGTTTATTTTGCATTCGTGAAAAGAATGGGAGGCGTTCCCTTGTTACTGGATACTATGGAATATGATTTTAGCGGAGATCCTACTTATCTGCAACATAGGAGAGCAAAAGAATCTGAAGTTTACGATTTTATTATTCGGGAATTGGATTCTGCAGCGGTTCATCTGCCGGACGATCCAAGTATTAAATCGAGGGCTACCTGGGGCGCTGCTATTGCAATGAAAGCAAAAGCGGCTCTATATGCCGCTTCTATTGCAAAGTATGGTGCAAATACCCCGTCGGTATCTCTTCCTGATGGGGCGGTGGGTATTCCTTCTGAAAAGGCAGATGATTATTATCGAATTGCATTGGATGCGGCTAAGAAGCTGATTAACAGCCACAAATATTCATTGTATATGAAACATCCTGAGGATTTGGCAACTAATTTTGCAGATCTCTTTCTGGATAAAAATAACAATCCTGAGGTTATCTTTGTTAAAGATTATTTGTTGGGAAGCCGTACCACACAATTTACTGTACAGAATCAGCCTCATTCTTCTACGGAAGAAGGGTCATGGGCCGGTTGGCTGAACCCTTCATTGAATCTTGCACAATCTTTTGAGAAACTGGATAATACTTTTGCTCCTTTTGGAACAAAAGATGCTTCAGGGGATGAGATTAAATACGATCATATTGGCGATATTTTTGATAATAGAGACGCTCGACTAGCCGGAACCTTTATTTTACCAGGCTCTAAATTCAGAGGACAGGATGTGGATATATGGGCAGGATATCAGCTTGCCGACGGCTCAATACTTTCAGGTGCTCAATTTGGACAGAAGAAGACTCTACCGGGACAATCCAGCCCAACACAGGTAGTGGGAGAAGATGGCCCTATTGATGGATTAGAACATTCAGCCCAGACCGGTTTTTACCTTCGAAAGTATAATGATCCTACTGCCGGAGCCGGTCAGATAGGAAGTGGAAGTGAAGTATGGTGGATCCGTTCTCGATACGCAGGAGTTCTACTCAATGCCGCAGAAGCTGCTTTTGAACTAGGAAAGAATGATACCGCCGCTTTGTATATGAATAAGGTGCGTGCTCGGGCCGGGTTTAAAACGCCCTTGACTTCCAATCAGATTACTTTTGATAGAATAGTTCACGAACGCCGGGTGGAATTTGCTTTTGAAGGACAAGAACTTTGGGATATGAAGCGTTGGCGATTAGCTGATAAAGTCTGGAATGGACATAATATAAGTCCGTCACAATTAACACAAAATATTGGCAAAGCGACAAAAAATAAATCTATGATGTATGGTCTCTGGCCGTATCAAATTTATGACCCCGGGAAATCGGATAATGGGAAATGGATTTTTAAGATTATTCGACCTAGCGAAGTAACGAATGCGCATCAATTTCGTCTGGGAAATTATTATTCACGCATTGGTGACGGAACTTTGGCCAATAATCCTAAATTAGTACAAAACCCGAATCAATAAGCATATAAAGTATTGAAAGTTATGAAAGGAAAATATAGAAAGCTATTTTGGCTATTGCCATTTGTTTTATTTACGGCTTGTAAGAAAGATAATTATGATGCTCCTAAATCATCATTGACGGGAGCTTTACTCTATAAAGGAGATACGGTAAGGGTAGCTTCTCAACAAGTACATTTTGAATTATGGCAATCCGGATTTGGTAAATTAACGCCTATTAATGTTAATGTAGATCAAGATGGGACTTTCTCTGCCAAACTTTTTAATGGTAGTTATAAATTGGATTTTCCTGCTGGTCAAGGACCCTTTATTTCAGATGCTATTAATCAAAAAGACCAATCGGATACTGTGGCTGTAGAAGTAAAAGGAAATACCTTACAGGATATTGAAGTGTTGCCCTATTATATGATTCGGAATCTGGAATTTTCTATTAGTGATAGCACAGTATCAGGGAGTTTTAAACTGGAACAGATTGTTACAGACGATCAGGCAAAGACGGTAGAAAATGTTACAATGTATATTAATAAGACACGATTTGTAGATAACAATAATAACATTGCAACGCAATCTATAGCAGGAAATCAAATCTCTGATCTGAATCATATCGCATTAGATGTAAAAGTTCCTGAAATGGTGCCTACACAAAATTATATTTTTGCAAGAATAGGCGTGAAAATGACCAATGTGGAGGATCGAATGTTTTCGAGAATAAAAAAAATAACGCTTAAATAAAAATCGGAACTTTCGTTATTTTAGCCTTGATTTGAACGAAGACACATTCTCTCTGTAAAGGCTTTCTTGAAAAGCTTGAAGAAACAAAAATAGACCCATTGAGAGCAATCATTATAAAAATATTATTGACGGGCTTTTTCTTTCTGTTCCTCAATGAAGTTTTTGGCCAGCAATTGAAAATGGAGAAGAAGGTTGAAAGCCAACATACTATTATTCAGTGGGGGGATACGATTGGGGTGAGTCGTGAACGGAAAGAGAAAGACACTCCGGAACAAAAGAACAGGAAGTATGGGGCTGAATACGGTCGGATAATAAAGCTAAACGAAGGGAGATGGTTGGTGGCTTATACCGTATCGAGAAATGAGGGATATAAAAAGGATCCGAAAGGAGGATTAGCTATTCAGATTGCAGAAAGTACAGATAAAGGAAGACATTGGACCGCTTTGGCTTTGATATCAGATCCCGGAAGAGATGTGGATAATGCTGCATTTATTGAACTCCCTGATCATTCGGTGCTTTTGGCTTGTCGCTCTGTGCGGTGGCAAGAGTCTTACCGTCTTTTGGTCTATCGGAGTACAGATAAGGGACAAAACTGGCAAAGATGGAGTGAAATTGATACGAATGAGGGGCAACCCGGCTCCTTAGGTCATCCTGATAAAGGACTTTATGAACCCCATTTTTGCTTTTTGCCGAATGGACAGTTGGCGGTCATGTATGCCAATGAAAAACATGTTACCGAAAAACCTTCCTATAGTCAGATTATTTCCGAAAGAATATCTTCCGATCGGGGAAGAAGTTGGGGGAAGGAAATCCGGGTGGCGTATACACCCGGAGATGCCAAGGCACGTCCGGGCATGCCGGTATGGACAAGAATGAAAAATGGGAAGTATATCGTTGTCTATGAAGTCTGCGGGTCGGAAGATTGCGATATTTACTATAAAGTTAGTCGGGATGGAGTGCAATGGCCGGTAGGGGTAGGACATTTTATTCCGGGGCAAAATGGAGCGCCTTATGTCTTATCACTAAAAAATGGGACGCTCCTTCTTACTTCTAACAAGGGAAATCTTTCTATAAGTGAAGATTTTGGAAAGAATTGGTATCTTGGCTCCAATCCCTGGCGTCCTGCAAAAAGTTATGCAGAGGACTGGACACAGACGATATGGTCCTCTTTGTTTCAAGTGGATCCGAATAAGGTGGGGATCATAAGCTCTGTCAAACAAACAGATGGGCGACATAGTATCTTATTGCGGTATGGAAATATTTTAAAAAAATAAAGATAAAATATGAAAAAAGGACTCTTTTTCTTGATGTCGTTTTTTATAGCTTCTGTGTGTTTGGCACAGGGGAATAAAAGCACATTCACCAATCCATTATTAACTTCAGGAGCCGACCCTTGGACTATCTACCATGACGGGTATTATTATTATATGCAGACAATGGGGAACAGGTTGGTCTTGTGGAAAACGAAAAATATGGCTCATCTGCGTTCGGCAGAAAAGAAGACGATTTGGACGCCACCGAAAAATACAGCACATTCTAAAGAAATCTGGGCGCCGGAGATTCATTTTATCCGGGGAAAGTGGTATGTCTATTTTGCGGCGGATGACGGGCAGAATGACCACCATCGGATGTATGTGGTTGAAAATAAAAATACGGATCCTATGCAGGGAGCGTGGACTTTTAAAGGGAAAGTGGCTGCTCCCTCCGATCAGTGGGCAATTGATGCCTCCGTTTTTGAATATCAAAAGCAATGGTATATGATATGGAGTGGATGGAAAGGGGAAACGAACGTACAGCAGAATATTTATATTGCGAAAATGAAAAACCCTTGGACGCTTTCGGGAAAGAGGGTGAAGCTTTCGTCTCCGGATCAGAAGTGGGAAAGGCACGGCCGGCTACCCGGTCAACATCCCGATCATGTTTATGTCAACGAAGGTCCTGAAATTTTGAAACATCATGGAGCTCTCTTTCTTATTTATTCGGCCAATGGGTGTTGGACGGATTATTATTGTCTGGGAATGTTGACGCTGGAAAATAAGGAGGATTTATTGGATGCCGACTCCTGGAAAAAATCTTCTCAACCGGTTTTCAAAGGTTCAAAGAAAAATAGTGTATATGCTCCGGGACATAATTCTTTTTTTACCTCTCCGGATGGAAAGGAATCCTGGATCTTATATCATGCCAATAGTGCTCCCGGGCAAGGTTGCGGTGGACATCGATCCCCACGAATGCAAAGGTTTAGATGGAATAAGGATGGAACGCCGGACTTTGGAACACCGGTAAAATCGGACTCTTCATTAAACATCCCTTCAGGTTGGCCATAGAAAGGGGCGTGTAGAGTGCTTTCTTTATTGGTGTTTTTCCTATTTGGAAAAGTATAAGAATATTGTATTTTTGTTTGTTAAAACGATTTAGCTAATTTTCCTTTTTATTTCTGAACTAAAACAGTTGACCTTCAAAGCAAAATGGGTGGCGATATCTTTTACGGTAAATGTCGGGTAAAGTAAAACAGGAATTTGAAATGATCTAATAGTATGGATATATTTACAGGGACGGGGATAGTAAAAAGAGAAAAAAGAAAGAAAAGGAGGCGTTTGATCTGCTATCAGAGGCCAATGAAAAGGAGAATGCACTTTCTTTTGGAAAGCCTTTTACTCCTATTTATAAGTCTCCATGTAGGTTGTGAATCGGCTTCCTGCGCAAAAACTGCTGTTCAAAGAAACGAAGATCTGTCGAAACAAAACCTAAAACGTGCGATGCAGTTGACTGACAGTGCTATTTCTGCTTACTTCGTTGGAGAAGGGATGAGGATGGCGAGGTATTATAATCCTTATACCCAACAACGATCTTCAGAGACAGCGAGTGTATGGATGTATGGCTCTTCCATGGAAGCGGTTACAGCGATACTTAAAAGTCTTATTGCATTGAAGAAAAAGGGAAAGCCGCAACTGTATCAACAGTATTACAGATATTATGTAAATTTATTAAAGAAGCTTTATAAGGGGGCAGATTATTATCGGGGAGGTTTTGAGTTAACTTCTTTTACACAAACAAGAGAATGGACAATTTATGCAGTGAATCGGGCGGATAAAAAAGAGCATGCAAATGTGAGAGGAAAACAGAATGTCTATGATGATCAAATGTGGCTGATTCGTAATTACATAGAAGCCTTTCAAGTGACAAAAGATAGTGAATATTTACATCGGGCAACGTATTTGACCTCCTATGTTTTGGATGGATGGGATGCTTGTCGAGACAAAAATGGAGAAGAAATAGGAGGAATCCCCTGGGGCCCCGGTTATGTTACAAAGCATGCCTGTAGCAATGGTCCGTTGATTAATTCTTTGGCTTGGTTTCATCAGTTCTATAACGGAACAGGAAAGAAGATAAAGCACCATTATATTGACCAAAGAGATAAGGAAACACGTCGTTCCAAAATAGTAAAAAAAACGGATTATTATCTCACTTTTGCCCAAAAGGTATATGATTGGGAAAAAGAGCATTTACTTAATCCGGAAGGTCTTTACGATGATATGATGGGCGGCTGTTCTCCTTGTAAACCTACTTATGATACTGTAGATGGAGTGAGATACCGTAAGAGTAGCCCATTAACAGGCTCTGCGGGATCTCCGATTAGTTACAATAGCGGGACGATGCTTTCCGGAGGAGCTCTTTTGTATGAAGCGACTCAACAGCCTGTTTATTTGTCTGATGTGAAACAGCTTTCGGATGCAAGTTTTCAGTATTTTGCTAAAAAAGGAGCAGATGTGCGGGGATATTATACCTATGATGTGAGTGGGTTCAATGATTGGTTTAATGCCGTTTTATTGCAAGGATATATGGATGTATGGCCGGTATATAAGGGCGTATCTGCCTATATTGAATCTTTTCAGAAAAATCTTGATTTTGCTTATAAGCATTATTTATACAAAGGATTTTTACCGGTCAATCTCTTAAAAGGATGGAAAGAAGATCGAAGTAAGGCGAAAATAGAAGGGATGTTTATGTTTGCCTATGCGAAGGAATATGCCTTATTATCGCAGTATGAACTTGTAAAGAATAAATCATGAAGATAAAAAGAATACTACTTGTTTTAGGTTTGCTCGGGATCATCGGGAAGACCTTAGCCCAAAAAAAGCAAGAAGTCAAGACGACCTTTCAGACGGCCAGTGAGTGGCGGGGAACCATAGATAATCGTGCGGATGCAGTACTCATTTATGGGGTGGGAGGCAACCCTTCTGATCATTCAGATAAGGTTTCTTTTGAGAAGAGAGTCCACTCCTGGAGAGAGAAAGGATATATGACGCAGTTTATGACAGGGATTGCCTGGGGAGAATATCAGGATTACTTTACGGGGAAATGGGATGGGAAAAAACATCTCGACGAAGGACAGGTGACCAGGAATGGCGATACGATATGGCATGGTTATATGGTTCCTTATATTGTGCCTACCGATAATTATTTGAAATATATAGAAAAAGAACATGTTAAAAGGGTGATTGATGCGGGTATTGATGCGATCTTTATGGAGGAGCCGGAATTTTGGGCACGGGCAGGATATAGTGATGCCTTTAAAAAAGCGTGGAAAAAATATTATGGCTTTGACTGGAGGCCACAGGATGCCTCACCTGAAAATACCTATCTTTCCAATAAATTAAAATATTGGCTTTATTATCATGCCTTGAAAGAGGTCTTTACCTATGCGAAGGCGTATGGAAAATCAAAAGGGAGAGTGGTGAAGTGTTATGTAGCTACACATTCTCTGATCAACTATTCACAATGGCAGATTGTCAGTCCCGAGGCCAGCCTGGCCTCTCTGGATTGTGTAGATGGGTATATCGCTCAGATTTGGACGGGGACTTCCCGGGAGCCTAATTACTATAATGGCGTGAAGAAGGAACGGGTCTTTGCAACGGCTTTTCTGGAATATGGATCGATGGAATCTATGACGGCCCCTACCGGACGGAAGATGTTTTTTCTCACCGATCCCGTTGAGGACAGAGCCAGAGATTGGAAGGATTATAAAAAGAATTATCAGGCCACATTTACGGCGCAATTATTATATCCCGATATTGCCAATTATGAAGTAATGCCCTGGCCGGAACGGATTTATGAAGGAGGGTATAAAACAAGTGCCCATAGTGATAAAAAAGAAAAGATTCCGAGGTCGTATTCTTCTCAGATGCAGGTGATGATCAATGGTTTGAATAAGATGCCGAAAACGACAGATAAAGTCTCGGGCTCTTCCGGCATAAGTATTTTGATGTCAAACTCATTGATGTTTCAACGCTTTCCTACGCATGACCGGTATAAAGATCCGGAACTTTCCGATTTCTATGGTTTGGCGTTACCCCTTTTGAAAAGAGGGGTGCCGGTAAAGACCATACACCTGGAAAATGTGTCTTATCCACAGAGTTTGAAAGATACCAAAGTGTTGATTATGACCTATTCCAATATGAAGCCGATGAACTCCGTTGCGCATAAATATATTGCAGCATGGGTGAAAAAAGGAGGTGCTTTGCTTTATTGTGGCCTGGATCAGGATCCGTTTCAGACTGTGAAAGAGTGGTGGAATACAAACGGTAATCATTACGATCGTCCCTCTGACCAGCTCTTTGAACAGATGGGCATCCCTCCGAAGGCGGAGCAGGGATTCTATAAATATGGGAAAGGCGGGGTTTATATACTCAGAAAAGATCCTAAAGAATTTGCACTTCAGAAAAATAACATGCAATCCTTTTTGGATCATGTGAAAAGCTTATATGAAAAGCAGGCAAAAGCGGGAAAACTCGTTTTTAAGAATAATTTTTATTTGAAACGCGGGCTGTATGACCTTGTTGCGGTAATGAAAGAGAGTGTTAGTAAGGAGCCTTTTTTGATCAAAGGAACTTTGATTGATCTTTATGATCCCCATCTGCCCGTACTTCATTCAAAGCAGGTTGAGCCGGGAGAACAAGATTTATTATTGAATATAGACCGAATAAAAGATAAAAAACGTCCACAGGTGCTGGCAGCAGCTTCCAGAACCTATGACGAAAAGAGAGGCCCCCATTCTTATAGTTATACTGCCAAAAGCCCGATTCATACCACGAATGTGTCCAGGGTTTTATTGCCGGAAAAGCCCAAAGCGGTGTTTGTAAATGGGGTACAGCAGTTGAAGATAAAGAACTGGGATCCCCGGTCGCATACTTATCTAATCAGATTTGAAAATGATCCTGAAGGCGTACCGGTTGAATTTAAGTGGTGATATCGAATACATCTCATTCTTCTGTCTCCACAGTGATATGTCCCCCCTGCTTGAATAAATTCTGATAGATAAAATAGCCCTTTTGCGTCTTTTCGTTTACCCGTATACGGTTTAACTTTCTTCCTTTTCCCTGATGTCTGATCGTGAGATGTTTTCCCGAAGGCGTGGTCCACACTACTTTATCAAACAGAGGAACGGTGACCAAATACCGCGGATCAGCGGCGGTAAACGGATATAAACCGGCAGCGGTAAACACAAACCAGGAAGACATTTCTCCGGCATCATCCATCCCGGGGAGCGCTAGTCCGTTTTTCCCCAATCCATAAAAACCATTCATAATGGTGTCTAAAATCTTTTGTGATTTCTCCGGTTTATCTATAAAATAATAAGAGAAAGGAGCTTCATGATCCGGTTGATTTCCCTGACTATACTGTCCGATAAAACAGGAAATATTCCGAGCGATATAATTGGGATTCCAGGGCAGGGTGAAAAAAGAGTCCAGTTTGGTCTCGAAGGCAGCTTTTCCGCCGTAGAGACGAATAAGTCCCGGCATATCCTGTGGGGCAAAAAAGGATACCTGCCAAGCATTGGCTTCCCGATACATATATTCGTAATAGGGATACTGTGGATTGAAATGTTTGACCCAGCCTCCGTTTTTTAATCTTCCGCGCATGAAATTCGTTGAAGTATCGAATACCTGTTTATAATTTTTAGAACGTTTCATGAAAGTATGATAGCGAGTTGTATCTTTTAGTGCTTTAGCGAGTTGGGCTATCGCATAATCATCGAAAGCATATTCTAATGTCTTGGCAACGCCCGCTTTCGCTTTTGTTTCCACATTCGGGGCGTCAATGGCGGGGGTGGAGATATATCCCTTTTTCATGTATTCTTTTATGTAGGGACGGGTTCCTCCCTCCAAGGTGGCATTTCTTAAAAGCAGATGATAGGCTGTATCTATATCAAAATCGGTGAGCCCACGCAGATAAGAACCGGCAATAAAGGAAGCGGCATGATCCCCGTGGAAAAATGTCGGGATGAATCCGGTGACCTTTCCTCGGTCCACCAGAGATTTAAGGACATCTGTGGTTACGTCAGGAGAAAGTAACCCGAGTAAGACTACCTTGTTCCGATAAGTGTCCCAGAGGGATGGAATGGTGTAGTACCGGAAACCTTTATTTTGAATTTTTCCTGCTGCATCTCTATAGTCTCCATTCACATCGCTGCGCAATGCCGGCCATAAAAAAGAGCGGTATAGGGAAGAATAGAAAAGCCTCTTCTGTTTCTCTGTGCCGCCGGACACTCTGACTTTTGAGAGTAAATGTTTCCAGCTTCCGGCGGCTGTTTTTCTCACTTGACGAAAACTTTTCTTGCCGATTTCGGCTGCCAGGTTTTCTTTTGCATTGGCTATGCTGACATAAGAAAGTCCTATTTTTACTTCCAGCGGTCGGGTAGATGTGGAGAAATGGAGCAGGGGGACAATCCGATCCTTTGAGATTAAAGAGTCTATGTTGTGGATAGAGGTATTGGTTTCTGCATAAAAGAACAAAGTATCGCCGGTAACCTGATATCCTGAAATGGCCTTGCTGTTTTCTTTTTTCAAATCCCACCCTCTTACGTTTTCATTTGATTGCCCCAAATCCATAATCAGCTTTTTATCCTGATTTTCTTCAAAGGAATATTTATGAAACCCACAACGTAAAGTAGAGGTCAATTCGACATTGATATGATACCGATTGAGAAAAACCTGATAATAGCCCGGATGAGCCTGTTCCTTTTTATGGCTAAAACCGGAGCCGAAATCATCTGCAGTAACGGTGCCGGTGACCGGCAGCAGCGGAATATTGCATAAATTCCAATGTCCTTTACAGGTATGGGTAAAGCCGTAAATGATACTATCCTCATATTGGTAGCCTGCCCCGGAATGATACTTTGTTATGGGACTCAGTTGTACCATGGCATTGGGAAGGGAACTGCCGGGAAAGACTAATCCTGCCCACACCCGCCAGCCATCGGGAGGCCGGTAACCAATATGTGCGCTATCAGTGAGTGGTGCCGTTCCTAAAAAGGGATTGACATAATCAATGGCTTTCTTTTGACCGAAGGCGCCGGAAGAAAGAAATACGGTAAGACACAATAAAAAGAATTTCCTTAACATGGACTTATCGATTAAATAATGAAAGGAAGAAGATCGCAGCTTATCTACTCAATACGCTGAATACTTTTGACTGCTACTTGGTATCGTTTCCGATACCAATTTTTCCCCTTCAGCGTAGCTGCATGCAGCCCCAATCAGGGACGCATTTTCCCATAAAGTACTTTGTCGGATGTCGATATTGGGCGTTTGGATTTGAGACAACGCAACCGTTTTAAATTGATTTAAACATCGTGCAATATTTCCCCCCATAATAATGATCGTTCCGTTTTCATCGGTAATAAAATGATCTAGAAAAAGACCGAGATTTTTACCAAATTCGGTAAAGATCTTCTTTTGAAGGGAGGGCTCTTGTTTTAAGAGTGTTTTGACGTCAGGCAAAGTCTGCCCGGTAAGCTCTTTGAATCTTTTCTGAAACCAACGGGTGGAGATATAATCTTCAGCGATTCCATCATACATGGGTTTGATGGCTCTAAAAACGTCTTTTGTCTTCCCGTTAATGCTTGTAGCTGCACCTAGTCCGGTCCCTAAGGTAACACCTAAGACTTTTTCCTCTTGAGGTATTTTATTGTAAATTACTTCTCCATGCAGAAAAGATTCTGCGTCATTTCTAAATAGAATATTGGTGGGCGGTATACCCGTTGAAGAAGCCAGCTCTTGACGCACATTCAAACCATAGAGCGCATCATATTTATCCAATCCTTTAATCAAGGAGATTCCCTGTTCGTAATTAAAAGGACCGGGCATGGCGACCCCTATTTTTATAGCATCCTTATCTGTTGCTTTAGTAAAAGATTTTATAGTTTCTATCCATTTATCTAAAATGGAGGATTTGCTCCCTTTTGCATCAACGAGTTTCCTTATTTTGTTACTAATATGAAGTTTTCCTTCTTCGTTTGAGATCTCTGCCCCTGTAATATGAGAGCCTCCTATATCAATGCCAATGAGTTTAAAGTCCTGATCCATTTTAAATAAGCTGTTTCTAATAATAAAACGATTTAGCAAAGGTACTAAATTAATCCGGTTCTACCGGATGGTTTCTTTTCTTTTTGAAGAATCCCGGGCGATGAAGGAGGTAGGAAGCATGATTTGTTTAAAGTTTTTAGTTTGTTTTTTTTCTTTCAGGCGAGTGAGCAGGAGTCCGATTGCTTTTTCCGCAATTTGCTCTACAGGCTGTGCAATGGCAGTTATAGTGGGGGTATGCATCTCAAATAATTCATAATTATCAAAAGAGACCACGCCTATATCTTCAGGAATATGAGCGCCTATATTTTTGAGTGCTTTCAGTCCGGTCACACACAAATAGTTTGTTGCAAAAAGAATGGCATCGATTTCGTTTTCTTCCTTTAGAAATTGAACAATAGATTGGGCGGATTGAGCTTCTTTGTAATCTAGTTTATGTATGTGTAAAGGAAGGTTATATTCCTCTATAGCCATTGTGTAGCCGGAGAGTCGATCCTGCATTTGAAGTTGTAAAGAATGGATGGTGATAAAGGCAATGTGCTTAAAACCTTGCTTGATAAGGTGCTTGGTGGCATGATAGGCGCTGTGTTGATTATTTATAATAACTGAATCTGTCTCGATTCCCGGAAGGTATCGATCAAACAACACTACCGGCTTTCCACTCTCTTTCAAATTTTTTATGTCTTCTTCAACTCCTTTGGGCGTAACAATAATATATCCGTCAACATGCCACTCTTTGTACATGTTGATTAATTCCTGCGTTTTTGAAGTATCATTTTCGGTGCTGCAATAGATTATTTTATATCCATTTTGATAGGATTTTTCTTCTATCGCACGAGCGATAGCCGAAAAAAAAGGATTTGAAATGTCTTCCACCATCAGACCAATGATATTGGTTCGTCCGGTACGAAGGCTTCTGGCAAGAGTGTTGGGTTTATAATCTATCTTGACAACAAAATCTTGAACCTTCTTGACCAGACCATCGCTGATTCGCTTTTCTTTGGCTTTGCCATTTAAAATAAAAGAAACAGTGGTTGTAGATATTCCAAGTTCCCGGGCAATATCGCTAATTGAATATTTCTTTTTTTGCATATATAAGAAGACAAATGTATTATAAAAAAACGAGAACGAGGTATTTTATATTTGAAGTCTCGGAGGGCTGACAAATAAAGGCTTCATATTCTTTCACAACGGTAAAATATTCCTGAATCTTAAAAAAAAATTGCTAAATCGATTTAATATTTTATCTTTGTTGGTGCGTTTTTGTAGAAAATGAGGAGAAATAGTTCGTGTTGTTGATTTGAAGACGCTTTTAGATCTAAATCCTAAGCTTTTATGCGAGTAAAATATCTTCTTTTATCTGTTTTTATGTTGTTGACTGTAACTGCTTCGTCACAAAGCTATATCGTTGGAACCTATAATTTACGATATGACAATCCTGCAGATTCGGGAAATTTATGGGTACAACGTAGTTCGGTTATTGCTCAACTCATTCGTTTTCATGATTTTGACATTTTGGGGACGCAAGAAGGGTTGATCAATATGTTGGAAGATTTAAGTGAAGCTTTGCCGGAATATAAACGCTATGGTATTGGGCGAGCGGATGGGAAGGATGCAGGAGAACATTCTGAAATTTTTTATAAAAAGAAAAAGTTTAAAATGTTGGATGCCGGAGATTTCTGGTTGTCTGAAACACCGGATACTCCTTCTCTGGGTTGGGATGCTACTTGTTGTAATCGTATTTGTTCCTGGGTATTGTTAAAGGACAAGAAGACGAAAACCAAATTCTATGTGTTTGATACACATTATGATTTTCAAATGGATTCGGCTCGTAATGAAAGCAGTAAATTGGTCTTGAGAAAGATAAAAAAAATAGTTGGGAATAAACCGGTCATTTTTATGGGAGACCTTAACGGGGATAACACATCGAAATGGTACAAAAGGATTGCCGATTCCCGGAAACTGAAGGATACCTATAAACTGGCCAAGCATCCATATGCCTTCAACCCCAGCTGGCAGGATTTTGGGAAACGTATTATGTTATCTGATTTAATTGATCATATTTTTGTGAGTAAAAAATTTAAGGTTCGACGATGGGGAATCTTGAGCGATACTTATCATGGGAAATATCCGTCTGATCATTTCCCTATATTGACCGAACTGATTTTGAAATAGAAGTATTAATATTGTATGTGTAATATGAAGAGAAATAGTTTATTCGTTGCATTGCTATTGTTTGTTATGGGCGCAAACGGGCAAGTTATTAAAGATATTAAAAACCCGGTACAATACGTGAATCCGTTAATGGGTACCATGTCTGATTTTAAATTATCCACCGGGAATACCTATCCTGCTATTGGTATGCCTTGGGGAATGAATTTATGGACTCCACAGACCGGAGAAAATGGGAATGGTTGGCAATACCAATACGCTGCGCATAAAATCAGAGGACTGAAACAGACGCATCAGCCTTCCCCCTGGATGAATGATTTTGGTGAATTTTCGATTATGCCGGTGACCGGAAAGAAAATTTTTGATCAAAAGAAAAGAGGAAGTTGGTTTTCTCATGAAGCAGAGACCGTAAAACCGTATTATTACAAAGTCTATCTTGCTGATTATGATGTGTGGGCAGAGATGACCCCTACTACCAGAGCGGCACAATTAGATTTTACTTTCCCAAAGTCAGATAGTTCCTTTGTCGTCATTGATGCTTATGATCATGGCTCTTATATCAAGATATTGCCGAAAGAACGGAAGATCGTTGGTTACACAACCCGCAACAGCGGCGGTGTTACCAAGAATTTTAAAAACTATTTTGTAATGTATTTTGATCATCCTTTCACTTCGGCAGATACCTGGCATGGTGAAACACTGGCAGCAGATACCTTAGCGTATAAGGCTGACCATGTGGGTGCTATTGTGGGTTTTAAAACAAAGAGGGGAGAAAAAGTCAATGTAAAAGTAGCTTCTTCTTATGTGAGTTTAGATCAGGCGGAAGTGAACCTAAAAAGGGAAATTGGAAAGGATCGTTTTGCCCAAACGGAAGAGAAAGCCAAAGAAGAATGGAATGATAAGCTGAGTAGGATCATGGTATCAGGAGGGACAATGAAACAGATCAGGACATTTTATTCGGCTTTATATCGAACCCTGTTTTTCCCTTTGAAAATGTATGAGAAAGATCAAAATGGAAAGATTATTCATTACAGCCCCTACAATGGCAAAGTATTGCCGGGCTATATGTTTGCCGGTACGGGATTTTGGGATACTTTTCGTGCTTTATACCCTTTCCTTACTTTAATGTATCCCAATATAAATAAAGAGATGCAAAAAGGATTGGTCAATGATTTTAAAGAAGGAGGATTCCTTCCTGAATGGTCCGCACCGGGATATAGAAATGTAATGGTAGGAAATAATTCTGCCTCTGTTGTAGCGGGAGCATATCTCAAAGGAATTCGGGGATATGATATTGAGACCTTATTTAAAGCCTTGAAAAAAGATGCCAATACAGAAGGCCCTATTGATGCTGTCGCACGGAAAGGTGTTGAGTACTATAATAAATTAGGATACGTTCCTTATGATGTAGGAATTAATGAAAATGCGGCCAGAACTTTAGAATATGCATATGATGATTATGCTATTTATGAATTAGGGAAGGCTTTGGGGAAACCGGAATCGGAAATTGGTATTTATAAAAAGCGAAGTCAAAATTATAAGAATTTATTCGATCCCTCTCATAATCTGATGCGTGGTAAAAACAAAGACGGGACATTTGCCTCCCCTTTTAATCCCTTTAAATGGGGAGATGCTTTTACAGAGGGGAATAGCTGGCATTATACCTGGTCTGTATTTCAAGATGTTCAGGGGTTGATTGACCTCATGGGCGGGAAAAAGACATTCGTGAGCATGTTAGACTCTATTTTTAAGATGCCTCCTACCTTTGATGACAGTTATTATGGAGGAGTAATTCATGAAATCAGGGAGATGCAAATTGCAGGAATGGGACAATATGCACATGGGAATCAACCGATTCAGCACATGATTTATTTATATAATTATGCCGGCCAGCCCTGGAAAGCACAATATTGGGTAAGACAAACGATGAACCGGCTCTATAGACCTACTCCTGACGGATATTGTGGGGATGAGGATAATGGACAGACCTCTGCCTGGTATGTCTTTTCTGCTATGGGTTTTTATCCTGTAACACCGGCAAGTACCGAGTATGTTTTTGGCGCCCCCTTATTTAAAAAAGTAACTTTGAAGCTAGAGAATGGGAAATCTTTTGTTATAAAATCTCCGAAGAATAACAAAAAGAATATCTATATACAGAAAGCCTTTTTGAATAAGAAGAAATATAAGAAGAATTATATCGATCATTTTGATATTATGAAGGGCGGAACCTTAAAGTTTGATATGGGAGAAAAACCAAATAAAAGGAGAGGGACAAAACAGGAAGCGGCTCCTTTTTCGCTTTCTAAGGATTAAAAAGTAGTCCGTTGTTGACAATAAAATAAAAAGATATGGAGAGAAGAAAATTTTTAAAAAATATGGCGATAGGAGGAACGATTTTAAGTGCGCCTAATATTTTATCAGCCCACTCTTTTATGACTCCTTATCCGACGGTGAGAATACCGAAAGAAAAGCGCAATTTTGTCAGTCCGATTATTGAAGATACAATAAATGAAGTGCAGCAGGGTTTAAAAGATAAAGAGTTGGGGTGGTTGTTTGGGAATTGTTTCCCCAATACCTTGGATACAACGGTGTCTTACAAAGAAAAAAATAATCGGCCGGATACCTTTGTTATTACAGGGGATATACATGCAATGTGGCTGAGAGATAGTAGTGCTCAGGTTTGGCCTTATCTACAATTTATCCAGAAAGAGCGAAAATTACAAAAACTAATAGCGGGTGTTATCAACAGGCAAACCTATTGTATTTCTATTGACCCCTATGCTAATGCTTTTAATGAGGGTCCGACAGGCAGTGAATGGGACAGTGATGAGACTAAAATGAATCCCTATTTGCATGAACGGAAATATGAATTGGATTCACTTTGTTATCCTATTCGATTGGCTTACCATTATTGGAAAATATCGAAAGATACATCTCCTTTTGATAAAAATTGGGAAAGTGCAATGAAATTGGCTGTAGATACGATGGAAACGCAGCAAAGAAAAGAAGGACATGGACCTTATTCTTTTATGCGGAAGACTTCCAGAGCGACAGATACCTTGCCGGGGAATGGCTATGGGAATCCCGTGAACCCGGTAGGGCTTATCGTTTCTTCTTTTCGACCTTCTGATGATGCGACGATTTTCCCTTTTTTGGTTCCATCCAATCTTTTTGCCATTGTTTCTCTTCGACAGCTAGCGGAAATGAGTAGAAAGATAAAGAACAATCAGGATTTTGCCCTGCGTTGTGAAAGTTTGGCTAATGAAGTTGAAAAAGCAGTACAAAAATATGCAGTACAAAAACATTTAGACTTTGGAAAGATGTATGCTTTTGAAGTAGATGGTTTTGGGAACAGACTGTTTATAGACGATAGTAATATTCCCAGTCTATTGTCCTTGCCTTATCTTGAAGCCGTAAATAAAAACGATAGGATTTATAAAAATACCCGTCAGTTTTTAATGAGTGAGAAAAATCCTTACTTCTTTAAAGGGAAGGCAGCGGAGGGAAATGGGAGTCCGCATACGCCCTATCACAATATCTGGCCGATGAGCATTATCATGCGAGCAATGACAACGGAGGATGTTTCAGAAGTGAAGCGATGTCTGAATTGGTTGAAAAAAAGTAATGCCGGAACCGGATTTATGCATGAATCTTTTAATATGGATAATCCTAAGGACTTTACCCGTTCCTGGTTCGCCTGGACCAATACCCTATTTGGGGAGTTGATATTTAAACTATATTCAGAGTACCCGGAGATGATGAAAAAGGAAGTTTTTTAAGAAATGCAATACAAAAAGGGGCGTTTGAAAGGAAGCGGAGGAAAGAAAGATTAATAATTAAAAAGAAAGATTAATGGAAGGACAGAAGAAATATACAGCGCAGTTCTCAATTTTGACAGCTCTATTTTTCATGTGGGGATTTATTACGTCCATGAATGATGTCTTGATTCCACATTTGAAAGATCTTTTTGACTTGAGTTATTTTGAGTCTATGATGGTACAGTTTTGCTTCTTTGGAGCTTATTTTATTGGATCCTTGGTTTATTTCTTATTGTCTCATTATAAAGAAGACCCCATTAATAGGATTGGCTATAAAAATGGTTTGATTTTGGGATTGGTTATCTCTGCTATTGGCTGTTTTTTATTTTATCCTGCGGCAATTTCGCAAATATATACCTTGTTTTTAGTTGCTTTATTTATTGTGGGGTTGGGTTTAACCTTGTTACAGATTGTGGGTAATCCGTATGTTTCACTCTTAGGAGCAGAGAAAGATGCTTCCAGCAGATTGAATTTGGCACAGGGATTTAATTCTCTGGGGACGACCATTGCTCCTGTTCTGGGAGGGTTCCTTATTTTTAAATATTTTTCTCATAATGGAACAATTACTTCGGGAGCGACAAAGATGCCGTATGTCTTTTTTGCTTTGGTCTTTTTGTTGCTCGCTTTGGTGGTGTTTAAAACAAACTTTCCTGCTTTTAAGTCGGATGATTCTGAAATGGAAGGTCTTGGCGCTTTAAAATTTCCACAATTAAAACTAGGGGCTTTTGGAATTTTCTTTTATGTAGGTGCTGAAGTGACGGTAGGAAGCTTCATGATTAGTTTTTTAACAGAGCCCCAAATTCTGGGTATCAGCAGTGTAGCCGCTAAAGATTACTTGGCATTGTATTGGGGGGGAGCAATGATAGGAAGGTTTTTGGGAGCCATCTCTCTCAATCATAAAATTCCGTATGTGAAAAAGATAGCTTACATGGTTGGCATTGGAGCTTTGGTTTTCTTATTGGTCTTTAGTATTGTGAATTTGAGTTTTGCGCAGATGAGTATTTTTCTTATCCTTATTGCACTGAATCTGGTAGGTTTTCTTATTGGAAAATCGGCGCCGGCTCGAACTTTATCTTTGTTTGCGATAGTGAATATTATTTTAGTTTTAATCGCCATTATGAGTAGTGGGAAATGGGCCATGTGGACGCTCTTGGGCGTAGGATTATTTAATTCTATTATGTGGTCTAATATTTTTACTCTTGCCATAGCAGGACTCGGGAAATATACCAGTCAGGGATCTTCTTTATTGGTGATGGCCATCTTGGGAGGCGCTCTTATTCCATTAGCCCAGGGTGGGCTAGCGGATATTTTTGGTTTGCAAAAATCCTTCTATCTGCCGGTAGTTTGCTATGCTTACATCCTGTTTTTTAGCCTATTTTGTATGAAGAAAAAGCTATCAAAATAAAAAGACGAACGTTCTTTTATTGTAGCTTTTTAGAAGGGATCAAAATTATCGTTATTTCTGAAATGTTTGTTTTGATATGTATCATGCTTTGTCTGAAAAACTCAAAAAGGTTGCTGAAGGAAACGAAAAAGCCTTTAGGCAGGTAGTGCGGTTGTATTATGATCGTCTTTATCAATTTGCCTTTGGAATTATAAAAAACTCCGAAGATGCAGAAGAAGCAATCTATGATGTGTTTTTTAAAGTATGGCAATTAAGAGAGCAACTTCCCGCAGAAAGAAGCTTTACCTCATATTTATATAAAGCGGTAAAAAATACTTCCCTTAATTATCTTAAAAAGAAACATCGTAAAGAAGAAGTAGAAAGGATTTATAAAATCGAACCGGGAGATATAGGGTTGCAAAGCCCGGAAGAGCTGATTATTAGCGAAGAAACATTGAAACATATTCGGAAGGCAATTAATACCCTTCCTTTACGTTGTCGCCAAATCTTTATTCTGGTCAAAGAAGACGGATTGAGTTATCGGGAAGTGGCCGAATTATTGGAAATTTCGCCGGCAACGGTAAATGTTCAAATGACCATCGCCGTCAAAAAACTCTGGAAAGCGCTTGATCTGGATCGCCAGTATTTCTGAACCGCGTTTTGATCAAGCAAAAAGTGAGAAAAAAATTAACTTTTTTTTCTACGTCTTTAATTGCTTTTTGTTTTTCGGTTGTCTATATACCATAGAAGCTTTCCTCGAAGGGAAGGCGTCTGGTGAATAGAACCTCTTTATGAAAGACAGGCTGGAAGAATTATTAGCGAAATATTGGGTCGATCAAATCTCTGCGGAAGAAAAAGCAGAATTGGAAAGATTGATGTGGGAGCATCCTGATGATTGGATCAAGTCGGGTTTGTTGCAACAGATAGAAGGGAAGTTGCGTCCGATAACTTCTAATAGAAAAGCGGATGAAGTGGCGACGAAAATATTGCAAAAAGAACAGCAAGAACAACCTTCCTCGCAGGCGAGTAGAAGAAAGAGAGGTCATCCGGTCATCCGGGTGGTTGCAGCTTTATCGGTTTTGATTTTAATGGGTGCGTTGGGATTTTGGTGGCTGGAGAGCCCTTCCTCTGCTGATCAGTGGCAGTATATAAGAACGGAGGATGGGATGAAGACGACCCTGCGGCTTGCGGATGGAACCCGCGTATGGCTTAATGCAGGAAGCTCTCTGCGGTATCCTAAGAAATTTGGAAAAGGAACGCGGGCGGTTTATCTGGTGGGAGAAGCTTATTTTAAAGTGAGTCATGATGCAGATCAGCCTTTTATTATACATACGGCGCACATGGATGCAAAGGTATTGGGGACAGAAGTGAATGTTCGTGCTTATCCGAACGAAGCTTTTTCGGAAACTTCTCTTATCAAAGGGTTGGTGAATGTAATTATTGATGGAGAAAAGGGAGACAAAGAAATTCGGTTACAACCCCGGCAAAAAGTGAAAGTGGAGAACGAGGGATCAAACCAATTGGAAAAAATAGCATCCCCTCAGAAAGATCCTATCAGTGGAACGGAATTGGATTCTATCGCTCATCCCGTTGTTCAGCACGTGGTATTGCAGCCGATAAAAGTAGTAGATAGTACGCTTATTGCAGAGACCGCCTGGAAGCAAAATACCTTTTTATTTGAAAACGAGCCCCTTAGTGTATTGGCAAAAAGATTGGATCGATGGTATGGAGTGCAAATACACATCCGGGATTCTACCTTGGCAAGGCAGCGTTTCTCAGGTCGGGCGGATAATGTATCATTGAATAAGCTGTTACAAATATTGCAAATGACACAACCTTTTGATTATGTGATAAAGGATAAAAAAGTAATTATTGAATAAAGATCAGTTTAAAAATAAAATTATGAGAAATACGTATCAGCGGCAACGTTCTCCTTAAGAAGGAAATAAAGGTTATAAAAAAGCGGGAAATATTGGCCTATTCCCCGCTGCGAGAAAAAAAATTTCCTCATTACCCGAATAATCGGGATTTAACTAAGAAAAGTGCAATTTATGAAAAAACTATGTACCGGAGGAGGGAACGGTCTCCCCCCCCTGTTTCGAAAGATATTACTTATGTCCAAATTAACCGGTTTGTTTCTCCTATTGGGCTTCTTGCAGGTTTCTGCTGCCGGATATTCGCAAAATAAAATTTCTGTTCATTTTAAGAATACCCGTGTTGTCAAAGCGCTCAATCATCTTGAAAAAGAATCAGACTATGTCTTCTATTTTAATAACAATACATTAGAAGATTTACCAAAAATTAATTTAGAGGTAAAGAAAGGAGAGCTGTCTGATATTTTGGATTCTTTGTCAGAAAAGCTTGGTCTGAAGTTTACAAGATTAGATCATAATCTTATTGTCGTTCAAAAAGCCGATAAGGCACTGCAAGTGCAGGATGTTACAGGATCCGTTGTCGACACAAAGGGCGATCCGCTAGTGGGAGTTTCTATTAAGGTAAAAGGTACCCATAACGGAACGGTTACAGGCGCAGACGGGACTTTTAATCTGGCGGACGTTCCTGAAGAGGCAACCTTGGTTGTGTCTTACATTGGATATGAAACAAAAGAAGTGGATATAAAGGGCAAGAGTGAATTGGAAATCACCTTATCGCCTTCCTCGAAAAGCTTAGATGAACTGGTCGTTGTGGGCTATGGAACACAACAGAAAAAGGAAATCACTTCCGCTATTACGAATATAGATGCAAAAGACTTTAACAAAGGGGGAGTGACCTCACCCATGGATTTGATCCAAGGGAAAGTGGCCGGATTGACCATTACCAATGCAAGTCGGGACAATCCCAATGCAGGAGCCTCTATTCAGTTAAGAGGAATTACTTCTCTCAAAGGAGATTTGTCGCCACTGGTGGTTATAGACGGTATCCCCGGGGGAAATCTGGATTTGTTACAACAGGATGATATTAAGTCGATCTCGGTATTGAAAGATGGTTCTGCTGCCGCTATTTACGGAACAAGAGCGAATGGAGGCGTGATTTTGGTTACCACTAAAAAAGGACAATCAGGAGCTCCTAAATTTGAATATTCTACTTATTTCAAGCATGATGCAATCTATAAGAAGCCAAATTATCTTTCAGCCTCTGAATATAGAGGTTTGATAAAAGATGGAGTGATTAGTGATAAATACGATAAGGGAGCAACCACCGATATGTATGATTCATTAGTGAATAAAAATAATTTGTCTCAATATCATTATTTTTCTGCTACAGGTGGAGGAAAGAATACCAACTATCGGGCTTCGGTATATTATAATAAATCGGAAGGAATTGCCAAACAAAATGGCAGAGAAGAATTTGGGGGTCGTCTTAATATCAATCAAACAGGATTAGATGACCGCCTGAAAGTACAAATGAACCTGGCTTCCAACGTCAATAATGCCAATTTATTGGGAGGCGGCGATGGTAGCGATGATCAAAGACAGGCTGCCAATAATTTTGAGCAGGCGGTGCAATGGAATCCGACGGCGCCTATTCATGACCCGGATGGCTACGGTGGCTTTTTCCAGTTTGAAGGCTATAATAGTTATAATCCAATGTCTCGTTTAGCCTATCGAACGAATAAAAGAGAACAACAAACTTTTTCCGGTAGTGTTCGGGCTACCCTGGATATCTACAAAGGATTGTCCATCGGGGCTTTTGGTTCTTATCAGCGAAATAATTACAATGATCGGATCTTCCGTTCTTCTCAGGATTGGGATCAGAGACCAAGTTCTGATTATCAGGGCATGGCTTACGCCTCAAAAAGTAATCATTTAGATTGGCAGAAAACTTTTGAGGCTACCCTTCATTACAATACGCTGATCCATAATGACCATTCGATTAAAGCATTATTGGGTTATTCGTACCAATATGCGACTACAGAAGAATTTGACGCCAATAATAATGGGTTTACTTCGGATGCCTATAAAGACTGGGATTTAGGAGCAGGATCTGCCATTAATAATGATAAATTACCGAAGCCGGGAATGGGAAGTAACAAATGGGACAATACCCTGGTTGCCTTTTTTGGAAGGATAGATTACAACTATAAAGGGAAATATTTTGCGCAGGCCATCTTACGACATGAAGGATCTTCCCGTTTTGGGGCTAATCATAAATGGGGGAATTTCCCTGCGGCTTCTGCCGGCTGGGCAATCAGTGAAGAAGATTTCATGCAGAATCTGTCGTTTGTGAATAATTTGAAGTTAAGAGTCGGTTATGGAGAAACGGGAAATCAGGGCATTGACAATTATATGTCTTTGGTAACGCTTGGCACCGGTGGAGTCTATCCACAAAATGGGAAATACTATCAAACGTATGGACCTTCTCGAAATCCCAATCCTAACCTGAGATGGGAGAAGAAAAAAGAATGGAACTACGGATTGGATTTTGTCTTATTTTCCAATCGTTTGAGCGGGTCTTTCGATGTATTTAGTCGTAGAACGGTAGATTTATTGTATAATTATACCGCGCAGCTTCCACCTTATGTTCAGAGTTCATTATTGACCAATGTGGGAAGCATCGGCAATAAAGGGGTGGAATTGCAGTTGAGTTTTGCAGCCATTGATAAAGGAGATTTCCAATGGACATTGAGTATGACGGGAAGTTCATTACGGAATAAAATGATTTCTTTATCCAATGATCTTTATAAAGCCAATTATCTCGAAGAATATGGATTGCCCTCCCCCGGAAATTTGGGGCCGGCTATTCGTATTGAAGAAGGGGGTGCTGTAGGAAACTTTTATGGGAAACGCTTTGCCGGATTTAATGACGATGGACGCTTTCTCTTTTATAAGGCAGATGGATCTACCGGTACTTCTGATGAGATGTCACCGGAAGATTTGAGCATTATAGGTAACGGAATTCCCAAATACAGGGCTTCTCTAAACAGTCATTTTCAGTATAAGAATTTTGATTTGACCCTATTCTTCAGAGGGAAATTTGATTATGATATCCTGAATTTGAAACAGTTGTTTTTTGGAAACAAAAACTGGCTACCCAATAATGTATTGAAAAATGCAGTGACCAAGTATAAAGATATAGAAGATGATCCTCAGTATTCAGACTATTATCTGGAGAATGGCAGTTTTGTGAAACTGGATAACGTCACCCTGGGATATAACTTTGATTTGCATTCTTCCTATATCCGACATCTGAGATTGTATGTAACGGCGCGTCACCTGTTTACCTTTACCGGATATTCCGGGATTGATCCGGAACTTCAGGACACCGGCTTTGAAACCGGAGTGGATGATCGCGGTTTTTATCCCGCAACACGCTCCTTTACTGTTGGGTTAAATTTAGGATTCTAAAAAAATAGTAATACTATGAATAAAATATTAAAAAAAATATCGTTTTTACTCCTTATATCAGTTGCCTTAAATTGGACGGCCTGTACTGATTTGGATGAAAATGTATATCATGACATTACGGCAGATAATTTTTATCACAATAAAAGAGAAGTCTTAGAAGCCGTTTTGCGACCCTATACGCACCTTCAGGCTTGTATTGCTCCTACCGGACAGAATGCCTATTATTATATGTCCGAATTATCAGCCGATCAGCTGGCTTGGCCACAAAAAGGTAGAAATGGCTATGATGGGGGAGATCATATCCGTCAACATTACCATACCTGGACGACAGAAGAATCCAGGATTAGAGATGGCTGGAATCTATTTTGGACAGGGATTGGATTTTGTAATACGGCAATTGAGCAGTTAGAAGAACAGGATCTCGAATCCATCGGAATGACGGAGGATGAAAAAAAAGCCATGATCGCAGAAGTAAAAGTAGAACGTGCTTATTTCTATATGAAAGTGATGGATCTCTGGGGGAATATTCCTATCTTTACAAAAGTTGGAGAACCTCAAAATCCGCCAACAGCTTCCAGAAAAGAGGTGTTCCAGTTCATTCAGAAAGAATTGGAAGAAAATGTGCCTTTGCTTCAGCCGTTGTCTCAGGAATTGGATGGAAGAGTGAGTCAGGCTGCCGGTTATGCCATGCTGGCCGAACTTTATCTCAATGCCAAAGTGTGGACGGGAGAGCCCATGTGGGATGAGTGTATTCAGGCCTGTGATAAGGTGATTAGCGGAGATGCCGGTGCCTTTAATGGAACGATGGAGTTGGACAGCAATGAGGCATTAACTTTCGGAAATCAAAACCGGCAATCCAAAGAAAGTATTTGGGCGATTGCTTTTAGTAAGAAAGGCGGTTTTGCATTTGACTGGGCCGGATTTTTTATGGGCTATAGTAATGAATCGAAGGCGTTGGATGTGGGATATAGTGGATGGAATGCCTTTGTGGTTATTCCTTCCGCCTTTGATCAGTTTGAAGAAAATGATTTACGTAAAAAGAACTGGTTCTTGTTTGGCCCACAATACAAATATGGAACGCATGATCCCATTATTGGAACAGAAGAATGGTCAGGAGAGCCACTGGTTTATGTCAATACCATTCGTAGAGAGAGCGAGGGCGATACAACTTCTGAAGGAAGTATGACCGAAGGAGAAGAAAACAGTGGGGCTCGTTTTAATAAATATAAATCCGGAACTCTCGATGATGACAATTATTTGGAAAATGAGTATATCATTTATCGGTTAACAGAGATTTATTTTGATAAAGCGGAAGCACTGATGAGAAAGAATGGCGGTCAAGCAACGCAGGAAGCGGTGGATTTAATCAACAAATCCCGGAAGCGTCACTTCTCAAAAGCGGATTGGCCTTCAGAGAAATATACGACCCAAAGTCTGACGATGGACGAACTGCTGGCAGAAAGAGGACGGGAGTTTATCTTTGAAGGAAAACGACGGGAAGACCTTATTCGGTTTGGTAAATTTACGACGGCCTCCTGGTGGGATCACAAACCTCAGGATGACCCGAATAAGAAATTATTCCCGATCCCACATAAGCAAATTGCAATTAATCCTAATCTGGAACAGAACCCCGGATATGGGGAATAGTTTGTTAGTTGACTAGTTTTTATTAGTTGATTAAGGGAATAGTTGACAAGGCCGGCTATTAAAGTAATCTAATAGTTTGCTTTATGGTAACTGCGATGTTCACAGAGAAGACGCAATGGACGCGAAGTTAATTTTCTCCTTACTCTCATGAGTAGAGAAATGTTATCGGTGGTTCTGTGTGTTTTCTGTGAGCCTCTGTGGTATGCTCTTTTGTTGAAAAGTAATTAGTGAATTTTGCCGATTGAGGAAATCGGTGATTGAGGGAATAGCTGATTGAGTTACTTTCTCCTCCTGCCTACAGCTTACAGTCCTTTCCTCAAATATCAGGCTGTTAAATTTCCTGTATTCAAAAAAAATATTTTAACTTTTTTGAGAATTACCAAAACTTTAGTATTATTGTAAAAGAATTGTAAAAACTTCTTTTGCAATTTTCAATGAGTTGTTATGATGCACCTTCCTAAAAAAACGCTGGTCTTGTTTTTAATTGCCGGACTTATTGCTGTAGGAACTATGGCTTTTTCACCTTTTGAAGGAGGAACTCCCCCTCATGAGAATAATCTGAAGGTTCTGCCCAAAGATATAACCCATGACGAATTGATGGATTTTATGAAAAGTTTTACCGTGGCGCTGGGCTTTGAATGTGGAGATTGTCATGCACGTGATGCCGAGGATTCTACGAAGTTGGATTTTATGTCCTATGCTAATCCCCATAAGAAAGTGGCTCTTGGGATGATGAAAATGGTGAAAAAAATCAATAGCAAGTATTTTGACGTAAAAGGAAATTTTAAAGATAATTATTTAAATTCTAAATTTGAAGTGACTTGTGAAACTTGTCATAGAGGATATTCTCATCCCAGAAAAACTATTTCTTTACCTATTGACCACTGGAAACCTAAAAAATAACCTGTTATAGAGACTTTAGAAATTTAAAATAAAGGAATAACGGTCTTTTATTTTGAAAGGTATAAAACTCTCTTTTTGTAAAAAATACACAATTAATCCTAAAATTATTAACATTCTTTTTGGTGTTTATTAATTAATGATTAACATTGCATCGTCTATTAACTAAATTTTAGATTTTCTATGAAAAAAATATTACTTGCGCTTACTGTCTTACTGGTGAGCAGCTCTATGGTCTTTGCCCAAGAGCATGAAGTGACAGGAACGGTTACTGACCCGGATGGAGTTGGTATTCCCGGTATTTCCGTTCATATAAAAGGCACAAATACAGGAATAGCTACAGATGCTGATGGACATTATTCCTTAAGTGTAAAAGAGGATGGGACTTTGGTTTTTAGTGGAATTGGATATGATGAGAAGGAAATTTCTGTGAGTGGAAAATCTGTGGTAAATACGACGATGGAATCGGGAACGCAAAATTTAGATGAATTGGTAGTGGTTGGATATGGTACAACTACCAAAAAGGATTTTACAGGTACCGTCAAATCAGTTTCTGCAGAGAGAATTGAAAATAAAGATGTCTCTGACGTTTCTCAGGCTTTGGCTGGAGAGGCACCAGGCGTTCGAGTGATTACTAATTCGGGTCAACCGGGTTCTGCTCCTACTGTTAGAATTAGAGGTTTTGGTTCTGTGAATGGTAACCGCTCTCCATTATATGTGGTAGATGGAGTTCCTATTGATAATACCAATAGCGATGTTTCCGGAGAGGGAATTAACCCTCTTAATTCTATTAACCCTGATGATGTAAAGAGTATTAATGTACTTTCCGACGCTGTGGCTACTGCGATATATGGTTCCAGAGGTGCCAACGGGGTAGTTGTTATCACTACTAAATCAGGGGAAGGTAAAAAGCCTTTTGTAGAAGTCAATTTTAAATATGGAACCAATAAGCAGATTATTCCTCGCCATCAGGTCATTACTTCCCCGGAGGAATATTTAGGGCTTGCGTGGGAGTCTTTATATAATAATATCAATTACGGAGACTTAGCTGTAGCGGGTGGCGTGCATGATGACGCTACTTCTTCTAATCTTACGAATAACAATATTTTTGGTCAAGTTGGACTGTCTCCCAATTATGATATCTGGAAGGGAGATCCTGCCGACTTGGTTGATCCTAAAACTCGGAAAGTAAAACCGGGAGTGGAGCGGAAATATACCCCCGGGCGGTGGTCTGATTATGCTTTTCAACCTTCTTCCAGGATAGAAACGAATGTTAGAATGGGAGGTTCTTCAGAGAAGACCAGTTATTATACGTCCTTAGGATATTTAGATGATAAAGGATATTCCCTTAAATCCAGATTTAAACGAATCACGGCAAGAGTAAATTTGAAGCATGATGTGACTGATTGGCTTTCCAGTAAAATGAATTTTTCTTATGCCCATTCCAAAACGAATAATGTAGGGCAAGAGTCAAATTCGAGTAGCCTTTTTTGGTTTGTAGATAATATTCCTCCGATTTATGGTGTGTTTTTGAGAGATAAAAATGGGAAAAAAGTACCTGATCCTATATTCGGAGGTTACAGATACGATTATGGCAATAATGGACGTGGCTTTGGTTTAGGTACTAATTCAGTGGGAGATGCTACTTATAATACGAAAGAAAGTAGAAGGAATGATTTTAATGGTAATGGAGCCATCAACGTGAAGTTTTTAAAACATTTCACCTTCAAAAGTCAAATTGGACTACAGTACTTTAACAATGATTATATGAATCTGGTAAACAAATTCTATGGTTCTGCTGCCTCTAGCAATGGAAGTATTCAACATGACAAGGTGGAAAGGTTTAGCTATGATTGGCTAAATATAGTACATTATAACCAGAGTTTTGGCAATCATAATGTGAATGCATTAATAGCACATGAAGCCAGTTCCTGGAAAAGTCACATATTAAGTGCTTTTAAATCTAATCTGGTACAAAATGATAATACAGAATTAGATAATGGGGTTATTTCTTCTCCAACATCTTCTTATACAATAGGCTATGAGTTGGAAAGTATATTTGGACAGGTTAATTATGATTATAAAGGAACCTATTATTTTTCGGGAAGCTTGAGACGCGACGGGTCTTCTCGCTTTAGAAAGGATAAATGGGGGACTTTTGGTTCTTTAGGTCTTGGTTGGATGATTAGCAATGAAAATTTCATGAATTCAGCGAATATCATTGATCATTTAAAGTTGAAAGCCAGTTATGGGGTTATCGGAGACCAGGCCGGTGTGGGTTACTATCCGGGATATGACTTGTGGGATATTTCTAATGTGAATGATGGCCCGGCTTTTTCGTTTGAGACTAAAGGAAACCCTGATCTTACTTGGGAGACGTCCAAAGTATTCCAGGTGGGGGCTGAATTTGGATTAGGAGACTTCCTGGATGGATCGGTCGATTATTATATTAAGAATACGGAAAATCTCATTTTTAACCGTAGAAGAGGTCCTTCTATTGGATATGCTGTAGTGCAGGTTAATGGAGGCATATTAAGGAACCAGGGGGTAGAATTTGATTTGACCGGCCATCTGATTCATCAAAAAGACTTTCATATCGATTTAGGAATTAATGGGGAGGTGTTACAGAATAAATTGACAGAGATGCCCATTGATCCTTTCACGAAAAAACCAAAATTATTGGATATAGAGTCTTATTACGGATGGGGGAAAGGGCATTCCATTTATGATTATTATATGCGCCAATATGCGGGAGTAGATCCTGATGATGGCCTTTCTCAATGGACTGTTTATTATGTGGATAATAATGAAAACGGAGCCTATGATAAAGGAGAAGGTATTGGCAGTTTGACGAATTACAAGGCAGATCCTGATAATAAAGGAAAGGATATTGAAAAGGCAACGACAAAAACTTATGCTGATGCAACTCAATTTTATGTGGGTAAATCTTCAATTCCCGACGTGAGAGGAGCCGTTAATTTGACTGCTGACTATAAAGGTTTCAACCTGGCGGTGCAATTTTTGTATGGTATCGGTGGATACGGATATGATTTTGTGTATGCCCGGTTAATGGATAACCCTAATATCGGCGTAAATAATTGGAGCACAGATATAAAGAAGAGATGGCAAAAACCTGGAGATGTAACAGATGTTCCTCGTCTCTCTAATGGTTTTGATCCTAGCGTTAGTTCATCTTCTACAAGATTTTTGACCAAAGCAAGCTATCTGGCTTTAAATAATATTCGTTTGGGATATAATTTCCCTAAGGAATTATTTTCTAATGTAGGAATTACTGATTTATCTATTTGGGTGTCCGGCGATAATTTATGGCTGCTTTCAGCCAGGAAAGGTTTTAACCCTTCAATCACTCAGAATGGTGTAACCGATTGGTATACCTATAATCCGTTATCTACGCTTTCAGCCGGTATAAAAATAAGATTCTAAAACATTTAATAATATAGTTATGAAAAAGATACAAAGTATAAGTTTTTTACTCATCCTTGGAATTTTCTTGATCGCGGGATGTGGAAAGGATTTTTTAGATGAAGCACCTACAGGGCAGATATCACCAGAGCAATTATCAAAAGCTGCTAAGAATGACCCTTCGATCCTGCAAGGCGATTTGGCAGGAGTCTATGCAACCATGTACAAAGACGGAAGCGGGGGGACAGATTTAGATCATGATGATTTCGGACAAAAAGGATATGATATCTTTGGTGATATGATAAGCGGAGATATGGTTCTTGCAGGTCTTACTTACGGTTGGTACGGCCCTATTGCCCGATTGCAAGCAACGGTTGATAATACAAGGACAGAGGATTATATTCCCTGGCGTTACTATTATAAGATTATTCATGGTGCTAATGCCGTGATAGATGCATTAGGTGGAGATACTGCTACTTTAGACGCATCTACTGCACCTATTATGGGGCAGGCGAAGGCCTTGCGTGGTTATGGTTATTTTTATCTCACTCAATTTTATTCTATAGAATATGGAGATGGCTCTCAAAAAATATTGCCCATATATAAAACCACCAACGATCCGGCCAATCACCCTAAAAGTTCAGCTAAAGAAGTGTTTGATTTAATTGTGAGTGATCTTAACGACGCCGTTCATCTTCTGGATGGATTTCATAGGGATACGAAAAATCAAATTAACAAGTATGTTGCCGAAGGATTATTGTCTTACGCCTTATCTTATAGAAATCAACCTGGGGATTTAAAAACAGTGGATTCTCTTACTTCTGATATTATGAGCAATTTCCCGGTTACTGACTCGTTAGAAGCGGTAGCAAGATTGGATAATGGTGGGCATGTTGAAAATCCTCAATCGGGATTTAATGATGTAAATACGGAAAGTTGGATGTGGGGGATGCACCTTACTACGGATCAAAGTCTTGATTTGGTTTCTTGGTGGGGGCAGATAGATATGTTTACTTATAGTTATGCTGCGGTAGGAGATCCGAAAACAATTGATTCTATTCTTTATTCAAAAATACCGGCGAATGACATACGCAAGGATCAGTTTGTATTTGGAGTTCACGTGTATCAAAGTGCATTGAGTGGAGGTATGGATACCTCTATGTATATTGGTCAGCCGATGAATAAATTTTATCCACAGGATGGTTATGGAGTCTTGGGCGGACAAAGAGAAATTACTCATGCAGATTACCTTTATATGCGATCTGATGAATTTTACTTATTAAATGCTGAAGCAAATGCTAGAAGAGGGGATGAAGGAGATGCAAAGTCGGTGCTTAAAGCATACCTTAAAAATCGTATTCCTGATGTAAGTTATATTGATAATTTATCAGGGAATAATTTAATAAATGAAATTTATTTACAGGAGAGGATAGAATTCTGGGGAGAAGGGAAGTCGTATCTTGCTTTGAAACGCTTAAAGAAAACAGTTCATAGAGGGAATAATCATTTAGTTTTGAAAGGACAGTCTTTCCCTTATGATGATCCTAAATTGACCTTTAAGATACCTCAGAAAGAAGAGCAGGATAATCCTGTACTCAACGATTAGAAGGTCGAATAAATGTAAATCTTATGATGTATATAAAGGGGAAGGCAGAATTGCTTTTCCCTTTTATATTATTAAGGGAGTGAAGTTAGAAGTATTGTTGTTATATCAGAATTTAAATTCCCTTCTTGTCCTCCACTTATTCGTTCATCAAAGACGAAGTCTTTTTTTTCCTTTATCCGTATCTTCGAAAAGCCCGGATCTAAAGAATTCGATAAACCATTAAATTCCTCCGGAATAAGGACGGAAAGTACTTTTAGGACAGGTGATTGTCGTTTTTTCAGCCATTGATTCCCTATCTTTTGTACTGCTGCTGATAATGGGAGGGGCTGCCGGTTACTAAGAGAATGTCTACTGAGCTTCTTTTTTAACCGCGGAGTACGCTAAGGAGGCGCAGTGTTCGAGGAGTTTATTTGGGAGGATTTTTCGGGGCTTTTGCTTCTACTATGTGGTACCACAGAGGCTCACAGAGAATTTTCACAGAGGGTCACAGTGTTGCGACAGAGTCGCTTTTATTGCGACCATTGTGCCTTCTTGGCGACCATTGTGGTTAAAGGAGAATTATTTTTTAACCGCGGAGTAAGCTAAGGAGGCGCGGTGTTCGAGGAGTTTATTTGGGAGGATTTTTCGGGGTTTTTTCTTCTGCTATGTGCTACCACAGAGGCTCACAGAGAATTTTCACAGAGGGTCACCGTGCTGCGACAGAGTCGCTTTCATTGCGACCGTTGCGCCTTCTTGGCGTTCATGTCGATTTATAATAAATTTTAATATATAATTGGCGACATGGAAGTATGCCTAAGTCGGACGATTAAGATGGCGTCTTTCATAATCTTGTATGATATGCGTTAATGAAATATTTCAAAAGCCCGATATTCCCCGTTATTATCTTGTTTATATTTATCTGTTGGATATCTCTCAGGATGCTCAGGAAGGCTATCACAATATCTGATAATCGAATCTTTTCCTTCTCTGCATTTTGAATAGAGTAGTTTTTAATATAGTTGTAGGCTTTCTGTAACTCAATCTGGGCTTGAGGACTCCATGAAGTTACCATGTTTTCGTTTGTTTTTTTAGTTCATCATTGGTCATATCTTCTCCTTTTTCATAGGCTGCTTCAGCTTCGGAAATTTCCTGATTGTATTCTTCAATAGTTTGTCTTTTTGCTCCGGGAGGAGGAGGAATATTGAGATCTTCTTCAGCATATTCATATTCCAGGCTGTCAAGAAATGCTCGGAGCACTTTCTCTTCCTTCTTGCTTTTAGGATTTACGATAATAGTCATGATTCAATTTTCTTTAAAGGTATGAAATATATCAAACTAATGGATGGAAGGAACCTTATAAAACCTGGAGATAATCTTAAGACATCTCACCCCTAGCACGGCAATAAAAGGAAGGGCAATAAAAGGAAGCCGCTGTGGAAGTATGAGATATCCACCGAGTAAAATCAAACTTAACACAACAATGAATATGGCATAATTTCTTACCCACTTTTTATCCTTAAAAAAGAAAAAACTAAAGACAATATTAAAAGGAAACAACCATAACAAATTATAATTCCATTTGGTAATGCCGTGATCTGTTCCAAACCACATAAACAGCAAAAAACAGCCTAATAAGCCGGTTAAAAAGAACAAACAGCGATCTACCCAGGGAAGAATAGAAGAAGAGGGTTTTAGGAAACTGAGTAAAAGAATAAACACGCATAAGATGGAAAACCAAAAGATCGGATGCTTATAAAACGGGTAGCTTTGACTTTGAGGCTTACTCGGAATAAACAGTGCCTTTTTCTCTTTTACCAGGGGCTTCCCATTGATTGTAGAATGTTGAAAGCCTTCCATAAGAAAGTGAGGAAGAAACATTAGATTTCTGCTGTTTACAGCTTTATCCGCTCTGACGCCAAACATCAGATTAATTCCTAATTTTTCCCAGGGAGATGTTTTGAGGTACTGATTGATGATCTGACGAAAAGTAAGCCCCTGCTGCGGAACAATATTTTGAATCTCCCAGGCGTTGTCATAACTATCGTCAATAATGTCCCTGATACGAGTGGCACAATTATCAAAGAGGAAATCATACTTATAAAACCTGTTTTGAGGAAGATAATTATTTCTTAAATACTTAAAAATGAAAGCCTTTTCCCGGGAAGATAAATTGAGGATCTGTTCTGTTAGTTTCCGACCTTCTGCTTTGTAATTTCTTAGGAAGTCTTGAAAATTAGAAACAGAAAGAAAATACATCAGTCGTCCCCGAACAAATTTCCAATAGAAATGATCGGTAGAAAAATCAAAGGTGCCATAATTAAAAACATAATCTCTGCCGGTGGAGAAATCTTGCACTCTTACGGCAGAATGTCCAAAGGTCGTATATAGGTCATTCCCCGGGCCACTGGTAATTAAACTGATCTGTAGGGAATCCCGTGATAACTGTGCTTTTGACTCTGTCGGAGAGAAGGACAAGGTAAAAATGAAGAAGAAACAAAAGCCTGTGATTATATTTTTCATCCGTGAAATTTTATAGTTTTAAAGGTCGGATGGACGGTTGACGAAAATAAAGATCTTACAAAAGTACATGACTTCTTTGAAAAAAGAAGACAAAAAGAAAGGACTCTTGTCGTTTATTATGTAAGTTTACGCCATCTCTATTTTCAGAAACTAAAGATGAATGAGAAACATATTCTTAGCTTTGCTGTGCCTTTTACTTTGTGCTTCTCAAAAGGTGACCGCCCAGCATTTTAATGGTGTAAACGGTAGCGTATATAGCCCGGTCATCAATTTGGCACAACAGCCGGCTTCCGGTGCAAATATGCCCTATAAATGGGGAGTGGAAGTGGTTGGCGTCAATAGTTTTTGGAGCAATAATATTGTTTCTGCAAGCCCCTCTCGGTTTAAATGGGCGAGAGACAGTGCTCATTTAAGATCCTTCGCACTGGAAGGTTCAGGAAAACATGATGGATTTTTAAGAGCGGATGTTCATATCCTTAATTTTCTTCTAAGGATTCCTCATCATGAGGAATGGACGGTAGGAGCCGGATGGAACATTAGGAATCATTCTTTTTTGGATCGGTTGAATTATAGCTATAATGACAGTATGTCCACTATCAAAAAGTTTATGAAGGTGAATGCAATAAATAAAAACCTGCAAGGAACTTTTGTGAATACACAATGGTCAGAATGGTTTTTGAATGCCTCCAAAGTGTTGGAGAGTGACGAGTTTCATAATATAACACTTGGGGCCTCCGTGAAATTTATCAAAGGGATGGGGGCTGAAATAGCCGAGATGTCTGATTTTGAAGTAACTCAACCCGTTTCAGGCAGCCCTAATTATGTGTCTTTAGATACGATTCGGGGACGGTATGGGTATTCGAGTAATCTGGAAGACCTGGACAAAGCCAATGGTTTTAAAGGTCAGAGTCGGGCTGCAATGAAAGGAAATCCCTTGTCAATAGGACTGGATATTGGGATGGTTTATACCAAAAAGAAGCCGAGTTATATTCCCGGTTTTAAGAATAATGATCCGGCAGATTATGATTGGCGACTGAGTGTGGCGATCACGGATTTTGGACAATTAAAATATGATTTGGGGAAAGAAAGCCGAACCATAAATGGGGTGAAGCAGCAAAAGGACATTGAGGCTATCAGGAGAATGGTCGATGACGCTTCTTCCTTATCAAAAATTAATGACACCCTCAGTCAGGTTTTGAATATGTCCCGTTGGGAAGGGTATACATCGGTTTCATTGCCGACCAAATTACGTATTGATTTTGATAAAAATATCGGACGACATCTTTATGTGAATGCAAACGCCAATCTGGATGTTTCTTTCCTAAATCCGGGGGTGGATTATAAAAGTAAATCTTTGAGTTATATGATGGTTACGCCTCGCTGGGAGAAAAAAAGGATGGGATTTTCTTTACCTCTTTATATTAATGAGAAAGGTCGGTTTCTTGCGGGAGCGGCTGTGAGGATAGGTCCTTTAGTTGCCGGGGTTCACGACTTTGGATGGCTTTTTCATCATACCCCTAATGGAGGCGCCTATTTGGGTATTGTGATTAAAGGCCTAGGGAAAAAAGAGTCAGACTGTCCTACCTTTTAGCGTCCTTTTATTCTTTGGGAAAGTTTTTTAGAAAAGAGGAACTCTTCTTATCGTCTTAAGGAGCTTGGAAAATATTTTTTTAATAAAAATTCCTGTCTTAAATTTGCGGGCAGAATTATGAGATTTCATACACCTATACATCATCATGATACTTGCCAATAGGTAAGCAGGATGTTTTGTGTATTCTATATAAATCATTCAAGGGCTTACCTCAAGGGTAAGCCTTTTTTATTTGCAAAAACGAGAAGTTATGACAAAGAAATTAAAACTAGCGGTACAAAAGTCGGGAAGGCTACACAAGGATTCTATGAAATTGTTGAAAGAATGCGGAATTAATATCAACAATGGGGTTAATCGACTCAAAACAGATGCGGATAATTTTCCGATGGAAGTGTTTTTTCTCAGAGATGACGATATCCCTCAATATGTGGAAGATGGAGTAGCAGATATAGGGATTGTGGGTGAGAATATTGTGCTGGAAAAAGGAAAGAAAGTCAGAGAAGTAGAGAAATTGGGATTTAGTAAATGCAGATTGTCGATGGCAATAAGGAAAGATCAGACCTATAATACTTCTAAAGACCTGGAAGGAAAACGCATAGCTACTACTTATCCTGTCATCGTCCAAAAGTTTTTAAGTAAAAATAATATCCAGGCTGAGATTCATGAAATCAGTGGCTCTGTTGAGATTGCGCCGGGGATAGGACTGGCTGATTGTATCTGTGATTTGGTCAGTACCGGATCTACTTTATTCATGAATGGATTGAAAGAAGCCGAAATTATCCTCCGCTCTGAAGCAGAATTAATTTCAAATGGAAAGCTTGGGGAAGAAGAACAAAAACTTTTAGAACGCTTGATTTTCAGAATAAAGGCCGTTAAAAAAGCGGAAAACAATAAATATATTTTATTAAATGCACCGAATGATAAGGTGAATGAGATCTGTCATTTATTACCGGGGATGAAAAGTCCGACCGTGCTTCCTTTGGCTGAAGAAGGCTGGAGCTCCATCCATTCTGTAGTGAATGAAAATGATTTCTGGGGAATTATTGAAAAATTGAGGGCCAATGGCGCAGAAGGTATTTTGGTGTCGCCAATAGAGAAAATGGTTTTATAAAATAAGCAGATGAAAGTAATTCAATATCCATCGGAGGAAAGATGGACGGACATTTTAAGACGACCTGCATTTCAGGTAGAAGCGTTAGAAAAACAGGTAAGTGATGTGTTGCTTGATATAAAAGAAAATGGTGATGCGGCGGTACAAAAGTATACCTTACAATTTGATAAGGTAGATCTTCCGAAAACGGCAGTAAGTAAGAAGGACATTGAAGAGGCTGAAGAGAATATTTCTGCCCCTTTGAGAACGGCTATCCAACAAGCGGCAGCAAACATAGAAAAGTTCCATAGCCGGCAGCAGTTGCCGATAGAACGGATAGAAACCATGCCGGGAGTGATATGTTGGAGAAAGCAGATAGCGATTGATAAAGTCGGACTGTATGTTCCTGGGGGGAGTGCACCGCTTTTTTCAACGGTATTGATGCTGGGGATTCCGGCAAAATTAGCAGGCTGTAGAGAAATTGTTTTATGTAGTCCTCCTTCAAAAGAAGGAAAGCTTCGTCCGGAGATTTTATATGCCGCTTCATTGGCAGGGATTACAAAGATATTTAAAGTGGGAGGAATTCAGGCTATAGGCGCCATGGCGTATGGGACGAGACAGATTCCCAAGACAGATAAAATTTTTGGTCCCGGAAATCAATATGTGACTTGTGCCAAACAATTGGTGACCAAAGATAAAGTGGCAATAGATATGCCGGCCGGTCCTTCGGAAGTCGCCGTTCTGGCAGATGAAAGTTGCTCTCCCGATTATGTAGCGGCAGACTTGTTGTCACAGGCAGAACATGGAAAAGACAGTCAAGTCTTTCTTTTTACCACTCGTGAGGAAATCATTGATCCGATACAAAAAGAAATCGAAAAACAATTAGCCCTCTTACCCAGGGTGGATATTGCCAGAGAAGCATTGAAGAACAGTAAAATTATTTTACTAGACAATGTAGCACAAGCAATGAATATGATCAATGCTTATGCTCCTGAACATTTAATTTTGTCTTGCAAAGACAATGAAAAAATCGCCGAAAAGGTAGTCAATGCCGGATCGGTATTTTTAGGAAATTATTCTCCGGAAAGCGTTGGAGATTATGCCTCCGGAACCAACCATACCTTGCCAACAAATGGTTATGCAAAGACCTATAGTGGTGTTTCGCTGGATAGTTTTGTTAAGAAGGTTACTTTTCAAAAACTAAGTAAGGAAGGATTACAGAGGATGAGTCCTATTGTGGAAGAGATGGCGGCAGCAGAAGGTCTGGACGCTCATAAAAAGGCAGTGACAATCAGAAAAAAATAGAAGAATTCATGTTTGATATCAATCAGCTCATTCGTAAAAATATTCGAAGCTTGAAGCCCTATTCCTCAGCTCGGGATGAATTTAGTGGTGAAGGATCGGTGTTTTTAGATGCGAATGAGAATAGCTTTGGCTCCCCAATAGAGAGGAACTATCATCGTTATCCCGATCCTTTTCAAAAAAAGGTAAAAGAAAAAATTGCTGAGATTAAAGGAGGAATTCCTCCGGCACATATTTTCCTGGGGAATGGCAGTGATGAATGTATTGACTTATTATTCAGGGCGTTTTGTGAACCGAGAATAGATAACGTTATTATTTGTCCTCCTACTTATGGCATGTATAAGGTAAGTGCCGGCATCAATGATATTGAGGTAAGGGAAGCTCCTTTGGATAAGGAATTTCAGTTGCAGATAGAAGAAGTGAAAAAACAAATTGATGAAAACACCAAGATGATCTTTTTATGTTCTCCGAATAACCCTACCGGAAATACATTATATAGAGAAGATATTGAAGATTTGCTAAAACATTTTGATGGTCTGGTGGTCATTGATGAAGCCTATATTAATTTCTCGCATTACCTTTCTTATTTACAAGACCTGAAAGATTACCCTAATCTGGTCATCTTACAAACGTTCTCTAAAGCCTGGGGCATGGCGGGGCTGCGATTGGGCATATTGTTTGGTATTTTACCGGTTATTAATATTCTGAATCGGATAAAGCCTCCGTATAACGTTAATCAGGCGACCCAGGAGATGGCATTGGAAGCAATGGATAAGTTGGATGTGGTCAATGAAAGAATCAAAGATATAGTAGATGAACGGGAAAAGCTGATGATTGAGTTTGGGGATTTTTCCTTTGTCCAGAATGTGTATCAAAGTGATGCAAATTTCATTTTGGTAAAGATGAGAAAAGCGGCAGAAAAATATCATGCATTGGTTAAAGAGGGGATTATTGTGAGGGACAGAAGCAAGGTCATGCTTTGTGATGATTGTTTGCGAATTACCGTAGGCACCCCGGAGGAAAATCGGCAATTAATGGCAGCACTGAAAAAGCTATAGAATATTGTGTAAATTTGTAAAAAAGATAATTATAGATTAAACCATGGCAAAACGCGTATTATTTATTGACAGAGACGGCACCTTGATTCATGAACCTGAAGACCGTCAGATCGATAGTTTAGAAAAGTTGGAATATTTCCCTAAAGTCTTTCAAGGCTTGTCGAAAATAGCCAAACTGGACTTTGAATTGGTAATGATTACCAACCAAGATGGTTTGGGAACAGACCATTTCCCGGAAGAAAAATTCTGGCCGGCACAGAATAAAATGATGGAAGCATTGGAAGGAGAAGGCATTCATTTTAGTGAGGTATTTATTGATAAAACCTTTAAGAAGGAAAACAAACCTACCCGGAAACCGGGAACCGCCTTGCTGAATGATTATATCGATAATCCGGATTATGATTTAGAAAACTCTTTTGTCATTGGGGATCGCATCAGTGATGTAAAATTAGCTCAAAATCTAGGGGGAAAAGGCATTTGGATCAATACCGGTCATGGAAGAGGACTGGAAGACGTGAAAGAGTCATTGGAAGAAATGCAACCCCATATCGCTCTGGAAACAACCGACTGGAATGAAATTTACGACTTTCTAAAAAAAAAAGTAGAACAGCCTGCGTAGAACGGAATACCAAGGAAACACAAATTGCCATTTCGGTGAATTTGGATGGGAATGGATCGGCTCGTATTTCTACCGGAATTGGTTTCTTCGATCATATGTTGGAACAAATTGCCCGCCATGGATCAATGGATTTAAACGTTCAGGTGCATGGCGATCTTCATATAGATGAACATCATACAATTGAAGATACCGGATTGGCTTTAGGTGAGGCTGTCTTAAAGGCTTTAGGTGATAAACGAGGCATAGAACGCTATGGTTTCTTGTTACCTATGGATGATTCTCTGGCTCAAGTGGCTATTGATTTTGGAGGACGAAACTGGTTGGTGTGGGAAGCTGATTTCAAGCGGGAGAAAATAGGGGAAATGCCAACAGAAATGTTTTCTCATTTCTTTAAGTCGTTTTCTGATGCTGCGAAATGTAATCTGAATATCAAGGCGGAAGGTGAAAATGAACATCATAAAATCGAAGCTATTTTTAAAGCTTTTGCTAAAGCCATAAAAATGGCGGTAAAGGTGGATCCGGAAAATATGCAGTTGCCCAGTACGAAAGGAATGTTATAATCGTTGTGAGAAATATTGTAACCTTTCTCCCTTTTGTGTACTCTATTTTGTTGAATGATTCTTTTAATCTAAAAAACAAAATATCATGAGTACTTTAAATAAGGTATTAAAAAATGCAGGCATCCTGATGACGGGATTGCTTTTCGTATCCGTTATAACATTTGCACAGGATAAAACCCCAACCTTAAATGATGCACAAGTAGCTTCTGCAGCGGTGACTGCGAACAAGATTGATGTGGATTATGGGAAGTTGGCGTTGAAGAAATCCAATAATAAAACGGTAAAGGATTTTGCCCAAAAGATGGTAAGTGACCATTCTACTATTATTAGTGAGGCCGCTGCTTTAGCCAAGAAATTAGGAGTAACCCCAAAGACGAATCCGGTGACAAAATCTCTGCTTAAAGGGGAGAAAAAAACACTGAAGATGCTAAAGTCTAAAAGCGGGAAAGCTTTTGATAAAGCCTATATCGATAATGAAGTGGCTTACCATAAAGCTGTTATTTCTGCGGTAAAGAATGTGTTGCTTCCTCAGACACAAAACGAGGAGTTAAAAAATCTGATCAAGTCGGTTGCTCCGCTGTTGGAAAGTCATTTGGAAATGGCAGAGAAAGCACAAAAGAAATTTAAATAAGCTGGAGGCAATACCATGAAAGGAATAAAAGTATTGGGAGCCTGTCTCCTCTGTTTGACTTTCCTTTGGAGTTGTCAGTCGTCAGGAACACAAGAAATCGGAGCCCCTCAAGTAGATACGATACATATCTCGGGTATGCAATTTCATCCTAGCAAACTTACAGTGAATAAGAGAGATACGGTGGTTTGGATCAATGAGGGAATTGTGAAACACAATGTTACGGCTTATCCTGATTCTGCATGGACCTCCGGTAAGATTGCTACAGGTGGGGATTCTTGGAAAAAAGTGATTACTGACTCCTTTCCCTACTTTTGCAGTATTCATCCTACCATGAAAGGAAAAATTTTATTAAAAAATACCCAATAACCCTAAAAAGAGGGGGGAGAAAAACTAAAAGCCAAGTGGCAATCTTTAAAGTGGAGTAGTTGTTTGGATTTTTGATTAACCCGCATTATTCATGAGATTAGCTTTTTGTAGCTACAAGGTGGTACATT
>CAZYHV010000003.1:151303-209269 GCA_964647485.1 uncultured Chitinophagaceae bacterium | reverse complement strand
ATGGAAATCACGACCAGAGAGGATTTACGTCAAGTGGATAAGCAATGTGGGTTAACTGGTTATTGATTGAAAAGTGGTGGAAATCCAATCGTTATAGCCGTTCTGAGCTTGAGCATGTGCTTATTGCGGCAGGTTTTGAGCATTTCCGGTTTAAAAGGTTTCATTATACTTATTTCTGGCAAAACCAATGGGGATACCTTATTGATGCCCAATCAAAACGGTAATTCAATTCTGAGATCCTTAATATTAATAAATATAAGTAGTTAGGAAGCTGTATTAACCGAATACAATTTAATGAAAAGTGAAAGACTTGATACCATAACGACAAAAACAAAAGCTGAAAGTTAAACGTTTCAAGGCAGACACAGGAAGAATTTGTGACTATAACTACTTTGATCAAAAGTATAAATATTCCATACTCTGCATCATTTAATTACAGATAACAACTATATATCATACATTACATAAGTTATTAAACTATTAAGAAAAAATGGAAATTCAACTTATCCCAAAACGCAGAGAACCGCTAAGAACCGCAGAGTTACGCCAAGCGTTTTTCATCATTAAGCACAATATCATTTTATATTTTTAGTTTTATTTTCCTAATTCAGCAAATAATCGTTTCATCAACTGAATCTGACCAATATGATAGGTGTCATGCGCGGCGATTCCCGAAATAAGTTGACGAAACGTAGTTCCTTTTTTTGAAGAAATAAATTCATTTAGGCGACGCTCGGGAAAAGCTTCCAGACATTTTACCAATTTTTGATGTTCGTTTTTAATAAAGGCTTTATCGGTTTTCCAGTTGCTTTCTGAAAAGTCCTTAACCTCCGGAAAATTAGCCGGTGAGCGGTCAAATGTATTGACTTCTTTATCTGTAAGGTGCCGACAAACCCGGTAATTCCAATAGGAAATGTGAAGCGCCAGCTCCCAAATGCTATGGCGGTTCGGGGCGGGTTTCCAACTGGCTTGTTGGGCATCTACTCCACGTAAGCATCCCATTAGCGTAGGACCGCCGTGCCAGGGTGAAAATCCCTTTGGTGGATTGAGTAATTCTAAAGCATCTGTTAGGGTTGTCATCATTAAATGGTTTTATTTCCTCATCAGTTTATATCTCAAATGGGTAGTTAAGTCTGATGGTATTACATCTACGATTTGAATATCATATTGGTCATTGTCAATGCCATCAAACAAGCGGATACCACTTCCCAAGAAAACCGGAGCAATGTGAATGAAAAATTCGTCCACTAACCCAGCATTTAGAAATTGTTGAATCGTATTAGCACCGCCTTGTATCCTGATGTCTTTTCCTTTGGCCGATTGCTTAGCTTTTTCCAAAGCATTTTCTATGCCATTGTTGATGAAATAAAAAGTTGTGCTTCCCTTTTGAACCCAAGGTTCCCGCTTCTCGTGTGTCAGAACGTAAACATCTGCTTCATATAAATCTTCTGCCCAAGTCACTTCCCCTTCTTCAAACATCCGCTTTCCCATAATGTAAGCGCCCGTTCTTTCAAACACCTTATCTATCAACCTACCATCTGCCCCATCTTCTTTGCCACCTTCCACTTTGATGTGTTTCCAAAAAGCTTTCTGCCTAAACATCCACTGGTGTAATTTTCCCGAAACACCACCCATTGGATTGCTCGGACTTGGATTATCCCCGGCGAAAAATCCATCAAGGGATATGGCACTGTCAAAAATTATTTTACTCATCATTTTCTCGTTTAATTACACCTCTTTAGTTTCATACAAATACATCGCTACTTTTTCATCATCAGGCGCAAATTTTCTTCGATCTGCTGCACATAATTTCCCAATATCGGAAGCAAAGGCAGTTTTTATAGCATCCATAGATCTGAAATAAAGATGAGCTATAAGGTAAACATTTGAATGTCCATTTGGCGAGACTACTGAACCTTCATTTATTTCATATTTTATCAATCCCGGTAGCTTTTTAGCCAAGGGAATATGGATATTGAAATAATGCTTATCGAAAGCCTTTTTATCCTCCAGTGTTTGATACACCACGGTCATTTTTGCTGCCATAGTATTTTGTTTTAAAGGGTTATGCTACCTACTGAGCTACACTAAGATTTCTTTATGTTTCTTTGCTCCTTTGCGAATCTTTGCGATACAACTCTTGTAAGGCTATCACGCAGAGAACCGCTAAGAACCGCAGAGTTACACAAAGGTTTTTCTTTGCGAATCTTTGCTCCTTTGCGAATCTTTGCGTTACAATTCTTATATGGTTATTACGCAGAGAGCCGCCAAGAACCGCAGAGTTACGCTAAGGTTTTAAAGTTGATTTACCATTCTTCTTATTCCAGTTTTTAAAACGGTTGTGTGAAAATTTAAAATTAATCCTAACCGATAATTTCCAAGACGCAGATAGGTTAGTAATTGCGCTTCGTGGACATCGGTAATAGCTTCAACTGTTTTTATCTCAATTACCACCTTATTATTTACCAGTAAATCCATTCGATATCCGTGGTCTAATTTTACTTCTTTGTAAACTATTGGTCGCGGCACTTCCTTTTGAACACGTAATCCCTTTTCTTTTAATTCATACATCAAACAATATTGATAAGCAGATTCCAATAAGCCCGGACCAAGGTTTTTATGAACATCAATAGCACAGCCTATAATAATTTTAGACAATTCATTTTCAGTCATCTGTATAATATTTCTTTAAAACTACAATTTCTTTGCGAAACTTTGCCCCTTTGCGCAGCTTTGCGTCACAATTCCTTCCACCCTTCATTTTGCGTTCTTCAACCCTTCAATATCAATCTTTTTCATCTGCATCATCGCCTGCCTTGCTTCTTTTGAGCTGATGAGCTTATCCATATTCCTGGGGATAATCTGCCAACTCACACCATATTTATCTTTACACCACCCACATTGTTCTGCCTGTGGAACTGCAGACAGTTTTTCCCAATAATCATCTATTTCTTTCTGGTCGTCGCAATGCACCACAAAGGAAGTCGCTTCGTTAAAAGTAAAATCCTGTTCCGTACCTGAATCCATTATCCCGATCCATTGGTTTTCTATCCTAAAATCACCAAAAGCAACAGCTCCTTTCTGAGCCGGACCGGTAGCTTCAGGATAAGGAAAGAAATTACCAATCCTGGCATTCTTAAAAACGGAGGTATAAAACTTAGCCGCTTCTTCTGCTTTGTTGACGTTGTTTTGGCTGAACAGCAAAGAAGGTACGATGACCGGCCGGTCTTCCCCATCGGGATTGGATAAAATCAGTTGCCAGGAAATACCGAATTTATCTTCTACCCAACCATATTTCGGGCTAAATGGATATTGGTCTAAATTCATCAATACTTCTCCGCCTTCCGTCAGTTTCTTCCAAAGTTGTTCCAAATTTTCAGCGGCATTTTTATCCCTGGAAGGGTCAAAATTCACAAAGAAAGAAATGGATGGATTGGGTTTGAACATAGGTCCACCATTGAGTCCGGTAAAGTGATAGTCTTCAATTTGAAAATCAACGGTCATCACACTATCCTCTTGTTTATTCGATGGGGTTTCTGTTTGATAAGGAACGGTGTTATTGATTTTGGCATTTTCAAATACTTCAGTATAGAATTTTGCCGCTTCTTCTGCCTGCCCATCGAACCAAAGACAAGTGCTGATTTTGTTAGTTGACGTTTTCATTCCTGTTTGTTTTTAATTTTTGTATCATTAATTATTTCCTTTGCGTTCCTTTGCTCCTTTGCGCAACTTTGCGCAACTTTGCGTTATAACTCTTGTAAGGCTATAACGCAGAGATTTTTGCCTTTGCGAAACTTTGCTCCTTTGCGCGGCTTTGCGATATAACTTCAAAAAGCTATGACGCTGAGAATCGCAAAGAATCGGTAGAGGTTCGCAAAGCTATTTTAAATACAGCAATAGGTTAGCAACCAATTACTGTTTCTTTATATTTTATCTCCGCTATACATCACCAGCCATTGTACGCCGTATTGATCGATACACGAGCCAAACTGTTCGGCCCATTCGGTTGTTTGTAAAGGCATTTTTATGGTGCCGTCTTGAGATAAATCTTTAAAAAGCCGCTCAGCTTCCGCTACGCTATCTGTTTCGATATTAATTTCAAAGCGATTCCCTTCTTTTATGGGATGCCCAAAAGCTTCCGGAACATCGCTTCCATAAAGCACCGTGTCGCCAAACAAGGGCAGCATCACGTTGCCAATGAGGTTTAAATCATCGTCTTTTAAGCCCATATTGTTATCCAAATCTTTATAACGGACTAGTTTTAATTCGCCCCCAAAAACAGATTGGTAAAAGGTAAAAGCTGCTTCGCAGTTATTACTAAAGTAGAGGTAAGGATTGACTGATTTCATTTGATAAAATTTAGTGTAAACATTTGTCTATTAATTGGTAACAACAAAGTTACACGATACCTTCCTAACTAAGGAGGTGCAATTACGACAACCTTAAGGGTGGTTTGCGCCAAAATAATTCCTTATCTTTGAAAAAATCAATCTCTGATGAAACGTATTTCTATTATTGTTACCCCAGGCTGTACGCTGAGTAGTATCGACAATCCACGGAGAGGATTTTTATTTGTCAACACCTATTTACAAAACCAAGGCAAACCGTCTTTGTTCGACGTGGAATTGGTAGGCTTAGAAAATGAAGTTGTGTTGAGTGACGGGCTTTGCACCCTACATCCAGATAGTAAGATTGCCCAAGTCAACCAAACCGATTTAATCATCATTCCGGCTTATGAGGGCGATATTGCAACCTCTGTACAAGCCAGTCAGGCGTTTATTCCGTGGTTGGTGAAGCAGTACCACTCAGGAGCCGAAATTGCCAGTTTGTGTATGGGGGCGTTTTTATTAGGCGCTACCGGTTTATTAGATGATAAGTCGTGTTCTACCCATTGGAAAGCGGCTCATCAATTTCAGAAAATGTATCCCCACATTCATTTGAAACCCCACAAAATCATCACCGATGAGGAAGGGATTTACACCAGTGGAGGTGCCTTTTCGGCGGCTAATTTGGTCTTGTACATTATCGAAAAATATGCCGGTCGTGAAATTGCCATTGCTTGTTCTAAAATGTTTGAGATTGATTACGAACGCAACAGCCAATCGCCTTTTATGATTTTTCACTCACAGAAAGATCATCAAGACCAAGAGGTCAAAAAAATTCAAAATTACATCGAACAGCACTACAAAGAGAAACTAACGGTCAGCCAGTTGGCAAAATACCACGCTTTAAGTCGGCGTAGCTTAGAGCGTCGTTTTAAAAAAGCAACTGCAAACACCTTAATCGAATACATTCAACGCGTCAAGATTGAAGCCGTCAAAAAACGAATGGAAAAGGGCCGGGAAACGGTTAATGAACTGATGTATGAAGTGGGCTACAACGACCCCAAATCATTTCGAAACTTGTTTAAACGCCATACAGGATTAACCCCGGTAGCTTATAAAAACAAATACAGCAAAGCATTAACATAAAGATTTTCCTCACGAATGGATATTGAATAATATTTTTACAACAAAAAAGCATTGAAATATGACATTAAAAGCAGACCCAATAATTGCCGTTAAGGACGTTGTGGCAAGCGCCCAATGGTACCAAAAACTATTGAATTGTCAAGTATCTCACGAAGGCAATCATTTTAAGATTTTAACCAATAAGGAAAATCAGGTTTTATTGTGCTTGCATCCTTGGAAGCGGGACGACCATCCCACTATGCGAGATAGAAATCAACCGATTGGCAATGGTTTTCTATTTTATTTTAGAACGGATAAAATGGCTGAAATTCGGAAAAATGCTGAAAATTTGGGGGTGAAAATCGAAGAAGACATCCACCAAAACCCCAACTCGGGCGCTATGGAATTCAGTCTTTGGGATTTGGACGGCTATTTTATTATTGTAAGCGATTATCACGGGTTTTGTTATGACTACAAATAACAAAAGATGGCATTACAAGAATTAAAAAATAAGTTGCTTGCTATGAGCTCGCCCGAAAAGGCAGCAAAAAGTGTACGGTTTTTTAAAACCGGTAAAGGGCAATATAGCGAAGGTGATGTTTTTATTGGCGTGGTCTACAAATGCCAGGCACAATGTTGCGCTATGCGATTGAAAAATTTCCGGAAGAAAAGCGACGAGCGTATTTAAAAGGGGAAATTTAACCTTACCCTTTCACAATTAACTAGTTAGTCAATATTTTTACTTATTATTGAACTATGGAAGCCGATACTTTAAAAAGATTTGACCGACTGATTGCTATATTAATTCAATTACAGTCTAAAAAAATTATCAAAGCGCAAGAAATGGCCGACCGGTTTCAGGTTAGTCTGCGTACGATTTACAGAGACCTTCGCACTCTTGAAAATGCAGGAGTACCGCTGTATGGCGAAGCCGGAAGAGGTTATTCTTTAGTCAACGGCTACAGGCTTCCTCCGGTAATGTTTACCAAAACAGAAGCTGAGAGTTTCCTCGCTGCCGAAAAGTTGATGCAAGAGTTTACCGATCAAAGTTTGAGAGAAAACTATGCCTCGGGAATGTATAAAATCAAATCCGTTTTGCGCACCACTGAAAAAGATTGGCTCACAGCTTTGGACACACGTATTAACGTCTATAAAAGCACAGATGTTGGCAATCAGGCTATTCCTAATGCAATGGAACTACTTTTTGAAAGCATCGGAAAAAACCAACAAGTAAAATTGCTTTATCAATCGGCGAAAACCGATACGCCTACTGAGCGTTTTATTGAACCGGTTGGTGTTTTTTATGAATATCAAAACTGGTATATCCTTGGGTATTGTCATCTTCGTAAAGATTATCGACAGTTTAGATTAGATCGCATTCACGCGATTTCTCAAACAGAACAACCCTTCACCAAATCACACGGAACCGTTGCCGATCATCGTCCTAAAAACACTGAAAAACGGAAACAAAAAGTCGTCCTCTTAGTCGATAAATCGGTAGCACAACACTTGCGCTATAATTATCATTATTTCGGCTTTGAATCTGAACGAATTATTGGTAAGAATATAGAAATGACTTTTATGACCAAAGAAGCAGATGAAGGCTTTGCACGTTGGTTTTTGATGTTTGCCGATTGTGCAAAAATCGTAAAACCTGCATCTCTAAAAGAACGCGTAAACGAAATAATGACCCAGAGCCTGCAATTGCTTCAAAAATCTTAACCACTTTTACGGTTTAAGTATTCATTTTTGATACGATAGACCCTAATAAACAAAGAGCTACAGAGCTACGCTGAGAATTTTCCTTTGCGACCCTTTGTGCAGCTTTGCGTTATAATTTTCAAAGAGTTGTCACACAGAGAATCGCCAAGAACCGCAGAGTTACGCTAAGGTTTTTCCTTTGCGAAACTTTGCTCCTTTGCGCAGCTTTGCGTTACAATCTTGTATGGTTATGACGCAGAGAGCCGCCAAGAACCGCAGAGGTACGCAAAGGGTTTAAAGTTGATTTACCATTCTTCTTATTCCGGTTTTTAAAATGGTCGTATGAAAATTTAAAATTAATCCTAACCTATAATTCCCAAGCCGCAGATAGGTTAGTAATTGCGCTTCGTGGACATCGGTAATAGCTTCAACTGTTTTTATCTCAATTACCACCTTATTATTTACCAGTAAATCCATTCGATATCCGTGGTCTAATTTTACTTCTTTGTAAACTATTGGTCGCGGCACTTCCTTTTGAACACGTAATCCCTTTTCTTTTAATTCATACATCAAACAATATTGATAAGCAGATTCCAATAAGCCCGGACCAAGGTTTTTATGAACATCAATAGCACAGCCTATAATAATTTTAGACAATTCATTTTCAGTCATCTGTATAATATTTCTTTAAAACTACAATTTCTTTGCGAAACGTTGCCCCTTTGCGCAGCTTTGCGTTACAATTCTTGTTCAAGTCTAATTCTTTTGTGATATCACAACTACCCCCCATTAATTAATTTAACGGGGGGGGTTATCTAAAGATAATTTAGCTATCCACAGAAATTCTATCCCAAAAGAAAGGAGGCTCTACCCCTAAATCTCTCAAATAAACGTAACCTTGACCTCGGTGATGAATTTCATTATCAATAAAATACAAAAGAGTCGAAAGCACCGTCCCCTCGTATTGTCCAAAGGACTCGAAGTGATCTGCAAAACGATCTTCGGAAATTTTTCCCCAATGAGTATTGATAACTTCTGTAGTTTCATCCCATTTGGCTAAGATATTGGCTTTTTGATTCTTGTGGTCAAAGTGCACGTCGAATTTTGCCTGCTCACCGGTCACAATTTCCATTAATCCGGGACCGGCAATCCCCAATAATTCCATCGTCATTTCAGCAAAAGTACGCATACCACCAATGTGATGTGTAAAAAATTCTTTCTCAGGGAAAGCTTCAATCACCTTACGGGTGAGGCCGCGATGTCCTTGCCAATGTTTTAAAAGCTGCTCGGAGGTTAGGATTTGTCCCATTGTTGTTGCATTTGTCTTGTTCATAATTAATGATGTGTTTGTTAATAATGCTACAAATGTAAAAGGGGGGAGTGACAAGGGTTTGTCAGTAGGGCGCAAAAAAATTTAGCTCCTTTAAAGTGCCTCGTCTAAAGCCGCTGCATAACTCATCGTTTTCAATTTAGACTGCTTTTTAAAAATACGGACCCAAAGTCCGTTTTCGTCAGTATGGTTTTCATCCAACCAATGGTGCCAGTCGGTTTGGGTGGAGAAAGAAAAACGGGAATGTCTTTAACGTTATCCATCAGCTTTTTTTATGATTTTGTTGAGTGTGTTAATATTTCGAGTGGTTGAAAATTCCTTTTTAGAAACTTTAGCCAGATGCTTGGCAAAAGGACTATCAAGCGTATGCCCTTTTAAAACGTACCAATAAATGACATTTCCATTCACCCTAATATCTTCAATGGCATTATCTAATTCGATATGAGGTTTTTCTATGTTTTTATCTTGAAAAATTATGTAGCGATGATAAGTTTCGTCGATAGTTGTGAAAGGATAATTTTCTATGATTATCATTAACTGTTCAATTGGGAATACCACCACTTTTATTGAAAAATCAAAAGTCTTCAGTAGCCATTCTTCAATTTGAGGTCTTAGTTTTTCCGGATCAAGGTCAGATTCAATAATCACATTTCCCGTAGCTAATACGGTTTGTGGATTTTTAAAACCGGCTTTTGCAAAACACGCCTTTAACTCGGCCGATTTTACCTTTCGTCCACCGATATTAACCCCGCGAAGTAAGATGATTTGTTTCATGTGCTTATATTTTATGCTTTTATGATTAGGCTTACATTTGATGACTGGCATCCTTAACCTTCTATGTCCAAAACAATTATATCCCTTGCATAATTATTTAGGGTTTGCTGTACAAAAGTCCCTATTCAAGCGATATCGGTTTCATAATAGGAAAGATATTTAATATTCTTAACCCGCATTGTTCATGGGATTAGCTTTTTGTAGCTACAAGGAGATACATTGAGTACAATTGAAATGCATCAAACTCCGCCGCAGTAGTAGCCTACTGCAAGGAGTTTGTAACGCGGCAGCTGTTGAGCTCACCGAAACATAGATGCAAAAAGATAATTTCAAACCATTCCTCAAATTTGGGGAACGATCAAAACTTAAAATACTGTCAAGCCATTGATTTAAAAAGATTTGTAGAGTCATTTCCAAAAAGTGGTGAATATTGCGGGTTAAAAAACATCGAATCTTTGGCAGAGAAAACTGTAACTTTCTTCATTTTAGAATAAATAGAATCTTCAAGGAATTATGGAAGGAATACGCATTTGCATCGGAAGTCGAAGACCAAGAGAAGGACAGTATTTTAGCCTTTACCTATATATTCATTACAAAGACATATGGAAAAGGCGTAAAGAGGTAGTAACCAATCATCTCCCCTCAATAACTTTTTTCATACTCTCTAACATCCTTTGCCAGTTTTGTTCTGAATGAATTTTTTCTTTTTTACTCTTATTGTTATTTTGTTCAAGTACGATTTGAGTTGCAGCTCCCTCTTTTTTTAGTTCATAACACAATCCATGATAATTTTCGGGAACATCCTTTCCTCCTGAAAGTGGGGAATAATGGGTCATCTTCAACAACTTTTCAGGCTCAATATCAATAATTTCTCCTTTATCCTCATAAAATTTGCCTTTCCATTCACCTCTCCAGATAATCTTACTTCCCTTTTCCCAATCACTGATAACAGTTGTACCAAACATGTACTGTTCGATAATAGTTGGATTAATCAGCGCATCCCAGACTGTCGTAACAGGAGCTTCAATCCTAATTTCAGCTTTTGCAACTAAATCATTGTCCATAATTCTATATTTTTTACTAAAGAAGTACTTTTATTTTATTTCTGCAAGTTTCTTCTGTTAAAAATGGCTACTTTTTTGTACCTGAAAGTGTATCTGATTTATTACCAAATCTACATCTTGGTTCACTACCTTCCGTTCACCTATTATACCAAAGTGAAGAATAAAGTGTGTAAAAATGTGTGTAGGTAGGCTGTAATAACAGTATAGATTGAACTTAGTAGCCCCGCCAGGGATCGAACCTGGATCTAGAGTTTAGGAAACTCCTATTCTATCCATTGAACTACAGGGCCAAAATTCAAAAAGCAAAGTTACACATTCTCTTTTAGAATTAGATTCTTTTAATCAAAAACCATTCTATCACATTAAATATATTTAACTCTTAATATATTTATAAAGAAAAAAAATACGTAGTCTGCCAACTATTTGCTAATTTTGCAATACCCTAAAATTATTACAAAATATTTACGATGAAAAGACTTTCTTTAGCAGGTTTATTATTAATCGGATTAGCGTTATATTCCTGTAGTAGCAATAACTCTTCTAATACCGGAGGGAGTTATGGTGGTTATATAAGTAATGCAAAGGTGACACCTACTACAATGGACGGCAAAGTAGTATCTCCTAAAAGTGATAGTTCGGCCAATTCAGAAACTGCATCAAAGGAGGAAAATGAAAGCGGTATAGATACCAAAGCTGCCAGCGACAGTAAAGGAGTAGGAGAATTTACCAGTGTTGATATTCCGGAAAATATTGATAATGACATGGCTGCTAAAGGGGAAGAGCTTTTCCAGACGAATTGCACTTCCTGCCATTTAACCAATGACCAGCGTCTTGTTGGTCCGGGCTTAAAAGATATTACAGAAATCAGAACCCCCGAATGGATTTTAAATATGATTACCAGTCCCATGAAAATGACCAAAAACGATCCGGTGGCTAAACAGCTTAAAAAAGAGCTCAACGGTGTACAAATGACGAATATGGGACTTTCCAAAGATGAAGCCAGAGAGGTGCTTGAATTCTTAAGGAAGAATGATCAATCCTAAATGGATAAAATAAATCGATCCAAAGGGCTTAATTGAGTAATCGATTAAGCCCTTTTTTATTAATGACACGTACACTCCCATTTTTTATTTTTATTAATTTTTCATCTTTAAAAGCACGCAAAGTACGAATAAGGGTCTCTGTTGTCGTACCGGATAAATGAGAAAGTTCTTCTCTTGTAATATCAATAGCAAAAGGTTCTTTTACTTCCTTTCCAAAAGCCTCCATTAAAAATAAGATAGCACTGGCAACTCTTTTTTTCACAGAAGCATAAGCCAGATGAATCATTTGCTCCACTTTTTGATTATTTTTTTCAGCCAAAAGCCGAATAAAAAACATTGATACTTTTGCATTTTTTCTTACCTTATCGATAAATTCTATGCCCGGAATTAAAATAATTTCAGAATCTTCTAAGGCACTGACAGAAACATTATATCGGGCATTTTCCAGTAAAGCAGCATATCCAACAAATTCATTCGCATGATAAAGTCCGACAATAAGCTCTTTTCCACTATCACTTATTTTAAAAGCTTTCAGTTTCCCTTTTACAATATAATAAAGAAAATGAGGACTATTATCCTCTGTAAATAACAATTCTTTCTTTCGATATTGATTAACTTCTCTCCCTCTTATAAACTCTTCCATTAAGAAATCATTCTTATTTTGATCTATTGGAAAAATTTCTTTGGGCTCATTTTTTCTTCTATTCTCCTTTTCCAAGCGTCTTTCAATTGCATTCAATAGCTCGGTGTCATTAAATGGTTTAGTGATGTAATCATCTGCCCCCATTTCCATTCCTTTTCTAAAATCCGGTCGATCGGTTTTTGCTGTCAAAAAAATAAATGGAATATCTTGTAATTCAGTTTGTTTTTGAAGGAGATGAAGGAGTCCAAAACCATCTAATTCCGGCATCATAATATCTGAAATAATAATATCCGGTTGATTGTTTTTCGCCTGATGAAATCCGGCTTTCCCATTTTCTGCAGTAAACACTTTATACCCTGCCAATTCCAATATTTCGGCCATATTATCCAAAATATCGGTATTATCTTCTACTAATACTATTTTTTTCATACTGTAAATCTTAACTTAAAACGGGTTCCCTTTCCTAAAGTACTTTGAAAAGAAATGGTTCCTCCCATTAATTCCACATATCGGGCGACAATGTTCAACCCTAAACCGGTTCCTTGAATATTCAAGACATTGGTTCCTCTAAAGAATCTTTCAAAAAGATGTTTCTGATCATCTAACGGAATCCCCAATCCATTATCTTCAATACGCAAAACCATTTCATCCTCCACTACCTCACACTGAATAAAAATCTTTGCGTCCTGTTCACTAAATTTAATAGCATTTGATAATAAATTAATCACAATACTCTTTAACAGCTCTTTATCCAAACAAACAATTTCCTTTCCTTCAAATTGTAGTTGAATTTGCTGTCCTTGTTTCTTCACATCTGTCATTTCATTCATCACTGATTCGATCACTAATTTTAAATCAAACTTTGATTTTCTTACTTCAATTTTTCCATCTTCCATCTTGCCAATTGATAAAAATTCATCGAGAATATTTGTCAATGTCTTGACTGAAGAAACAATTCTGTCTGTATGTTTTTGTCTTTTCTCTTGATCTTCCTTCTGAACATATTTATTAATAAGGGAAGCGGAAGACAAAATGGTACTCAATGGCGTTCTAAACTCATGAGAGGCCATAGACACAAATCTTGACTTTAAATCATTAAGCTCCTTTTCCTTTGTTAGTGAACGAAGTACTTGATCCAACTTCTCCTGATATTGCATTTCTGCTTTCTCTTTTTCCTTTCGAATAGTAATGTCAATAATAAAAGCAATAACAAAGGTTCCATCGTCGGTATGGAAAGGGCTAAGACTTACTTCTACCGGAAATTCGGAGCCATCTTTTCGTTCGGCAAATAGATCCCGACCGGCTCCCATAGCACGTGTCTCGGCCTGATGATAATAATTATGTCTTTCTTTTTGATGAACTTTATGGAATCGCTGCGGAATCAAGTCCTCAATGGTACGACCTACCAATTCCTCCTTTTGATAACCAAAATCACTTTCTGCAAATCCATTAGCAAGAACAATTTCTCCTTTCTCGTTAGTAATTACAATACCCATCGTCGCATGTTCAAAGATGGATTCAAAAAGGGAATGGTCAATATTATTTGAAGATTTCATTTTCTCAAAAATAGGATAGTCCGAGCATAAAAAAAACCTCCTTAGCAGATTAAGGAGGTTTTTTATCATTTATTTTCAGAAGGAATTATTGTTGTGCTTCTCTTTGCGCTTTCTTTTTATTGTATTCCTCCATCTTTTTCTGATAATCCTGCATCTTTTTCACGTAATCCAGAACCTGAGGTGCCACCGAATTATTCTCATCAATGGACAAGGCTTTATTCGCATATTTCTTTGCCTCTGCCAAGTTCTTGGCTTTTAGATTCTTGAGAGCAAGATTACCATAAATATTGGCCACTGTAGCATTATGAGGATCTATTTCTAACAATTTACTCATATATGTTTTTGCTTTCTCCATGTCATTCTGATTAGCAGCACATTTCGCACCATAAGAATAAATGCTGGCTAATGTTTTTTGTTTATTATCCAAGCTACCACTTGTATCCTCTTTTAATTTTTGGATATATTGAGCATAAGCATCATTAGCCAAACCTACTAAACCGGTATCTTTCATCTGTAAAGTACGACCTTTATAAAAATAACCGGAAGGTTGGTCTGGGTATTTCTTAATAAAAGCATTCCAACCTTTCACTGCATTATCATAGGATCCAATATCATTCAAGGCTGCACCATAGGTTGATTTTGCTCTATAATAATAGTCGGCCATTGTTAGCTGATTACTATCTGCTACTTCAAACAGTTTGTTAAACCATAACTGAGCAGCCTTAAAGCTATTATCTTTGTTAAGATCCCTTGCTGTTTTACGAATAAAGTTAACATTGGTAGAAGTATCCGCATCTACATATTTAGTAAGGTACTCTAGACGTTCATCTTCATTGCCCAATTCTTTCATTATATCTGCATAAGTCTTATAGTCAAATGGAACAATATTTTCATCCTTCACATTTGCGAAATAAGAATCCATACTTTCTTTCGCTCCCTGATAATCTTCCATCTTCATTTTACTTACACCGATGAGTTTGTATAATCTGGCATGGGTTTCTTCATTGATAGGTTGATTCATCAACTGATTTGCACTATCAATAGCAGCTTGATATTTTTTCTGAAGATAGAGTACATCTACTAAATATATTTTCGCATTCAATTTATCATCAGTCAGTTTCATGTACTTATTCAAATAATTCTCTGCTTTATCTAAATTACGAACACGATAGTAAGTAAATAATTTCAAAAAAGCCGGAGAGAATTTACTATCTACATCCGCTGCTTCTTTCCATCTTTTTAAAGCCAAACTGTCCTGGCGAGCGCGTTCCCATAGGTTTCCTAATCTATAAGCTGCTTTAGCATAATTAGGATCTTTGCTCAAAGCAAATTCAAAATTAGTGGCTGCCTTCCCTCCACCTGTAGGTTGATGTGCATAAACATTAGCAACAGCGGTATAGTCTTCAGCTGTGAATTCGTACTTGCTGTTATGACGATCATCTTTAAACTTTTTCACAAGACTTGTCGCATAATCCCCATCCGCATCAGGACTCAAAGCCGTTGCATCTAGAATTCCTCTCAGCACTTCTATGCTGCGCCCCCGGGATTTGTCCCAAGCTTTTTGAAATTTCTGTTTAGCGGCATCATATTTTTTATTGGCGATATCAATTCTTCCGAGTCCAACCAGTCCCATGGCATAATGTTTCCCACGTGCAATCTTTTTTGCCTTATTAAAACTCTTAGCTGCAGCATCCACACTATCCATTTTCATTTGTGTCACTCCCAAATAATAGTAAACAGTTGCCTGTTCATCTGCCTTATTTTTCGAAAACTTCTTATTCACATCATTTGGTGAAGTCATCGCATTCAGTGCCTTCGCTGCATCCAAATAGTGATTATAATATAAATCCTGTTTCGCTTCTTTTAATGATTGCGAAAATACCGCTTGTCCGGTAAATAATAGGACAAACGCCAATAAACATCCTTTCATTTTCATATTTCTGTTTTTTTTACGTTTTTCTGGTTAAAAATTAATGTATCTCTGCTTTTCTAATCTGGTAGTTCGCTCGTAAGGGAAACAATCTTTGCTTATAAATAATCAATTGTCCTTTATTTCCTCCCAAGAAGTTTGCAAATCCCGTGCCTAATCCAAAATAAGGTTGACGAAGTACAAAATAAACAGATCTAGTCATTGGATAACTTTTAAACGCTATATAGGCTTGATAAGGTTTAAAATAATACTCTTCATAAGTGGGGTCTTTCAAGTCGAACGAACCACTTTCACTTAAATAATTATAGGTAGAATCACTCATCACCCCAACGACATTTATTTTCTTCAGAAAGCTTAGTCCGGTAGAGTCGTAAGGATCAGAAACCCAGCCTACCCCTATTACTCCTAATGCATTTTTATGAGTAGATACATAATCAACAACTTTTTCACTACTTCCGGCCGTTTTAACATTTTTCCCCAATTCTCCTCCTCCCAAAACAGAATCTTTCATAAAGTGAACCAAACTCGAGTTTTGCATATCAAAGACCACTTCATAAACGGAAGAATCCTCTTTCCCTGACATGATAGAACGTATTTTTGACATCGTCATTAAGGTATCCGGATTCGACGGATTTACAATCAAAGCCACCCCATCTCTGGCAATCGCTTTTTGTTTTACCGTTATCTCAATTTTTTTAAAATAATCTGTTTCTTCCTGATTCATTGGTCGGGTAACAATAATCAAATCCGCACTATCATTCACGAAATCTCTATAACATTCTGTCTCTGATTCATAGGTAGTCACAATATGCGCATCCGGATAAAGGCTTTCAAATACGGCAACCTCTGTATCTAATAAAGATTTAAAAGATTCATCCACACTAATATGAATCGTACCAGAGGTTCTCGTCGTCGGTGCTTTCTTCCCTCGATTACAAGCTACAAAGCCCACTAATAAAAAGATGCCCAACAAATATCTGCTTATCTTCATCATGGTTTCAAATTACGCTACCTATTATCTTTTTATTTAAATCGTTAATAAAAAATTAAAATACATTTTTAAGCCCTCTATATACTCTATATAATCCATATAAAATAAATAATCCGCCAAGAGCCCAAATAAAAACAGGAGAGGTTTTTACCTTAAATACGAAGCCAAATTGGTTTGCCATAACCACAAAAACACCGCATCCGACATACATTAAGCCCATTGCTGCATTATAAATCTCTTTATAGCGATTATAGCCTTTTTCTCGTCGTTTCCTTCCTTCCTGTGTTTCCATATATAACTCCTAAACAATGAGGCATCACTTGTTTTGCGTTCGCAATGATACAATTTTTTATTATTTTATGATGCAAATATTTCAGATTTTTTTGTTGCAAAACCTCACTTTTTTTATTTCACCTCTTCCATGTGCCATTAAAAAAGGATATTTGCAATTATTATTCTTCTTCAGAATATACAGTTAAAACAAAAGAAAAAGCATTTCGTTCATGAAAATATTAATGGTTTGTATAGGTAACATCTGTCGTTCTCCTATGGCAGAAGGAATTATGAGAGAAAAAATAAAAGCTTCTCAATTAGACTGGGAAGTAGACAGCTCAGGGACTTCATCTTTTCATGTTGGAGAACCACCTCATATACATTCACAAGAAATTGCTAAAATTCATGGGATAGATCTATCCAAACAACAAGCCAGACAATTCAACAAAGAAGATTTAATCTATTTTGATAAAATTTATGCGATGGAGACAGACGTCTTATCCAAAATAAAAAGGGAAAGCAGCTCTGCTGCAGAAGAAAAAAAAGCAGACTTATTGCTCAACGAAAGTCACCCCGGAGAAGATCTGTCTGTTCCAGATCCTTGGTATGGAGGAGAAGACGGGTTTCATAAGGCTTGGGAGCTAATAGAAGAAGCCTGCAGCAACATTATTGATAAATATAGTTAAATATGAACCTGTGGTTATGGATTTTATTGTTGGGAGTCCTTTCCTTTTTAGCAGCTCTGTTGGTTTGCTATCAGTGGATTAGTATTTCAACAAAGCCTTATCTTTATGACCATGTTAAAAATTTATCAAAAACATCTACCCTTTTGCTGTTGGGAACAGCCAGACTGACAAGGCGGGGAAAGAAAAACCTTTTTTTCTCTCACAGAATTGAAAAAGCAGCTGCAATATACCATCACCATAAAATAAATCAAATTCTGATCAGCGGTGCTGACAAAGCTCCTTCTTCTGAGGATGAAGTAGAGGATATGTTGAATGAGTTAGTACAAAAGGGCGTTGAAGTAAAACATACCATCAAGGACAAAAAGGGGTATCGAACATGGACTTCAATTTGGCGTTGCAAAAACATCTATCACATCTCCTCTCCCATAATTGTTTCTCAAAGATTTCATAACCAACGTGCCGTATTTATTGCTTTACGAATGGGTCTGTCTCCCATCGCCATTAATGCAGAAAGTGTTAGAGGGAAAGCGCATCTCAGAATTATACTAAGGGAAACATTGGCAAGGGTGAAATGTATTATAGATTGTTATCTATTTTCTCCTAAACACTAATACGTTTTGATTTTATTAAACATAGGAAGAATGGTTCCGGTTACTCCACTCCCCTCGCCCGAAATAAGCCAGGATATCGTTCGAGCTATAGCTGAAGGAGAAGTCCATTTCTCAGTTGGGGTACTCTCTTCTGCCCACTTTCTATTTTCAGGCGTATCAATCACTGCCGGAACGATAACATTCGCTCTTACATTTTTTGATCTTCCTTCCTCTGCCGCCGACAAAACCAAATTAGTTAACGCTGCTTTTGATGCTGCATAAACCGCATTTTGTCCGTTTGGATATAGAGCAGGTTTGGCACCTATCATCACAATACTTCCCCCTCCCCTTTTCTCTAACTTCGGCAGAACATGACGTAAAAGAAGAAAAGAAGAAGTCGTATTTAGTGCCATAATAGATTGAAAGTCATCCGCACTACTATCCGAAATATTTTTTGCCCCTATAAAACCGCCTGCCAAATGTACCAGAGCATCCAAACTTTCCATTCGATTCAAGGCATTGACGATATCATCTTCTTTCAACACATTGCCTTTTACAATTTTTAGTTGTACTTTACTATAGGTAGAAAAAACTTCTCTCAAGCGTTGTTCGCTACTATCAGAATGAACTAACGTAGTCACTTGACACTCTTTTTCTAAAAGTTCTTTTACAACAGGCAGCCCCAAACCGCCACTACTTCCTGTGATAAAAACATTTTTATTCATTTCGTTAATCGCTTTAATTTGTATCTATAATGAACATATGCAACGTTTTGGTATAAAACTTGTCTTCAAAGATAAAGAATCTAAATATTAATACGATGTTTTCTAAAAAACAACTCCTCAGCTATCTATTTTTATTATTAACAATAGGATTCACAAGTTGTTCTACGAGTGGTCAATTAACTTCTCCGCAAATAAAACAATTGCCGGAACAGGCAGAAAATGCTATTCAGGCACAAAATAATTTTGGATTTACCCTTTTTAATTTAGTCAATCAAACAGACCAGAGTGATGAAAATAAGCTGGTTAGTCCATTAAGTGTATATATGGATTTAAGTATGGTATATAATGGAGCTCACCTTCATACTAAAAAGGCGATTCAGAAAGCGCTACAACTCCATGACATTGACATTAACCTGCTGAATAAAACCAATGCGATTCTTCTTCACAATCTTCCCTTAGCAGACTCTTCTGTAAATATTGATATTGCCAATGCCATTTGGTATAAAAATAATCTATCTCTTCAATCTTCCTTTAGCAAGATAAATAAAAAATATTATAGCGCTAAAATACAAGATGCTCCTTTCAATACATCCACAGTAGAAAGTATTAATAATTGGGTAAAAGAAAAAACGCATAAAAAAATAGAATCAATCATCTCTCAAATCGATCCTTCCGATCTGATGTATTTATTGAATGCCGTTTATTTTAAGGGAGAATGGACCCATCCCTTTGACAAAAAACAGACCAAAGACAGAAATTTTCATACCTCCAACAGCAACCAAAAAGTTCCTTTTATGTATACCAAAGAGCGCTTTGGTTATGCAGAAAATGACTCTTTACAAATAGCTAAACTGCCTTATGGAAAAGGAAATTTCAATATGTATATTCTTCTACCTAAACAACAAGGGAACATAACTACTTTTGCTCATTCATTAAACTCTTCTACTTTTAAAGAACTATCTTCAACAATAAAAAAGACAGAAATTAAATTATACCTACCTAAATGGGAAGCATCCTACAAAGCGACCCTAAATAAAGAGCTTACTACTATGGGAATGGGAGAAGCCTTCTCCAATCATGCCGATTTCTCCAACATCTTTAAAAATCAAGCTGCAAAAATCTCTGAGGTAAAACATAAGACCTATATTAAAGTGGATGAAGAAGGAACTGAAGCTGCTGCTGTAACTTCTACCGGCATGAGAACGACTTCTGTAAGGATACCTCCTCCTTCTATCCCGGTAATGAACGTCAACCATCCTTTTATTTATCTCATTAAAGAGAAAGATAGTGGAAGCATTCTCTTCCTTGGAGTGGTAAATAACCCAAAAGAGCGTTAGTTTCCCCTTCTATCCATCAAAATATAGCATCCCCTTTTGAAGGGAAGAAGATTTCATGGATATTAACTTCCTGACGACTTGAAAGCCGGATAGCACTTGTTTCCTTTGGCAATTTCACTTTAATAAAGGTACCTTTAAAGGATGATGGTAATCTCTCCCATTCTCCTTTCTTACGAACATCTACCTGCAATTGAGTATCTTCTGAATTGGTCAAAATAACCATATACTCAGCATGACCTACCCGGGTATTTTTCTCCGTTAAGGTATCCCCCGGTTGTAAATGAAAAGCTGTCAACAAATCAAAATCATGAGTCGTAAAGGGATTACTCCCTTCCGATTCCCCTTCTTTCTTAATTGTAAATTTATTTAACTGAAAGGACCGTTCATCCGAAGAGACATTGATCATCCGAACAAATTTAAAAGGACGATTGGCTTGCGCCACAATTTTTCCTTTTTCATTCTCCACCTTGAGCTTTCTCCATTTTTTACCTTCTTCAGACACCTGTATAGTAAGAGGGACTTCTTTCTTTGATTTATAATTTATATAAACACTCGCCATTTTGAGTCTATTGGCTACTTCAATTGTAAGAAAGTCCTCTCCTTTCATTTTTATCTTTTGATTATCCGGATGAAAATATATTTCCTGATTACCGACTACGATAAATTTTCCTTTCTTTAGCTTTTCCACATTGGAAAAAACCTCTCCCGGGCTTGTCTTTTGTCTATCTGCCGCGTCTTTTCCTACATTTTTTTGAAAAAGTGTCTGACTATTCCATTCCCACAAAAATTTCACAAAAGGTCTTAGTTTACTTGTACCGGTTACAGGAGTAATCTTTGTTCCATCTCCAGCTTCAAACGATTCTTGATTCCAAAAGTCGGATTGTTGCATATTCTTTACAATATGGGTCCAATATTTTTTTGCATTCAGAAGATGATATTTATAATTTTCTAACTGATATAAGCCTTCCTGACCGAGATATGTAAAACGATGCAGCCAGGGCTCTATTTCATTTAGCAACATGCTATCATCCGCCGCCTTTAAAATTTGATTTTCTGCTTCCTTAATATTGTAGAAATATCCTTCTGTATATATTAAATCTCTTCTATTAACTGCTTCTTCATTTATGCCTTTGGTCAAACGCTCCAAATAAGGTGCAATTTCTTTAGATTCTTTATCAATATAATCGGCAAGTCCCCGGTTGGGATTGGAATTGTTCTCTCCAAAAATCTCATATGCTTTATAAGAATGCGGTAGCATGGTCTTCAGGGCATGATTCCAGGATCTTTCTGCTTGATAAGAAGAAATATTCCAAGCATAATCTGCCACTCCCGATATTGCAGGCTTTGAAGCTTCTGCATGTTCCATCGGATTGGATAATACCCCGGAAAGTTCTTTAGCACTTACATTATTTTCTAATCCATAAGACGGTCCAATAAATAATTGATTCCGCTCATAATCACTCACCGGAAAATTCCACCAAAACAAGGCCGGACGTTGAATGCGCTTTTTCACCCATTCTAATGTAGATTTTGTTACATCGGACATCACATGATCTCCTGTCCACATAATCTGTATGGAAGAATCCAACTCTCTGCCTAAGATAGCTAAATATCCATCCTTCATAGAAGGATTAGCCCAGCTTTTATTATAATCTGTGGGAGTAAGAATCAGTGGATTCACATCTTTTTTCACATCCACAAAATGCTCAGTAAGATAATTCAGCAAAGCGGCTTGTTTATGTGCATCTGTTCCCTCTCCGCTAATATCATCAAAGAATACCGCAAAAGATCGAACCCCTAATTGATACATATCCTCAAACTTATTTAACACCTTTTGACGATCGGTCTTATTCCACTGAATATCCTGTCCCGGATGAATAGCCCAATCAAAATTGACAAAGTGTGCCTTGGCTACCTTTACCAATTGTCGAATATTTTCTGCTTGTTCTTTCGGATAAGGTTCACGCCAATGACTGCTGTGATAAGGGTCATCTTTGGGACCATAAATATAGGTATTGGCTTTTATCCTGCCATAGAATCTGATTTGACGCAGACGAGCAAGATGAGACCAAGGCGTTCCATAAAACCCTTCCACTACCCCTCTATATTGCACGGTAGGAAAATCCTGTATCTCTACCGGATAAATGTGCTGTTTTTTTACTAATTGTCTTAAACTCTGTAATCCATAAAAAATACCAATAGAGTCCTGGGCAGAAATAGCTACTCCATGCTTATTTACGACTAAATCATATGCACCTTCAGCTTTTGCTATATTATTTGGATTCTGTTCCGCTTCTATATTTTTTTTCAATGATAATGTTAAGGGTAACCCTTCCTTTTGAGAAGAGTTCAACAAATTCTTCACCGGAGTTCTACCAACCAATGCCTTCCACTCTTTTGGGTTTTCCAGTTTAAAACCATTAAAATCAAATGCAGCCCCATTACGATGAATTTGCTGAACCGGAGGATATATAAGGGTGGAAGTATCTTGAGCCTCAGCAAGACTTACGTTAAGAAGGCAAAAAAGGACAAGTATCGGAAAAGTATAATGAATTTTCATCTTTTATTGTTTTTCATCTTTGGATTACGACAAAGATATTGGAATTGAAGGAATAAACTATCCTGCTTCAAGATTTCCCGGATGTAAAAAACGACCTCGATTTATAATCACCGGTTATTCTCCTCCCGAGCTTCCTTAATGTATTATTCATATTTTATATATGTAGAACTTTTACTGGTGAGTCCCTCAATGAGCTGTTCAGAAAGCCCTGCCGTAACGCTCTTCTCAATATTACGAATCATTGTCTTAATTTGGTTTCCCGATTTATCTCCTGTATTAAAAATGGCTACATCGACATCTTCCGAAACCCGGTCTATCAAATTGCACCCTTTCGACAAAGCCCCCCCCCTTTAAAGACCACTTCGGAAGCGTATTTACTTACTGCCAGATAGCTCAATATCAGCGTTATCCAATAATCTTTTTCAATAAATTCAAGTCTGATATTTAATTCCTGATAGACGGCTCTTAATGTTTCCGAAAATATTTTTTTCTCCTCGTGTAACTTCATATGAAATTCCATTTTGAGGGCGCCACCACTATTTCAGACAGTTTCAACATGCTTCAGTTCTCTAAAACAACTCGAATGACCTACCGACTCAGTCTTGAAACCGAAGAAGACCTGATTAGGATTTACCATTACGGGGTGAAAAATTTGGAGTTGATCAAGCCACTAAATATTATTTTGACCTTATCGGGTGCTTTGAACGCATTGCAGAGAATCCATTTTATTACCTGCTTCCTTGCAAGTAATCGAAGACCGGGTCTTTTCTTTGTGCGAAGGCTTACAATCTCTGAATATTCCTGCTTCTGTAAAAACTATTGATTACCGCACCTTCGATTTCTGCAAAAAACTAAAAGTCATTGAAGTAAAAGCTGCCATTCCACCTCAAATAACATCTCCATATCCTGTCTATAATCAATTTCTTAGAGATTCTAAAGAAATACATCTAAAAGTACCGAAAGCAAGCCTGTCTGGGTATCAAAATGCATCGGGCTGGAAAGACCTGATGAAAACAGCCCCCCTGAATTAAGAGGAAACCAATATATCAATTATCTTGTTAACTTTGTAAGAAAGAATGTGATATGTCAACCATCAAGATAGAAATTAATGAGCGAAGTAAAGCCGGCAAGGCGCTTCACAGTTTTTTGGAAATTCTGAAAACACAACCCGGAATTAAAGTATCCGAATAAAGTCCCTACGACCCTGCATTTGTGAAAAAAATAAAGGCTGCTCAGAAAGATATTGAAAAGCACAAAAATCCGGGGCTAAATCTTCAATAATCAGGATAGATTATATAAAGTGCAGGAAAATATCGTGACTGTATTTATCGTTTCTGCCATGGGACATTACAAAGACAGGTGATTATTTCCCGATGCAAAACTTAACCCATGTTGATTTTCAATCACTTAAATATATTGAGGTACAAATAAGGTACAATAACATCCATTCAAGGCATATTCAATTGATACCGTACTGACCTGCCTGCACCTTCCATTAAAAAGATCCCTTTTTCATAAAGCTGTTGCATATCCCGGGTAGCAGTAGCCTTAGAAGTTCTGGTAATACGCATGTATTTTTTGGCGGTCATTCCTCCTTCAAACCCATCAACCCCCGTTTCCGTCATTTTATGAATAGCTTTCAACTGGCGTTCGTTCAATTGATTTTTGTACCGGTCATAAAACCGGGCCTTTTTCAGTGTAAATTGTATGGTTGCTTTAGCTTCCAGTTGCGCTTCCAGGATGACAGTAACGAAATATTTCATCCATGGAGTAATTTCCATCGCGCGCTGTGCTTCTTTCAGTGCATCGTAATAGGCTTTTTTATGCTGCTCTATGATCTTGGACAGGCTGAGCATAACAGGACGTTTCAACGATTGTGAAAGTACTTTTTCCACAATGGCACGACCAATACGACCATTGCCGTCCTCAAACGGGTGTATGGATTCGAAATAAAGATGGGCCACGGCCGACTTCAATACCGCTTCAGCCACATCTCCTTTTAACGGGAATCTTGCCCTGTTAAACCAATCCACAAATTGTTTCATTAGCCTGGGTACATTCTTAGAAGGCGGCGCTTCATAATGAACCGTTTCACGACCATAAGCTCCTGAAATAATCTGCATAGGTTCCTTCCCTTTTCGCCATTCGCCCTCATTGATATGCTGTGCGTTAGCCATTAACAGCTTATGCCACGCTCTGAGCATCTTCATGGTTAGTGGCTCCTGGAATGATTCTCTGACCACTATCATCAGTTGCGCTATGCCGGAAGTACGCCTGTCCTTTACATAAACAGGAGGCTCATTCATGCCCAAATTATTTCGAATAGAAGACATCACATCTTCTCTGCTCATATATTCCCCTTCTATTTCCGAAGTTTTGACTGCTTCGGAAAGCATTAATTGCAGCCAGGTTTCCTGCTGTAAATCAGCCGGTATTCCCTGAAGAAGACCATTCACTTCCCCTGTTTCCTCAGCAAATTCAAGGATTAGGGGTTGGATTTCTTCTACATCATAGGTAAAGTTGGGCCATTCAGGAAATTGCCAATTGTATAACATGAGCCGATTATTTTCTTTATTCGGCTCAAATATACTAAGAAAATGAGCCAATTATGGATAATAATCGGCTCAAAAATCCAGATGCCTCAATGCAACTTCAACCGAAATCCCATTTTAGGAGCTACCACTAATTCCCCTATAAATCCTTTCCGGCAAGGTACTCCTCAAATAATCTAACTTTGTTGACATCATTAGAGTTGAATAAAAAGGGTTGTACGTCCTTGGCCATTTCCTCCATATCAATAGATGCACAATGGTTTAATATGCTCGTCTTTAGTTCCAATCCATTTTTTATTCCCGATTTCATTTCCAGGTAACCATAATTTGGTGCATCAATTTTCGACAGTAAAAAGACCACATCAAAGAAATCGCGTCCTTTATTTCGCTTACGATGGAGGATAGCATAAAACTTCTGTGCCAACAATAAATCCAGTGGCGTACAGTTGATTTGGGTAAACACCCCAAATTTATTCAGAATAACTTTGTCCGGTTTGTAATCAAAATGCTGAGGTTCGGTATCCAACTGAATCAGTATTTTTTCTTCCCTATGTCCCGACAAACCTTGGGAATAAAGTAGTCCCGGGAATTTAATGACGCAGTGGTAGGCATTTTTCAATACCGTTTTCATCTCCACCTGATATCCTTCTTTTTCCAGGCCATTAACAATAATTTCGGATACCTTCTTGAAACGATCTTCAGGTATTTTAAAATTATCAAAGTCCAAATCCTCTGAAAACCGGCTGTTTCCATGTACAATACGAAGACAGGTACCGCCAAGGAAACAAAATTCCGCTGCAAACCGGCTTTCAAATAAAATCTGTAGAATTTTATATTGCAGATATTCCCGGATTATAAAACTGCTGAAACCTCTCAGCTTTTCAGGATATTCTTTTGCTATTTCAGACAGTTCTAACATGCTTCACGTCTTTAAAAAGTTCAAATCTTTGGTTTAAAGCTTCATTATCAAACAAGCGTAAATACCTATTCATCCTTTGTTCATCCAGCCCTTCCAACTCAAGATTGTTTAACCTCAATGCCTTTATGTCGGAATCACTCTTCAATTCCGAATGTAAATATAAAAAGTCCAAAATGGCCTTTTCAGGTTCGGCTATCAAAATAGGTCTCTTTTTGGATGGGATTATCTTGTATCCGAAAAATAAAGACGGCTTTACGGATTGATAGAGAAAGCTACCCTTAGGAGTATCATAATGGTTCGTTTTTAGGGTGGTAACAGAGGTGATAGAGAAACTTTGTTCCGGAATAAAATGATAGTAGGCGAATGCCGATTCAAGAGAGATATAGGAAGGACTGGTCAATATGTTGGCTATTTGAAACAGAACGGTTTCATCTATATCTATTGAATTAAAAATATAATGCCCCTTTATCAACTTAGTAATGTACCCCTTCTTTTGCCATTCATGCAGCCGTCTGGAGTCAAAATGAGGATAGACCTTCAAAATATCTGAAAGCCGGAATATTCCGAACGGATATAAAGCCTTTTCAAAATCAATATAACTAATTCTATTTCTCATAATTGTTATAAAACACAAAAATAAGAAATAAAATCTAAATTCTTTTATATTTATGATTGATTCTAAAACCAGAAATTGAGTATCAGGAATTTCCTAATCAACATCCATGATTTCATTTAATTCCGATACTTCTTAAAGTTTTCCGCTTGCTCAAAAATTTCTTCATAGACTTCATCGCGTTCTACCGGTGGATAATTATGCTCATCTAAGAGTAGGATTAAGCCTACTTTAAGTGCCGATTTTATATCCTTCCGTTTATTCCAGTCGGGGAATTTCGTTTGATCATCCACCAATTCTTTAACTGCTTTGGCAAGTGTAATCATTTTATCTTCCGGATAGGTAAAATCATATTTTCGGCAAAGATCCATTAGAATATCATAAAAAGCCTTGACTTCAAAACCAATCCCTAAAGTATCCCCCGATTTATATTCCTCATACACCTCCCAAATCAAATCGGTAAGTTGGTCAGCCATGTCTTCATAGACCTCACTTTTGAAAACATCATTTTCACTGCGGTCATTATATTTATTGACTAAACTTTCCATCTTTTTAGAAAAATCAATCCCCTTCACCTTATTCACTTTCTTCATCTTGCCTATAGCCCGGGATAATAATTTCTGTAAGAGTTTTATTTTGGTATTGGGTAGTTTTATTTTGTTGATTTTAGCTATGTAATCCTCTGAAAATAAATCTTGCTCATTCCCACCTTCTTCTCCTAACTTAATTATTTCTTCTATACCATCACTCTGCAAGGCATTTGCAATCATCTCTCTTACTTTGGCATTCATCTTATCAATATCAGGCGCATCGCCTTTTGTCAATTTGAAGATAATAGACCGTATCGCCAGGTAAAAGTGAATATAATCTCGTTCATCTTGTTTTAATTTTTCACTTCCCGAACAGATATCATAAGCCGCTTTTAAACGCTTTACCAGATCCATAAAGCGTTTTTCAATGCTCTGAACCTGTTGAACAAACTCAGCCGCCCCATTCAAAGTTTCTAATTGTTCTAACGAGTTTCCTTCAAAATAATTACGTTCATCGAACTTGTGGAATATTTTAGCCAATAGGTCAAGGTGGTTGCGTACAATAACCAAGGATTGATTGATATCTTCAAAATTACTGGAGATATCATTGGTGTATTGTGCCAGAGCCTGATTCATCTGTTTCCGAATCCCAATATAATCCACTACCAATCCTTTCTTCTTTCCTTTGTATTTCCGATTAACTCTCGAAATCGTCTGTATTAAATTGTGTTTTTGAATAGGTTTATAAATATAGATAGTATCTAAAAAGGGAACATCAAAGCCGGTGAGCCACATGTCGACTACAATTGCTATCTTAAAATTAGAGTGCTCTATTTTAAATTGACGATCTAATTCTTCTCTATATTTTTTAGTTCCCAACAGGTTATACATTTCTTCAGGATCGTCCTTTTGGCGTGTCATTACCATCTTAATACGTTCCATCGGTTTTATTTCACGCTTTTCCTTATCTGATAATTCAATATCATCAGGGGCCGTTTTAGGCTCATTCCACTCCGGCCTTAATTTTATTACTTGCTTAAAGAAGTCAAAAGCAATTTCCCGTGAGCTACACACAAACATCGCCTTACCAGCAATAGTTGCCCCTTCTCCTACTCTCGCTTCATAATGGTTTATAAAATCTTTAGCCAAGTCTTCTAAAACATCAGGATTCCCTAATATAGAATCCATTTTGGCCGTTTGCTGTTTGCTCTTGTCTATTTGGTATTGATTAGCCCCATCTTCCTCGGCTACCATATAATAGTCTTCTATCTTTTCCAGTTCGCTATCATACAAGGCAATTTTTGCAGCACGCCCCTCGTACACAATATTCACAGTTATTTCATCACGCACAGATTCGGTCATTGTATATTCATCGGTAATGTCTCCAAAAACATCCAATGTCTTATCAATTGGTGTACCCGTAAAGCCAACATAAGTGGCATTGGGTAGAGAGTCGTGCAGGTATCTGGCAAAGCCATACGATCTTTGAACCCCATTTTCTGTTACTCGTACTTTTTGGTCTAAATTGGTCTGACTGCGATGGGCTTCATCTGAAATACAGATCACGTTACTCCGCTCCGTCAACAAAGCAATATCTTCCGTAAACTTGTGAATGGTACTTAAAAAAACGCCTCCACTTGTCCGGTTTTGCAATAACTTTCTAAGTTCAGCTCTGCTTTCTACACTCTTTATCAGATCATCACCAATAAATTCTTTGGCATTAGCAAATTGTTCTGCTAATTGATTATCTAAGTCTGTGCGGTCTGTAATGAGTATAATGGTTGGATTTTCAAAGTATTTACTTTTCATCAACAAGCGGGCCAGGAAAAGCATGATGTAACTTTTCCCACTTCCGGTAGCTCCAAAATAGGTTCCGCCTTTCCCATCTCCTTTTGGCTTTTGGGCTTTCTTTATACTACTAAATAAGGCCCTTGCTCCATAATATTGAGGATAACGACAAACAATCTTCTCCTCCTTTTTAGAGGTATCAGGAATGAAAATAAAGTTTTTAAGAATATCTTCTAAGCGTGTTTTTTGCAACATCCCGCGAACCAACGTAAACATAGAATTGATGCCGTCCGCCTCCTTTTTGTCTGCTGCTATTCTTCGCCATGCATAAAAGAATTCATAGGGGGCGAAAAGGGAGCCGACTTTATTATTCACACCATCACTAATTACACAAAAAGCATTGTATTTAAAAAGCTCGGGAATATCTCTTTTATAACGAACCGTTAGCTGTTTATAAGCCGTATGAATGGTCGCATCTTCCCGAATAGCACTCTTAAATTCAAAAACCACTAAAGGGATTCCATTGATATAAATAATGCCGTCAGGAATACGTTTTTCGGTGCCAATAATTTCCAATTGATTGACAAACTTATAAGTATTACTTTCTTGATGGTCGTAATCAATAAAATATATCCAAAGGTCTTTTTGATTGGGGTCTTCGCGTTTAAAAGAAAAACCATCCGAAAGCCAACGCACAAAAGTTTTATTGGTTTCATACAAATCAGAAGCGGGAAGGGTCTTCAGCTGTAAAACGATGCTTTTGGCCTCGGAAAGCGTAAGCCCGTCAGCTTTGTATTGCTGTAATAAAAACTGCACCAAATCATCTTCAATCAAGACTTCATCTTCTTGGCGCTTGATGGTTTCACCAAGAAAATGGACATAGCCCTGCTTTTCTAAAAGTTGAATAAAGGTTTCTTCTAATTTTGATTCGGTGAATTTCATAATTTCTCATTAATATTAATACCCCACGCAATTCCTTGTAAACGTTCACTTATATTATTCAACGTTGCAAAAACCTCCTCTTCTTCAGGTAGGGTTCCATAAACTAAATTTTTAAACTCTTGTTGGTAAACCGATTTTATTTGATTCCACGTTTTATCGGTTTCCTTAAACAACACCGCTTCTTTTGGATGAAGCGCCAACCACTCTTTATTATTCCGAAAACTTTTGACATCATCTTTCCCTACCTTTAAAAGCATTTCATCAAAAGCTGGCGAACGAAAAAATGAAGCCAATTCCGGCTCTTTTAAAAGTTGGTTTAAATCATAAATATGCCTGATTTTATTTTTTAAGTCAGTAATGGGTTGACTTGTATTTGAGAAACGAACCAAGCTCATTATCTTTTCGCAAATGGTTCTCTTAGGGCTCAAAACAGCAACTTCAAAAGGGGTCATCTGCGTTTCTTCTGCCAGCTGTGATTGTTTATTCTCCAGCATCATTTGGCCAATAAAAGAATTCAGTGTTCGTTTTTCATAGGGTTCGTAATACCCTAACCAAGAAGTTTCTAATACAATAACATCGCGTACTTGGCCATATTTTCCTTTAAATTCCTTTTGATAAGAATGCGCTGTTTTACGATTCATTCCGCGTTTACGCGTAATTCCTTCCATTTTAACTTCCAGGAGTTCAGGCGTTATACTTTGCTCAATCTGTTTCAGCTTCTTTTTCATACGATTATCTGACTCCCCTTCCCGCCTGATGGCTACCAGGTCAATATCTTCTGAAAAGCGATCTATCAATGAAAAACATTTTGACAGCGAAGTCCCTCCTTTAAAAACGACATCTTTCTCAATTGGGCTTTGAAATATTTTATGCAAAGCAAAGCTTACCCAGTAATCTTTTTCTATATAAATTTGAGGAATATCCATTTGCTGTGCTGCAGCTGTCACGGCTTCTTTAAAAAGTAATTTATTTTGGTGTAATTTCATTTGATATTCCAATTTTTTGCAGTTGGCAATATTGCATCTATGCTGTAATTATATTCTGAAAGTGGATTTAAGTTTTGTTTTAAAACCTTTAGTTCTTCCAAAGACCCTATGCTTTCTAACAAAGCCCCTAAAAAAGCTTTTACTCTTGGGGGGTAAGACAAGGCAGATTTAATCAACACCTTCAACTCTTCTGCATTAAAGGATTTTATTATTTCTAAAAGGATTTTTATTCCAGATTTTTTATCTAAATCCGGTATGCGATTGAAATCTTTTAGCGCATCTAAAATGCCCAATAACTGATAATTTTCTTCGGTAACATCTACATAGCTTTTAACCGGGCTTGCTTTTAGATTACCTTTTGAAATCTTTATTTTTTTGTCTCTGCTGGCCACTTTTATCGTATTGGGTACTTGGGTGGTTAAGCTCATTTTATTATACAAAGAAGTACCAGTGATATAGGCTACTCGATTCCCATTTTCAAATAAATAGGATTTTAGCAACTCTTCTTCACTGGGTTTTAGCTCCCCAAAAACCGATTTTTGAGGTTTATAAAACACACCTGTAGAAACGCGCTTAATAACCCCTTGTGCAATTAACCTTTCTAAAGCTTTGGCCGCTGCTACATATTTTTCAGAAGCAATAGACAATTGTTTATACGTAAAGGTTTCCCCCTCTGCAAACTCTTTTATTTTCTCTCGTATTTCTTGTGTAACACCCATTGCATCACAAAAATAAGGATTTTAATTCAAATGTCAAGTAAATGAACGCAAATACTTGACAATTTCAAAAATAACTCACTTCTGATTTACATATTCAAAACCATATAAAAAATCCATCATTTCAGTTGCGAAATTTCTAATATCTTCCTCATTATTGCTTGTAAATAAGTGTGAATCAGTATTAAGTGTTTCCCGAAACTTATGGAATTTATCACGCACTTTCCCTTCAGGAAAAATTGCATCAATTTTTTCGCTTAATTTTCCACAAGATTCCCCATTATTCCGAGCCTCTTTTAACTTATCAATAAAAAATTTCGGCAAATATTGACTTTCTAAAAAGGGTCTTAGGTCGTTACGAATATCTTCTTCGCTCTCTCTGTCAATAAAGGCCTTTATTTTATTAAATTTAACTTCATATGGGCTTAAAATAAATACCTCTCCATCAATTTCTTTAAATTCACTTCCATTTGAATTTTCTACAATTTCAATAAACTTAGGGCTGAAGTCATCATTCATTGAACGTTCCATAAAACTTTTTATAAAGTGATTATAGTGCGTAAGGATAATTATCTGTCGAACCTCATTTAAAGTATCCTTAAACAAATTAAGCGAGTTCAATATTCTGTTATCGTCAAAACTGGTTATCGGATCATCCAAAATCACAATGGCATTTTTCTTTTCATCTTCCTCCAACAAACTTATTTTTGCCCAAAAAACTGCCAATGCTAACGCTCTTCTATCAGATTCACTAAAAACTTTTCCGATATTAGAATCCGTTATTTCAACATCTTTAAAAAGTACTTTCAAAGAATAAACCGGGACATCACCTCTTCGATTACTTGATTTTTTCAATTCAAAATCCCTACTTCCCAAACGCTTAAAATATTCATTTATCTTCTGGAAATACCGATCTAAAAAATCTTCTTGATTTTTCCGAAGCTCTTTATGTTTCTCTTCTATTTCCTTTCCTAAGCCCTGTATCCCTTTTCTTTCCTTCTTATATTTAGTGCAATCCTCATCTTGTTCTATTCTTGCAATCAATCTACGTAGTTCAATAATCTGATCTTCCAAAGCTTTTATCCTTTCCCTGATCGCATCGGTATTACTATATTTTTCTTTGAACCACTTTATCCTTACAACAGCTCTTGAATTTAAATACCATAAAGCCTTTAACTTATCACAATAATCTTCAAAATCTCTAATAAATTCTAAAAAATCAATGGGGCTTACTTTATCATAAGGCTTCAAGGTCTTTTCTTCAAACTTCTCTTTAATTTCTTCTAGCAATTGAAGCTTAGACTGATTTAACTCCTCTTCTTTTAAGGAATTGGAAAGCTCTTCGAAGTCTTCGTATATTCGTTTATATGCATCATCTGTTATGTAATCTTTGTACGATTTTATGGTATTAAGATGATTTTGAATTTTAGACCCCAACCTGAAATCTAAATCTTCCCATTTTTTTTGTATACTTTGGATTCTGTTATTTGTTTCACCTATAAACTCTTTGTATTTCTCATTGAAGTAGGAACGATAAGCCTTCATTAACTCTTCAACTCCCTCTAATGATTGACCACAAAAAGGACAGCCAGTACTATCCTCCTTCCGCCAATCAAGTCCTTCTTTTATCCAATTTTCGGCATTTTCTGTCTTTTGGAAATGATGATGAATATGAGAATCAACATCTTTCATTGTTTGTTCATCAATTTCATCAAAGTTAGATTTCAAAAGATTATTCGTGTCATCAGTCAGTTCTCGAATGATTGGTTGGGGCAGCCTCAATAACTTTAGATCTGGTAATTGTTGGATCTTTTGTGGCTTATCTAATCGCTCTTTTTCTTTTTTAAGCTCTCGTTCAGTTCCATTTAAATCCTCTTTAAGGCTTTCAATATTCAATTCTTCTATATCAATTTCAAAAAACGATTTCTTTTCATCATCATCTTTATCTTTTAAAAACGGGGGCAGAAACCCCGGAAGGTTCTTTCTTCTTTCTCTTAATTCCTTTTTTAAACCACCTATCTTTTCTGCCAAACCCACTCCTTCTTCCCCCAAAATAAATTGAGTCAAATTCTCTTTATTTTTCCTTTCTATTGACAAGCCCGTAAATAAATTTCTATGAATAAAGCTTGAACCAAAAACGTGTAAATTCTTATTAAAATCTTTGTTGTTCCAATTGTCATTAGAGAAAGAGCAACTCCTTTCCCCTGAGTTATTAATAGGTTCAATGGTAAAGTTTACTAACTGCGAAGAATCGTCTTCCTCCGGAATCGACTTTCTATTAGTAATGAGAGAGGACTCATTCTTCTGGTAAGAATAGAAAATGTCGGAAAGAGTTGTTTTCCCCCTTGTGTTTAAGGCATAAATAAAAGTGAAATTTCCAAATTCAATCGCTGCATTTAATGAATCTTTAAATTTACCTACATTTTTTATTTGAACAATCCTTTTAATCATATTCTTGTTTTTTTACTTTAAATCTTCTCTAAGCAACAACACCGGGCAAAGTAGTTTGATTTTTTCTAACTATTTACCAACTCACCCTCCTCCCTCGTCATCCGCGCCAACAACAAAGATTGAAACTGACGAAGCTTTTGATTTTCATCCTTAATAGATAAATTTTGTTGTAATAAATTATCCGTTAACGCCTGATATTCAACTAGGGTTTCTGCTGCAGGAATTAATAATTTTAAAACAGAAAAATTAGGTACAGTTAATTGTCTCTGAACAGAACCAGAAGCATTTAATTTAAAATTATGTATACAATCGAATAGGTATCTAAAGTAGAACTCCTCATCTGGAATAACAACCACTAACCTTACTATTGGGACAAATGGTTCTAATCTCATTACGGCATATCCAATAGTTCCTCTTGCCGAAACTGTAATGGCTTTTTGTCTAACTTTTGCCTCATTGGTATATCCATATAGTCCATCTTCAATAATTCCATTAGAATAAATTGGAATAAAACAATTATCCGTTTTAGTCTTAGAAAATATCTTCGGTTTATCTCCACCAGCACTTATTTTCGAAACCTCCTTTATCATTTTCACCTCCCACCCTTCGGGCACATCCTTCTCCAACTCCTCATTCCATACCATCTTACCGCCGTTACTTTTATAAGGCTTTCCGTCTTCAACAGGAAACTCAAACTCCTCAAACCATCGTCTATAAATCGTTTGCGCGGTTTCTTCCAGTTTTTCACAAAGGGCTTCGTTGGTTTTTATTTTTTGTTCTACGGCTTGGTAATCGGCTACGATGGCTTGCTGTTTTTCGGGGGAAGGAACGGGCAACATAACCTCACACATGTCGTCCCAATCAAAAGTTTCTCTTGCACTTCCGTGACTTTTAAATCGCGCATAACGGTCAAATTCAGGACGCGAAAACCACATCATTAAATACTTAGGCAGAAGCTTTTCTGTATCAATAATTTTAAAAGGAACATAAGCTTGAGAAATCAATGCCTTATCGTAATCCTCAAATAATGCAATCGTTATTTTATCTCCATTTCTGGAAGTTACCGGTCCATACGCAAATTGATTTCGCTCAATAATCTTATAACGGGTCATATTTGTCCCAATGGTATTTGCTATGGAAGGAATAAAGCATTTCTCAATACTCAACCCCATCAACGGAATATCCAAGTTCTCGGTATTCCGCACATTGACTTTTTTGATATAATCGCCTAATCTTTTGTAATTCTCCTTCCTCATAGTTTATAACCCAGTTTTTCAAAAACGCCTTTTACTTCTTTTTTGAGTCGCTCTTCTTCTGCAAATAATGCTTTTAACTCGCCTTGCAGTTTTTCCATCTGGTCGTCGTAATCCAACTGCTCATCACGGTTGACAAACTCAATATATTTACTGGGCACTAAGGAGAAATCTTTCTTTTCAACTTCTTCAAGGGAGGCGGTATAGCAATATTCCGGAACATTCTCTATTACTTCTGCCTGCCATTGGTGATAGGTTCCTGTTATTTTTTGAATATCATCAATAGAAAGCTGTGTGTATTTCTTTTCAAAGGGTTCGCCCATCTGGCGCAAGTCCATAAACAATACTTCACCTTTGTGATTTCTGTGAGTTCGTATTTCATCACCACTGTCTTTAATTCCTTCCCCTTTATTTTTGTTGAGAATCCACAGCGTTACGGAAATATCAGTGGTGTAAAACATATTGCGTGGCAAGATGAGAATGGCTTCCACCAAGTCGTTTTCTATCAACTTCTTACGAATCTTATATTCGTCTCCTCCACCGGAAAGGGCCCCATTGGCCAAAATAAAACCAGCTACACCATTTTCGGAGAGTTTGGAAACCATGTTGAGAATCCAACCATAATTGGCGTTACTTTTTGGGGGTACATCATAGCCTCTCCAACGCGGATCATCAATCAACTCATCGGCACCCCGCCAATCTTTTTGGTTAAAGGGCGGATTAGCCATAATGAAATCGGCTTTCAAGTCCTTATGTTGATCTTGCGTGAAGGTGTCAGCTGCTTTTTCACCCAGATTGGCGGATATCCCACGAATGGCTAGGTTCATTTTCGCCAGCTTGTAGGTGGTGTTGGTGTATTCCTGACCATAGATAGATACTTCTTTTTTGTCGCCATGGTGGGCTTCAATAAATTTCACTGACTGTACAAACATACCTCCTGAACCACAGCAAGGGTCATAAATCTTTCCCCGATAAGGTTCTATCATCTCGGCAATCAAATTCACAATGGTTTTGGGAGTATAAAATTCTCCCTTGCCTTTTCCTTCTTTTAGAGCAAATTTGGACAGGAAATATTCATAAACTCTGCCAACAATATCCGTGGAACCATCTTTAAGGGTATCTATTTCACTAATTTTATCAATGAGAGAGGCTAATTTTGTTTTATCCAACCCTAAGCGCGAAAAATAATTATCGGGCAAAGCTCCTCTTAAAGAGGGGTTGGTCTTTTCGATGGTGTGTAAAGCCGTGTCAATGAGGAGTGCTAAATCATTTTGTTTGGCATTTTTCTGAATGTAAGACCAACGGGAGGTTTCCTCTAAGAAAAACACATTTTTCATCGTGTAGAAATCTTTCATCTCAATGTATTTTTCTTTACCCTCTGCAATGAGTTCTTCCCGGCGTTCCTCAAACTTATCACCGGAAAATTTTAGAAAAATTAGCCCTAATACAATGTGCTTATATTCCGAAGATTCTACCGAACCCCGCAATTTATCGCAAGATTGCCAAAGGCTTTCTTCCATTGACTTTTCCTTTTTACCCTGAGCTTGTCGAAGGGTTGTTTTCTTTTTTGCCATTTATTTCTTTTTATTTGAAACCAATAATAATCTTACATCCACATCTAACAATGTTGCTACTTTATTTAAATCCTGAATTGAAGGTTGACTTTCATTGGTACACCAGCGTGAAATGGTGACCGGGCTTTTACCCATTTTTTCGGAAAGCCATTTGCTGGTTTTCTCCTTTTCCACCAACATGAGTTTAATGCGATTTAGCTTCATTTTGATATACTAAATTATAATTTAATGATAAAAATATAACATTCTATCCTTGCCAGCAAATCCAAGAAGAATTTTCTCAATAGCTTTCCTATATCCCTTAGATCTATAAGGGAATAACATCCTTTTATTTTATATCTATTGAATCCATTCCGAAAGGGAATAGATTGCCACGAAGACTCTAAGACACAAAGAAAAATAACATCTAACTCGTTTAGCATCAATAGTTATAAAACTTAGTGGCTTGGTATCTTTGTGGTAAAATTGATAAAACCCACTTTTCATATTAGGCTCATCTCTTGATTTATTTCCCAATGCAGAACTTTCCAAAGATAGTTCCTAAGATGTCTCTATCTGTTTGAACTTCTCCTGTGATGGTTCCTAAAAAATGTAGAGCGGTTCGGATATCGGGAGTGACCAAATCCCCACTCAATCCGGCATCCAATCCTTTGTGAACCTCTTCAATGGCTGCTAAAGTTCTTTCTAAAGCGTCCAAGTGGCGAGTATTGGTTAGAAGCATATCCTCGGAAGAGGGGAGTTGTTGAACCGTTTCATTATAGAGCGAAGTAGTCAGTTCTTCAATCCCTTCTTGCTGTTTGGCTGATATTGAAACCATCTTTTGAATGGTATCTTTTTTTGCTTTCCAATCTTTTGTATCTAATAAATCCGTCTTATTTCCTACAGGGATAAAATGGATATTTTTGTTGGACAATTCTTGTAATCTTTCTTTTATCTCTTGTAAATCATCTGCTACGTCAAAAAGATATAAGACGATATCGGCATTTTGCATTTTTTGCATACTTCTGCCTATCCCTGCACTCTCAATATCATCTACAGCATGTTCTCTAATTCCGGCGGTATCTATCAGTCGAAAGAGGACTCCGTTAATATTTAAAACCTCTTCTATAGTATCCCTGGTTGTCCCGGCGGTTTCGCTTACAATTGCCCTTTCCTCTTGTAACAATGCATTTAGTAAGGTACTTTTCCCTGCATTTGGTTTCCCAACAATAGCAACTTGAATCCCATTTTTCACCACATTCCCCAATCGGAAGGAATCAATCAGACGATGAATTTCTTTTTCTGCCTGATGAATTAAAGCATATAACTGTGTTCTATCGGCAAATTCCACATCTTCTTCACTAAAATCCAGCTCTAATTCCATTAAGGCGGTAAAATGAATCAGTTGTTCCCTTAATTCTTGTAATTTTTTCGAAAACCCTCCTCTCAAATTATTGAGAGCTGCTTTATGAGCAGATTTAGATTGTGAAGCAATAATATCAGCTACCGCTTCGGCCTGGGTCAGATCCATTTTTCCGTTTAAAAATGCTCTTTGACTAAATTCTCCATGGTCAGCCATTCTTGCTCCTTTTTTCAAACAGGAACGTAGAATTTCTTCTACTATATAAGGAGAGCCATGGCAGGAAATCTCAATAATATCTTCCCCGGTATAAGAATGAGGACCTTTAAATAGGCTCAAGACAACTTCATCAATTTCTCTGTTCTCTTCCTTCCATAAGCCATAATGGATAGTATGTGATTTTTGTTTCCGAAGGTCTTTTCCCTTAAAAAGTCGGTTGGCTATAGAAAAAGCTTGAGTTCCACTAATACGGATTACACTAATAGCAGCTACTCCTGCTGCGGTAGCCGGAGCTACGATCGTATCTTCACGATATAGTTTATGGTTGATCGACATACCTTGCAAAAGTACATATTCCTATTCCTTCCCCCTAAATATTTTTTAACCCTATAATCCTGCCGGCATGCAATCCTTTGCCATGGTTTTTCTTCTTTTTTTAACAAAAATGCTAAGAATATTTATATTTTTTTTGTAGAATTATATGAATATCTTAATATTGTCATCTCATTTTAGGAAAACACCTCTTACAATTTCTAAAAGGATATCTTGAAACACACTTTAAAGATTGAGGAGAAGACAATTAGAAAATATAGAAAAATTATAAAAAAAGTTGGCAATCGCTGAAATTTATTTAATTTGTGCTGTCAATGATGCACAAAAAATCATTAACTTTACAAGTTAATACAGTTTTTTATTTAAATTTAAATCAAAGAAAAGTATCTTTTATTCATTAAAAAACATCAAAAAAAATGGCTGAAACAACATCAAAAGCGACAAACCCCGGAAAAGGACAACCTAAAAAAGGAGCGACTCAGAAGAAAGAATCTAAAAAAGGCAGCAATATATTTGCAGTCCTGATGGTTCCTATTTGTGTTATTTTAGCGTTCCTGTTCTTCTACTTTGTACTCGGTAACCCAAATAACTTCGAAGGAGGAGTCAACAGCGGCACCGATATACAAGCAAAAAATATTCTTGGAACCATTTATACCGGGGGGATTGTAGTTCCTTTCTTAATTTCTCTTTTACTAATCGTAATCACTTTCGTAATCGAGAGATTCTTTACAATTGCCAAAGCAAAAGGAAAGATTAGCAACACCCAATTTCTTCGTACGGTACAGTATAACCTAGCAAACAAAGAAATCGACAAAGCTTTAGCACAGTGCGATAAACAAAAAGGATCTTTAGGAAACGTAATGCGTTCCGGTTTAGAGAAATATAAAGAAATGACAACGAACACGGATCTCTCTACAGAACAAAAGATTATTAATATCCAGAGTGAAATTGATGAGGCAACGACCCTGGAATTACCTATTCTTGAAAAGAACCTGGTATTTCTATCTACAATTTCTTCTTGTGCTACCCTGTTGGGATTATTTGGTACTGTAGTAGGTATGATTAAAGCGTTTAATGCATTAGGTGACACCGGAGGTTCTAACTCTACACAATTGGCTTTGGGTATTGCTGAGGCACTTGTAAATACCGCTACGGGTATTTTAACCTCCTTTATCGCTATTATTTTCTACAACTACTTTACTACCAACATCGACGGTATTACTTATGGTATTGACGAAACCGGATATACCCTTACTCAGAACTTTGCCGCTTTATACGAATAAACGAAAGAAAGGGACAGTTTTAAAATAAAAAGTCTAAATTTCTGTCCCTTTTTTCCATATTTTTTATGGAATTTCTGAGAAAATACATCTTATTATAGAATCGATTAAAAAGTAGTAATATGCCAAGAGCAAAAGTTGCACGAAAAAGTACGAGGGTGGACATGACTCCGATGAGTGATGTAGCTTTTTTACTTTTGACCTTTTTCATGTTGACTACCAAATTCAAACCGGAGGAGCCGGTTGAAGTGGTTACCCCATCAGCTATATCTACAACCCTATTACCGGAAAGTAATGTAGCAATGGTAACAGTTTCAAAAGACGGGAAAGTCTTTTTTGGTCTGGACAATGAAAAGGACAGAGCAAAACTGATTCAAGCGTTCAATAAATCCTATGACCTGGGATTAACAGCATCAGAAATGCAATCTTATATCAATAAATCAACGGTAGGTGTTCCCTTAAATGAACTTAAAAAATATTTAGATGTTCCCGAAAAGGAAGCAGCAAGTTACCAACAAACCGGAATTCCTATAGATTCTGCAAATGGAGAATTAACACAATGGATCCGATACACAAGAAATACAGCAAGTGATATCAAGAAGCTGCAATTTGTTGTTAAAGCTGATGATAATACGAAATATTCTGTTGTGAACAGAGTATTGGATATCTTTAAAGATAGAAAAATCCATCAGTTACATTTAATAACCTCCATGAAATCTATTCCTAAAGGAACACCGGCTTATCAAACAGCTCATAGTGGTTCTTCGAATGAAGAATAGGAACAAAGAGACTGGATATTATTATAAACTAATAAAAATTAAAATACCAAGATGGCTGATATAGAAACAAGCGATAGCGGTAATAAAAAACATAAAGGGACGAAGAGTAAAAAGAAATCGACCCATGTGGATATGACCCCCATGAGTGATGTGGCTTTTCTTCTCATTACTTTCTTTATGCTGACAACAACTCTACAGCGTGCAAAAACAATGAACTTGTACCTGCCTCAAGACGTTAAAGATGAGGAGCAACAAAATAAGGTGAAGGAAAGTCAGGCTCTGACCATTTTATTAGGTAAGGATGATGAGTTATTTTATTATGAAGGCATTGGTAACAATGCAGCAAAGGATCCCGTAAATTTAGTCAAACAAACGACCTATAAATTGAACGGAGGAATCGGAGATGTACTCATTAATAAAAAGAACAGCGTACTTAAAAATTCGGGTCGGCGAGATAGTATCATTGTGATCATTAAGGCAGAAAAAGATGCAACCTATGAAAACATGGTGAACATCTTAGACGATATGAACATTTATGAAATTGGGAAGTACGCTTTAGTAGATTTTTCAAAAAATGATAAAAAAATCATTCAGGCCAAGAAAAATGGTGGTGTAAAGAAGGAAGGAGAAGAGGAATAAGTTCCCCAATGAACGACTAAAGAACCTCAATATAGAGATTGCTAAAAATCAAAAGAAAGAGAATTAACGATGGATGCTAAAAAATATTTAAAGGCGGACTTTTTGGATATCCTTTTCGAAGGTAGGAATAAGACCTATGGTGCCTACGAATTGCGCAGAGGCTACGATAAACGTGCCGGACGTGCCGTAGTGATTACCATTATCTTATTACTGCTTGTCGTAGGGGCTTATGCCTTATCCAATTATATTTCCGCTCACAAACCGGTAAAGGAAGAAAAGCCTGTAGAAAAAACAGTAAAATTAGAGGATTTAGATATAGAACAACCTGATCTTCCTCCTCCCCCACCACCGCCACCGGCACCGGAACCTCCAAAGGTAAAAACAACCGTAAAATATACGCCCCCAAAGGTCGTCGAAGATGATCAGGTTCCTCCGGATATGGAACCACCGGATATGTCCAAAATTAAGGACAAAGCTATTGGAGCAGAAAATATAAAAGGAGATCCTAATGGTGTAGATCCCGGTTTGGTAAAAGAATCCGGAAATGGTGTAACCGCCGGAGCGCCCGGAGGACAGGGTAATGGTGACGCCCATAAAGTGTTCCAATTCGTAGAACAAATGCCACAATTCCCGGGAGGAGAAAGTGCACTTATGAAATATCTAAGTAAACATATTAATTATCCCTCCAGAGCAAGAGAAAATAATATCCAGGGTGTTGTGGTTGTCCAATTCGTTGTAAATACGGATGGAACGATTGTAGATGTAAAACCCGTAGGGAAGAAAAAAGGTGGCGGATTAGAAGAAGAAGCCGTTAGAGTGGTAAAAGGAATGCCTAATTGGACTCCCGGTAAACAAAACGGACGTGCAGTACGTGTACAATACAGTTTACCGATCCGATTTACCCTACAATAAACAACAAAAAGTATACATTAAAAACCTCTGTAGCTGAAGTTACAGAGGTTTTTTAATGTCCTAAAATTTCTGCATTCATTTCAAATCAGCAAAAATTCCTTTTCTTCCTTCTTCAGTAGAAAATAAATCGTGTCCTGAAGAGAGAATAGTTATTTCTTCTGCCTTCCAGTTTTCCCATTCCTTGTCGTTGGGGGGCGGAATCAATCGGTCAAACTTTCCAAAGACCAAGCTTACGGGAAAATCAACCTTCTCGAAGAGTTTCCTTCCAGAATCTACCTTTAATTTTCTAAAACACATCCATACCTGATAACTTTTTGCTCTTTTTGCTTGGTTACGCATCAGCCTTTCTACAAAAAAAACTTTACTTTGATTTATCCATCCTATTTTTTTAAAAAATTGAGAGAGCGCAATCATATTTTTCGGATGAGTCATCATCCATTTAAAAAAAAACCGACCTAACAATGTTCCTGTAGCCATTTTAAACCAAATATTGGGTCTCAAACCTTCCGGTGCAACCAAAATAAGTTGATCTATACTTTTCTTTGCTATTTGACTTAAACAAAGAGCCAACCTCCCCCCCATACTATAGCCTATAACTTTACAAGAAGGCACTCCTTCTCTTTGAAGAAGTGCATGGAGCAATTCAGACAAATCCTCTTTTTCCAGTATTTCCTGTCGCCATTATTCTTCTCCATGAAAAGGCAACTCGGGAACAAACAAAGTAAAATCCTCTCCTATTAACTTAGAAAAAGATTCATATTGTTCATAATATTCCCCAAAACCGTGAAAAAGAAGTACCATCCTTTTCCCATGACCTCCTTGCCATATTTTCCATCTGTTAGATCCTACTTGTACATAAAATGAAGTAGCCATAGCCGAAAATAAAACAAATAATTAATCTGACCATCATAATTTTAAGGCTTCATATTTTATTATTAGCTCCCAATGTCTTAAATTTATATTTTCTTAACATTATATGAACAAACTACTAATCCAAGGTCAAAGACCGGAAACCTGTTTCCCGGCATTGACAGAAGAGATTTAAAAAGAATAAAAATAAACAGATGAAGAAACTTAGTACAACCCTCTTTCTATTATTCCTTACTATCATATCGGTAGAAGGTCAAAAGAAAATTACTTTTACAAAATATTCTCTACCAAATGGATTAAAAGTAATCCTCCATCAGGATACGACAGTTCCGGTAGTAGCAACTACAGTACTCTATCATGTGGGATCCAAAAACGAGAAAAAAGGACAAAGTGGATTTGCTCATTTTTTTGAACATCTCATGTTTGAAGGATCTAAAAATATTGGTCGTGGTCAATTTATGAAATATGTCAACAACGCCGGAGGGCGTTTAAATGCCAATACTTCATCCGATCGAACTTTCTATTATGAGAATTTACCCTCTAACCAACTGAAACTATCTCTTTGGTTAGAATCGGAAAGGATGATGCATGCTAAAATAGATAAGAAGGGTGTAAATACCCAACGCGAAGTGGTAAAAGAAGAAAAACGAATGCGCGTAGATAACCGACCGTATGGTACTATTTTCAAAGAAGTGTCAGAACGGCTATTCAAAGGCACTCCTTACGAATGGACAACAATCGGCTCAATGCATGATTTGAATCAAGCTAAATTACAAGATTTTATCCAATTTTATAATACCTATTATGTTCCTAATAATGCCGTATTATCCATTGCCGGAGATATTGACATAGACAGTACAAAAGCACTTATAAAAGCCTATTTTGGTCCCATTCCAAAAAGTCAATCTGCCATCCCTCGTCCATATATAAAGTTGCAACCATTAGGAAAAATGGCCAATCAAATTGATACCGTTTATGACAATATACAATTACCTGCTGTTATAGAAGCCTATCGTGGACCTACTCAAGGCACTCCCGATTATTATGCTTTTCATGTACTATCCAGAATTTTAAGTGGTGGTTCTTCTTCCAGAATGCATAAAGACCTAATAGACAAAAAAGAATTGGCCTTAGCAGCTTCTTCTATTCCCATTTCTCAAGAAAAGGTAGGGGCTTATATCAACTTTGGTATTGTTAATTCAGGGGTATCACCGGATACATTACAAGAAGCAATGGATCATGAAATAGAAAAAATAAAAGAGGTTCCTGTTGGCAAGCATGAATTTCAAAAGGTCATGAACCAAATAGAAACCTCCTACATCGGGAACTTTGATACCCAATTAGGAATTGCAGAACAACTCTCTAACTATGAAGTTTATTTTGGCGATGCTAATTTAATCAACACAGAATTAAAACGGTATCAAAAGGTAACCCCCAAAGAGGTCAAAAAAGTTGCCAATAAATACTTGAATGACGACAATAGAATCATTTTATACTACTTACCACAACCTAAAAAGGCTCAAAATCATTAATTATGAAATATATCCTTTCCATATTCGCATTAATATTCACGTTTCCTTCTATTGGACAAACCCCTATTAATAGATCAGAAGCTCCAAAAGCAGGACCGGCACCACAGATTAATATTGGAACCCCAAAAAGCTTTACCACAGCAAATGGAATTGAAGTTTTTGTTGTAGAAAACCACCAAATACCTAAAGTAAGTGTTTCCCTCGTCTTAAAGAAAAAACCTATTCTTCAAAATCAAAAAGTAGGATATGTAAGTATGTCCGGATCAATGATGAGAAGAGGGACGGCCACAAAAACAAAAGCAGAACTAGACGAAGCCATTGACTTTTTAGGAGGGCATATAAGTACCAGTAGCGGGGGTGCAAACGCCTCTTCCTTAACAAAAAACTTTGATAAAATTTTTGATCTTTATTCTGATGTCATATTACACCCGGCATTCAGAGATTCCGAACTAATAAAAGTAAAAAAGAGAACGCTCTCAGCTTTAGAGAGTGACGAGGACGATCCTAATGCTATTTTAAATAATGTGGTGGATGTTTCCAATTATGGAAAAGATCATCCATATGGTGAGGTAGAAAGTCCGAAAACGGTCAAAAACATTCAAATTGGTGACTTAAAAAATTATTATCAAACCTATTGGAAACCAAACATCGCTTATATGGCATTTGTAGGAGATATTACAGTAAAACATGCAAAAAAACTAGTCAATAAATATTTAGGAGATTGGAAAAAAGGAACGGTTCCAAACCATGAATATCCACAACCCAAAAAGCCTCAACAATCCACAATTTATATTGCCAACCGTCCTTCAGCAGTTCAAACCAATATCGAAATTACGGATCCTATTGATCTCAAACCCGGCGCTAAAGATTATTTAGCTGCCCGATTAATGAACCAAATTTTAGGAGGAGGGACTTCAGGAAGGTTATTCCAGGATCTGAGAGAGAAATATGGATTTACTTATGGTGCCTACTCTTCCATATCTTATGACCCGCTAGTAGCCTCTTTTTCTGCCTCTGCAGCCGTACGTACTGCGGTAACCGACAGCTCTTTAGGTCGTTTTATGTATCAATTAAATAAAATAAGAGATGATAAGGTTAGCCAAACAAAACTTGATAGTGCGAAGAACATCCTATCCGGGAATTTTGCACTTTCATTAGAGCGACCCTCTACCATTGCCCGTTTTGCATTGAATATCGCCCGATATAATATGCCGAAAGACTATTATAAAAACTATTTAAAAAATCTTTCGGACATTACAACCAATGAAGTCCAAATGGCCGCTAAAAAATATGTTACCCCCAAACAACTCAATATTGCATTGGTAGGTAATTCAAAGGATTTTATCCATTCTTTACAAAAATATGGGAAGATACAATTTGTAGATATTTATGGTCATCCTGTCAAAGCTCCCTCTGAAAAGAAAATCCCTAAAGGAGTCACAGCAAAAAGTGTCCTAAGCAAATATATTCAGGCCATTGGAGGAAAGGAAAAATTAGAATCAGTAAAAGATCTGAGCATCCGGTCGAGTGCAGAGATAAGAGGGATGAAAATCAACACATCGACAAAATACCTGTTGCCTGATAAATATCTCATGTCTGTCACCATACCATCAAATAATCAAACCGTTATGGAAACAAAAGTAAATGGTGACGAAATAAGTATGCAAAGAATGGGAAACAATGTACCTGTTTCCAAACAACAAAAGATAAGCATTAAAAAACAAGCTCATCCCTTCTACGCCCTTTATCTATTAAATAATGATTCCAGCAACATAGAGTTAACAGGAATAGAAGATATCGACGGCAAAGAAGCCTATGCATTGACTGTGACGGATGAAAATTCAAACAAAAGGGTGCTCTACTTTGACAAAGAAACAGGACTGAAGATAAGACAGATGAGCAGCATCAAAACACCAGAAGGTGTAAAAAATAGTCGTACCAATGTAGGCGATTATAAAGAGGTGCAAGGAATAAAATTCCCATTTAAAATAGATTCAAAAACCGGACCTATGACCATCAAAGCAACCGTAGATACAATAAAAATCAATACCGGTCTAACAGAAGAAGATTTTAAATAATAAAAAAGCGTCTCTTTTTTATACCGTCTTAAATAAAAAAAGACAGCGTTTTAAAACGCTGTCTTTTTTTATTCTTTAAAAGGAGAAATTCTATTTTTCGGAAGATTGATCTTCATCCTCTTCCTTAGGAGCATCTTTCTCTTTTTCCTCAGCAGAAGCTTCCGTTTTATCTTCAGCGGATCCTTCTTTTTCTTCTTCCTTCTTCTCCTCAGTATCTCCTTTTTCTCCAGTTTGTTCGGTAGCAGCACTTGCTTCGGCTTCTTCCTGCTGGTCTTTTTCTGATTCAGCTTTCTTTTCTTCCTGTTGAGTTCCTTCCTTTTCGTCTTTTACTTCACTCTTTGCTTCAGAAGCTTCATTTGTTACTTCACTTTCTTTCTTCTCTTCCGTAGATTCAGCAGCCGAAGTAGTCTTTTTACGAGAACCGCTTCTACGTGTTCTCTTACGTTTAGGCTTACTTTCTTTGGTATTGGAATATAAGTCATTATAATCCACCAATTCAATCAAAGCCATTTCGGAAGAATCGCCAAGACGAGTTCCCAGCTTAATAATTCGAGTATAACCACCTGGTCTATTACCAATTTTAGCACTTACATCACCAAATAATTCCGCAACTGCCTCTTTATCCTGTAACGTTCTAAAAACGATTCTTCGGTTATGAGTCGTATTTGTTTTAGATTTAGTGATTAATGGTTCTACGTAGATCCGTAGTGCCTTAGCCTTTGCTAATGTGGTTACAATTCTTTTATTCTTAATCAAATCACTAGAAAGATGTGATAACAAAGCCTTTCTATGAGCAGATTTCCTACTTAAATGATTATTTTTTACTTTATGACGCATATCATCCTACTTTTAAAATCTTTTATTAATCTTCGTCTAAATTAATCTTAGAAACATCCATTCCAAAATGCAATCCACGATCAGCTATAACTTGTTGAATTTCTGAGAGGGATTTTTGTCCGAAATTACGGAATTTCATTAACTCATCTTCACTATACTGAACCAATTCACTCAATGTACTGATTTTCGCTGCTTTCAAGCAGTTAAAGGCACGAACACTTAAATCAAGATCTTCTAATGAAGTCTTTAAGACTTTCCTCAACTGTAAGGTTTTTTCGTCTACAACATCTTCTTCTTCCTCTTTTCCCAAATCAAGGTTAATGTTTTCATCCGTAATAATCATCAAATGTTGAATAAGAATACGAGACGCTTCTTTCACAGCTTCTTCCGGATGAATCGTACCATCGGTATTCACCTCTATAAGAAGTTTTTCATAGTCCGTTTTCTGTCCAACACGTGTATTGGTAACATTATATTGTACCTTTTTTATTGGTGTATAGATGGAATCAATCTTAATAAAGCCAAGGGTATCATTATCTTTATGATTATGTTCCTCTGCAGGCACATATCCTCTTCCTTTTGAGATACTTAATTCCATGGTAAATTGCACCGATTCATCCAAAGTACAAATGTGTAAATCCGGATTCATTATCTCAAAAGTATTTGTCGCACTTTCGATCATTCCGGCAGTAAATTCTGTCTTATTATTAAAGGACAAAATAAGTTTTTCACTATTTACATCTTCTTCTACTTTCTTTTTAAACCGAACCTGTTTTAGGTTAAGAATAATCTCGGTAACATCTTCCGATACGCCGCGAATAGTAGAAAACTCATGATCTGCGCCTTCTATCTTAATGCTATCTATGGCATAGCCTTCCAAAGAAGATAATAATACACGTCTTAAAGCATTACCAATAGTCACCCCATAACCAGGTTCTAGAGGTCGAAATTCAAATTTGGCCTCAAAGTCTGTTTCTTTTTGAAGCGCTATTTTATCAGGTTTTTGAAAATTTAAAAGGGCCATTTGACAATGTAAGTTTTTTTAGAAAATTAAATGCATTCTTATGAAAAGAGATCCATCATATCTCTTCTTTGAATTATTATTTAGAATACAACTCTACAATGAGTTGTTCTTTTATATTTTCAGGTATACTTTCTCTTTCAGGATAAGCCAGAAATGTTCCTTTCAGTTCATTATCATTCCATTCTAGCCAATTAAATTTAGGATTAAGAGGTTTCACTCTACCTACCAAAGTTTCATTGTTAAAAGTCTTCGGTTTGAAAGCAACAACATCCCCCTCTTTTAAACGATAAGAAGGAACATTCACGATTTCACCATTGACGGTAATATGTTTGTGAGAAACAAGCTGACGTGCAGCCGGACGAGAAGGAGCAGCTCCCATACGAAATACGGTATTATCCAAACGAGCTTCTAAAAGTTTCATCAGGTTTTCACCGGGTGCCCCTTTTAAACGGGAAGCTTCTTCAAAAGTTTTTCTAAACTGACGTTCTAAAACCCCGTAAGTGTATTTTGCTTTTTGTTTTTCCCTGAGCTGTAGAGAATATTCACTGGGTTGTCTCCGACGACGTTTTCCTCCATGTTGTCCGGGAGGATTACTATTTTTGTTAAAATATTTCCCATTTCCAAGAATGGGCTCTCCAAATTTACGAGAGATTCTGGTTTTAGGTCCTGTATACCTTGCCATAGTTTGAAAGATTTTTTAGTTGCGATATAGGATTATTAAAAAATCTAAAAACAAAATCCTATACCCACACACAATCAATAAAAATAAACTTTGTTAAAAATAATTACTAGAGATGCTTCTGCTTACACTCTTCTTCTTTTGGGAGGACGGCAGCCATTGTGAGGTAATGGAGTAATATCTTTGATGACATTCACTTCAATACCGGAATTGGCAATAGAACGAATAGCACTTTCTCTACCCGAACCCGGTCCTTTCACATATACATCAGCACGTTTCATTCCTGCATCAGTAGCGACTTTAGCTGCATCTTGTGCAGCAGTTTGAGCAGCATAAGGCGTATTTTTCTTAGATCCTCTGAATCCCATTTTACCGGCAGACGACCAAGAAATAATTTGTCCTTGCTTATTGGTTATACTAACAATAAGATTATTGAAACTAGCTGTGATATGCACATCTCCGTTCGCTTCTACTTTTACTTTTCTTTTACGAGAAGCTGCGCTGGATCTCTTTGGTTTATTAGCCATTGTCTAAATTATAAAATAATAATAAATTCAAATTACTTACGTGGTGCTTTTTTCTTTCCAGCCACGGTCTTTCTTCTACCCTTACGTGTCCTGGAATTCTTTTGTGTACGTTGTCCTCTTAAAGGCAATCCTTTTCTGTGACGAATACCTCGGTAGCAAGCAATATCAAGCAGGCGCTTAATGTTCGTTTGAACTTCAGAACGAAGCGCTCCTTCTACCTTAATTTCATCATTGATAATTGTACGAATAGAAGACAGTTCATCATCATTCCATTCACTTACTTTTTTATCATAGCTAATTTCAGCCTTATCGAGGATATACTGAGCGGTAGAACGACCGATACCAAAAATATAAGTCAATCCAATTTCTCCTCTCTTGTTTTTTGGAAGATCTACTCCGGCTATACGTGCCATAAATAATACTAATTTATTTAATAATTATTAATTTAACCCTGACGTTGTTTAAAACGAGGATTTTTCTTATTAATAACATATAGCTTCCCTTTGCGACGCACAATCTGGCAATCGCTACTACGTTTCTTAATTGATGCTCTAACCTTCATTTAATCTTCGTTTTAGTTTTATTTGTATCTATAAATAATGCGTCCTCTACTTAAATCATACGGACTCATTTCTACACTAACTTTATCTCCGGGTAAAATCCGAATGTAATGCATTCTCATTTTACCGGAAATAGTGGCTGTAATTTCATGATCATTCTCTAATTTTACACGAAACATCGCGTTAGAAAGTGCTTCTGTAATTACGCCGTCCTGTTTTATGAGTGGTTGTTTTGCCATAACATTCTAAAAGAGTGCAAAGATAGATATTTTTTTTCAGAAAGAAAACTTTCTTTGTCAAGGTATTTTATTTTTCTTTTAACTGTTTTTCCGATAACGCCATACTATATAATTAACATAGCATCCCCGTAGCTATAAAAGTTATACTTTTCCTTAATCGCTTCTTCATAAACTTTCATCGTCAAATCATAGCCTGCAAAGGCTGCCACCATGATAAGTAAACTTGTTTTCGGAAGGTGAAAGTTTGTAATCATACAATTGGCAATCCTAAACTGATAAGGAGGATGAATAAACAAATTTGTCCAACCTTCATCCGGTCGCAACAAATTAGAGGAAGTAACCGAAGATTCAATAGCCCGCATGGTCGTCGTACCCACAGCACAAATGCGTTTATTGTTCTGAATAGCCTCATTTACAATCTCGGTACAACGTTCAGGAATATCATAATATTCCGCATCCATCTTATGCTTGCTGAGATCTTCCACCTCAATAGGACGAAAGGTTCCCAAACCGGTGTGTAAGGTCAATTCCGAAAAATTCACTCCTTTGATTTCCAAACGTTTAATGAGAGATTCTGTAAAGTGTAACCCGGCTGTAGGAGCCGCAACCGCGCCTTCATATTTGGCATATACCGTTTGGTACCGTTCTTTATCTTCAGCTTCCGGTTCTCTTTTTATATAATCGGGAAGCGGAGTCTCCCCTAATTTATTTAATAAGGCTTTATATTCCTCATCTGTTCCCTCATTGAGAAAGCGTATGGTCCGACCACGAGAGGTGGTATTGTCAATAACCTCTGCAACTAATTCCTCGTTTTCTCCGAAGAATAGCTTATTTCCCACCCTGATTTTCCTTGCCGGATCAACAATTACATCCCATAAACGCGTATTCATATTTAATTCGCGTAAAAGAAAAACTTCTATCTTAGCTCCTGTTTTTTCTTTACAGCCATGTAATCGTGCAGGAAATACTCTGGTATTATTAACAATAATCGTATCCTGATCATCAAAATAATCCTTCACATCCTTAAATACCTTATGCTCAATTTTTCCACTATCTTTGTGAACTACCATCAAACGCGACTCATCACGCTCCTTACTGGGATGTTGAGCAATTAAATTTAAGGGAAGGTCAAATTTAAATTGGGATAATTTCATCTAAAGGTAAGGTTTTAAGCCTGCAAAGGTATGAATTTTTATCTAAATTCCATATATTATTGTTCCTTTATCCTCTATAGAGAAAATTCTGATTTTACCTCATTTTATTGGAGAACTCGGAATAGCCCGAATAAGCCTTTGAGTATAAGGAGATTGAGGAGATTCAAAGATTTGAGAAGTCGTATTTACTTCTTCTATTCTTCCTTTATTCATAATTGCAACCCTATCGCTTATAAATTTCACAACCGATAAATCATGCGAAATAAAAATACTACTAAATTCAAATTCTTTCTTCAAATCCAACAAAAGATTTAAAACTTGTGCCTGTACACTCACATCAAGGGCCGATACGGACTCGTCAAAAATAATAAACTCAGGTTCTAATGCCAACGTACGTGCAATACATATTCGTTGTCTTTGCCCTCCGGAAAATTCGTGTGGATAATGACTAAAAATATCCGGTGATAAGCCTACTTTAGTGAGCAATGTTTTGACCTTCTCCTTTCGTTCTACCCGGTTTTTTCCCTTCTTATGTAATTTCATTGGTTCAAGAATAGCCTGACCGATCGTGAGCCGAGGATTTAGTGCCGAATAGGGATCTTGGAAAATCAACTGTATATTGGAACGCATTTTACGCATTTCCTTTATAGAAAGAGAGCATAAATCTATTCCCTGCAACCACACTTCCCCGCTTTGTGGTTGAATTAATTGCAAAATAGCTCTACTAAGTGTTGTTTTTCCACAACCGGACTCTCCTGCTAACCCAAGAACTTCTCCTTTTCTTACTTCGAGGCTTACTTGGTTGACAGCAGTGGTCCATTGCAAAATTTTCCCCAAAAAATTTTTCTTACCGGGATATCGCACTGTTACATTCTTCAATTTCAAAATAGAATCCCCTGAAGTAATACTTTCCTTTTTTTTCTTCCTCTTCAACTGCTTTACTACTGTTTCAATCTCAGTTTTTTTAGGAGAAAACGTACCCTTTTCTTTTCCTTTCAAAAAATCCGACATTGTCGGCAATCGTTCAAGTTCTCTATCTAATGGCGGGCGACTCGCCAGCAATCCTTTAGTGTAGGGATGTTCCGGTTTGATAAAGATTTTTTCGGCAGCTCCTTTCTCCACGATGCGACCTTGATACATTACCAACACCTGATCTGCTATTTCCCGTATCACTCCTAAGTCATGCGTAATAAAAAGCATACTCATTCCAAGATCATACTGTAATTCTTTTAATAATTTTAAAATAGATTTTTGTACCGTAACATCTAAAGCGGTGGTAGGCTCATCAGCAATCATCAAAACCGGTTCGCAACTTATTGCTAATGCAATCATCACTCTTTGCTTCTGACCACCGGACAATTGATGAGGGTAACTTTCAAAAGCACGATCCGGATCTTTGAGCTTTACTTGTTCAAAAAAATGAAGGGTTCTTTTTTTAGCTTCTTTACGCGAAATATGAAGGTGAAGTCTTAAGGTTTCTGAGATCTGCTCTCCACAGGTCAAGACAGGATTCAAAGAAGTCATAGGTTCCTGAAAAATCATGCTGATTCTCCGACCTCGGTATAGTCTTATTCTTTCCTCAGGCAATTCAGAAAGGTGAATTTTCTTTTTGTCTAAAAGAAAAGTAGTGCTACCTCTAACCTCACAATAAGGTTCTGGAGGAAGAAGGTTCATCAATGAAAGTGCAGTCACAGATTTGCCCGATCCCGATTCTCCTACAATTCCAACAACATCTCCTTTAGGAATCCGGAAAGAGATTCCTTTTACTACAGGACGAAGTGTACCTCCTTTTTGGAAAGAAATTTTAAGCCCCTGAATATCCATTAAGGAAGTCATGAAGCGTATTTATTCCTCTTCCTCTACATGGTGCAACTTCCCATACTTTCCGGCAGAAAAAACAGCTTTTAAATATTCGGAATTTGCTTTCGCAATATTGGTAATAGAGATCTCTTTGGGACATTCTGCTTCACAGGCTCCTACATTGGAACAACTACCAAATTTCTCATCATTCATTTGAGAGATCATATTAACGACTCTGGATTTCCTTTCAGGAATACCCTGAGGAAGATGACTTAATTGTGAAATTTTAGCACCAACAAATAACATTGCAGAAGAATTTGGGCAAGCGGCTACACAAGCTCCACATCCAATACAAGTAGCTGCATCAAAAGCTTGATCAGCATCTTCCTTTGGAATAGGAATCGCATTGGCATCCACTGCACTCCCGGTATTGGCAGAAACATATCCTCCGGATTCAATAATGTGATCAAAGGAACTTCTATCTACTACCAAGTCTTTAACAACAGGGAATGCTTCTGCACGCCAAGGCTCGACTACAATCGTTTCCCCATCGTCAAAATGACGCATGTGAAGTTGACAAGTTGTTGTGCCCGGCATCGGACCATGTGCTCTGCCATTGATATACATCGAACACATACCACAAATTCCTTCACGGCAGTCATGATCAAAAGCAATGGGATCTTTCCCCTCATTAATTAACCTTTCATTCAACACATCAAACATCTCCAAAAAGGACATGTGCTCAGATATATCTTTAACCGGATAGGTCTCAAAATGACCTTCATCCTTATCGTTTTCTTGTCTCCAGACTTTTAATGTTAAGTTCATGGTTTATGATTATATGGCTGTATTGTTTTATTGTTTTATGGCCTGCCTACCAAAGCTACATTTCACGAAACTTTACGTGTAGTGGAACTTTAACGAAGGTAGGTTATACGGCTTAGTCTTCATTACTTTTTCAATTTTTGGCTTGTATATTTAATTAGCCCGTTGATTGATTTTGGTAAATCTTTTACCCCTGCCTGAATAATATCATATTCTTTCGCTGACAATAATTTTCTTTCTTTGCTTTTTGACACCAATTAATACATTCAATAACAGAACCCCGACTAATAATATAAAACCTGATTCTATCCTTTTTTGAAGACCTTCCAAATCCTTCGGCAATATTAGCCGAAACAGAATCAACCGCTCTTACAAATTGTTTTCCGACAGTTGACTTAGAAAAAGCATCCCATTTTGTCACGGTTTCCCAAACAATATTACTCAGGTCAAAAGCTTCTTTATAGGCATTTATGTCATTTAAAGATAAATAATTTTTAGCTTCTTTCAAAACAATTCAGCAATCCAACAATTACAATTCTACTTATAACTCCGCTGGGATAAATGAATCACATTAAATTCCAACGGTTCTTTATGCAATTCAAATTTATTATCTTTTTGGTATTCCCAGGCACTTACATAGCAGAACTTATCATCCACCCTTTGTGCTTCACCATCTTCTGTTTGATGACCTTCTCTGAAGTGGGCACCACAACTTTCATCTCTCTGTAATGCATCTACTGCTAACAGCTCTCCCATTTCAAGAAAATCAGCTACCCGACCGGCTTTTTCAAGTTCAGGATTCATCCCTTCCTTTTTCCCCGGCACACGCACTTCCTTCCAAAAACGTTCTCTTAATTCACGTATTTCCTTAATAGCAGAAGTTAAATCTTTTTCATTCCTCGACATACCGCATTTATTCCACATAATTTTACCTAAAGCCTTATGGAAATAATCAACCGAATGTTCTCCCTGAATATTCATTAATTGATCAATCCTGGCTTGCACTTCTTTTTCTATTTTTTCAAACTCCGGATGATCCGTAGGAATTGGTTTGGTATTAATTTCACCGGACATAAAATTACCAATCGTATAGGGAAGTACGAAATAACCATCTGCCAATCCCTGCATCAAAGCGGAAGCTCCTAACCGATTGGCACCATGATCAGAGAAATTACACTCTCCAATGGCAAATAAACCGGGAATCGTCGTTTCCAAATTGTAATCTACCCAAAGTCCACCCATCGTATAGTGGCTGGCAGGATAAATACGCATCGGTACCTCATAAGGGTTCTCAGCCGTAATCCTTTCATACATTTCAAAAAGATTCCCATATTTCTCTTTCACTTTTTCTTTCCCCAGCTCCTCAATCACCTCTTTTGATGGATGATGAATCTGCTTTTGATGAGCAGCAGCTTTTCCATAACGTTCAATGGCGGATCCAAAGTCAAGATAAACAGCCTGTTTAGACTCCCCTACACCATATCCGGCATCACACCTTTCCTTTGCTGCCCTGGAAGTCACATCACGAGGGCCTAAATTTCCAAATGCAGGGTAACGACGTTCCAAATAATAATCCCTCTCCTCTTCCGGTATATCGTTTGGATTTCTATTGTCATCCTTTTTCTTGGGCACCCAAATTCGTCCATCATTTCTTAAGGACTCACTCATCAGCGTCAGTTTACTCTGATAATCTCCGGAAACAGGAATACAAGTTGGATGAATCTGTGTGTAACATGGGTTGGCAAAGTATGCTCCTCTTTTATGAACCTTCCAGGACGCCGTTACATTCGACCCCATCGCATTCGTAGATAAGTAGAAAACATTCCCATATCCACCCGAGGCTAAAATCACAGCATGTCCAAAATATCTTTCTAATTCTCCTGTAACCAGATTCCGAGCAATAATTCCTCTGGCTTTTCCATCAATAATGACGACCTCCAGCATTTCATGACGGGTATGCATTTCCACTTTTCCAAGGGCAATTTGCCTTTCCAATGCAGAATAAGCTCCGAGTAACAATTGCTGTCCGGTCTGTCCGGCCGCATAAAAAGTACGCTGTACCTGTACTCCTCCAAAAGAACGATTTGCTAATAAACCACCATACTCGCGAGCAAAGGGAACCCCTTGTGCAGCACATTGATCGATAATATTACCACTTACTTCCGCCAGTCGATAAGTATTTGATTCCCGAGAACGGAAATCCCCTCCTTTCAACGTATCGTAAAAAAGACGGAAATCGGAGTCTCCGTCATTTTGATAATTTTTAGAAGCATTAATTCCGCCCTGTGCTGCTACACTATGAGCACGTCGAGGGCTATCCTGAAAACAAAAGGTTTTTACATTATACCCTTGTTCAGCTAAGGTTGCAGAAGCAGAAGCTCCAGCTAATCCGGAGCCTATAACAATAATATCTAACTTCCTTTTATTGGCCGGACTCACCAGCTTACAATGATTTTTATAATTTGTCCACTTTTCAGCGAGTGGTCCTTCAGGTACTTTAGCATCTAATTCCATAAGTATATAATATAGAAATTAATTTAAATTTTAACTTACCCAACCTAAATACATAGAAATCGGCATTAACGCAAAAATAATGGGTACAATAATTGAAAAGGCCAATCCAATGCCTCTGATAATCTTTATATATCGTGCAGAAGTCATTCCCAAAGTACGAAATGCACTTTGAAAACCATGTGCCAGATGGAAACCCAAGGCAATCACTCCCAAAACATAAATCAAGACTATAATCGGATTACTAAAAACGACTGTCATCTGATGGTATAGCGCTTCCATTTCCTTTCCATGATAATCAACAGTACCTACCCCACCAAAAAGACTTGCAAAACGAGTATGTACCCAGAAATTACTTAAATGCACAATAAGGAATAACAACACCAGAATTCCCAAAATTCCCATTGAACGAGAATACCATTTACTCACTTGATTTCGTTTATTAACAGCATATTTTATCGGTCGTTTGCTTCTATTCTGTACAGTCAGCATAATTCCCTGAATAATGTGAAGAATCAATCCGGCAAATAAACCCACCTCCAGAATATGAACAATCCAGTTGGTTCCCATAAAATGGGCAAACTTATCAAAGGTAGCCCCATGATCAGGTACAAATATGCAGAAATTAAGAATACAATGTACTATAAGAAACGAGATAAGAAAGAGTCCGGTAAAAGACATGACCAGCTTTTTACCGATAGCGGAAGTAAAATATTGTCCCCACTTCATAAATAATAGAATTGTTTGATTGTGTAAGTACTAAACAGAAAGCAAATTTATACCAAAAACTACTTTTATCAAAGAATTGTAAAAGTTTTTATAAGAAAATATAGTCGGTAAGTTGATTAGTCA